>JAJPKM010000038.1 GCA_021323735.1 Gammaproteobacteria bacterium
GGTGTTCGATGCGACGCACTCGGTGCAGCTGCCAGGCGGCCGGGGAGACTCCTCGGGCGGGCAGCGGGAATTCGTCCCGGTGCTGGCGCGTGCCGCGGTGGCGGCCGGCGTGGCCGGCATTTTCATGGAGACGCATCCTGACCCGGCCAAAGCGCTCTCCGACGGTCCCAATGCCTGGCCGCTGGACCGCATGCGCTCGCTGCTCACCACGCTTCAGGAATTGGACCGGGCGGTAAAAAGACAACCCTTCGAGGAATCCTTGCTATGAGTCGAATCGTCGATGTACGCGGCCGCCAGATCATCGATTCGCGCGGAAATCCCACGGTGGAAGCCGACGTCGTTCTCGATTCCGGCATCCTCGGACGCGCTGCGGTGCCTTCGGGCGCTTCGACCGGATCGCGCGAAGCGGTCGAGCTGCGCGACGGCGATATGAAACGGTACGGCGGCAAAGGCGTGCTCAAAGCGGTCGGCGCCGTCAACGGTGAACTGCGCGATTGCCTTCTCGGCGCGAGCGCCCGAGATCAGGCAGAACTCGATGCCAAGATGATCAAGCTCGACGGCACGGACAGTAAATCCAGGCTGGGCGCGAACGCGATCTTGGCGGTATCTTTGGCGGCGGCGAAGGCTGCCGCGGCCGATCAAGGCCTACCTCTCTATCGGCACTTGGCCCGCAGCGGCGATCTGACCCTGCCGGTGCCGATGATGAACATCATCAATGGCGGGGCGCATGCCGACAACAGTGTCGACATCCAGGAATTCATGATTCTGCCGATCGGAGCGCCCTCGTTCTCCGAGGCCGTGCGCTACGGCGCCGAAGTGTTCCATACGCTGAAGAAAGTGCTGCATGCCAAGGGGCTCAATACCGCGGTGGGCGACGAGGGCGGCTTCGCCCCCGACCTGCCGTCGAACGAGGCGGCGATCACGGTGATCTTGGAGGCCATCGACAAGGCCGGCTATCGCGCGGGCAAGGACATTTACCTGGGGCTGGACGTCGCGAGCACCGAATTCTTCAAGGACGGCGTTTACGAACTTGCATCCGAAGGCCGTAAGTTCAACGCAGCGGAATTCACCGACTATCTGGCCGGTTTGGTCGCGAAATATCCGATCGTCACCATCGAGGATGGCATGAGCGAAGGCGATTGGGACGGCTGGGCGATTCTCACGCGCAAATTGGGCACCAAGGTGCAATTGGTGGGCGATGATTTGTTCGTCACCAACACCAGGATATTCGCCGAAGGAATCGCGAAGAAAATCGCCAACGCGATTCTCGTCAAACCGAATCAAATCGGCACCCTGACCGAGACTCTCGCCGCCATCGACATGGCATTCAAGGCCAAGTACGCCGCGGTCGTCTCGCATCGCTCCGGGGAGACCGAAGATGCCACCATCGCGGATATCGCGGCGGCGACCACGGCGACGCAGATCAAAACCGGTTCGATGTCGCGCTCCGATCGCATCGCCAAATACAACCAGCTGTTGCGCATCGAGGGCGAGCTGGGCGCGAAGGCCAACTACCTGGGAGCGCGTGCGCTGTCGGTTCCAATTTCTTAAGACTTCGTGCTAAGCTTATGTCCCCATGAGGATTTTCGCCGCTCTACTGGCCGCCACACTGATCCTGCTTCAGGGTCGTCTATGGCTTTCCGATCGAGGACTACGCGAAGTGTCGGGACTCGAGGCTGCGGTTACTACGCAAAGAGCGGCCAACCTAGAGCTAAGCGAGCGCAATCGGCAGCTGGGCGCCGAAGTGGCCAATCTCAAAAGCGGTTTGACGGCGCTCGAGGAGCGCGCGCGTAGCGAACTGGGCATGGTGGCCGCCAGCGAAACCTTCTACCAAGTCGTGCGCGTCAATACGCCGGCCCCGGCCGCCCCGGCCAGTCCCGTCACCGCCCGCGCGGAATGAAGGTGTGGGCGGAGCGCCGCCTGTGGGCGATAGTTCCTGCCGCGGGCCGTGGTGAACGCTTTGCCTCGAGTCAGCCGAGCACACTCCCCAAGCAATACACTCCCCTATTGGGCAAAACCGTGCTCGAATGGTCGCTCCGGGCGCTGCTGGCGGAGCCCCGCATCCACGCCATCGTGGTCGTCCTGGCGGCCGGCGACGCGCATTGGCCCCAGGTGGCGGCGCGATTGAACTCGCCCAAACTATTCACCGCCGTCGGCGGCGCGCAGCGGCACGATTCGGTCATGGGCGGTTTGGAATTTCTGGTCTCGCGAGCCGCTGACGACGACTGGGTTCTGGTGCACGATGCCGCGCGTCCGTGTTTGAGCCGCCAGGATATCCAGGCGCTTGCCGATGCGCTCGATGATCGCTCGAATGAAGGTGAATCAGCTGGGGATGTTTCCGGTGCAGTCCTCGCCGCACCGATCGTCGATACGGTCAGGCGTGTGCTGCCGAACGGCGTCGAGACCGTGGATCGCGCCGGATTGTGGCGCGCCCTGACACCGCAGGTTTTTGCATTTGCGGCTTTGCGCCGGGCGCTCGACGAGGCGGCTCGCGCGGGCGTGGCGGTAACCGATGAGGCGCAGGCCATGGAGCGAATCGGCATTCGCGCGCGGCTGGTGAGCGGTTCGCCCTTCAATATCAAACTCACGCGCGCAGAGGATCTTCAGGCCGCGGCGGGTATTCTCAAGATGGGGGAGAGCAGTGACATGAGAGTCGGGCAGGGGATGGATGTGCACGCCTTTGGGCAGGGGGATCACGTCGTGCTCGGGGGCGTGCGTATCGCGCACAGCCAAGGCGTCGTCGCTCATTCGGACGGCGACGTCGTCATTCATGCCCTGTGCGACGCGCTGCTCGGCGCCATGGGGGACGGCGATATCGGCCAGCATTTTCCCGATACCGACCCGCGCTATCGCGGCGCGGACAGCCGGGTATTCCTGCGCGTGGTCGCGGAGCGCATGAGGGCGGCGGGACTGCACCTGGTCAATGCCGACATCACCGTGCTCGCCGAGGCGCCGCGCGTCGCCGCGCATCGCGGCACCATGGCCGCGAACCTGGGGCAGGACTTGGACGTGCCGGCGCACCTCATCAACATCAAGGCGACCACCACGGAGCGCTTGGGATTTATCGGGCGCAAAGAGGGTTTGGCCGCCATGGCCTCGGTGCTGCTGGCGCGCTGAGTGCTCGGGCTGGTGCGGCGGGCCGACGCCGCGCGATGCATGCTCCTCTGCCGGGCCAACGCGACGCGGAATACTTAAGATAGGCTCCTACGCGCGCAGCAGCACGTAAACCGCGCCGGTCCCTCCGTCGATTGCCCGGGCGGAGGTGAATGCCATGACGTCCATATGCCGGCGCAGCCACAGATTCACGGCGGTCTTGAGCACCGGGCCGCGTGCGGAGCGTGAGCCCTTGCCGTGGATGATGCGCACGCAGCGACGACCCGAATCGCGGCTGCGCGCGATGAAATCGGCCAGGCGATTGCGGGCCTCGGTCTGGGTCATGCCGTGAAGATCCAGTTCATCCTCGGTGGGATACAGGCCCCGCCGCAGCCGGCGCATCACTTGGATACGTACGCCTGCACGATGAAACGACAGTGCCGCACCGCCGGCCGCCGCCTCTTCCAGGTTCGCGGCCTCGCCGCCGTCGGATGTCGCGATCAGGGGCATGATGGCATCGAGATTCTCCGCGACGCCTTGCGGCCTGCGTGCCCGCACCCGGGGCTTGAGTTTGGTAAGGCCTGCGGCCGCGGCCACCTGAGCCAGCGGTTTGACGTCGCGCATCGCGGCGCGAAACACGCCGGCATCGGCGGACATATCCTGCGGGTTGCGCCGCTCACTCGAGGGTTTCTTCGCCATGGGTAGTCGTCGGCTATCGTGGTTTCCAGCGTTACAGTATAGTCCGCACGGCGACACCCGCCAGCGCGGCGCAGGCTGTTAAATAGTGAAGATTCTTCTTTCGAATGACGATGGTTACCGCGCCGAGGGTTTGGCGGCGCTTGCCGAAGCGATCAAACCGCTCGGTGCCGTGACCGTCGTGGCACCGGATCGCAATCGCAGCGGAGCCAGCAACTCATTGACTCTCGATATGCCGGTGCGAGCCGTGCGCTATGAAGCGGATGCCTACTATGTCAACGGCACGCCGACCGACTGCGTGCATTTGGCGATCTCCGGCCTGTTCGATTTCGAGCATGACATCGTGGTGTCGGGTGTGAACGATGGCGCGAATCTTGGCGATGACACACTGTACTCCGGCACGGTGGCCGCCGCGGTCGAAGGCCGCTTCCTGGGGCTGCCGGCTGTCGCGGTGTCGCTGTGCCTGACGCCGGACAGTCCGCGAAATTTCGCAAGCGCCGCGCAGGTGGCCGCCCAGCTCGTGCGCCGCATGGCACGCCGGCCGCCGCAGGGCTTCGACGGGGGGCCGGTGATCCTCAATGTCAATGTTCCGGACCTGCCCGCCGGAGAACTGCGCGGCATCAAGGTCACGCGGCTGGGAAGCCGGCATCGCGCCAAGCCTATCGTCAAGGCGAAGGATCCCCGCGGCCGCGACGTCTATTGGGTGGGAAATGCCGGTGCGGGCCAGGACGCGGGGCCCGGCACAGACTTTCATGCGGTGGCCGAGGGTTACGTGTCCATCACTCCGCTGCAAATCGACCTGACGCGGCATACGGCAATGCCGGATCTGAAGAAGTGGCTAGAGGTTGACTAGTTTCATGGAAGGTCCGCGCCTCAACGGCATCGGTATGACCTCGGCGCGGACCCGCGAGCGCCTGGTGCAGCGGTTGCAGGAGCAGGGGATCGCCGATCAACGGGTGCTTGACCGCATACGCAACGTGCCGCGGCATCTGTTCATGGACGAGGCGTTGGCCAGCCGAGCCTATGAGGACACGGCATTGCCAATCGGATTCGGTCAGACCATATCGCAGCCTTTCGTGGTGGCAAGGATGACCGAGGCGCTGCTCGCGGCCGGAGAGGTGCTGCGGGTGCTGGAGATCGGAACGGGCTGCGGCTATCAGACCGCGGTATTGTCCCCCCTGGTGAAGGAGATCTACACCATCGAACGCATTGCGCCGTTGCTCGGCCGGGCGCGGCGCACCTTGCGTGAGCTGCGGATTCGCAACGTGAATTTTCGCCATGACGACGGCAATATCGGCTGGGCGGCGCGCGCGCCGTTCGATGGAATTTTATTGACGGCCGCACCGCATAGCGTGCCTCAAGCGCTGTTCGATCAGCTGAAGCTGGGGGGGCGTCTGATCGCCCCTGTCGGACCCGAGGGGCGTCAGGAACTGTTCCGCTACACCAAGGGCGAGTCGCGGATCGATCGCCAGTCGCTCGGCGCGGTCAGCTTCGTACCATTGGTTTCCGGCTTGCAACGTTAGGCTCACAGGCTTTGCACTGCCGGCGTTCGATCCCTGTGCTCAGCCTCTGCCTGCTGCTAGGCGGCTGCGCGGACTCGGGGGGTGAGCGGCCAGGGAGCGATAGCCTAAGCGCCGGGAGGCCGAGAGGCGAAAGCCCAAGCGTCTATGTCGTGCAGCCGCAGGACACTTTGTACGGCATCGCATGGCGCTATGGTCTCGACTATCGCGACCTGGCTAAGTGGAATCACATTGGGCCTGATTTTCGTATTGCCGTAGGTCAAGCGCTCGTGCTCGCTCCCGGTGTTCCGGCTCGGTCCGAAAAACGCAAACCCTTCCCGAATGATCGAGTTCCATCGGAATCGAGCTCGCATCTGCCGGCTTCCCCTGCACCGGCTTCCCCTGCGCCGATGCCTTCTGCACCGGTTCCGCCCCTGAGGGCTTCGGCGGGGTTCTCCTGGGCGTGGCCCACCGATCGAACATCGGCCGCACCGCAGCCGGTGTCCGGTGGCGGAATTCTTCTGTCGGGAAGGTTGGGTCAGGATATCCGTGCTGCGGCAACAGGCCGCGTGGTGTACAGCGGCAACGGCATCCGCGCGTACGGGAATCTGATCATCATCAAGCATGGCGAGAGTTGGCTTTCCGCCTATGCGCACTGCCGTGAGTCGCTGGTGCACGAAGGGCAAGACGTGACCCTAGGGCAAGTGATCGGACACATGGGGGAAGGCGCTCCGCAGAAGCCGGCGTTGTACTTCGAAATCCGCCGCAACGGCAAACCCGTGGATCCTTTGAGCTACCTTCCTTTGATTAAGTAATTTCTAGATTATATTTATAAAATATTGAAAAATAATTAAAAACACCTGCGAAAAATCATTTTTGCATGGGAATTGCACTTGATTGTCGGGGACTTGCGACAGATAAGTCGGTATGTTCTACTGCGAGCCGTCGGGAAGATCCATTGCGGGGCGCTAGGCTGGCATAGCTAATCGAAAACAACAATAAGATCAATAAGAAGAAGAATATTCCTCGATATTAGTTTGGTTGTGGATTTCGCTTATCGCCCTGCTATTTTTTTTCGTATTCACACCAGCAATAGCGCCGCCACGCGTCGTTGCTCCCCCACCAGCACGTTGAAGGTTCGGCAGGCGGCGCCGGTGTCCATGGCTTCAAATCCGATGCCGGCGCGCAAAAATTGCGCACCGAACGACGGCGCCGGGAAGATCTGGCGCATGCCCGTTCCGAGCAGAACCAGTTCCGGTTCGAGTGCAAGCAGGCGCGACACATCGATGGCGATGAGATCCTCGAGTTTCAGGATGTTCGGCTCGGCAATCACCGTTGATGCGCTCAAGATGAGCGCGCCACGATAGGTGTTGTCGTTCACCCGCAGTTCCCCGCCGCCATGGGCGCGAATGACATTGATGCCCGAACTTGACTCCTGGGTGAACCGCATGCGCTTAAGATACTGAAAAAATTCCCGGAGCGTTCGTGTCCAGCCGGTATTTTCGCATCAATGCGCGCTTGCCGCTCGAGCCGAGCCGCTCAGCCCTTCTCGAGCAGTTGTTGGCGCGAGCCGGCGCTTGCAGCCCGGTCAGCGACTGGCGCGCCGATGCATTCCGCGTCATCGCGCCGGCGGACACGACCCCGCCGGCAGTCGCGCCAGCATGTCTGTTCGCCCAAACGGGACCCGTGGACGGCACCTGGGTGTGCCTGGCAACGCCGGTTCACTATGTCGCCGAAATGGCTGACGTTCGATTGTCCGGAGACGGTATCCTGTCGCTGAGTGCGGCGGACGCAGCGCAGCTCGCCGCGGACTTCAACCGGGTATGGAATGATTCGGGCATCCGATTGGCGGCAGGCAGATCGGGCCACCTCTTCTGCATCTTTGACCGGACACTCGATGTCGCGACGCGCGACCCCGAGCAGATTCTGGACCGTCATATCGAAGCATATCTGCCGGTGGGGCCCGATGCGCCGCGCCTGCGGCGGCTGATGAGCGAATTGGAGATGTGGTTGTTCGAGCGGAATGAAAAAAGCGGCCGCGCAGGCGTTGGGTTGCCGCGCATCAGCGGGCTGTGGCTTTGGGGCGGCGGAGCAGCGCTCCATTCCCTGCCCCGGGTGCGGGGTTGGGCGGCGGGCGATGAGATGTATTTCGAGGCGCTCAGCCATCCCCCCAGCGATCTCTCCAGCAATTCCCCCGGCGATACTTCGGTCGGCGGTGTGATTGTGGCCGCCGCGGCTCCCGGCAGCGCCGAATGGGATGACATCGAGTCGCGCTGGCTGAAGCCGGCGGCAGCCCAGTTGCGCGCAGGCCGTCTATCGCGGCTGGACATATCCGCCGGCGAGCGATGCTTCAGTGTGACGCGCCAGGCAGCCCGCCGTTTTTGGCGCAGAAGCAGGCCGTGGTGGGAGTTTTTCGCGTGACGTTCATGGAGATCAGGCGCCGGTCGCCTCATGCCTGCCAATTCGCGGCACATTTGCATCCGGTCTTGAGGCGCGTCTATGCCGCGCGCGGCATCGAACAGGAATCGGACCTCGACTTATCCTTGGAGCGTCTGCTGCCGGTGGGGTCGTTGGAGGGTCTGGATGCGGCCGCGCAACTGCTGGCCGAGCATCGCGCCGCCGGGAGGGTGCTCATCGTCGGCGATTTCGATGCCGACGGTGCCACCAGCACGGCCCTGATGGTCAGGGCCTTGCGCGCCATGCAGTTCGCACATGTCGATTTTCTGGTGCCCAATCGATTTCGTTTCGGCTACGGTCTCACGCCGGAAATCGTGTCGCTGGCCGCGACGCGCACACCGTCGTTGATCGTGACCGTGGATAACGGCGTTTCGAGCGTGGCGGGCGTGGAGGCTGCCCTCGCCCTGGGCGTGCCGGTGCTGATCACCGATCATCACCTGCCCGGCGCCGTACTGCCGCGAGCGGCCGTGATCGTGAATCCCAACTTGCCGGACAGCCGGTTCGGCAGCCGTGCACTGGCCGGCGTCGGGGTGGCCTTCTACCTGGCCGCGGCACTGGCGAAGGTGCTGGGTGAGCAAAGCTTCAAAGTCGCACAGCTGCTGGATTTGGTGGCCCTGGGTACGGTTGCCGACGTGGTACCTCTGGATCACAACAATCGGATCCTGGTTTCGCAGGGCATCAAGCGAATTCGCGCCGGTCGCTGCGTCGCGGGGATAGGCGCATTGCTCGAGGCGGCCGGACGCCTCCCCAAACAGCTGACGGCCGCTGACTTGGGTTTCGCGGTGGCACCGCGATTGAATGCGGCCGGACGCTTGACCGACATGAGCGTCGGCATTGCCTGCCTGCTGACCGATCGGCCCGATGAAGCCGCGCGTTTGGCCGGGCAGCTCAGTGCATTGAACGATGAGCGGCGCGAGATCGAACAGCGCATGCAGCTCGAGGCTCTGGAACTGGCCGACGCCTTGCTCGGTGAGGCGGCTGAATCGCTCGGCGTGTGTTTGTTCGACGAGAGCTGGCATCAGGGCGTGGTAGGACTGGTCGCGGGTCGGATCAAGGATAGGCTGCACCGGCCGGTGATTGCCTTTGCCCGCGCCGAGGATGGCTCGCTGCGCGGCTCCGCGCGCTCGGTGTCGGGGGTGAACATTCGCGATGCCCTCGACAGCATCGCCGCCGCAACGCCCGGCCTCATCGACAAGTTCGGCGGTCATGCCATGGCTGCCGGGCTTACGCTGCGCGAGGCAAGCCTACCCGCGTTCAAAACGGCATTTGCGGCGGAGGTCGCGGCGCGCGCCGGACGCGAGACCTTGAGGGGCGTGATTTACTCGGATGGCGCGCTGAGCGCCGACGAGCTGTGCATCGAAACGGCGCTGGCGTTGCGCGGGGCGGGCCCCTGGGGTCAAGGATTCCCCGAGCCCGTATTTGACGGGCGGTTCAAGGTGGTGGACTCCAGAGTCGTCGGCGGCAAGCATATGAAGCTGATGCTCGATCCCGAGCAGGCTTTGAGGGAGCCGATCGACGCGATTGCCTTCGGGCATCTGTCCGGTCCCAGCGCCGGCCTCGATTTGCAAAGAGGTGCCACGGTCGAACTGGCATACCGTCTGGAGGTCAATGAATTCCGCGGCGCCGAGCTGGTTCAACTCAATTGCCAGCACCTCAAGCCCGGCTAGCCGATGTGCTAGGATTCGCGCCCATGGAAATCAACCAGATCAAACGATCCATCAAAGATCTCGAGGAACGCACCGATTCCTTGAGGAGGTATCTTTGATTACGAGAACAAGCACGAACGCCTGCAGGAAGTAGCGCGCGAATTGGAGCAGCCCGGCATTTGGGACAACCCGGAGCGCGCGCAAGATCTGGGCAAAGAGCGGGCGAAGCTCGAGCAAGTGGTGGGCAGCCTGGATCGCTTGAAGCAGAGCTTGAACGATGCCTCGGAACTGATCGAACTTGCCGCGCTGGAGTCGGATGCTTCGGCCGCCGCCGGCATCGAGGCGGATGTGAATCGATCCGCCGCCGAGGTGGAAAAACTCGAATTCCAGCGCATGTTTCCGGGCCAGATGGACTCGCACAACGCCTTTCTGGATATTCAAGCCGGCGCCGGCGGCACCGAAGCGCAGGACTGGGCGCAGATGCTGCTGCGCATGTACTTGAAGTGGGCCGACTCGCATGGCATCAAGACCGAAATCATCGATCAGAGCGACGGCGAAGTGGCCGGCATCAAGGGTGCGACCGTCAACATGATCGGCGACTACGCATACGGTTGGCTGCGCACCGAAACCGGCGTGCATCGCCTGGTGCGCAAATCTCCGTTCGATTCCGGCAATCGCCGACATACCTCGTTTGCGTCGGTGTTCGTGTCGCCCGAAGTCGACGATGACATCGACATCGAGATCAATCCGGCGGACCTGCGTACGGATGTGTACCGGTCGAGCGGTGCGGGCGGGCAGCACGTGAACAAAACCGAATCCGCCGTGCGCATCACGCATATGCCGAGCGGCATCGTGGTGGCCTGCCAGGGTGAGCGCAGCCAGCACAAGAATCGCTCCACGGCGATGAAAATGCTCAAGGCCAAGCTGTACGAACTGGAGTTCAACAAGCGCAACGCCGCCGCCAAGGTACTGGAGGACTCGAAGTCCGACGTCAGCTGGGGGAACCAAATTCGCAGCTATGTGCTCGATCAGTCGCGCATCAAGGACTTGCGCACCGGGGTGGAGATCGGCAATACCACTGCCGTGCTCGACGGCGCACTGGACGACTTCATGCAAGCCAGCCTAAAACAAGGCCTATAGATCGGCGACTATGAGCGACAACGACGAAAATCATTTGATCGGCGAACGCAGGGCAAAACTGGCGAAGATCCGTGAGCGGGGCATTGCCTTTCCGAACGACTTTCGCCGCAATGCGCTGGCCGGCGATCTATTGACCGCCTACGGCGGCAAATCGCCCGAGGCGCTCGCGGCCGACGCGGTCCGGGTGAGTGTCGCCGGGCGCCTGCGCCGCAAGAATGTCATGGGCAAGGGGAGTTTCGCGAAGATCGAAGACGGTAGCGGAGGCATTCAGCTTCGACTGGAGCGCGATACGCTGCACGACACTTACGAGGACTTCAAAACCTGGGACATCGGCGATGTGATCGGAGTCGAAGGCGTCCTGTTCTTGACCAAGACCGGCGAGTTGACGGTCAAGGCCGATCGGGCCGTGCTGCTGACCAAGTCGCTGCGGCCGTTGCCGGACAAGTGGCACGGGATTACCGATACCGAGACACGCTACCGGCGCCGCTATGTCGATCTGATCATGAACGAGGACAGCCGGCGCGTGTTCGAGATGCGTGTCGGCATCGTGCGCTACTTGCGTGCCTTCCTCGATGCGCGCGGTTTCCTCGAAGTGGAAACTCCGATGCTGCATCCCATACCCGGCGGCGCTGCCGCGCGCCCCTTCAAGACCCACCACAATGCATTGGACGTGGGAATGTACTTGCGCATCGCGCCGGAGCTTTACCTGAAGCGCCTGACCGTGGGCGGCTTCGAGCGGGTCTACGAGATCAACCGGAATTTCCGCAACGAGGGTGTATCGACGCAGCACAATCCGGAATTCACCATGCTCGAGCTGTACCAGGCCTATGCCGACTACGGCGATCTGATGGAATTGATCGAGACGCTGTTTCAGGGCCTGGCCGATGCGCTGTTGGGCACGCGCAAACTGATCTATCAGGGTACGGAGTTCGATCTTTCGAAGAGCTTCAACCGCATGAGCATCGAAGACATCATTCTGGCGAACAATCCGGATCTGGATCCGATGTCATTGCGCGATACGGCCTATTTGCGCCGTGTCTGCGATCAGATGAAGATTCCCTACAAGGCGGGTGACGGTCCGGGCAAGCTGCAAATCGAGATCTTCGAGCGCACGGGCGAGCATACGCTGATCCAGCCTACCTTCGCCTACGGATATCCTGCGGAGGTGTCGCCGCTGTCGCGGCGCAATGATAAGGATCCATTCATCACGGATCGCTGGGAGTTCTTCATCGGCGGACGCGAGCTGGCCAACGGATTTTCCGAGCTGAACGATGCTGAAGATCAGGCGCAGCGCTTCAAGGACCAGGTGGCGCGCAAGGATGCGGGCGACGAAGAAGCCATGTACTACGATGCGGACTACGTGCGCGCGTTGGAATACGGCATGCCGCCCACCGCGGGGCTTGGGTTGGGAGTCGATCGACTGGTCATGCTCTATACCAACTCGCCCTCGATCCGCGACGTGCTGCTGTTTCCGCACATGCGCCCAGAGTTTTGAACGCGGCGTTGAGCGCTCGATCCCGCCCCATTGGCGTATTCGATTCCGGCGTCGGCGGCTTGACCGTGCTCAAGGCTCTGCGACTCGCGATGCCATGGGAAGACTTCATCTATCTCGGCGACACCGCACGGCTGCCCTATGGCACGAAGAGCGCGCAGAGCGTGGTTCGATATTCTCTACAATGCGCAGCGGCATTGGTCGGCCGCGATATTCGCTGCTTGGTGGTGGCTTGCAACACGGCTTCGGCTACCTCGCTCGAGGCATTGCGCGCCCAGTATCCTGCGTTGCCGGTGATCGGTGTGATCGAACCCGGAGCTGCGGCAGCGGTTGCCGCTTCCGCTTCACAGCACATCGCGGTAATTGCCACTGAGGGGACCATCAACGGCGGTGCTTACGAGTCTGCCATCCAACGGGCGAATCCCGGTGCGCGAATCACCTCGAGGGCTTGCTCCTTGTTCGTTGCCATGGCGGAGGAAGGCTGGACCTCGGGCCCGATTGCGCAGGCGGTCGCGCGCCGCTACCTCGAGCCTATTTTCTTAAGAGAAGGCGCTCCCGATACCCTGGTGTTGGGATGCACGCATTTTCCGGTACTGGTCGAAGCCATTACCGCGGTGCTGCCGCGCTCGATCCGGGTGGTGGATTCTGCGCTGACCACGGCTGCCGCGGTCGCCGCGCATCTGCACGGCGGCGCTGCGGCCGATGTTCACGGCGGTCCTGCCGGCACGGTGAGCTGGCTCGCCACCGACGGTGCGGCACGTTTCGCCCGCGTCGGCAGCGCTTTCCTCGGTCAAGCGCTGTCCGCCGATGATGTTCAGCTCATCGATCTTTGAACCAATCTTCGATCGTCAAGCCGGCGCGTAGGGCAGCGGCAGCTCCGTGGCGGGCACGGCGATCTCGGCGGTGCCCGGATCGAGATCCGCGGTCGGCCCGGGCTCTACCGTGAGAACCGCCAGCGCCTCGATGCCTCCGCCGCTGTCGATGACTTCCGTCAATCGGCCTTGACGGCCGTCGCTCAAGCGCAGCGCCTGCCCGATGCTCCAGGCCCCGGGAGGCAGCGACAAGCGATATAAGCGGCGCTTGATGCGTCCCAGATGCTGGGTGCGCGCGATGATTTCCTGTCCGGTGTAGCAGCCCTTGGTGAAGCTGATCGCGTCCAGCAGGTCGAGATTCAACATTTGCGCGACGAAGGCCTCGCTGGTGGCCGCGTAGATTTGCGGCAATCCGGCGCGGATGTCCGCGAGCCGCCATTCATTCTCCACACGCTGCGCCTCGCTGGCATCGACGGAGGCAAAGGCTTGTGGAGCTGCGATGAGCCAGTGGCGGTTCGCGTCGCGAGCGACCGGCGCTACGCCCATGCCATCGGTTTCGGTGTAGCCGCCGCTCGGAAGTATGGCGCGGCTGGACGGTACGGTACCGCTCGAGGGCATGGCACCGCTCGACGAAGATACGGTGAAGCGGCCGCCCACGGCGAGAGAATCGCCGGCGTCCTCGATCTTGACCTTGGCACGCATGACAAACTTGCGCATGCGCTCCATGGTCGCCGGCAAGATTTCGCGCGGCAGAATGCCAAGCACTCCGCTGGAGTGCGGCAGCAGATATATGAGCGCGAGCACTCGCCCCTGTGCACTGGAATAGGCCGCCAACAGGGATGTGTTGCCGGCCAGCCGCTGCGTGTCGTTGGACAATTGTCCCTGCAGGAAGCTCAGAGAATCCGGGCCGCTAAATCGCAAAACTCCCAGATGCGTCAAACGGCCGGCCGAGGCTGAATCAATGGTCATCAGCTATAAGATGGGTGCGCCACGCGCGATGTCAAGTCCACGCGAATGCACCGTTCATGCGTATTTTCTGGCAAACTTTCGTTCGTGACGCCGAATTCCGAAGATTCAGTGCCTTCAATGCCGCCCGCGGATGCGAAGACGCCGGTTTGCGAGAATGTGCCGGCCGAGATCGGCGGGCGACAAGGCCCCGAGCCCACGCGCTTCGGCGACTGGGAACTCCGTGGCCGCTGCATCGATTTCTAACGGTGACGCGCGTGTTCTCTGATCATATGGAGCGATGATGCCCGCACGCGTCCGTCCGACCTCTCCCCACGCGACGATTTACCGCTGGCAAATCGGCAACACACTGTCGATCTTGCATCGGATCACCGGTGCGGGGCTGGCGGTGGGTCTGGTTGCACTGAATTACTGGCTGGTGTGCTTGGCGGACGGCGCGGATGCCTATGCCTCCGCTCTGCGATTTTTCAAAGGTCCTGCAGGTTTGGCCCTCATGCTCGGTTGGACATTCGCGTTCATGTACCACCTGTTGAACGGCGTGCGCCACCTGTTCTGGGATGCAGGACGGGGTTTCGAGCGCACGCAACGTCGTGTCAGCGGCTGGGCTGCGGTGCTCGGCGCGGCCGCATTGACCGTGGGTATAGCGGCTTGGGTGTGGCCCCGCCTATGAGTCTGCGAAGTCCTTTGAGTCGAGTGCTGGGCTTGGGCTCTGCCAAAGACGGCACCACGCATTGGTGGGCGCAACGGGTCACGGCAGTGGCATTGATCCCTTTGACACTGTGGTTTTTATTTTCATTACTCACGCTTCCTAGCCTTGACTATGAAACTGTGCGCACTTGGCTGTCGGTGCCCGTCAGTGGATTTTTAGGAGCGCTGTTGGTGGCCGTGCTCACCTATCATTCCTATCTTGGCACCACGGTGATCGTCGAGGACTACGTCACCTCGCACGGCATGAAAGTCTTGAGTCTCATGGTGCTCAAGTTTCTGCACGTGCTGGCCGGTGGCGCCGGTATTTTTGCGATTTTGCGCGTTGTGTTCGGATTCTCCAGGCTATGAGCGACTATAAATTCATCGATCATACGTACGACGTGGTCGTCGTCGGCGCCGGCGGCGCGGGATTGCGCGCCACTTTCGGTTTGGCCGAGGCCGGACTGTCGACGGCGTGCCTTACCAAGGTTTTTCCCACGCGCAGCCATACGGTGGCCGCGCAGGGAGGAATCTCCGCCGCACTCGGCAATATGGGTGCCGATGACTGGCGCTGGCATATGTACGACACCGTCAAGGGTTCGGACTGGCTGGGCGACCAGGACGCCATCGAATTCATGTGCAAGGAGGCGCCCGCGGCGGTCATAGAACTCGAACATTACGGCGTGCCTTTTTCGCGCACCGAGGATGGACGCATTTATCAGCGGCCGTTTGGCGGCATGACCACTCACTACGGCAAGGGAATTGCGCAGCGGACCTGTGCCGCGGCGGATCGTACCGGCCATGCCATGCTCCACACGCTGTATCAACAATCCCTGAAACACGAGGCGAGTTTCTTCATCGAATATTTCGCACTCGACCTGATTATGGAAAATGGCGAGTGCCGCGGCGTGGTGGCGCTCGACATGGCCGACGGTTCGCTGCATCGCTTCAGAGCGCACCGGGTGATTTTGGCCACGGGCGGTTATGGGCGTGCCTGGTTTTCCTGCACATCCGCTCACACCTGCACCGGGGATGGCGGAGGTATGGCGTTGCGAGCCGGGCTGCCCCTGCAGGACATGGAGTTCGTCCAGTTCCATCCCACGGGCATTTATGGGGCCGGCTGCCTGATTACCGAGGGGTCGCGAGGCGAGGGCGGCTATCTGACCAATTCGCTGGGCGAGCGCTTCATGGAGCGCTACGCGCCGAACGCCAAAGACCTGGCATCCCGCGATGTCGTCAGCCGTTCGATGACCATTGAGATACGCGAGGGTAGGGGCGTCGGCAAGCTCAAGGACCACATCGATCTGCATCTGGAACACCTAGGTCCCGCGGTGATCAAAGAGCGATTGCCGGGCATTGCGGAGACCGCCCGCATATTCGCCGGCGTGGACGTGACCAAGGAGCCGATACCCGTACTGCCGACGGTCCACTACAACATGGGCGGCATCCCTTGCAATGTGCAGGGCGAGGTTGTGACGCGGACGGCGGCCGGCGAGAGTTTGGTGCACGGCCTGATGGCGGTCGGCGAGGCGGCCTGCGTCTCGGTGCACGGTGCGAACCGCTTAGGCTCGAACTCCCTGCTGGATCTGGTGGTTTTCGGCCGCGAAGCGGCTCAGCATTGCGGGCGGGTATTGAAGCCCGGCATGCCCCACCGCGCACTGAAGGCGGATGCGGCGGCACCGGCGATCGAGCGCCTGGACAGGCTTCGACATGCGAAGGGTTCGCTGCGCACCGCCGATATCCGCTTGAACATGCAACGGGTGATGCAGAGCGACGCGGCGGTGTTTCGCACCGCAGAGAGCCTGGATGAAGGCAGGCGCAAACTGGCCGAGGTGTTCGCATCATTCGCCGACGTCCAGGTCGCCGATCGTTCCTTGGTGTGGAACAGCGATCTCATCGAGACCCTGGAACTGGACAACTTGCTGGGACAGGCGGTGGCCACACTGCATTCGGCCGCGAATCGCCAGGAGAGCCGCGGCGCTCAGGCACGCGAAGACTATCCGAACAGGGACGATCAAAAATGGCTGAAGCACACGCTTTGCTGGGTGGACTCCTCGGGTGCCAGCCGCTTCGACTATCGGCCCGTGCATTTGAATACCTTGACCGATGAGGTCGAATCAATCCCGCCCAAAGCGCGCACCTATTGAGGATACGATGGCTGAATTTTTCCTTCCGGCCAATTCCAAAGTACGCCGAGACGGGCGTCTCTACAAAGCGCCGTCGGGCTCTACGAATGTCCGTGTGTTCAAGATCTATCGCTTCGATCCCGATGCGAAGGAGAATCCACGGTTCGATACCTACGAACTCGACATGGATCACTGCGGCCCGATGGTGTTGGACGCCCTGATCAAGATCAAGAACGAGATCGACTCGACGCTCACCTTTCGGCGCTCGTGCCGCGAGGGAATCTGCGGCTCCTGCGCCATGAACATCGACGGCAAGAACGCTCTGGCTTGTATCAGCGCCTGCGCCGACGTCAAGCACGACATCACGATCTATCCGCTGCCGCACCTGCCGGTCATCAAGGATTTGGTGCCCGATCTGACCAACTTCTACGCACAGTACGCTTCGATCAAACCCTGGCTGCAGACGCGCACGCCGCCGCCGCCGGATACCGAGCGGCTGCAGTCCAAAGAGGATCAGGAGAAGGTGGACCGCCCGTCGGCTTGCATTCTTTGCGCCTGCTGCTCCACCAGTTGCCCCAGCTACTGGTGGAACAGTGACCGCTACCTGGGACCCGCGGCCCTGTTGGCGGCCTACCGCTGGATCGTCGACAGCCGCGACGAGGCGGCGGGGGAGCGGTTGGACAATCTCGAGGATCCCTTCCGACTCTATCGCTGCCACACCATCATGAATTGCACTGAGGCATGCCCGAAGGATCTAAATCCGGCCAAGGCCATCGCGGAGATCAAGCAGATGATGGTCCTTCGGCGCCACTGATGGCGGTGGAGACCGGCAGATTGCGCTGGCGTTGCCGCCGGGGGATGAAGGAACTCGATATCTTGCTGACGCGCTACCTGGATGAATGCTATTGCACGGCCGCAGACGAGGAGCAGGAAGCCTTCCGGCACCTGCTGGAGCTGCCGGACCCGCTGCTTTACGCCTATTGCT
Organism: Gammaproteobacteria bacterium; assembly: GCA_021323735.1. Classification (GTDB taxonomy): domain Bacteria; phylum Pseudomonadota; class Gammaproteobacteria; order Steroidobacterales; family Steroidobacteraceae; genus Bog-1198. The sequence continues at coordinate 17,600 of JAJPKM010000038.1, forward strand.
TGAGTTTGGAACCTCCCCCCGAGCGCCTTGCGGCCCTGGTTGCGCGGCTCACCCGGAATGCTTGAGGCAGGCGCTCGCTGCGTTATTCATGAGCCATCGCATAATCGCCGACGGCGGCCGAATCCGGCCTCCTGACGAGCTGTCCGTTGTTCATGAATAACTCGGGCTCTTACGTCCCGGTGCCGCTGATAGAATCCATCTTGTGTGCGCGAACTCACGTTTGGTCGTCCCGGTGAGGGAAATGTCGAACTTTTCCCCGACGGGAGGGTCTATCGCGACAGGCGTGAGACTAAGCTCGCCGGTTTGTGATCACCCATGAGCGTCGAAGAGAGTGACCTCAAACTGGTCGAAAGAGTCCAGCGTGGCGAGCGCGCGGCGTTCGATTTATTGGTCCTGCGATACCAGCACAAGGTGCTGAAGCTGATCATGCGTTACGTGCACGATGCAACCGAGGCTGAAGACATCGCACAGGAGGCTTTCGTCAAAGCGTTCCGTGCGTTGCAGTCGTTTCGCGGCGATAGCGCCTTCTACACCTGGCTTTACAGAATCGCCATCAACACCGCCAAGAACGCTCTGGTGGCGACCAAGCGGCGTCCCATGGACTACGATCTGGATTTGCAGGATCCGGAACAATACGATTTGCACGCCCGCCTGGCCGAGTCCGAGACGCCGGAGGGCCTGCTGCTCACCGATGAGATTCGCGATACGGTGAATCGGGCGATCGAAAACCTGCCGGAGGATCTGCGCACGGCCATCGTGCTCCGGGAGTTGGAAGGACTGAGTTACGAGGATATCGCAGAGACCATGGACTGTCCGGTGGGCACCGTGCGCTCGCGGATCTTCAGGGCTCGCGAGGCGATTGACAAAAAGCTACGACCGATTTTTGATGGCGGCCTGGGCCGCCCCGAGGACACATGAGCGATCAGATACTTGAACAAGTCTCGGCCTTTCTCGACGGAGAGCTGCCGAACGCCGAAACCGAACTGCTGTTGAAGCGTTTGACTCGCGATACCGAGCTGCGTGAGAGCTTCGGCCGGTATGCCTTGATCGGCGAGGCGCTGCGCGGGACGGGTTCCCACATCGTGGGGGCGGGCTTCGCCTCGCGGGTGAATCTGGCGATCGACGGCGAACCGGTGCAAATGCCGGCGCACGCGCTTCAAACCCGCGCCTGGCGCTGGTGGCGGCCCCTGGCGGGGGTAGGCGTTGCCGCGGGCGTGGCAGCGGTCGCAATCATCGCCCTCCAGCAGCGCTCGATAACTCCCGGTCTGCATGCAACGGCGGTCACGGCGCAGAACCCGGTTCCCCAGGCAGGGGCTGCGCAAAACATCCCGCAGCAGGGCGGTAATGCGCGTGAGGCGCTCTCGTATACGGTGCCGGTCAGCCCGGCTGAAGCGCCGCTGGCACCGGCCCGCTTGACCAATTATGTCTTCGCGCACAGCAAGTATTCCGTGGGGTTGAGTCAGCGCAGCGTGCTGGCGGATCTGCTCATCGAAGAGGATGACTCTCAGTCCTCTGCCCTTCAACGGGTGCCGCAGCCCGTCCTCACGCCGGACGCACGCGTCGCTCCATGACGCGAGCCCCACAGAGCCCCGCGTATTGGATGGTCCCCTGCGCTCTGATGTGCGCGCTGCTCAGCGGTCTACCGCAGCGCGCGCGGAGCGCCGACGATCCGCGCGAATGGCTCGAGAAGATGCACCGGGCGCTGGCCACCCGCAACTACGACGGCACGTTCTTTCATTTGAGCGGAGGCCGGGTGGAGACCATGCGCATCGTTCATCGGGTGCGGGCCGGTCGAGTGACCGAGCGGCTACAGTCCTTGGATGGTTCGGGACGCGAGTTCCTGCGGGCGAACGATGAGTTGACCTGCTATCTGCCCGATCAGCATACGGTATTGGTCGAGCCCCGGCAGGATCAGGGGCCCTTCCTAGGTTCGCTGCCGCAGTTCGATGCCTCGGTAGGTGACTTCTATCGCATCGAGGCGCTGCCGGCCACCCATATTCTGGGCCGCCCGGCACGGGTGATCGCCGTCAACCCGAAGGATCAATTTCGCTTCGGCTACCGGCTGTGGCTCGATGAAAAGACGGCGATGCCGTTGAAAACCCAGCTGTGCGATTCGCACGGCCAGGTCATCGAGCAGATATTCTTTTCGCGCCTGGACATGCCGGAAAGCATTCCGGACAGCGACCTGGCACCCACGGTTCGTACCGAGGGAATGCGCTGGGTGCGCCAGGGACCATCGCCCGACAATACTGCTGCCGCCTTGGGGGCTTACCGCGCCAGCCAATTACCCCCCGGATTTCGACTGACCGTGCAGAGGGCGCAAACATTGGGAGGCACCTCGGCGCCCGCCAGTCATCTGGTGTATTCGGACGGACTGGCCACCGTGTCGGTGTTCATCGAAGAGCAACGTCCGGCTTCCGGAGCGGCCGCGGCGCCCGATACTCCAGAGCCGCCCATGCAGGGCTTGGCTCGAGTGGGTTCGGGGTATGCCTTCTCCACCGTGGTACAGGGTCACCAAGTGACGGCGGTGGGCGAGGTTCCGGCCCAAACCGTGGAGTTCATCGCCCACTCGGTCAGGATCTACAGCGGCACCGAACTTCCGCGACCCTGAATGCGGTTTTCGCTGTACTCCCGTCCTGGCTGCGGCCTTTGCGAGGAGATGTTGAGCGAGCTCGCGGCCCTGCCGGCGGCGCGGGGAATACCGATCGAAGTGATCGATGTGGACCTGAACCCGACCACCCGGGCGCGCTATGGCCACAAGATCCCCGTGCTGCTTTTCGAGGGTGAATTGGTGTGCCATGGCCGGCTGGACCCTCAAGAGGTCGATAAGACCCTCAGCTTTCACCGCCGACCGGTATAATACTGGGTTTGCCCGACGTGGCTTACGCGGAACAATCAGACAGGCCCTCAAGCGTAGATGAAGAATATCCGCAATTTTTCCATCATTGCTCACGTCGACCACGGCAAGTCGACATTGGCTGACCGGTTCATTCAGGAATGTGGCGGGCTCGATGCGCGCGAAATGCAGGCGCAGGTTCTCGACAGCATGGATCTGGAGCGCGAGCGCGGCATTACCATCAAGGCTCAGAGTGTGACGCTGGGCTTCAAATCCGTCACCGGTGAGCTCTACCAGCTCAATTTCATCGACACCCCGGGGCACGTGGACTTCTCCTATGAGGTCTCGCGCTCGCTGGCGGCCTGCGAGGGTGCGCTGTTGGTGGTAGATGCCGCTCAGGGCGTGGAGGCGCAGAGCGTGGCCAACTGCTATACCGCATTGGAGCAGGGGCTCGAGGTGCTGCCGGTCATCAACAAGATCGATCTGCCCTCGGCCGATCCGGCCAAGGTCATCCACGAAATCGAAGAAATCATCGGCATCCCCGCCGAGGATGCGGCGCTGGTCAGCGCCAAGACCGGGCTTGGCGTCCCTGAATTGCTGGAGCAACTGGTCAAGCGCATACCGGCCCCCAAGGGCGATCCAGATGGGCCGCTGCAGGCCTTGATCATCGACTCCTGGTTCGACAACTACGTCGGCGTGGTTTCCTTGGTAAGGGTCATGAACGGCTCCCTGCGCACGGGTGAAAAGATCAGGGTGATGTCGACCGGGCGAAGCCACCAGGTCGACAAACTCGGCCGATTCTCGCCCAAACCGGTTACCCGGCCGGCGCTGGAAACCGGGGAAGTGGGCTTTGTCATTGCCGGGATCAAGGAGATCGACGGCGCTCCGGTGGGCGACACCATCACGCTCGAAGGCAATCCCGCCGCGGAGGCGCTGGCGGGCTTCAAGCAAGTGCAGCCGCGCGTCTTCGCCGGCCTGTTTCCCGTGAGTTCCGACGACTACGAGCAATTTCGCGACGCGCTCAAGAAGCTGAAGCTGAACGATTCGGCGCTGCACTTCGAGCCGGAAGTATCCACGGCCTTGGGCTTCGGGTTCCGCTGCGGGTTCTTGGGATTGCTGCACATGGACATCGTCCAGGAGCGTCTGGAGCGCGAGTACGGGCTCAATTTGATCACCAGCGCGCCCACCGTCATTTACGAACTGTTGCTCACCGACGGATCGGTCATCAACGTCGACAATCCGACCAAGCTGCCGCCGCAGGATCGCATCTCGGAGCTGCGCGAGCCGATCATCGTCGCCAATATTCTGGTTCCGCCCGACCACGTGGGTGCGGTGCTGACCCTGTGCAGTGAAAAGCGCGGCGTGCAGAAGAAAATGCTCTTCCTGGGCAGCCAGGTGTCGCTGCAGTACGAACTGCCGTTGGCCGAAATCGTGCTCGATTTCTTCGACCGCTTGAAATCCTCGAGCCGCGGATACGCCTCCTTCGACTATGAGTTCAGCCATTTCCAAGCCGCACCCCTGGTCAAGCTCGATGTCCTGATCAACGGTGATCCGGTCGACGCGCTGTCCCTCATCGTGCATCGCGACAACTCGTACAGCCGCGGCCGCGAACTGGTCGATAAGATGCAGGAGCTGATACCCAGGCAGATGTTCGACATTGCGGTGCAGGCGGCGATCGGCAGCCACATCATTGCGCGCGCCAGCGTCAAGGCGATGCGCAAGAACGTCCTGGCCAAGTGCTACGGCGGGGACATCACGCGCAAGCGCAAGCTGCTGGAGAAGCAGAAAGCGGGCAAAAAGCGCATGAAACAGGTCGGCCAGGTCGAAATCCCGCAGGAAGCTTTTCTCGCGGTATTACAGGTCGGTAAGAAGGCCAATTGATCGGCCTACCATTTTGAATCGGTTCGGGGGTACCTCGTGAATGATGGCGATCGTATTTTCATAGCCCTGTTGTGTGCGGGCGCTGTGTGCGTCCTGGTGATCTTGATCGACGGTTGGTTCTTGCGACCGAAACGCGATCCCGGAGCATCGAGTGCGGACGAGCCGCTGCTGCCTAAATTGGCGGGCTATACGCTGGTGGGCGTTGCGCTGGCCATGCTGTGGCGCCTGTTCAAGTACGAGGCCGTGGATTTCAGCCTCATGCTGGTGGTCGTGGGCGCGGTATCCGGCATCATCTGGGCGGCGGATCAGCTTTTCTTCGCGCGCCGCCGCCGCATCGCCGCCGCATCCGCGGGCACGCCGGCCGAGCGCGTTCGCGAGCCGCTTGCGGTCGAATACGCGCGCTCGTTCTTTCCGGTCATCATCTTGGTGCTGGTCATACGCTCCTTTCTCTTCGAGCCCTTCCGTATTCCCTCCGATTCCATGATGCCAACCCTGTTCGACGGCGATTTCATCTTCGTCAGCAAGTACTCCTATGGCTTGCGTCTGCCGGTGTCCAATACCCTGGTGGTTGCCACCGGTACGCCGCAGCGGGGCGATGTGATCGTATTCCGCTTGCCGCCGAACCCGAAGATCAACTACATCAAACGACTGGTTGGACTGCCGGGGGACCGAATTCGAGTCGACGAGAACAATCAGCTGTACGTGAACGACAAGCCCATGCCCCAGACCCACGGTCCGGTCTACGCGGGACCCAAGCAGGATCTGTGGAATTACACCGGTGTACCGACCGCTTTCGAGCAGCTGGATACCAAGCGCCACCAGATCATGTTCGCCAACGGCGGCGTCAAAACGGGCGAATGGGTCGTGCCCGCGGGGCACTATTTCTTCATGGGCGACAACCGCAACAACAGCAAGGATAGCCGCTGGCTCGACGAACCGGATGCGCCGGGCTTCGTTCCGGAGCAAAATCTAGTAGGTAAAGCGGTCCGGATTTGGCTTAATCTCGATACTCGTGACGGACCTCTCTGGAGGAGGGTCGGGAATAAGATTGAATAGGGGCTCTTTTAGGGGGATTTATGCATAGACACCAGCGCGGCATGACTTTCATCGGCTTGCTCTGCGTTCTCGCTCTGGCGGGAGTGGTGGTTTATGCCGGTATCCGGCTGGCGCCGCTGTACCTCAACTATATGAAGGTCGCGAAGGCCATGGATGCGGTGGCGAGCGAGGTCAAGGGCGACAATCCGGACCCGGCGTCCATACGCGCTCTGATCGACCGGCACTTCACCATCGATGATCCGACCGGGGTCACGGTGCAGGATGTCGAGATCACCAAGGGCGAGGACGGCGTGGAGATGCATGTGGCCTATGACGATTCCGTGCCCTATGTCGCCAATGTGTCTTTGTCCGTACATTTTGAAAAGACAGTGAAGGTGCGGTGATTCCACTGCGCAAGTCCGACGACCTCGCAAGCTGGGTCGAACGTTCGTTCGGCCATGTCTTCAGGACCCCTGCGCTGTGCGAGGCTGCCTTAACGCACCGCAGCGCCGGCGCCGAGCACAACGAGCGGCTGGAATTCTTGGGCGATTCGATTCTGAACTGCGCCGTGGCGCGCCTGCTCTTCGATGCACATCCGCTCGCCGACGAAGGTGCTCTGTCTCGATTACGGGCTTCGCTGGTGAGCGGCGACACCCTGGCGCAGATCGCCGGCGAATTGGGCCTGGGAGAACACCTGCGCCTGGGAAGCGGGGAGCTGAAATCGGGTGGTTTTCGCAGAGCTTCCATCCTGGCCGATGCACTCGAGGCCATGTTGGGTGCCATTTTCCTAGACGCGGGATTCGATACCGCCGCCGCGGCCGTGGCGAGAATCATCGGTCCGAAGATGTCGGATTTACCCGCGGCCGACGCACTGAAGGACCCCAAGACCCGGCTGCAGGAGGTACTTCAGGCACGCGGGCTGGCGCTGCCGACGTATACCCTGACCGCGGTGGGGGGCAACCCACACGCGCAATCCTTTACCGTCACCTGCGAGGTTCCGGTATTTCGCGTCGCTGCCGTGGGCGAAGGCGCGAGCCGCCGTCGCGCGGAACAGCTGGCCGCGGCAAAAGCCATTGACCTGCTGCCCCCCGAACTACGCGAGCACGTATGAACCAGTCTACTTTCCGCGCCGGCCACGTCGCCATTGTCGGGCGCCCCAATGTCGGCAAGTCCACCCTGGTGAACGCACTGGTGGGCCGCAAGGTCACCATCGTGACCGCGAAACCGCAGACCACCCGACACCGGATTTTGGGGCTGGTGAATCGTCCCGAAGCGCAGCTGGTGCTGGTGGATACTCCGGGCCTGCACGAAGCCACGCGCCGGGTCATGAATCAGTATATGAATCGCGTTGCCATCTCATCTTCCCAAGACGCGGATGTCGTTCTATTCGTGATCGAAGCCATGCGTTTTACCGATGAGGACCTGTGGGTCTGGGAGCGGGTGAGGGGTTTGAAGCAGCCGCTGTTCCTGGTCGTCAACAAGGTGGACCGGGTTACGCCTAAGGACCAGATGCTGCCGTTCCTCGAGGAGATGACGCAGCGGGTGCCGGCTTCGGAAATCATTCCAATTTCTGCGCTCGAGTCGGATAATCTGGAACGGTTGGTAGGTCTGGTGGGCGCGAGGCTGCCGATATCGCCGCCGCTGTTCGCGCCGGACGTGCTCACCGACCGCGATGAGCCGTTTCATGCCGCCGAGATCGTGCGTGAAAAGCTCACCTTGAAGCTGCGCGAGGAACTGCCCTACGGCATCAACGTGCAAATCGAGCGCTTCGCCGACGAAGACGGTCGAATCATGATCAACGCGGTCATTTGGGTGGAGCGCGCCAGCCAGAAGGCCATCGTGATCGGCCAGGGCGGGGAGCGGTTGAAGGAAATCGGCCGCCTGGCGCGCATAGAACTCAACGACCTGTGGCAGCGATCGGTGCATTTGGAGCTTTGGGTGAAGGTGAAGGAAAATTGGGCGGACAGCGAGATGGCCTTGCGCCAATTCGGGTTCGACACCTTGTGAAGAGCGCGGGCCGGCCATCCGGGCGGCGCGTATGGCTGGCTCCAGCCTACGTATTGCATCAATACGCCTATCGGGATACCAGCCGCATCGTGGAGGTGTTCACCGGCGAGCACGGACGGCTCACGCTGTTCGCACGCGGTGCCAACGGACCGAAATCGGCGCTCAAGGGCGTGCTGCGGCCCTTTCAGCGATTGCTCGTCTCATGGTCCGGTACGTCCGAAGCCTGTCAGCTCGTGACTGCGGAAACCGACGGGATGATGACCGATCTTAAGCCTGAGCGCCTGATGAGCGGATTCTATTTGAATGAGCTGCTCTTGAAGCTGACCGAACGCCGCGACCCCCACCCGGAGATATTCTCATCCTATGCCGCCTGCGTGCAGGCGCTGTGCGAGGGCGAGGTGGAAGAGCCCACCTTGCGTCGTTTTGAAAAACGGCTGTTGAACGAGCTGGGCTACGGATTGGAATTGTCGCAGACCGGCGATGGGCTGCCGGTGGAGGAGGACAAGTACTATCGATTTGCTCTGCAGAGCGGGCCGCAGCTCTGTGTGGCGGAGGCGCCCGGTGCGGTGTACGGCCGCTCGCTGACCGACCTGCAGGCGGAGAGTTTCGGCGACGCGCGTTCGCTGCGCGATGCCAAGCGGGTGTTGCGTGCGGCGATCGATGCTTGTCTGGATGGACGCGCATTGAAGTCACGTGAAGTCATGCTGGCATTGCGTCATCGCGAGCCGCAGCGCCAGGAGCATTCGTGAGCGAGCCTGTTCTTCATGGCGGCATTGCGCTCGGCGTGAATATCGATCACGTGGCGACGCTCCGCCAAGCGCGCCGCGCCCGCTATCCTGATCCGCTGTACGCGGCGCTCGTGGCCGAGGAGGCCGGTGCCGATAGCATCACCCTGCACCTGAGGGAAGACCGGCGCCACATTCAGGATCGCGATGTGGTTGCGATGCGCGCTGCCTTGCAGACCCGCATGAATCTGGAAATGGCGGTGACCGAGGAAATGACGCGCATCGCCCTCGAAGTGCGCCCGCAGGACACATGCCTGGTGCCTGAATCCCGCCAGGAGGTGACCACCGAGGGTGGACTGGATGTGGTTACGCTAAGTGCACGCGTGCAAGATGCGGTGCGCGCCTTGGCCGGCGCGGGTATCCGCGTGTCGCTGTTCATCGATCCGGAGCAGGCGCAGATCGAAGCAGCTCGACGCGTCGGTGCGCCGGTGATCGAGCTGCATACCGGCGCCTATGCCGACGCGGCAGGCGGTTCACGCGCGCGCGAGTTCGAGCGCCTGCGCACGGCAGCCAGGTTCGCTGCCACCCTCGGGCTGACCGTGAACGCCGGCCATGGCCTCAATTATCACAACGTCGAACCGATCGCCGCCATCTCCGAAATCGTGGAGCTCAATATCGGCCATTCGATCGTCGCGCGAGCCCTCATCGATGGCCTTTCTAAGGCGGTCGGCGATATGAAGAGCTTGATGCGTCGCGCGCGTACGGGTGGCTGATCGCATGATTTTCGGCATCGGCGTCGACGTGCTGCAAGTGGATCGGGTGGAGCGGGTGTATCAGAAGCATGGCGAACGCTTCATCAAGCACTTGCTGCTGCCGGAGGAACGCACGCAGTTTGGGCTGACGGCGCGGCCCGTGCGTTTTCTCGCCATGCGCTTCGCCGCGAAGGAGGCCATCGTCAAGGGCATGGGCACGGGCTTCTCGCACGGCGTCTGGATTCGCGACGTCGGCGTGGTGCAAAATGCCTGGGGCAAACCGGAAGTAGTGTACTCCGAGCGCGGGGCCAAGGTGCGCGACGGACTGGGCATCGGCGAGGGCCACGTGACCCTGACGGATGAGGCAGGACTGGTGGTCGCGGTCGCGATTCTCATGCGGCGCGCGGTTCCTTGAACACGCTGGTGTTCGATATCGAGACGGTGCCGGACACGGATCTCGGCAGACGGCTTTACGATCTAAAAGATCTCTCCGATGAGCATGTGGCGCAGATCATGTTCACCAAGCGGCGCCAGGAGACCGGCAGTGAATTCCTGTCGCATGAGCAGCACCGCATCGTCGCCATATCGGTGGTCATGCGCTCCCGCGAAACGCTTCGGGTGTGGAGCTTGGGGGACGAGAACTCCTCGGAAAAAGACCTGATCGAGCGCTTCTTCGACGGCCTGGAGAAATACACCCCGGACTTGGTTTCCTGGAACGGCGCCGGCTTCGACCTGCCGGTGCTGCACTATCGCAGCCTCTTGCATGCCGTGCCGGCCGCCCGCTACTGGGAGATGGGCAATTCGGACCCGAGTTTCCGATTCAGCAACTACTTGAGCCGCTTTCATTGGCGCCACATGGACTTGATGGACATCCTGTCCGGATTCCAGGGCCGCGGCCGGGCGAGCCTGCAGGACATTGCTTTGTTGCTCGGATTTCCCGGCAAACTGGGCATGCACGGGGCTGAAGTTTGGGCTGCATACTTGCAGGGCGGCCTTGCGCGCATCCGCGACTATTGCGAGACCGACGTGCTGAATACCTACCTGATCTACCTGCGATTCGAGCTGGTGCGCGGGAACTTGGACGCCGCCGAACATGCCCGCGAATTGGCCCGGCTGCGCCAGCTCTTGCTCGAGTCGAGCGCGGCGCATCTCAAAGAATTCTCGACAGCGTGGCACGCGACCTGAATTCGACCCAGGTGCAAGAAGCCGACATCGTCGATCTTGCGCACGATGGACGCGGTGTCGCGCGGCTCGAGGGCAAGGCTGTGTTCATCGAGGGGGCGTTGCCGGGCGAGCGGGTGCGCTTTCGGGTCATCAAGCGGCGCAAGCACATGGATGAGGCGGGCTTGGTCGATGTCATCGCCGCTTCGCCGCACCGTGTCGAGCCGCGTTGCGCGCACTTCGGAGTGTGCGGCGGCTGCTCGCTCCAGCATTTATCCGCGGCCGCTCAGCTGGCTGCCAAGGAGCGTCAGCTGCTCGAGAACCTGCAGCGCATCGGCAACGTTCAGCCGGCACGCGTACTGCCGCCGCTGCGCGGCCCCGAATGGGCCTATCGCCGCCGCGCTCGCTTAGGGATCAAGTATGTGCATAAGAAAGGGCGCGTGCTGGCCGGGTTCCGCGAGCGCGAAAAGCCCTATATTGCGGATATCAAGCGCTGCGAGGTGCTGCTGGCGCCGCTCGCCACGCTGCCGGAGGATCTCGCGGCATTGACCGAGACGCTCGCCATCCGTGAAAAGCTTCCGCAAGTGGAAGTCGCCGCCGGTGAGGGGGCGACGGCATTGGTATTTCGCGTGCTGGAAACGCCGGGTGCCGCGGACCTCGAGAAACTCTCGGCATTCGGCCTCGAGCGCGGCCTGCAGATTTACCTGCAGACCGGCGGCCTGGATACGGTGCGGCCGTTGTCCGCAAATCCCGTGCCGCTCGCCTACTCCGTGGACGGCGGCAAGGTGGTCATCGAATTCGGCGCCGTGGATTTCATCCAGGTCAACCGCGACATCAATGTGTCGATGGTGGATGCGGCCATGACGCTGCTGCGGCCCGAGGCCGGCGATGCCGTCTTGGATTTGTTCTGTGGTCTCGGCAATTTCACCTTGCCGGCGGCGCGCAGGGCACGGCAAGTGCTGGGCGTGGAGGGCGACGCATCGCTGGTCGCCAAGGCGGTCGGCAATGCCGCGCACAACGGCCTCGGCAATGCGCAGTTTGTGGTGGAGAATCTTTTCGAGCCGGGGACTTTCGGCGCATGGGCCGACGAGCGCTATGATCTGGTCTTGCTGGATCCACCGCGTGCCGGCGCGGCGGAACTGCTCCCTCGCATGGCACGATGGTGTCCGCGGCGGGTCGTGTATATTTCCTGCCATCCGGGCAGTTTGGCGCGGGACGCGGGGATCTTGGTCGCCGACCTCGGTTTCACGCTGACCGAAGCGGGGGTGATGGACATGTTTCCGCATACGACGCACGTTGAGTCGATAGCAGTCTTCGAGAGGCGCCCATGAGCTTGGGTCCGCTCATGGTCGACATCGCCGGCACCGAATTGACGCCCGACGATCTGGAGGTGCTGTCCCACCCCATCGTGGGCAGCGTCATTCTGTTCAGCCGCAACTATCGCAGCGTCGCGCAGGTGACGGCCCTGACGGATGCCATCCGTGCCGTGCGAAACCCGCCCTTGCTGATCGCCGTCGACCACGAAGGCGGCCGAGTGCAGCGCTTTCGTGAGGGTTTCACCAGGCTGCCCCCGGTGCGCGTCTTAGGAAGGCGCTACGACGCGGATCGCCGGGAGGGATTGGCCCTGGCCCAAGCCGTCGGTTGGCTCATGGCCAGCGAATTGCGCGCCGTGGGGGTGGATTTCAGCTTCGCACCCTGCGTGGATCTGGACTATGGCGTAAGCGAAATCATCGGTGATCGCGCCTTCCATGGCGACCCCGACTCGGCGGCGGCCCTGGCCGTCGCCTATATGGCAGGCATGCGTGAGGCGGGCATGGCGGCGGTTGCAAAGCATTTTCCCGGCCACGGGGCCGTCATTGCGGACTCCCATGTTGCGCTGCCGGTGGACCGGCGCAATTTCGCCGATTTGGAGGCGGATATCCGCCCTTATCGGCTGCTGATCGCCAACAACCTGGCCGGGGTCATGGGCGCTCATGTGGTATTTCCCAGTGTCGATGCGCTGCCGGCCAGCCTTTCGGCGCATTGGATGACGGGCGTCCTGCGGGGCGAACTCAATTTCCATGGCTGCATCTTCGCCGATGACCTCACCATGGCAGGTGCCGCGGCTTTTGGGAGCGTTATAGAGCGGGCGGAGCTGGCATTTGCTGCAGGTTGCGACGTCCTGCCCATTTGCAACGATAGACAAGCGGTAAAGTCCATGCTCAAGCACTTTGGGTCGTATCCGGGCTCTCCGGCCTCGCAGGCTCGGGTCGTGCGAATGAGGGCACGCGGAGAGGTCCCGGTGAATCTTGGAGCGGATCGGCAGTGGCAGCAAACGGTGACGTTGATCGCAAATCTTTCTGCACCTCCCCCGTTGGTGCTGACGGAGGGCGGTCATGACGGGGTTTGATCCCGACATGTATCGGCGCCTGGTGGATACCTCGCCCGAGGGGGTCGTGCTGATCGATGCCCAGGGTACCGATCACCCGGTGGTCTATGCCAATCCGGCCTTCGAGGCCTTGACGGGCTATACGGCCGCGGAGCTCACCGGGCGAAACTTACGCCTGCTTCAGGCCGACGATCGCGAACAGGACGGACGGCACCGCCTGCGCGATGCCTTGAGCCGGGGGGAAACCTGCCGCGTGCTGCTGCGCAACTACCGCAAAGACGGTACCTTGTTCTGGAATGAAATGACCGTATTGCCGTTGCGCCACCCGGACGGCTGCATTACGCATTTTGCGGGTCATCATCGCGATGCCGGTGAGCGTCTGCGCATCGATCCCAAAGTGGCCAAGGACTCCTTGAGCGGCGCGCACCAACCGACCACCATGGCCATTCGCGACGACCGGCTGACCGGCTTGTTCACGCTGCCCTACCTTGAGGAGCTGCTGAAGCGCGATTGGGCGGTGGCGCATCGCGAACAGCGCAGCATCGCAGTGTTCGCCGTGGACATCGATGCATTGGATCTTTACAACACGACGTTCGGGCGAGCCGCCGGCGACTCGACCATTCGGCGTGTGGCACATGTGGTGTCCGGATGCCTGCGCCGATCCAGCGATGTGACCGCGCGCATCGACGGCGGCAGCTTGATTGCGTTTGCGCCCGGCCTGAACCATGAGCAGGCCTTGCGTGTCGGGCACCTCATGGCCGAGAGAGTGCGAGAGATGCGCATCCATCATCCGCGCTCTGCGGTGCTGCGCTATATCAGTGTCAGTGTGGGAGTGTGCGCGGCGACACCCGGTGCCTCGGATAGTCCTGCGAACCTCTTGGCCAAGGCGCAGCAGCAGCTGCAGCTTGCCAAGAAGTCCGGCCGCAATCAGGCGGCCTAGTCTGCTTTGCGGACGGCGGCCTCCATGATGAGATATCCGTCGTTTTTGAATAGCTCGGGCTAGGAGCCCGGCGGGCCGCCCGGTTCCCCGGCGCCGCCAGCACCCTCGGTTTCGGCCTGCGAGCCGATGCTGTCGCGCACGCGGCCGTAGCTTCCGCCCCAGCGGTCGGTCATCGCCGCACGGATATCCCACAACGCCGGAAAGAAGCGCTGTTTCGCGCCCGCTTGCAACAGATCCACCGACCGGCCTTTGAGCGACGCCGCGCCCATGCCGATCGATCGCTGAATCAGGTAGATGTGGTGCAGACGAAATTTTTGAAACAGCTCATCGAAGCTCAGCATGGCTTCGGCGACGGTATACGCATCGTCGTGCGCGTAGCCGGAGTCATAAATCTTCTCCACCGTGCAATTCCGCCCGGTGAGATAAACCCGCTCGAACGTGGGCCAAACATTGGGAATGATTTTGAGCAAGACTCGAAAGCCCGGAGACTCCTGCCCGCTGCCATTGCCGAGCTGCAGGCGAATTTCCTGGTATTCCTTCGGCGACATGGTCTCCAGCAGTTCCAGCTGATCGATCATGAGCCGCAAGGTGCGGTTGCAGCGTTCGAACAGCGTCAGGACCCTAAATGCCTGCTGTTGCTCCAAGTACTCATCGATATCGAGGAGGGTATAGGCGATCGATTTCATCCATAGCTCTTCGACCTGATGCACGATTTGGAATAGCAGTTCGTCTTTGTTGCAAAATTGGTCGAAGGGTTTTTGGCATGCCAGCAGGGCCTCCGTATGGAGGTAGAGTTCGTAGTCCAACTTCTTGCCGCCGGCCATTTCCGCGTAGAAAGTTCGTCGATTCATGGCGCTGGATCTCGCGTGCTAGACTGTATGTGTTTCGAATATATCACCGCATGCGAGAAAGCGATTGGATGCATCCGCAATCGCCAGCCGCGAGGCCGGCCTGCATAAGGACCTGAGCCGCCCGCAGCTCATCATGATCGGTTTGGGAGGTGCGATCGGCACCGGCTTATTCATGGGCAGCGGCGTGGCCATCGGCTACGCGGGACCGGCGGTGATCGTCAGTTATGCCATCGCCGCCATTGCCGCGGCGGCCATCGTGTTCAGTCTGTCGGAAATGGCGGTCGTGCATCCCACCGCGGGTTCATTTGGCACCTACGCCGAGATCTACTTGAATCCCTGGGCGGGCATCGTGGCGCGCTACTCCTACTGGATGGCGCAGGTGATCGCCGTGGGTGCCGAAGCGGTGGCGGCCGGCGTTTACATGACTTTCTATTTCCCCGGCACGCCGGTATGGCTGTGGTCGGTGGGATTTGCCTCGGTGTTGCTCTATTTCAATTCGCGCTCGGTGCACAATTTCGGCTCCATCGAGTATTGGTTCGCGCTGATCAAGGTGGCGGCCATCGTCATCTTCATTGTCCTGGGAGCGGCAGCGATTCTTGGACTGTGGACGCAGCCGGTGGGCTTTCACAATCTTACGGGTCTTCCCGGCGGCTTCATGCCGCACGGCTTCGGCGGCGTTTGGATGGCGGTGATCCTGGGTGTGTTGTCATTCAACGGCATCGAGGTCATTGCCGTTACCTCGGGCGAGGCCAAGGATCCGGTGCGCACCATACCCGCGGCCCTGCGTACGATGGCATTGCGGTTGTTTCTGTTCTACATCCTCGCACTCACCATCGTGGTGGCGTTCGTGCCCTGGACGGAGACGGGTGCCACGGTGGTGACCCAGAGCCCGTTCGTGCGCATCTTCGCGCATTCCGGAATCCGTCATGCCGCCGGGATCATGAACTTCGTGGTCCTGAGCGCCGCGCTTTCGAGCATGAATACCAATGTGTATCTATGCGCGCGCATGCTGTTTTCGCTGTCGCGCGGCGGTTTTGCGCCGCGATTCCTGGGCCAGCTGGGTAAGAACGGCACGCCGATCGCGGCCATTCTGCTGTCTGGCGCCTGCATTCTCATCGCCGCAGGATTCTCGAAACTCACGCCGCTTGCGTACAACTACCTTTTCGGCGTGGCATTGTTCGATGCCATGATCGTGTGGATCATCATTTTGCTGAGCCATTTGAGTTTTCGCCGCCGGCACAAGGCGGCCGACTTGCCGGTGCGCACACCGGGGTTCCCGGCGGTACAGCTGGTTGGATTGGCGCTGCTGTTCGCGGTATTGGTCACCATGGGCCTGGACAAAGACACTTGGCGGATCTCCTGGATCGTCGGAGTGCCGTGGCTGCTGCTGCTCTCCGTGGTTTATTTCTTCATGCGGGCGCGGCGCGCACGCGGCCTGGCGGCGCCGGTGAGTGCGATGAAAATCGACGCCTGAACTATTTATGAACTACGAAAAGCTCATTCATAAATTGTTCAGGCTAGCGGCGCAGGGTCCGGCATACGTCCCTGCAGTATGGCGGCGAGCACCTTGCTGTCGATATTGCCGCCGGAGATCACGGCGCATACTTTGGTTTCTGAGTAATGCCCGAACAACGCCGCGGCCGCCGACACCGCGCCCGCACCCTCCGCCACGATATGGTTGCCTTCCGCCAATAGCTTGATCGCCTCAGCGACCTGCGCCAACGAAACGGTGACGACTTCATCGATCATGGACTTGGCGAGCGGCCACATCTCGGGCAGTACCGTTCCGAAGCCTATGCCGCTCACAAAGCCCGGCTCATGCGCGGTCTGGGTCGGGGCCCCGGCATCGAAGGCGGACTTCAAGGGATGTGCGCTCGACAGTTCGCAGGCGATGATCTTGACCTGCGGCTTGACGGCGCGTACCGCGCAGGCGATGCCGCAGGCCAGGCCGCCGCCGCCGAAGGGCACCAGAATGGCCTCGACCTCGGGCCATTGTGCGAGGATTTCCGCGCCGATGGTCGCGTCTCCCGCCAGAGAAGCCGGATCCCGCACGGCATCGATATAGACACCCGATTGGGTCTCGAGCGTGCCTTGCTCGATGGCCTGCCACCATGCTTCATTGGTGAGCGTGTCGATGCGTGCGCCGAGACGTTTGAGCTTTTCCAGCTTCGCCGGCGGCGCATTCGCGGGAACCACCGCCGTGGCGCCTATTCCAAGCCTGCGCGCCATCCACGCCACACCGAGCGCACTGTTGCCGGCGCTGGTGGTGTAAATGCCGGCCTGCAAATCGGCGCGGTTTCTGGACAGAACGGCGTTCGCGATTGGTCGAATCTTGAATGAACCGATCGGCTGTAGATTTTCCAGCTTCAGTCGAACGGTTTTGCCGGGTGTTGCAAGATTGCAATCGACCAGCGGAGCCACCAGGCTCAAACCTTCGATGCGATGCTTGGCGGCCTCGATCTGCGCCATGCCGACTGCCTTCACTACCTCGAACATTTGCGATCCTCGCCGAAGCTCGGCGCTGCGCGCGCCGTGCTCATAATTGCATGTTTATATGACACTGCATATAATTTCCTCTTCGCAGATTCCTGTGGTGGGGACGTCCGGCATGGAACATAACTTCGAGGCGCTGCGCAGGGAATTTCCTGTTCTGCAGCGAAAGACCTACCTCAACAGCGGTTCCTACTGCGCGCTCGCCAATGAGGTAAGAGCGGCGTTCGACGCCTACATGGAAGATCGGCTGCTGGTGGGCGCGAACTGGGATGTCTGGGTGACGAAGAACGAGTCGGTACGCAGCCTGACCGCAAAGCTGCTGCGCGCATCGCCCGACGAGATCGCGGTCACGGCATCGGTGTCCGCGGGCCTGAACGCATTGGCGAGTGCCTTGCAATTTACCGGTGCGCGCAACAAGGTCGTGGTCAGCGACTTCGAATTCCCCACCAATGCACAGATCTGGCACGCACAGGAGCCGCGCGGCGCCCGGGTCGTTCATGTGCCGCGCGACAGGGATGGCTACATTCCGGCGCAGATGTTCGAAAAGGCGATCGACGAGCACACGCAGCTGGTCGCCATCACGCATGTATGCTTCCGCAACGGCGCGAAACTGGATATACCCGGCATCGTGCGGTTGGCCCGGGCGAAGGGCGCAAAGGTGCTGTTGGACTGCTATCAATCGGTGGGATCGATGGACCTCGATGTCAAGGCATTGGATGTCGACTTCGCGGTCGGCGGCATGCTCAAGTATCTGTTGGGCACCGCCGGCATCGGTTTTCTGTATGCGAAGGCTTCTTGCGTCCAATCCCTGGTGCCGAGCAACAGCGGGTGGTTTGCCCAAGCGGACATCACCGCCATGGATATCACCGCCAATCGCCCGGCACCCAGCGCGCGTCGTTTCGAGGCAGGCACGCCACCCGTGGTCAACTGCTATGCCGCTGAGGCAGGCCTCAACATGCTGCTGAAGGTGGGCACGCCGGCCATCGAGAGGCGTAACTACGCGCTCACGAGGCGCTGTATGCAAAGGCTCGAGGAGATCGGCTGGCCGAGCATCACGCCGGCCGAGGATTCACGTCGCGGCGCCACCGTGGCGGTGCCGTCGCGTGCCAGTGCACGGCTTTCGGCGGCGCTGATGCAGCATGACATCGTCACCTCCCATCGCGATGACAATATCCGCGCGAGCTTTCATTTCTACAACAACGAGGACGACGTCGAATCCTTCATCGCAGCGATGCAGGAGCTGCGCGCGACGTTCGGGCCCCTCTGATGGAAATCCGGGTGTTGCGCGGCGCCGAAGTGCGCCAATTACTGCCGATGGCCGAATGCATCGAGTTGATGCGCCGAACCATGATCGCGGTCTCGGAGGGACGAGTCGTGTTGCCGCTGCGTTCGATCGTAAAGATGCCCGACGATCGCGGCATGATGGGCATGATGCCGGGATATCTCTCGGAGCCGGAATGTTTTGGCGTCAAGCTGGTCAGCCTGAATCCGCGCAACAAGCCGCCGGCCTATTCGTCGCACTTAGGGGTAGTCCTTTTGTTCGAGGCCGAACATGGCCGTCCGGTGGCGCTGCTCGATGCCGCGGAAATTACGGCGATCCGGACGGCGGCGGCCAGTGGACTGGCAACGCGGCTGCTGGCACGGGCGGAGGCTGGGGATTTGGCCATCCTCGGCGCCGGCGAGCAAGCCGGCAGCCATTTGGAGGCGATGTTGAGCGTGCGAACGCTGCGTCGGATCCGGGTCTGGGCTCGCGACCGGGACAAGGCGCGAAGCTTTGCCGACACCCAGGGCGAGAAGCACGGAATAGCGGTGGAGACATCGCCCACGGTGCGCGAAGCGATCGCCGGCGCGGACATCATTTGCACGACCACGAAGGCACGCGAGCCGATTCTTCAGGGAGAGTGGCTGACACCGGGCGTGCACATGAACGTGGTCGGTTCGAGCATCGCCGCTGCCGCGGAAATCGACACGGCTGCCGTGCTGAAGAGCCGCTTCTTCGTCGACCGTCGGGAGTCCACTCACCACGAAGGGGGCGAATATCTGCGCGCGCTGCAAGCCGGTGCCATCACGCCCGAGCACATTCTGGGCGAGATCGGCGAGGTCGCCAACGGCACCCAGAAGGGCCGCATCTCGCCGCTCGATGTGACGATCTATAAGTCGCTCGGGATCGCACCGCAGGATCTGGCCTCGGCGTCTCACATATTGGAGAAGGCGCGAGCAGCCGGGGTGGGTCAAATCATTGACTTCTAGCCCGTTAAGCCTGCCCACCGGCGAGCAGGTCGCTGCCGCGCGCGAGCATATTCGTGCCTTCACGCTGCGCACGCCGCTGGTGCGGCTGAACGTCGATCTGCCGGGTACGACGATCTTTCTCAAGCTCGAGAATCTGCAACCGTGGGGATCGTTCAAAATACGGCCGGCGCTCAATGCGCTGAAGGGCTTGGACACTCAATTGCTCGGCCGAGGGGTCTTGAGCGCGAGTTCGGGAAACTTCGGGCAGGGGCTCGCCTACGCAGCGCGGCTGTTCGGCGTGCCGGCAACTTTGGCGGTTCCGGCAGCCGCGGCGCAGACCAAGCTCGATGCATTGACGGAGCTCGGTGCAAAAGTCATCCGGCTGCCGTTTGACGAATGGTGGACCGTATTGACCACGCGCCGCTGCGCCGGCGAGGAGGGGCTGTTCATTCATCCGGTGGCGGAGGCAGCCGTACTTGCGGGCAATGCAACCATCGGCGCGGAGATTCTCGAGGATCTGCCTGACTTGGATGCGGTGGTCGCGCCTTTCGGCGGCGGCGGCCTGATCTGCGGCATCGGATCGGTGATGCGTCGTCTCCGGCCCACCGCTCGCATGATATTGGTGGAGTCCGAAGCGGCCCAGCCGGCCGCCGCGGCACTGGAGAACGGCGGCCCGGTGCCGGTGCCATATCTGCAAAGCTTCGTCGACGGAATGGGCAGCTCGAGGGTTCTGGAGGAGATGTGGCCGTTGCTGCGCCAGGTAGTCGATCACGCCGCATGTGCGTCATTCGCGCAAATTGCCGCGGCGGTACGCTTGCTGGCGGTCCGTCATCGTATCATCGCCGAGGCGGCCGGCGCGGCCCCGCTCGCGGCGGCTCTTGCGGGGCTCGCGGGCAAGGGCAATATCGTCTGTATCGTCTCGGGCGGCAATATCGATACGTCGAAATTCGGCGCCATCCTCGACGGCCAGAGTTTCTTCTGACCGTTATGGCGACGAAGGGCACCAAGGTCTCGGCACGCGAATCGAAGGCACGGCCCACATCGGCCGACCGGCCTCTATTCGATGATTTTCTGCCGCACCTCATTGCACGGCTTGCCTACCAGCTCAATGGCGATCTGATCGAAAAATTGCGCCGCGAAGGCATCAACATCACGCGCTGGCGGATTCTTGCGGTGCTGTCCATGGGTGACGGCATCACCATCAAGGAAATCATCGATCGTGCGATGGTGCAGCAATCGGCGCTCAGCCGTGCGCTGATGCGCATGGAAAAGGAGAACTTCGTCCGCCGCGTGATGCGTGCCGGCGACGCGCGCTGCGTCGAGGTGTACCTGACGGAAAGGGGCCGTGCCTTGTTCAAGGCATTGAATGTCGTGGTGCGGCGGCGCGAACAGCGCCTGCTGCAGGGGCTCTCCCCGGCGCAGATCGATGAGGCCTTCGCACTGATCCGGCAATTGATCCGCAACATGACCTGAATCGCTTTGATCTTTCAAGCGATAACTCATATCGTACTCTCTGGTCAAAAGTGTAATTCTCATGCCTGGACAGGAACCCTTGGATATCGGCGATGCGGTGCCCGCCCCGACGAGCGGCGCCAAGACTCCCGCAGTTGTCGCGTACCGCAAAGGGTTCTACTGGGAACTCAAAGCCGGCAAGCGCTATCTGTGGTGTAGCTGCGGCCGTTCCAAGTCTCAGCCTTTCTGCGACGGCTCGCATGCGGGAACCGATTTCCTGCCCATCGCGTTCAAGGCCGAGCGCGACGAGGACGTCATCTTCTGCGGTTGCAAGCAAACCGCCACGGGTCCCTTCTGCGATGGGGCGCACAGCAACCTCCCCGGCGGCTATCTCACCGATGACCCGAACAGCGCGGCGAATCGGCTCGTTGCAACAGTTCACGCGGGGACAGGGCCGGTCGTTCCGCTCGATGGCCAGTGCTATGTCTTCTCCACCGCTCGAGCCCCCCTTCGTACCTGCGGCGCGCTGCGCTACTGCCCGGTGGTGACTCCTGCGCTAGGAGCGCTGTTTCAATCGCAGTTCTATGCCAACGTCGGGCGTGGCGGGTCGCCGGTCATTGCCGCGGATGGGCGCCATACCGTACTGTTCTTCATGGCGGGCGAAGGGGAGATCGAGATCAGCGGGCGACGCTTCGCCGTGGAACCGCTCATGGGGTTCTACATACGGCCGCAAGAAGCCTTTCGCATTCACAACCGCGCGGCGGCTCCGATCCAGCTGTTCATCTCACAAGGTCCGGGGGCCGAGGATCTTGTGTGGCTCACCGAGATGCCGGGTAATTTCGACTCGCAGCATCCACGGCGCAGCGCGTCGATCGATCCTTCACAGCGCCACAAAATGGCCGAGCGCTACTACCAGATGTTGGTCAATCGCGACCAGGGTTCCACCGTCGTGACGCAGTTCATCGGCAATATTCCTCTGTCCAAGGCCGAACCCCATCGGCATCTGTACGAGGAGGCGCTGATCTTTCTCAACGGCCAAGGCGTGGTCTGGACGGAGGGGACCAAAACGCCTGTCGCCGCCGGGGATGTCTTGTTCCTGCCGCGCAAGCAACTGCATTCCGTCCAATGCACAACCCCCGGTGGATTTGATATCGTGGGGGTGATTTATCCGGGAGACAATCCCTCCATCAATTACTAGTCATTACTAGTCGCAACCGAACGACCGGCTCTTCAACATTCAGCGCGTACCCCGAGAGAAATATGGCTACCCACGCACAGGCTCTTTCCACACTCGTCGACGGTATTCTTCGCGGCGGCATCCGCGTCGTCGATCTGACGGTCCCGCTGGAGGCCGCCACGCCGACCATACGCTTGCCAGAGCAGTTCGCTCCCTCGAAGCCCTTTGTGCTGGAGGAGATATCGCATTACGACTCACGCGGGCCGGCTTGGTACTGGAACAACATCAGCTGCGGCGAACACACCGGCACGCATTTCGACGCGCCGATACACTGGGTGACCGGTAAGGACTATCCGGACAACGCCACGCATAACATTCCGGTGGAACGCTTCATCGGCCCGGCTTGCGTCATCGATGTCTCGCCGCAAGTGCGCGGCAGCGCCGATTTTCTACTCACCCAGAGCATCGTGGAGCAGTGGGAAACCCGGCACGGCCGCATTCCAAGCCGTGCATGGGTGCTCATTCGTACCGATTGGTCCAAGCGCTCCGGCGATTCCTTCCTCAACTTCTCGAGCGACGGCTCGCACACGCCGGGATTTCATCCCGAGTGTGTTCCATTTCTGGCGCGCGAGCGCGACATCCTGGGCGTGGGCGTGGAAACCATCGGCACCGATGCCGGGCAGGCCCATACATTCAATCCCATGTTCCCCTGCCACACCATCATGCACGGCGCCAACCGCTTTGGACTCGCGAGTCTCACCAACTTGGATCAATTGCCGCCTACCGGCGCGGTGGTGATCGCGCCGCCATTGAAGATCGTGAACGGATCGGGCAGCCCGCTGCGGGTGCTGGCACTGGTGCCGGCCTAGCGTGAACCATTTATTCGTGAACGAAGTCCGGAGTCCTTCTCAGGTGTTCCCGCTGGTGGTTCCCGCTGCGGGTGAATTATTCAGGCCTCGTGCTCAAATGGGCTTCAAGCCCAAGCGCAGGAGGTCGGCGATTTCCGCGGCAATCTGTGCTTTGCGCTGATCATCGCCGCGAACCAGGCCTTTTGCCAGCCAACTGCCGGCGCCGCGCATGAACAGCAAGAGGCAGTCGCGGTTCACGTCGCGCATGGAGCGCTCATTGTGGGCCTCGTGGCATAGGGCGCGGTAAGCCTGCACCAGGTTTCTGCCGCGCTCGCTGGCAAGCACCTTCTCCTCGTCGCTCAACGAATCGTAGCCGGTGGATGAACGCAGCGGCTCGATATCGTCGCGTTGATGTGAGATGGCATTGGCGCGCAGCACGGCAACCAGGGTATCGATGGCACTGCCGCCTTGGGCGGTCGCCTGTTCGCGAATGAAGGAAAATATCCGGTCGGTGCGTGCATAGCATGCCGACACGATGGTCTGCTTGTCGCCGATGTAATGGTAGAGCGTTCGCTTGGTCGCGCCCACCGCGGCCGCAATGTCATCCAGCGACGTGGTGTCGACACCTCGGCGATTGAACAGCTGCGAAGCTGCCGCGAGAATCTTTTCGCGTTTGGCGTCGAACTGTGCACCGCGATCGAACAACCCGCCGGGCTGGGCGAGCAGCGGCGAGAAATCAATCGGCGGGGGGTCGACGGGCCGTGACCGGTCGGCCGCCCAGCCGGCGGTGAGGATGTCCTTGGCCGCCGCGATGATGTCGTTTCGGCTCACGTGCAGTGCCGTAGCCAGAGGAGAGTTCAGCGGTATCGAATGGATGATGCTGATGATGGTGCGTGCGACGATCGGAAAGTCGCAGGAGCGTATATTGCCCGCCCTGGCGCCGGCCTCGAGCAAGCTCGCCAGGCGCGCGACGACGGCTTCGAAGATACCGAGAACGGTTTCCCGCGCCGCCTGGTCGAGGAGTCCGATTTCGCTCAAGGCGGCCAATTCCGGCTCGTCAGGATCCAGGGTTCTGGAAATAAAATTTCCGACGACTTTAAGGGCGCTGTCGCCGGATTGAGCGGCCTCACCGAGCTGGCGGGCCATGATTTCGGAGGATCGCAGGTAAACCTGGAACATCAGGTCTTCCCGATCCTCGACATAGTAGTACAGGGAGGCACGAGAGAAGCCCAGCTTGTCCGCCACCGCGGTCAAGGAGGTCATCGAAATACCCTTGGAATTCAGCTCTCGTGCGGCCTGGTCGAGCAACTGCACGCGCCGGGACTGTGCGGCCGTCTCGATGCGGCGCGCCGAGGCCGCGTTTTTGCTTCCCATGCTCATGTCAATATTCTATCGCACAGCCCTGAGGCCGGGTTTCCGAAGCCCTCACGCGATGTCCGGCCAAGAGGTCGTCCAGTGCGGATTTCATATATTCATGCCCTGTGGCGTCATCGGCGAAAACCTGATCATCCATGGCACCTTCGTAGGCGAGCGTGCCGTCGCGGTCGACGATGAAAAAGCTCGGCGTCGTCTTGGCGCCATAACTGCGCGCGATTCTGCCATCCATGTCGAACAGGAATTCGGTGACGGTTGCGTGGGTTCGAGCAATGCGCTCGCGCGCGTCGGCAGCGGTCAAATAGCCGGCTTTGTCGGATGCCGCCGTGTCGATGGAAAGCCAGACCACTTGGTGCGCAGCCGCGTAGCGCTGCAATGCTTGTATGGCGCCGCTGTTGTACTTCACCGCAGTGAAGGGGCATACCGGGCTGGTCCACTCCAGTACCACCAGCCTGCCGGCGTACTCGCGCAAGCGATGCGCTTTGCCGTCGGCGCCCTTGGCGCTGAAGGTTGGCGCCGGTGCCCCGATGTTCACGCGGTTGAAGCCGGCGGCGTGCACATAGCCACCACCGCCGGCCGCCAGGAGTGAAACGACGGCGACCCGTGCGAATCCCTTCAATCGATCAAAGGAATCCACGGGCCGCCACGTCGAGTTACTGGCCGCCTCCGGTCTTTTCCGCCGCCGGTTGCGCCGGTGCAGCGGCCGGAGCCGCGGTCGCCGGTTGCGATGCCTGCTGGCGGCGCTTCTGCATGCCAGCCTCGGCCGCCGCCAATTCGTTCGGCTCGATGAAGCCGTCGTGATCGGTGTCGATCTTGGCGAAGTTCGCCGCAAATTGCTTGCCGATGGGGCCGGTCAGCTCGGACATGTCCAGTTTGCCGTTCATCTTGGTGTCGAGCATGCCGAAGAGCCGGCCTTGGTTCAGATCCTTATCGAAGCTCGCATACTGCTCCATCTTGTCGGAGGTCTCCCCAACCCATTCGTAATGGAAGGCGGTGTAGAGCATTTCGTCGAAGGACTGATCGCCCCACGGAACCACGCGATTGTGATCCGGGTTGGCCGGATTACGCACGGAGTTGTCGTAGGTATACACGGCCAGCAGTTTCGATCCTGCGGGAACCTTGACCGGTTGGACGAAATTGTATTCGCGCTGCCAGTTGAAGTCGTAATGGGGCAGGGACACGAGCAAGGTCCTCTTGCCGCTCGGCTCAACCATGAAGAACTGCGAGGATGCACCGCGATAGTGGGCGTGCGGGAATACGCCGTACAGCATCATATCCTTCGGAACATCGATGTAGGCCTGCTGCTCCGAGCTTTCCGTATTGGCCGGAATGACGATGTTCGCGTTCAGCACCACCGAGTTTCGCATCACGAACTTCGGTTTGTCCTTGTAGAAATACAGCGCGATCTGCGAGTGCTCGGTCACTTGCTGGCCGAAGGGTGTGTAGTGCACCTGGAAGCCGACGGCACCGCCCGGCGGTATGTACGCGCCGGTGTCGGGGGGTTCGACGAAGGACTCGGCGCCCACCGCGTATCCGCCCAAGGACACTCCCCACTTGCTCTCATTCGCCACTTCGCCGGGTCCCGGTACCTGTGCCAGGTAGCCGGTGAGGATGTGATGCACGGTCTGGCGATTCACGACCTTGATGGTCGAGGCACGCAGCCACTTGCCTTCCTTCAACGGATTGACGATGTAGGGGCGCTGATAATCCACGATGCCGTTTGCCGGGATGGTGAATGCGGGAACGTCGAGCACCAGGTCCGGCTTGCCCAGGGGCCATTCCGGTGCCACGAAGGTCTTTGCGGCCAACGGGTCGGCGCCGGCGCCGCGCGGGGCACCCGCTTCGATCCAGTGCACCAAAGTCTTGATCTGGGCCGCCGAGAGACTGCGGTCACCGAGAAAGTGTCCGATGCTGGGGTCGGCGCGCCACGGCGGCATGCGCTGGGTGCGGATCATTTCGCGAATCATCGGCGCAAAGGGTGAAATCTCTTCGAACTTGGTGAAGGGCATGGGACCGATGCCGCCGGGCTCGTGGCACGACACGCACTTGTCCTCGAACATCGGCGCGATGTTCTTCACATAGGTCACTTTGCTGGTGGCGATCTTCGCGCGCTCGGGGAAGTCGACGAGGCAACCGACCGCCTCGACCTTGGCGACGGGCACCGGCTTGCCGGCCAATTGCGCATCGAGCGCATCCTTCGCCCAGGTGTGATCGGCCTTCGCTTTCTGGCGCTCGTAGGTCACCCTGTCGTCGATCGGGCCGCGATAGACGATTTTCCAAGTCTTCGGGTCGATGACGATGACTTCGGCGGAACGGGTCACGCCCAACTGCTCACCCACCAGCTGATTGACGTCCAGCAGGATGGGCAGGTTGTAGCCGTAGGCCTGCGCCTCGGCGATGATGGCATCACGCTTGTCGATGGTCGTGGAATTCAGCATGAAAATCTCGACGCCCTTGGACGAGTATTCGTCCTGCAGCGCCTTCACCGAGGCGCTGGAATTGCGGCTGACGGGACAGCTGTTCGCCTGCGTGATCAGTACGACGGCGCTGGCATCGCCAAGCTGGCGCAATTCATGGGAGTGCAAGTTTTGGTCGGGCAACCGGAAGTCATCGACCGTGATGGGCAACACCACCTCGGCCGGAGCTCGGGCGGTCGGACTTGCGGTGGCGCCGCTCGAGCTTATGTAGCTCAACGCTGCGACCGCAATCAACGCGGCTGCCGCGACAGATGTACCAGTCTTCTTCATAGTCGTTAACCTTCCCCTGTGGTTCGCCATGGTATTGCCCCGCGCACCTGAGACGCGGAATCTACGTTTCGGTATCATTATGCCACCAAATGTGGAGGCTGTCTTGTGCGTTAATGCGGTATGACCTGGATTTTCCTCTTGCGTCGCGGGTTCGACTGCCTGCGCTGGCCCCTTTAGTGCCCGTGGCCGTGAAAATGCCGCTCGCCGCCGGCGGGGCAGGTTATGTCCACGGCCATGGAAAGGGTGCCCGTTGGGGGTTTGCGACGCGATGAATCTCTCGGTAGCCGTCGGAAAAAGCGACCATGCGCAGGGCTCTGTGGATGCGGTAGTGACCTTGGTCGAATACGGAGACTATCAATGTCCGTATTGCGCCGACGTGCATTCCATGATCGCCGGCATTGTCGAAAAGATGGGTGCGAACTTGCGCTTCGTCTTTCGCCACATGCCGCTCGAGATGCACCCCTACGCCCAGTATGCGGCGGAAGCGGCGGAGGCTGCCGGCGCGCAGGGCAAGTTCTGGGAGATGCACAACGCTCTGTACGATCATCAGACCGATCTGGGCTCTAATCTGGTGCACACCTTGGCACGCCGGCTGAAACTGGATATCCCACGACTCGAGGCTGAAATGGATGCCCGCCGCTACCGGCCGCGCGTCAAGCGCGACTTCATGGGAGGCATGCGCAGTGGTGTGGCGGGAACGCCTACGTTTTTCATCAACGGCAAACGTTACGCTGGAGTATTGCAGCAGCGCGCACTGCTGGCGGCGTTGCTCAAAGTGGCTGGTCCTTGACGAACTCGAGCAATCGATTGTTGGGCGGCAGATCGTGATCGGCGCATAGCCGCAGGCCTTGCTGCGCGGCCAATGCCGTGAGGTCTTTGATATCCCGCAATCCCGAGAGAGGATCGCGCGCTTTGAGCATGCGATCGAAATCGCGGTTGCTGTCGGAGGTGTAGCGACCCTCGTACCGAAAGGGACCATACACGCACAGCACTCCGCCCCGCGGCAGGACGCCCTCGAGTCCCCGGAATAGCGCCACGACTTCCGTCCAAGCCATGATGTGCAGGGTATTGGCGGTGAAGATCGCATCCGCCGTGCGCAACGGCCATGGGGTTTGAGTGACGTCGAGAGCGGTGGGGGCGCGCAGATTGGGCGAACCCTCGAGTTTCACGCGGGCACCGAGGTCGTGCAGGTAGGCCGATCGTTCCGTGGGGTGCCAGGTCAGATGCGGCAAATGCGCCGCAAAATGCACCGCGTGCTGGCCTGTACCGCTGCCGATTTCCAGCACCTGTGTTCGATCCGCAAAGGCGAGGCGCAACACCTCGAGTATCGGCGCCTTGTTTCGCTCGCAGGCTTCGGAGATGGGCAGCATACGCTCGATCTTAGCCGAAGCTTTGCCTTGCTATTCAAGCGGGGCGTCTTTGGCATAGAGTGTCCGCTTTGCGCCTTGAGACTAAGGAGACATTTCGATGGCCATTTCCCTGTACGATTTCACGATCCCCGCGCTGACGCGCGGACTCACCAATATGTCCGCGATTCTGGACAAAGCCGCGGCATACGCAGCCGCGAAAAAGGTCGACGGCACCGTGCTGGCACAGGCGCGCCTGTTCCCGGACATGTACCCCTTGAGCCGCCAGGTGCAAATCGCCTGCGACACGGCCAAGGGTGCCGCGGGACGTCTGGCCGGGATCGAGGCGCCCAAGCACGAAGACACCGAAACGACGCTGCCGGAACTCAAGGCGCGAATCGGCAAGACCTTGGATTTCCTGAAAACCGTGACCGCCGCGAAAATGGCCGGCGATGAAAGCCGCACCATCGAGCTGAAGTTTCCCAACGGCGCGTGGAAGTTCACGGCGCTGAGCTATGTCAACGATTTCGTGCTGCCAAATTTCTACTTCCATGCCGGCATGGTCTATGCCCTGCTGCGCAAGGGCGGCGTGGAGGTCGGCAAGGGAGATTTTCTGGGCGCCATCCAGTAGTTCGACGTTTAGGCTGCTCCCAAGAGATACGCGGGGTGGGCGACCGCTCACCCCAGCTGATCGACCAGTTGCTCCACCCGGTCGAAGAGCGCATCTTCGGTGCGCGCGATGTGGGCGAAGCGTAGCTTCAGCGGACCGTCGAGGCGATATTCCTTCGGCTTGCTCTGAATGAGCTTGAGCACGCGTTTCGGATCGATCTTGTGTTGCTCATCAAACAGGATGTAGCCGTTACTGGCACCGGCATCGATCTTGCGGACTCCGAGTGCGGCGACGCGCAGCTTAAGATACGCCGCCCGGAACAATGAATGCGTATAGGGGGGGATGGGTCCGAAGCGGTCGATAATTTCCACCTTCAGCTCATCGAGTTCGTCGCGCGTGGGCGTGCCGGCAATGCGCTTGTACAGCATCAGCCGCAGGTGCACATCGGGCACGTAGTCTTCCGGAATCAGCATGGGCACGTGCAATTCGACCTCGGGTCCGGCATCCAAGGGCCGCTCGAGATCAGGTTGTTTGCCGGATTTCAGAGCCGAGACGGCACGCTCCAGCAACTCCATATACAGGTTGTAGCCGATCTCCTGGATCTGCCCGCTTTGCTCATCGCCCAGCAGTTCTCCGGCCCCGCGGATTTCCAGGTCATGCGTGGCCAGGGTAAAGCCGGCACCAAGCTCCTCTAGAGATTCCAGCGCTTCGAGCCGTTTGACCGCATCGGCGGTCATCGCTTTGCGGGGCGGGGTGATGAGGTAGGCGTAGGCGCGATGATGCGAGCGGCCGACGCGGCCCCGCAATTGGTGAATCTGAGCCAGGCCGAATCGATCGGCACGGTCGATGATGATGGTGTTGGCGGTAGGCACATCGATGCCGCTCTCGATGATCGTCGTGCAAACCAGGACATTGAACCGCCGATGGTAGAAATCCAGCATCAGCTGTTCGAGTTCCCGTTCGCGCATCTGGCCGTGGCCCACGGCGACGCTGGACTCCGGTACCAGCTCGCGAATGGCCTGCGCGGTCTTTTCGATGGTTTCGATGGTGTTGTGGACGTAGTAGATCTGCCCGCCGCGGCGGATCTCGCGCAGAGCCGCCTCACGCACCACCGTTTCGTTCCACTCGAGCACGAAGGTCTTCACGGCAAGACGCTCGGCCGGCGGCGTGGTGATCAGGGATAGGTCGCGCAGGCCGCCCATGGCCATGTTGAGCGTCCGGGGAATTGGCGTCGCCGTCAGGGTGAGCACATCGACTTCGGTACGCAGCGCCTTCAATTTCTCCTTGTCCCGCACCCCGAATCGATGTTCCTCATCGATCACCACCAGGCCCAAATCCTTGAAGCGGATTTTTCCCTGCAGCAGCCGTTGCGTGGCAATGACGATATCGACGCTACCACCGGCGACCCCATCGATGACGCCCTGGGCTTCCTTGTTCGTGCGAAAGCGCGACAGGCTCTCGATGCGCACCGGCCAGTCGGCAAACCGGTCCACGAATGTCGTGTAGTGTTGCTGCGCCAACAGCGTCGTGGGGACCAGTACCGCGACCTGCTTGCCGGCCTGAACCGCGATGAACGCGGCGCGCAGCGCCACCTCGGTCTTGCCGAAACCCACATCGCCGCAGATGACGCGGTCCATGGGTTTGTCGGAATTCAAATCCGCCGTCACTTGTTCGATGGCGGCCGCCTGGTCCGCGGTTTCCTCGAAGGGGAACCCGGCTTGAAACGCACGGTATTCGGCCTCGCCGGCCAGCATGCGCGTGCCGAGTCTGGCGGCTCGCCTGGAATACAAATCCAGCAGCTCCGCGGCGACGTCGCGGATGCGCTGAGCCGCTTTGCGGCGCGCCTTCTGCCATTGCTCGCCGCCGAGTTTGTGAAGCGGCGCCGTTTCAGCCGGTGCTCCCGTATAACGCGAAACCAGGTGCAGAGATTGGACCGGCACGTAGAGTTTGTCGCCGTCGGCGTATTCCAGCACGAGAAATTCACCGGTGTAGCCGGCAACATCCATGGTCTGTAAGCCGACGTAGCGTCCGACGCCGTAGGATTCGTGCACCACCGGGGCGCCGATCCGCAGATCCGACAGTTCCTTCAGAATCTTGGCCGGATCGCGCTCGGTGCGGCGCCTCCGGCGCTCCTGCCGGGCGCGGTCGCCGAACAGCTGCGCTTCGGTCAGAATTTCCAACGGCGGCGATAGCAGCGTGAGACCCGAAGCCCCCGGGGACACCGTGATGCCGAGTTTCAGTCCACTCGACTGAAATGCCGCAAAGCCCTCGAAAATCTTGGGCTGGACGCCGCGGCCGCGCAGCAGGTCCAGGATCAGCTCGCGGCGGCCCGCCGATTCGGCCGCCAACAGGATTCTCGCGCCGCTGGCATCGATATGCGCCGCCAATTCAGCGGCGGGTTGCTCGGCACGGGCGTCGATGCGCACCGCCGCGGGTGCCGCACTCGGGAAGTTCTGGAACGGCTCGGGGGTCTCCGGCGGCCGTTCGAAGGTATGAAGCTCGATTCTTGCCCAAGGCGTGTGCAGCGCGGTGAATTCGGCGGGTGTCAGATAGACCTCCGCGGGATCCAGGATCGGCCGGTAGCGATCGTGGCGCAGTTGTTCGTGCCGATCCACGATTCCCTGCCACAGGTCCCCGCTCGAGGAAATGGCATCGTTGATGTCCACCACGATGCTGTTCGGCGGCAAATATTCGAACAGATGAGAGGTGCGCTCGAAGAACAACGGCAGGAAGAACTCGAGGCCTCCCGGCGCCATCCCATTGCTGACATCGCGATACACCGCCTGCTCGGACAGGTCTCCCGTGAACCGAAGGCGGTAGCGGCGCCGGAACTCGCGGACAGCCTCGGGATTCAACGGCGTCTCGCGCGCGGGCAGTAAGTGAATGCGATCCAGCTTGTCGAGCGAACGTTGGGTGTCCGGATCGAAGCGGCGAATGCTGTCGACGTCGCGATCCAACAAGTCGATGCGGTAGGGCGTATCGGAACCCATGGGAAACACGTCGATGAGCGAGCCGCGCACCGCGAATTCGCCATGCGCGACGACCTGGGTCACGGCGGCATAGCCGGCGAGCGTCAGCTGCACGCGCAGCGCCTCCACATCCAGTGTCTCGTTCACATCGACTTTGAGCGAGTAGCTCTCGATGTAGCTGCGCGGCGCCAATCGCTGTAGCAGCGTATCGACGGCGATGAGCCAGATGCCGTGCCGGGCGCGCGGCAATGCGGCGAGCGTGGCCAGGCGTGCCGAGGTGATGTCGGGGTGCGCCGAGAAGCTGTCGTAGGGCAGCGTTTCCAGGTCCGGGAACACTTGGACGCTCGAGTTGGGCCCGGCGAAGAATCGAATCTCATCGCTCAAGGCTTCCGCCTCGCGGGAATTGCGCGTGATGACAATCAGGGGCCTTGAGGCACTGGATGCCGCCTCGGCGAGCGCCAGCGCAGGAGCTGACCCATATAGCCGGCCCCATTTGACGGGGCGGGCATCGCTACCGGGAAGGATTGGGTTGAGTAAGGGCATCGGCGAATCGCAAGGGCAAATGAAAAAATAAAAAACGCCCGCCGCGAACGAGGTCGCGGTGGGTCCGTCAAGAGCCGATGATGTTACTCGAACTTAAGGGTCTAGCTGAATGTTCCGCATTGGCATGCAAGGCGGTATGCAACGCGCAGACGCCCCCGTTGCTTCAAGTCCTATGAATTGACAACGACGCTGTGAATGACGTGTTCGTGCTCGAAATACACGATGAACCCCGGATATTCCCAGCGTGAAATCGGCGGCGTGCCGACGGCGGGGACCTTGCTCGCGGGTGCGCCGAATTTGTCCGCAACTTGGTCCATGGTCATGCCGCGAGTCGGGGTGGCCACGTCCGATGGCTTGACGGCGATGCCATTGTCGACGGCGATGGTTTCGGCACGGGCAAGTCCGCCGGCGAGCATCGCGGCCAGCAGCAGAATTCGATACCTCATGGCGTACCTCATATGTTACCGATATCCTATGACGACCTATGGAACCTAAGAAACTGCCCTCCGAAACTATACCACTGCCTTGCTGGACCAATACTTGACTGATTTAACACTCTGATTGCATTGCCATTTAACCGGTCCGTTTAGGGGGCAGTCACCGCCCATGTTCCAACCTCTGTCGATCTTCGTGGGTTTGCGTTATTCGCTGGCCCGGGAGCACAGCTTTTTCGTTTCCTTCATCACCTGGGTGTCGCTGCTTGGCGTCGCCGTGGGGGTTGCCGCCCTGATTACCGTCCTGTCCGTCATGAACGGCTTCGAGGCGGAACTGCGCGGCCGCTTGCTGAGCCTGTCGGCACACGCCACCTTGAGTTCCGGCGGGGCTGCCTTGTTGGACTGGCAGGCTCAGATAGCGCGGTTGCGGGATGCCCCGGGCCTCAGCGGCGCGGCCCCCTACATCGACACCGACGCCATGCTCAGCCGGCAATCCTCGATGAGCGGTGCCATTGTGCGCGGCATCGACCCTGAATCGGAGCCGAAGGTGTCGTCCATCGACGACGCCATGCGAGATGGGAAACTGAGCGATCTTAAACCGGGTTCGAATCGCATCATCTTGGGAAGAATGCTGGCCTACCAGCTGCAAGTAGGGGCCGGCGACACGGTGACGGTCATGATTCCGGGCAACACCGCCGGCGGGAGTTTCGCTCCGCGCCTACAGGAATTCCAAGTGGTCGGGACTTTCGAGGTGGGCTTGCAGGAGCACGACAGCGTGCTGGCGCTGATCAATTTGAGCGACGCCGAGGCGCTGCGCGGGTTACGAGGACCTACCGGTATCCGGCTTAAGTTCGATGATGTGCTCGAGGCTCCGCGCCTGTCGCGCCTTGCGGCGACACGCTTGAATCCGCCGCTCCAGGTGCGCGATTGGACCGAAGAGAATGAGGCGTACTTTCGCGCAATCCGCATCGAAAAGACCACGACGGGCTTGATCCTCATGCTGATAGTGGCCGTGGCGGTGTTCAACATCGTGGCAACGTTGGTCATGGTGGTGAACGACAAACGCACCGACATTGCGATTCTGCGCACCCTGGGGTTGAGTCCCAAGGGCGTGGTGGCCGTCTTCATGACTCAAGGAGTGCTCATCGGATGGATCGGCACGGCGCTCGGGGTAGGGCTGGGCCTCCTGCTGGCGCTGAACGTCGATGTCATCGTGCCCTTTCTGGAGACGAATTTGGGGTTCCACATCATGGATCCGGACGTGTACTACATCTCCGGCATCCCCAGTGAATTGCATCCGCCGGATGTCGTGAGAATTGCCCTTGCCGCGCTGGCGCTGACTTTCGTGGCGACCGTATATCCGGCAATCCAGGCGTCGCGTACGCAGCCCGCCGAAGCGTTGCGATACGAATGAAGCGCTACTGGTACGAAGGATTTCTCGGGCTTCGCTACCTGCGCGCATCGCCGCACCGGGGGTTCGTATCCCTGATCGCGGGCATCGCCATCCTCGGACTTGCGCTGGGCGTTGCGGTACTGATCGTGGTGCTCTCCGTCATGAACGGCTTCGAGGAGGTGCTGCGTACGAGGATTTTGAGCCTGACGGCGCACGCCACCATCTCAGGCATCGAAGGACGCATCCCGGATTGGCGCGTGCGCCTCGCCAAACTCGAGGGCTTCCCGGGCATCGTGAGCGCATCCCCATACATCGAAGCGCAGGGCCTGATGACCCATGATGGCAAGTCCTCCGGTGTGCTGCTGCGGGGCATCGTGCCCGAGTCCGAGGCACGAGTGGTTGATCTGGGTTCGCACCTTCAGAGCGGCCGGCTCACCGATCTCACCGCCGGCAGCTATCGGGTCATTCTCGGCAAGGACTTGGCCGAGGAACTCGGCGCCAAGGTCGGGGATCGGGTGGTGCTCATCGTCGCCTTAGGCGACGTCACGCCGCTCGGCGTGATCCCGCGGATGCGCAGCTTCGAGGTCGCGGGAATTCTGTCGGTGGGCATGTATGAATACGATCGCCGAATCGCGATGGTCGCCATGCAAGACGCGGCAAAGGTGCTGCGCATGGGCGAGGATGTCACGGGAATCCGGCTGAACCTCGCCAACATGTATGCCGCGCCGCGTGTATCGCGCGCTGCGGCCGTTGCCATCGGCGGGGGCGTGGAGATTCAAGACTGGACCAACGAGCATGTGAATTTTTTCCGCTCGATTGCGATCACCAAGCGCATTCTGTTCGTGATTCTTTCCTTGTTGGTCGCGGTTGCCGCCTTCAACATCGTCTCGACCATGGTCATGGTGGTCAAGGACAAGCGCCGCGACATCGCCATCCTGCGCACCTTCGGCTCCTCGCCGGGCAGTGTTCTCTCGGTGTTCATCGTCCAGGGTAGTTTGATCGGGACGCTCGGCATTCTCGCCGGCGTGGTGCTGGGTGTGATCGTGGCGGTCAATCTTCAGGAGCTGGTGCATGCGTTGGAAGCGGTGGTCGGATTCAAATTCCTCGACGCACGCGTGTACTTCATGAGCGACCTGCCGGCGCATGTACGCGCGACCGACGTGCTGCGCATCTGCGGATTCGCATTCGTTCTTGCGTGCGTCTCCACCGTGTATCCGGCGGTGCGTGCCGCGCGCCTGCTGCCTGCCGAATCCTTGCGAAACGATTGAGGGTAAGACGATGCCGACTGCGAACGATACCGTGCTCGAGGGCGTGGATCTGGTGAAGGAATTCATCCAGGGCGGCGTGACGCTGCAGGTGCTGCGCGGCGCGAATATCCGCGTGCAAAGCGGCGAGCGCATCGCCATCGTCGGCGCCTCGGGCTCCGGCAAGACCACCCTTCTACAGCTGCTCGGCGGCTTGGATTTGCCGACGCGCGGTACGGTGGGCATTGCGGGGGCCGCCATGAATCAGCTGAACGATACCGAGCGCGGCCGTTTGCGCAACCATGCCGTCGGGTTCGTCTACCAATTTCATCATCTGCTGCCGGAGTTCACCGCATTGGAAAATGTCGCCATGCCCTTGCTGGTGCGGCGGATGCCGCCTCGCGATGCGAAGCGTGAGGCGGGCGCGCTGCTCGCCCGCGTCGGCCTGGCGGAACGCCTGAATCATCGTCCGGCACAGCTATCCGGCGGGGAACGTCAGCGCGCGGCCGTGGCCCGGGCGTTGGTCACGCGGCCGAAACTGGTGCTGGCCGATGAACCCACCGGGAATCTGGACGGCAAGAATGCCGCGCAGGTATTCGAGCTGATGCTGGAGCTCAATCGTGAACTGGGGACCAGTTTGGTCATCGTCACCCACGACGAACGATTGGCGGCGCGTCTCGACCGGGTACTGACCCTGGCCGATGGAGTACTAACCGAGCGCCGCGCCGCGGTTGCCTGAGCGTGCCCGGCGGCGGCGCAGCTGGTAGACCACTCGGGCGCGCCATACGGCTTGCGCCAGCACATAGCCGCACGCGGCGGCGATCAATCCCAGAACCAGCGCGCCGAGCAGCAGCGGTGCCCACAGCACACTCAGCTCCGCCCAGAAGGTACGGTGGCTGACGGCGTGCAGAAACGGCATCAGATCCAGGCCCAGCAGCTTCGCGCCCACCCAGAGCGAGCCGGCCACCTGAGGCAGCCAGGTGAAGGGATTGCTGACGAAAACGGTGGCGAACAAGACCGGCAGGTTGAGGCGGAAGCAGATGCCGAGCAGCGTGCAGGTCACCAAGTGCACCGGCAGGGGGGTCGGCGGAATGAACGCGATAAATAAGCCCAAGGAGAATGAGCGGGTCACGCTGGAGCGATTGAATGTCCAGCATTGGCGGTCGAGCAATACGGCCGTGAAATGCTTGAGGCACCAGTGCTTCTCCAGCAGGCTGCGGTCCGGTGTGATGCGTTTGAGCCAGCGTCTCATGTTTTATTTATTACGCCTCCCGCCGCCATTATGCCGTTTTCGTGACGGCCATACTGGATTAGTCGACTATTTGGCAAATCAACGGCTTGGAGCGGGTGCCAAGAGCACTGTCTGAACAGACTGCGGTCAAGTATCATGCCGGCAGCTTTTTATTTGACTTAAACGAGGGCGCAATGTGGGAGATCATCCGCGCGGGTGGCGGTTTCATGTGGCCGATCATCTTATGTTCCATCGCTGCGGTGGCCATCATTTTGGAGCGTCTCTGGACTCTACAGAGCAACCGCGTCATCCCGCGTGATCTGGCTCAAAAAGTTTGGAATTGGATCGAGGCGGACCAGTTGAGCGACAAGCTGGTATCGGCGCTCGAACAAAACTCCCCCCTGGGCAAGTTGTTGGCGATCGGCATTGCCAATCGCAACAGGCCGCGCGCATTGATGGTGGAGCGTCTGGAGGATGGCGGCCGCCATGTCATCCACGAGTTGGAGCGCTTCCTCAACACCCTCGGCACGATTGCGGCGATTGCTCCGTTGTTGGGGTTGTTGGGCACCGTGGCCGGCATCATTCACGCCTTCAATGCCATCACGGCCAGCGGACTGGGCGATCCGCGCACGCTGTCCGGCGGAATCGGCGAGGCGCTGATCACGACCGCGGCCGGTTTGACGGTGGCCATTCCCTCGCTGATTGCCTACCGCTACTTGCGTGGCAAGGTCGAGCGCCTGGTGATCAGGATGGAGAAGGAAGCCATGAAACTCGTCGATGCGTTGGATGAGCTGGGCGCGGATCGGCGCGGTATGGGCGAGCGCGGTGTCGTTCAGCGATGAACTTGCGGCCTCGCCACCGGGAAGATCCCGAGATAAATCTCATCTCGTTGATCGACGTGTTGCTCGTGCTGCTGATCTTTTTCATGGTGTCGACCACTTTCAACCAGGAAGGGCGTGTCAAGGTCCAGCTGCCGCAGTCGAGCGATTCGCCGATTCCGCGGGGCGCGCACGAGCCTCTGGTCATTACCGTCACCGTGGAAGGCAATTATCGGGTCAATGAACGTACGCTGATCAATTCGAGTCCGGACACCTTGCGCGCTGCCCTGTTGAAGGAGGCGGGCACGGATCGCGGTCCCATCACGATAAGGGCCGATGCCAGGACCACGCATCAAGCCGTGGTCACGGCCATGGATGTGGCCGGGCGCTTGGGGTTCGCGCAGCTCAACATCGCCACCGTGCACGAGGATGCGGCTCCTTGAATACACCGCCGGAAGCCGGCGCCGACCTCAGATCCGATTCCTGGTCGATCTATCGTCGCCTGCTGAAGTACGCGAAGCCTCATGCCGGTGTGTTTTTGATCGGCGTTCTCGGGTCCTTGTTGTTTGCCGCTTCGAATGGCGCCCTGGCCTGGCTGGTCAAAGGGTTCTTGCACGGTGCGTTCATCAACCCGGATCCGCGCATCGTGTGGGCGGTGCCCTTCGGTGTCGTGGTCTTGTTCACGCTGCGGGGCATCGGCGACTATGTGCAGTCGTATTATCCGAGCTGGGTGGGCCGGCAGGTCATCAAAGGCCTGCGGCGTGACGTGTTTTCACACTATCTGCGCCTGCCCACGGCGTTTCTCGATCAGCAGCAGTCCGGGCATCTGCTTTCCAAGCTTACCAACAATATCGAGCTGGTGGCCGCCGCGGCAACGACCGCGGCGATCTCGCTGATCAGCGACAGCCTTACCATCGTCGTGCTGTTGGTAACGCTTTTCGTCATGAATTGGCGCCTGGCGATTTTCTGCATCGCCGTGGCGCCGCTAATCGCTTGGCTGATGAGAATTGCGAACCGTAGTTTCAGGCGCTACAGCGAGAGAATCCAGAACTCCATGGGGGATATTACCCGTGTCGGCAAGGAGGCCATCGACGCGCACCGCTTGATCAAGATTTTCAACGCCGAAGATCACCAGGTCGGACGGTTCGAGCAGGTCAATGAGCACAATCGCAAGTCCAACATGAAACTGGTGCGCGCCAGGGCGATCAGCAATCCGGTGGTGCAATGCATCGCCTCGGTCGCGCTGGCGAGCGTGCTTTACGTCTCCATTCGCCAGGTATTTTCCCGGCACATGGAGGTGGATGAGTTTTTCGGTTTCCTGACCGCATTGATGTTCATTCCCTCGCCGCTGCGCAGCCTGATCAGCATGAGCGGCCCGCTGCAGCAGGGCATCGCCGCGGGCCAAAGCGTATTCGAACTCCTGGATCACCCCACGGAGGATGGCGGCGGTGCACGGACCATCACGCGGGCGCGCGGTGAAATCGAGTTCCGCAATGTGTCCTTCGCCTACGGGACGGAGAAGGGCGATGTGCTGCGGGACGTCAGCTTTCAGGTGAAGTCCGGCGAGACCGTCGCCATCGTCGGGCCATCGGGAAGCGGCAAGACCACGCTGGTGGGGCTGGTGCCGCGCTTCTATGACGTGCAGCAGGGGGCGGTTTTGCTGGACGGTGTCGATGTGCGCGAATACCGCTTGACCGACCTGCGATCGCAGGTGAGCCTGGTCAGCCAAGAGGTGGTGCTGTTCAACGATACCATCCGCAACAACATTGCCTTCAACGCCGTGGAAAAGACGGATGCCGAAGTGGAGGCGGCATCGCGTGCCGCCAACGTCATCGAGTTCGTGAACGAACAGCCGCAGCGCTTCGACACGTTGCTCACCGATCGCGGCCAGAATTTTTCCGGGGGTCAGCGACAGCGAATATCCATTGCGCGCGCGCTGCTCAAGGATTCGCCGGTGTTGATTCTGGACGAGGCGACCGCCGCGCTCGACAATGAATCGGAGCGGCGCGTGCAGCAGGAACTCGCGCTCCTCATGCGGGGGCGGACCACCTTGGTCATCGCGCACCGGCTGTCGACGGTTGAAAACGCCGACCGCATCGTCGTACTCGATCAGGGCCGGATCGTGGAGATCGGCAATCACCGCGATCTCCTGGCTCGCGGCGGCCTCTATGCGAAACTGCATGGGATGCAGTTCAACGTCTGAACGGCGTAGGCCATGTCGATTCAATCCAGGCTCAATGAAATTTGGTATGAGGAGGCGTCGCCGCCGTGGTGGCTGCTGCCGCTCTCTGCGGTGTACGGTGCGGCATCGTGGCTGCGCCGCTTCGCCTACGCCAAACGGCTGCGCCGTTCGACGCGACTGTCGTGCCCGGTGATCGTCGTCGGCAACGTCAGTGTGGGAGGAACCGGCAAAACGCCGCTGGTCTGCCGGCTGGCCGTTCTACTGGCTGATCTGGGATTCAGGCCCGGGGTGGTGAGCCGGGGCTACGGTGGTTCGTCACGAGGGTCGCGCCTGGTGCAAGCGGCAGACGATTCCGGCAGCGTCGGCGACGAGGCGTTGGTGCTGGCGCGCCGGACCCGCGTACCCATCGCCGTCGGCCGCGATCGCCCTGCCGCGGCTCAGCTGCTCATCAATGCCGGCTGCGATGTCATCGTCAGCGACGACGGTTTGCAGCACTATGCCTTGGCCCGCGATTTTGAAATCATCGTGGTGGACGGGGAACGCCGCTTCGGCAATGGACGCCTGCTCCCGGCGGGGCCGCTTCGCGAAGGGCAGGCGCGTGTGAAGGACGCGGATGCCGTGGTGGTCAACGGCGGCCCCACCGTCATCGCGGGTCATGCGTCGCTCGCCGGCGCCTTGCGCATGCACCTTGAAGCTACTCAGGCGATTGCTCTGCGCTACGGCACTGCCGTACCTTTGAGCGAATTCTCGGGCCGATCCGTGCATGCGGTGGCCGCCATCGGCAATCCCCAGCGCTTTTTCGATCTGCTGCAGTCGCTGGGCATCCATGTCATTGCCCATCCCTTGCCCGACCACGCACCATTGCGCATCGAAGATATTTCATTCGCGGACGACCTTGCGGTGCTCATGACGGAGAAGGATGCCGTAAAATGTACCCAGATAGCCGGTCCACACCACTGGTACGTTCCGGTGAGTGCAGTGTTCGAGGAGGGGGACCTGGAAGCGCTGCAAGGCATGGTGGTTCAGTCTATCGGGAAGCGCGCCGAGCACCCGTGAGGAAGTATGGATAAGCGACTGCTTGATTTGTTGGTTTGCCCGATCTGCAAGGGTCCCTTGCGCAGTGTCGGCGCGGGCGGCACCCTTGAACTCGTTTGTCGACCGGATCGGCTGGCATACGCGGTGCGCGATGGCATTCCGCTGATGCTGCCGGAAGAAGCGCGCGCGCTGGCCGCCGACGATCCGATGCTGGAATCCTAACTAGCCTCAATTTTCATGAACCATTGGTATCTGCATGCACTTCTTCAGTGCTTTTCGGTTGTTATGAGCTATTCAGGCTAGTCATCACGGTGTTTCACGTCATCATTCCGGCGCGCTTCGGATCGACGCGATTGCCCGGCAAGCCGTTGCTGCCGATAGGTGAATGGCCGCTGATTCAATGGGTGTGGCGCGCCGCGCTGGCCAGCGGGGCGGCCTCGGTGATCGTCGCCACGGACGATGAACGGATCCGTGCAGCGGCTTCAAGATTTGGCGCTGACTGCCAGATGACCTCGGAACATCATGCTTCGGGCACCGATCGGCTCGCGGAAGTCGTGCGGGCGAGAGCGTTTGCCGCCGAGGACATCGTGGTGAATCTGCAGGGGGATGAACCGGCAATGCCCGCGCAGGTCATTTCCCAGGTGGCGCACTCGCTGCGGCAGTCGGCGGGCGCGGATATCGCCACTGCCGTGGCGCCGATCGTATCGCTGGGGGAATTCCTCGATCCCAATTGCGTCAAAGCGCTGCGCGCCGGCGACGGACGCGCGCTGTACTTCAGCCGCGCTCCCGTGCCCTGGCCGCGCGACAGCGTGGCCGCCGATGTGCCGACTTCGATCGCCGGTGCCTGGCGCCACATCGGCATTTATGCCTACCGTGTGCGCAGCCTGCTGCAATTTGCGGCGTGGCCGCCGACGCAGCTCGAGACCACCGAGCGGCTCGAGCAGTTGCGCGCGCTGGAGCACGGGATGCACATCCATCTGGTGACGCTGGCGCACGCACCCGCCGCAGGGGTCGACACGCCGGCCGATCTTACGCGGGTGCGGGCGCTGCTACAGGCCTAGCGCGCGGCGCAGAAAGCCATCGCTCTTGCTCAGCATCT
Source organism: Gammaproteobacteria bacterium (assembly GCA_021323735.1). Classification (GTDB taxonomy): domain Bacteria; phylum Pseudomonadota; class Gammaproteobacteria; order Steroidobacterales; family Steroidobacteraceae; genus Bog-1198. Next base: position 59,380 of record JAJPKM010000038.1, read on the forward strand.
CCGCGCGCGCGGCGGAATCGTCGAGTTGGTGATCGAGGTCCGGCCAGGTGACCAATTCGTGCGGCACGCCCGCCGCCGCCAGATGGTCGTTCATTTCCTTCGATTGCCGGATGGGCACATTGCTGTCCAATTCACCGTGGAACAGCAGGACTGGAACCTTGATCTTCGCCGCGTTCAACGCCGGCGATCCCTCGCGCACATGCGGTCCTTCGCCGATTTCCCGGCTTATTACCAGGAAATTTGACCAGTTGCGGTATCCCTCCTTGAGTTCCGCAAGGTCTGTCACGGGGGCAATGGCGATGACCGCCTTGAACACACTGGGGTCGACCACCGCCGCCTGCAGCGCCGCATAGCCGCCATAAGACCAGCCTACGATCGCAAGCTTATCGGGGCTGGTTATGCCCTGCGCCACCAGCCACCTGCCGGCATCCAACACATCGCCAATGGCCGTTGGCCAAGAACGAAAGCCGTTTTGCTTGAAGAAGTCATCCCCATAGCCCGTCGAACCTCGAAAGTTTGGCTGTAGTACCGCAAACCCACGCGAGGCATAGAACTGCGCCAACCAGTCGAAACCCCAGTAGTAGCGGGCGCCGGGCCCGCCATGAGGCATGACGATGGCCGGCAAGCCCTTGGGCGTATCGGTGCCCGGCGGGAGGGTCAGGTAGCCGGGAATCAAGGTGCCGTCGGTCGCTTGATAGTGGACCGGCTTGACGCTGGCCAGCTTGATGCCCTGCAACTCGCTTCTGACCGGTAAAAGCGGCTGTAGCTGCCGCAGCTTCTTATCGAATAGATAGAAAACGCCGGGGTCGCTATCGCCGCTGGCGCGCAGCAGCAGCTTGCTTTCGTCCATGTTGGAATCAGTGACACGAAGCGAGGGCTGTCCCGGCAATGCTTTTGCCAGCGACGCTATCAATCTTTCAAAATTGGGATCCAAGAAGTGGTAGTAGGAGTAGTCGTCGGAGTAGGTCACACCGACCACGCGATGACGGCGTCCGATTTGGCTCAATCCGCCGACATCCACGTCGGGTCGTGCGTACACGAGTTCTTCTTTCAGTGATCCGTCGAGGGCGATCGTATAGAGTGCCAGACGGCCGTCCAATTTCTTGTAGCCGTAGGCCAGGTTTGCGTCATGATCCACGGCAACCGGCGTGAAGCCGTTAGAGTCCTCGCCGACTACTTCACCCAGGGGCAGCCAATCGCGCGAATCGGTCTTGCGATAGTAGTAAGCGAGGTTGCCCGAATCTTGGTTCCCGATCGCACCGCGTCTCGATCTGGCGCACACGATGCGGATAATGCCGCGACCGTCACTGATGTAGGAGACCACGTCTTCGCGCGGCTGCTCGATCGTTCGCACAGCCAGGGTTTGGGTATCGACCCGGTCGACCGCGATTCCCTTTTTCGTCGAACCGATGTGGCTGCCGGTGTGGTCATCGGGCAGGTACACCCGGGTCATCAGTACGGCGTTGTCCTCATCCGGCAGCCAATCGACGACGTTGCCGCCGCCGAGTTGTATTCCCCGCGTGAACGCGTTCTCCTTGGTACTGAGCAATTGCATCTTACTGCCGTCGGTATTGATCGCTATCAGGCGAGTGGCCTCCAGCGGCTCGAGCAGCGCGCCGTTGAAAACAGCCCCGTAAACGAGGCAAACCAGGCGCTGGTTGGATACCCAGTCACAACCGGCGAGCCGGTCGGGTTTTCCGGAGGCGCCAAGGATGGGTTTAGACGCCAGCGGGGCTCCTTTGGCAAGGCTTTGCACATACACCACCGCTCCCTGACCGGTGGTGGGAGCGACATAGGCGATGCTCATCCCGTCGGGGGACAGGCTCATGTGCTCGATTCCTGGCCGGGCGCCGAAAGCCTTTGCCGCATCGAATGCCGGCGCGGCTGTCGAAAGAATTGGAATCGGCGTGAGCAACAAACCCCACGCCAGAGTGCCTCGCAATGACATCCCGCCTCCATGCCGTTTTATTGATGTGCAAATCATGACGAAGTCCATGGCGGCTTGCAATCGTCGGCGCCGCTGTGCTCGGATAGAATGAGTCAATGAACGTAATCCGGCATTGGTCGGCTTGAAACCGCCGTCCCGGCGCGTGCTCTTTGTCTGCCTCGGCAATATCTGCCGCAGCCCGACGGCGGAGGGCATGCTGAGGCACTTGGCCGCGCAGGCCGAGCCGCCCGTCCATATCGACATCGATTCCGCGGGTACGGCGGACTATCACATCGGGGCGCCGCCGGATCTTCGCAGTCAGCGCGCCGCGCAGCGTCGCGGCATCGACTTGAGCGGCCTGCGGGCGCGCCAAATCACCCTGGATGATTTTGCGCGCTTCGATCTCATCCTGGCGATGGATCGGGAGAACCTGCGCGAACTGTCCGCCATGAAGCCGGAGAACTCGCGCGCTTCCCTCAAGCTCTTCCTGGAGTATGCCCCGGAGATGAACTTGCGCGACGTGCCCGATCCTTACTATCTTGACGCCGACGCATTCGAGACAGTCCTCGATCTGACCGCCGCCGCGTCGCGCGGCCTATTGGCAAGCCTGCAGGTAAGCCTAGAGAAAGGTGCGTAGCAGCCAAGGCCGCCAGCCAGAACAATGGATGCCCAAGCCCCATGCCCTTCACCATCTCCCACACCGCCATTTTCCTGCCGTTCTCACGCCTGCTGGTGCGTCGGCGGCTGCTGTCGGCCACGCTCATCGGTGCGATGGTTCCGGACTTCCGCTTGTTCTTCCCCGGGATATCCCGGGTAGAGACCCACAGCGCCATCGCCTTGTTCACCTTCTGCCTGCCGGTGGGCTTGTTGACTTACTGGTTGTTCGAGCGATGGATCAAGACTCCGATCGTCGAGGTGCTTCCGGAGGGCGCCTATGCGCGCTGGCGGCCTTATGCCGCGGAGGGGGACTTGCGTAGCCTTCGTCAGTGGCTGCTGGCCGCCCTCGGCATCTTGGGCGGTGCCATAAGCCACCTCGTCTGGGACGGTTTCACGCATGAAGGCGGGCGCGGTGTGCGCATGTTTCCGGTGCTCGATGAGTCTCTTATCGATATCGGCCAGCGCCACGTGCCGGGCATGTACGTCATGCAAGACTTGAGTTCCCTGGTCGGGATGGCCGCCGTCCTGGCGGTGGTGTGCTATGCGCTGCGTTCCGGCGCGACATCCCCCGTGCCGGAACGGCGGGTGCCGCACGCGGAACGCATCCGGTGGATGCTGCTCTACGTCGCCACAGCCATGGCGTTCGGCGCCGCTTTTTATCTTGGGCCGCGACTCGGCCGGCCGCTGTCACACTCGATCGTCGGACGCGTTTCCGATGTGGCGATCGCGAGTTTACGCGGCCTTGCGGCCGCGTTGGTATGCGTCAGTCTCGCGTTGCAACTACGTCTGCGTGCGCTGCGTTACCGTTCGTCGGGCCCGGAACGCTGAACATCGGTAGGCGCAGAGGACCAGACGACGTACTTGTTGTCCGTTCCCGCGCTCGAAGCCGGCTGATCGCTGCGCGCAGGTGCCGCGGGCGCTGCAGGCGCATCGCGATGAGGAGCGTCGCGGTGCTGTGGCGCCGGCTGCTCGGGCGCTGCATTGGCGGCCGGCCGTTCGCGTGCGGCTTCGGCGGGCGCCGGCTCGAACGCCGCTCGTTCAACGGCAGGCGGCGCAGGAGCGCGTTCGCCCCCCATACCAGCGTCGCTCGGACTCACGGCATTGGCTGCCCCATTGGCAGATCCACTTGCCTGGTTCTCGCCGCCATCGCGTCGGCCGCGGCCGCGTCGCCGGCGGTTGCGTCCTCCTCGCTCATTGCGCTCGCCGCGCTCGTTGGCGGGTCGCTCCCCCTCGGCGCGCGGTTGGTCCGGGCGCATGGGTTGGTCGGGCCGTGGTGCGCCTTCTTGAGCCTGGCGAGGTGCTTGATCCTGGCGAACAGCCTCGTTTCGAGGCGCGTTCGTGCTGCGCTCGGGTTGACCGGTGCGATTGTCCGCTCGCGGATGATCGCCGCGCGGGCGACCGTCTCGGCGCGGATCTCGCGGACCGTCGCGCCGCACGTCGCGATTGCGGTCGCGATCCCCGCGGTCACGGTCTCCGCGGTCACGATTTCGATCACGGTCGCCGCCGCCGCTGCGATGACGATCATGGCGCAGCTCGCGCTGTTGTGGCCGCTCGCGCGTGTTTTGCGCCGGCACCGCCGAGAGGGCAGCAGCCTTGCGGGCAGCGGGGTCGCCGAACAGCCAGCGCCAGAGTCTTACCAACGCGCCTGCTCGGGCGGGCTCCTCGGGAGCCTTTGGGGCAGCAGGAGTGGGCATGGGAACGATGGGCGCCGTGGACGCCGGCAGAATGCTCGGAACCAACGGCACGTCGCCGGGCGGTTTCTTGTCCCGATTGCCGATGTTCGAATCGTCCAAGGTCGGCTGATCGGATAACTGGTAGCTGACGGCGGTATTCTCCGGCAGCTCTTTTTCGTCGTCGCGAATCCGCCGCAGAGAATAGGCGGGGGTCTGCATATGCTGATTCGGCACGATCACCAGCGAGACCTTGTCGCGCATCTCGATTTGATTCAGCTGTTCGCGCTTCTCGTTCATGAGGTAGGTCGCCACGTCGACCGGCACCTGGGTAATGACTCGTCCGGTGCGCTCTTTGCGCGCTTCTTCGCCGATCAGCCGCAGCAAGGCCAAGGACATCGATTCCACGCTGCGTATCGTTCCCATGCCGCCGCAGCGCGGGCAGTTGATATGGGTGGTCTCGCTCAAGGCGGGCCGCAGGCGCTGGCGCGAGAGCTCGAGCAGGCCGAAACGCGACAGCCGTCCAAGCTGGATGCGTGCGCGATCCATCTTGACGGAGTCGCGCAGCATGTCTTCCACGGCGCGCTGATTCGCGGTGGATTCCATGTCGATGAAATCGATGACGATGAGGCCGCCGATGTCGCGCAGCCGCAGTTGCCGGGCAATTTCCTCGGCGGCTTCCAGGTTGGTATTGCGCGCCGTGGCTTCGATGTCCCCGCCTCGAGTGCTACGGGCCGAATTGATATCGATCGACACCAAGGCCTCGGTGTGGTCGATCACCAGGCTTCCGCCCGAGGGCAGCGTGACCTTGTGCGCATACGCGGACTCGATCTGGCTCTCGATCTGATAGCGCGTAAACAGCGGCACCGGATCGGTGTACAGCTTCAGCTTGCGTTGCGCATCCGGCGGCATGAAGCGCTGCATGTATTCTTGAGCCTTCTGGAAGGCCTCGGGCTGGTCGATCAGGCACTCGCCGACGTCATCGGAGAAGTAATCGCGGAGGCCCCGCGTCACGGCGTCGCTTTCCTGAAAGATGAGGAACGGGGCGGGTCTACCGTCGTTGGCCGCGACGATGGCGTCCCAAGCCGTCTTGAGATTGTTCAAATCCCATTGCAGCTCTTCTGTGGTCCGGCCTACGCCGGCGGTACGCACGATGGCGCCCATGCCGTCGGGAATGACCAGCCCATTCATGGCATCGCGCATCTGTTCGCGATCCTCGCCCTCGATGCGACGCGACACGCCGCCCGCGCGGGGATTGTTGGGCATCAGCACCAAGAATCGGCCGGCGAGACTGATGAACGTGGTGAGAGCGGCGCCTTTATTACCACGCTCCTCCTTCTCCACCTGAACGATCAACTCTTGGCCTTCTTTCAGAAGATCCTTGATGTTGAGCCGGCCGTTTGCGGGCTGCTCACGGAAGTACTCCTTGGAGACTTCTTTGAGCGGCAGGAAACCATGGCGCTGTGCGCCGTATTCGACGAATGCCGCTTCGAGACTGGGCTCGACGCGGGTAATCCGGCCTTTGTAGATATTGGACTTTTTCTGTTCCCGGGACGGGATCTCAATCGATAAGTCGTATAGTTTTTGACCGTCGACTAGCGCTACTCGCAGTTCTTCTTCTTGAACTGCGTTGACGAGCATTCTTTTCATGTGCCCCAACTAATATGGTAGGGACCGAGGAGAGCTTGAGAATAGAAGCCGGGATGGCCGTCTTGAATGGGGCAAAGCACAGGGATGCGCCGAACGCGAGAAACGCGACCGGCATCAATTCCACCACTTTAAGCCAAAACGTATACAGCAAGCCCGGGGCCTTGTTCTCGGTAAACCGCTTGTCATCCGCCGAAGCTTAAGCTAAGCCCTCGCGCGTATGTCTCATCGGCCGAGCGATGGTCTGGAGTTCCAGAACCAACTAATATGCAGCTCCCCATCGGATGGGGAACCACTGGAAACCGGTGTCTTTGCGTTATCAGGAAGGGCCAAGGCCCTTCTAGTTTGTCGCGCCTGACACGGTTTTGAGACATTATCACGACAGCTTCCCTTCGGTCAATGTAATCAACACGTTAGAACAACGCCCCGAGCCATGAGCGAACCCAAGAACAGCCCGCCTGTCGATTCATTGCCTGCGCCGCCGCCCAAGAGCCCGCTGACCATGCGCACGGTCACCGCCGATGAGGCCGGTCAGCGCATCGACAATTTCCTGATGCGCCACTTCAAAACCGTGCCGCGCAGCCGCGTATACCGGCTTTTGCGCAAGGGTGAGGTACGGGTCAACCGCAAACGCGTCGATGCCGAATATCGCATCCAAGAGGGCGATGAACTGCGCCTGCCGCCGGTGCGGATAGACGCCGATGCAGAGCCCGGGAGGCCCTCCAGCAGCCTGTTGGAGTTGATGGAGCGCTCGGTAATTTTCCAAGACCGGCATTTGCTGGTCATCGACAAGCCGGCCGGCGTTGCGGTGCACGGCGGCAGCGGCATGAGTTTCGGCATCATCGAGGCGCTGCGCGCATCGCGACCGCGTGAAACGCTCGAGTTGGTACACCGTCTCGACCGCGATACCAGCGGCTGTCTAGCTGTCGCGCGTGACCGCAGCACGCTCACCGCCCTGCATGCGCTGATCCGCAACGGCGGCATGCATAAGACCTATCTGGCGCTGGTCGCGGGGAGTTGGCAATTGGGCACCAAGCGAATCGATGCGCCGCTGGCGACCGACAACCGGCAGCACGGGGAGCGGCATGTGCGCGTCGCGCAGGCGGGAAAGGATTCGGTCAGCGTCTTCAAGCCCGTGCAGTTCTTCGGCTCCCTGGCCACATTGATGGAAGTCGACATCCCCACCGGCCGCACGCATCAGATCCGGGTACACGCTGCATTCGCAGGCCATCCGCTGCTGGGCGATGATAAATACGGCGACCGCGAGCGAAACACTGATCTTAAGGCCCACGGTCTGAAGCGCACCTTCCTGCACGCTCAATCCCTGGCGTTCGAATGGCCGGGCTCCGGTGTGCCATTCCACGTCAGTGCGCCGCTGCCCGCTGAATTGGCCGCCGTGCTCGATGCCATTACGCCGATGAAGCGCAAGTCACCGGCCCGGGGTTCGCCGAAGCCATCGAAGCGGCCGGCCGCGAAGGAAGGACCCGGGACGACACCGAGGGAAGGAGGCAGGACAACGCCGAAGGAAGGACGCGGGACGAAGAGTCCGAGGCGTCGCGCATAATGCTCGACCCGGCAGCATGTCGGAAGCGCGGTATCGACAATGGCATGGCGTAGCCGGCAAAAGTCGCGATTTGCCGGCGACAGCGGAGCTGATGTCCGACAAATTCGCAGGAGCGAATTTGTCCAATTAACTAGGGTAGTTCGAAGCCCGCCGCACGCAGCGTCGCGCTCAATCGGATCAAGGGCAGACCAATGAGCGCGGTAGGGTCTTCGCTGTCGATGGATTCGCACAGCGCGATGCCGAGACCCTCGCTCTTGAACCCGCCGGCACAATCGAGCGGCCGCTCCTTGGCCACATAACGCTGGATGGTGGCCGCATCCAGGGTGCGGAATGTCACCCGGGTGCTGTCGATGAACTCGAACAGTGCATTATCGTGTCGGCGCATCACCGCCACTGCGGTGAGGAACACGATGGTGCGCCCGGAGCATCCTTGCAGCTGTTCCATGCAGCGCATCTCGGTTCCGGGCTTGCCCAACGTCGATTCGGTACCCGACGCGTCGCGGCTGACTGCCATTTGATCTGAGCCGATAACCCAGGCGTCGGGCTGCCGGGACGCGACCGTTGCAGCCTTTGCCCTGGCCAGTCTCGCGACCAGCGCCTGGGGCTGCTCACCCGGCTGCGGCGCCTCGTCTACCCCCGGGGCGAGGCTGGAAAACGCCAGCCCGAGCCTTGACAGGAGCTCCCGACGGTAGCGTGAGGTGGAGGCTAAAATCAGTGGAGGCGGAGACTTCAAAAACAAAGACTTGCACCGGATTCGTTTTGACAGGGGTGGGAACGAGCCCTATTATACGCGGCCCATGGCATCGGGCTCGACTGACCGAGTAGACTGCGCGCGCCTGGCGGAAGACGCGGCCGTGTTGGAGCGCGTATACGCCCTGAGCGAACTGCCGCGATTGCAAGACTTGCTGGCGGATGCGCGCGGCTCGGTGAGGGCGCGATTCGCATTCTCGAAGCTCGAGGCCGGAAGGGCGGGTGCGATGGTGGCCGTACAAGCGGCTCCGCGGTTGGTTTGCCAGCGTTGCCTGCAAGGCTTCGAATTGCCGGTGACCAGCGACAGCGAGATCGAATTTGCGATGAGCGAGGCGGACACTTCGGTGGATTCGCCGCGAGAGATTTATTTGATGGATGAAGGCTCGGTCAGCTTGCGTGATTTGGCAGAGGAAGAGTTGCTCTTGGCTCTGCCCGCGATTGCCTCGTGCAGCACGCCGGAAGCCTGCGGCCGGGCACCTTCGTCGGAAGAGCGGCAACGGCCGTTTTCCGTTTTGCAGGATTTATTGAAGAAAACTTGATAGGACAGATATCCCATGGCAGTTCAAAAAAGCAGAAAGACCCCGTCAAAGCGCGGCATGCATCGCTCCCATTCGGCGCTCGCGGCACCTGCCGTGTCCATCGACGCCAAGAGCGGTGAGACTCACTCGCGCCACCGCATTTCGCGCGATGGCTTTTATCGCGGGAAGAAAGTGTTGCAGACCAAGGCGGATGCGGCAGCTGCCGAAGAATAAGCCGTCCATTTAAGCACCGGGCGAATTGCGCACCGTGTCTGCGCCGCTTCATATTGCCATCGACGCCATGAGCGGCGATCGGGGTCCATCGGTCTCCGTTCCCGCGGTGCTCGCGGCGGCCCGTGAATTTCCCGACGTGCGGTTTACCCTGACGGGCCGGCAGTCCGACCTGGAGCGCGAGCTGGACGGAGCCGCGTTGCCCAACGTGGCCTGCCTTTTCGCCACCGAGGTGGTCGAGATGACCGACCATCCGCGCGAGGCCTTGCGGCGTAAAAAGGACTCATCGATGCGTCGTGCCATCGATTTGGTCAAGGCCAACGACGCGCATGCCTGCGTCAGCGCCGGCAATACCGGTGCATTGATGGCGACGGCGCACTTCGTCTTGAAAATGCTGCCGGGCGTCGAACGTCCCGCGATCGTTTCGATCATCCCCTCGCGCGGCGGCCACACCTATATGTTGGATCTGGGCGCCAATGCCTCCTGCACGCCGGCGCAATTGTGCCAGTTCGCCGTGATGGGCTCGGTACTGGCAGCGGATTTGGAGGGCGCACACCCGCGGCCTCGCGTGGGGCTGCTCAATATCGGCGAGGAAGAGGTCAAGGGCAACGATATCGTGCAGGCGGCCAATAACTTGTTGGCCGCCGCGGACATCAACTATGTGGGCTTCGTCGAAGGCCATGATATTTTCTCGGACAAGGTCGATGTCGTGGTGACCGACGGCTTCACGGGCAATATCGCGTTGAAGGTGATGGAGGGCGCGTCGCGCTTGATCACCAATGCCATGCGCGAGGAGTTCGCGCGCTCGCCGCTGCGTAAGCTGGGATATCTGGCGGCGCGGCCGGCGCTCAACGCACTGCGCACGCGGATAGATCCACGCCTCTATAATGGGGCGGCGATGGTCGGTTTGAACGGCATCGTCATCAAGAGTCATGGGGGCACCGATCTATTTGGCTTTCAACGCGCCGTCGAAGTGGCGATCGCGGAGGCGCGCGGCGGGGTGCCTGCCCGTATCGCGCAACGGTTGAGCGTTTTGCGCGGCGCTTGAAGGATTTCAATGTACTCAAGAATCGCCGGTACCGGCAGTTATCTGCCCGAAAAAATCCTGACCAACGCCGATCTCGAAAAGCTGGTCGATACCAGCGATGAGTGGATTCGCACCCGCACCGGGATTTCACAGCGTCATGTCGCAGCGGAGGGGGAAACCACCACCGATCTTGCGGAGCATGCGGCGCGACGCGCCATGGACGCCGCCGGCGTCACGCCGGAGGACATCGATCTCATTTGCGTCGGCACCACGACCCCGGACCTGGTATTTCCCAATGTAGGTACCTTGCTGCAGGACCGGCTGGGAATCCACGGTTGTCCGGCATTCAGCATGGAGGCTGCGTGTACCGGTTTCGTCTATGCGTTGAGCGTTGCGGACAAATTCGTTCGGCTCGGTGAGGCAAAGTGTGCGCTGGTGGTCGGCGCCGAGACCCTGACCCGCATCGTCGACTGGAACGACCGCGGCACCTGTGTGCTGTTCGCGGACGGCGCGGGCGCCGTGATTCTCAAACCCTCGGAGGAGCCCGGCATCATCAGCACGCGGCTGCATTCGGACGGCAAGTACAAAGAACTGCTGACGTACCCGGACGGCGTTTCCAAGGGTTTCAAGCTGGTGCGCGAGGGCAAGGCCGGCGTGCAGATGAAGGGCAACGAGGTCTACAAGGTGGCAGTGAACACCTTGGGGCAATTGGTGACGGAGACCTTGAATGCCAACAATATTTCGAAGTCGGAGCTCGACTGGCTGATTCCGCACCAGGCGAATATCCGCATCATCGAAGCCATTGCCAAGCGTCTCGAGCTTCCCATGGAACGGGTGATCGTGACCATCGACACCCAAGGCAATACTTCCGCGGCTTCCGTGCCGCTGGCTCTCGACACCGGCATCCGCGACGGTAGAGTGAAGCGCGGGCAGCTGTTGCTTCTCGAGGCATTCGGCGGCGGATTCACCTGGGGATCGGCGCTCATTCGATATTGAGGGGCTGCGCGAGAGGCTGCTCTGAGGACGCGGGAGGCGGCCCTGCATCGGTTCCGCGAAGAGTTCCATGATCTGCTGGCAAACAAGGTTGTGCCGGATACCTAGGTCTTAGGGTATTCGTTCTGCCGGATGAATCTGCCCGCGACGTGCCCGTCTGACTGATTATTAATCTCTGCTATACTGTCTTTTATCGCCATTTTGTCGATTAATCTCCATTATGATGGATGTTAAGGAACAGCAGGAACGGCTATCGGAACTCGGAATCCGCCTGAAGACATTTCGTCTCGCGCGTAACGACACCATGGCGGTGTTCGCGCAGCGCCTTGGAGTCGGTGCGGGAACGCTCCGGGCGATGGAACATGGCGCGGCCACGGTGCAGATCGGCGCGTGGGTCAAGGCCTTGTGGGTTCTCGACCATCTCGATGATCTGAATGGCGTGTTGGCCCAGAAGGCGAGCCTCCTCGAGCAGGCGCGTGCGCCTCGTGCTCGTATCCGACAGCGAGCCTCGAGACGAGCTTGATCAAGCATATATTTGTCTGGGTGCGACACCCGGAGGGGGCGATCCGCCTGGTCGGGGAGCTGGCCACCACGGCTCCGGACCGCAACAGCGGACGTTTCGAATCCGAGTTCGAATACACTCGTGCCTGGGCGAGTGAGGCTGGCGCCTTCGCGCTTGATCCGGTGTCTCTCCCTTTGGATGCTGCGCGACGGTTTCGGGCAGAGATGCTGTATCCACCTCTAGCGGTGTTCGACGATGCGCTCCCGGACGACTGGGGTCGGCGTTTGCTCGCGGTAGCGATCACCGCCGATGGCGGCACGCCGACATCACCTGAGATGCTGCTGCGCATGCGAGGTGGCGGCACCGGGGCACTTCTATTTACGGCGACTGATACCGCCCCTCGTCCCGATCAAAGTGTTCCTAGCACTGCGCTGCGAAAGCTCCTGGCGGCGGCCGCGCAATTCGAGGCTGGGACACTGCCACCGGGTGATGAATTTCGCCGTCTCTTGGAGGGCAGCAGCCGCGCCGGCGGCGCGAGGCCCAAGGCGCTCGTACACGATGAGTCCGGAGAGTGGCTCGCCAAATTCCCCAGTCGCACCCGCGATGATGCCTATGACGTCGTTGGCCTCGAAGCAACCTGTCTAGAGCTGGCTCGGCGTGCGGGACTTGAAGTCCCGGAGTCGCGATTGCAGACAATCGGTGCTCGGCGCGTGCTCATGGTCAAGCGCTTCGATGTCAGTGCCAGGGGCGGTCGGTACCATATGGTGAGTCTGCGCACGCTGTGCAAAGAACGTCCCGGCATTTATGTGCATGGGTATTCTGAGCTTGCTCAGGTTCTGCGCAAACATTCTGCTTCCCCTGCAGATGACTTGGCCGCGCTGCCGGCACATGGTCTTCAATGCCGCCATCGGCAATGTTGATGATCACCTCAAAAATTTCTGGATACTGGCGCGTCCAGATGGTTTTCGCCTGTCGCCGGCGTTCGATTTAGTGCCGGACATCAGCGGCCGAGGTGAGCACACCCTGTCCTTTCGGCAAGGCTTTGTCTGCCCGACCGGCGCGGAAATAATCGCAGTAGCGGATGAATGGGGCGTGGCACGCGCGGCGGGCATCGTGGAGGATGTCGTCAAAGCCACCAATGCCTTCGCGACGACGGCCCGAAGGCTCAAGGTTCGCCATCCGGGAAGCTTGCAGAAAGTATGCGCCGATGTGCGTCGACGCACTGGACTGCTCAGTCGCTGAAGCGGCGGCCCATTGAGGCCATAGGCTACGACCATGAATGGTGGGAGCGGCTAAAAGCCGTACTGTGAAATGGCTTGGATCATCTGCGTAGTAACACCCCCAATAAAAAAACGCCGCGGGGTTACCGCGGCGTTCAAAGGTTTAGAGCAATCGATTACTTCGAGACGGACTTCTTGAACATGCGATCGATCTTCTCGTTGATCGCTTCAATGGCAGTCGAATTCGCCTGCGCGGTCGACAATGCCTGATTTGCCGTGCTCTGCGCGCCGGAGGCCGCCGATTGGGCGCTATTTGCTGCAGCGTGCGCAGCCGCCGCTTCGCTGGCCGCTTTCGACGTGTCGCCCTGCAGTTTGCTGACCTGTGACTTCAGGTCATCGATCTGCGCCTGGATCGGCTTGAGGTCTTGGCACCCCGCGAATGCAACGACGCAAGCCGCGGCGAGAGAGACCTTTAGTGTGTTTGTCAGATTCATAAAAATATTCCCCTAGGGTTAATTCATTCGTCGGAAAATCCGATGTGTTGCCACAGCCGGAACGATCCCGCCATCGGGGCCGCCCGCGTCGCAGCACAGTCCTACATAAAGCCAAATTCGCGCTTCGATTGCAACTGAAAATAGCGTTTTGTCGGTATATCAAGACGCTTTCCAGCGTAGTTCATTTCTGACAGGTAGGGCCAACATTAAGAATGCGCCATTTAAATGCAAAATTTACGCCTGACCGTGCGAGGAATTTGCAGGCGGTACATGAACGAGCGTTACTGACGTCCGACATATACTTGATACGGAATATTGGTCTAAGAATTTAGAGCTGCGCATTCGATGGCAGCCGCGGGATTTTTGGGGACCTGAGATTGAAGGTTGAGTTCGATTGCGGCATGGCAGTGCCGCGCTCGGCAGCCGTTGTTGTTCCGAGAGTGGTATGGACAGATTGCTGAAGTGGTCGCCGCCGCTTGAGTTAGGCGCGGTTGGGGACGAGAAGATTGCCTGCTATGGGCATCCCGGGCTTCGAGATTTTCCATCATGACTTGCCAGCGCCCACGGACTGTATATAATAACAGCATATGTCTGCATATACAGGTGAACCATGTCGGATCTCACACCCCGCCAAACTCAGATCTTGAGGCTGATTCAAAATGCCATTTCCGAAAGCGGCATGCCTCCCACCCGGGCGGAAATAGCGCGCACGCTCGGGTTTAAATCCCCGAATGCGGCCGAGGAGCACTTGCGCGCCTTGCAGCGTAAAGGCGTGATCGATCTGATTCCCGGCGCTTCTCGTGGCATTCAGCTCAAAGACATTCTGCGTGAACAATTGGGTCTGCCGCTCATCGGCCGCGTGGCCGCCGGCCGGCCGATCTTGGCGGAAGAGCATATTGAAAAGCGCTATCAAATCGATCCGAAACTATTTCAGCCGCAGCCGCATTACCTGCTGAAAGTGCAGGGCATGAGTATGAAGAATGCCGGCATTCTGGATGGGGATTTAGTGGCCGTGCATCGCACGCCGGAAGTGCGTAATCGTCAAATCGTGGTCGCGCGCTTGGAAAACGAGGTCACCGTCAAGCGCTATCGCCAAGAAGGGCCGATCGTGTGGCTGCTGCCTGAAAACGCCGATTTCGAACCCATTCGTGTCGACCTCAAAGAGCAGCCCATGATCATCGAAGGGGTGGTGGTCGGTGTCCTGCGTCGTGGCAAAGATGTGGATGCCGCATGAGGATGGCCCGCATCAACGGCGCGAGCCCAGGATGGGCGAGCGTCAAGTATCGCTCGTCGATATTTTGGCCGATGCGCGTGTCTGGAAGTTAAAAGACGCTTCGGCCGCCCCCGCTCGCCCGGTTTGGTCCACCGGTAAGAGCTCGCTGGATGCCCGCTTGCCGGGGGGTGGGTGGCCGACGGCGTCGCTCATCGAAGTACTGACGGATGAGACCGGTGTTGGCGAAGTGCAGCTGTTCTTGCCGGCGTTGGCGGCATGCCAGCGCAACGTCCAGGACGGCCGTGAGGTGCCGTGGCTCGTCTGGATTGCGCCTCCTTACGAGCCCTATGCGCCCGCCTTGGCGCAGCAGGGGATCGAGCTGGGGCATTTGCTGGTGGTTCGGCCAAGTACGGCCACGGAGGCTCTGTGGGCAGCTGAGCAGGCTTTGAGTTCGGGAGTCTGTGCTGCCGTGTTGCTCTGGTTGAAAGGTACCGATGACCGCTGGCTGCGGCGCCTGAAACTCGCCGCCGAAGCAGGCGGTTCGCTCGGTGTGTTGTTTCGCCCCGAGAGACATCGTTTCGAATCTTCGCCGGCCAGCTTGCGTATGGTCATGAGCCGGGGTGAACACGAGGTGCGCCTCGATCTGCTCAAAGTGCAAGGCGGTCGGTCGGGACCGGTAGATCTTGGTGCCCCTTGAGAATGCGCTCTGCAAAATCTCGGACGGCAGACCTGTTTGCCGCCGCCGAATACCGCCTCGCCGAGTCTGCACTCCCTACGGTGGGCCGTGTCGGCGCTCTACCGGCCTCCATCCCCGCAGTGTCGTCTGCACCCCCATCGCGCACGCCGCACACCCAGGCGTCGCAGACTCCAGCGACGCATCCTAGCCGGCCGCAACGCCGTCAACTTTGGTATGCCGTGGTGTTCCCGGAAATGGTTCGGGAGTCCTCAGCCGCCGTATTACAGCAACTCTGTCTGCACGCGCAGGCGTTTACTTCTTTCGTCAGCATCGAGGCGCCCAACGCGTTGTTGCTGGAGATTAGGGGCAGCGTGAGATTGTTCGGTTCGCTGCCGCGTCTGCATGCCGACCTGGATGCCTGTTGGCGGCAACTGGCGCTGCCGGCCCGGAGCGCCACCGCGCCCTCGACTCTGGCGGCGCTGTGGCTGGCACGCGCCGGTGACCTTGAGCCGATCGAGGATATTGAGGCGCTGGCGGGCCGACTCGCCAAGGTGCCCCTGGTTTGTACGGCCTGGGACGATGAGGTGCTGCAAACCTTGCGCGCCATGGGGGTCACGCGTCTGGGCGAATTGATGCGCCTGCCGCGCGCCGGTCTTGCGCGCCGGTTGCATCCGGCCAGGGTGCAGGATCTGGACATTGCCTTGGCGCGGCAGCCTGCACCGCGCAGAGCTTTCGTGCCGCGTGAGCGTTTTCGGGAGCGCTGCGATTTCGACACGGAAATCGAGCATGTTGCTTATCTGGAAAAGGCGCTCGAACCGCTGATCTCGCGCTGCGCGCAGTTCTTGCTCGAGCGCCAGGCGGGTGTGCAGGTCTTGCAGCTAAGACTTCGGCATCGCACAGCGCCGCCGACGCGAGTACCGCTCGGCCTCGCGAGCGTTACGAGTGAACGCCGGCGTTTGAGCGATGTGCTCTGTCAAAAGCTGAGGCGGCTGGAACTCGAGGCGCCGGTGCGCGGCATGGAACTCATTTCCGGTCCCTTGAGGGGACTGCCGGCAAGCTCCATCGATGTCTTCGCTGGATTCGCGGGCGCAGGCAGTCGCGATAGCGCGCCACAACTGGTGGAACGCCTGCGCGCACGTTTGGGCGAGGCAGCGGTGTATGGCGTTTGTTTAAATCCGGAACATAGGCCTGAAGCGGCGTGGCGGCGGGTGCATGAACTGCGTTTTGCCGCCGCGCTTAGGCCCAAGGCGGGGATGATCGATCAGAGCATGCCGCGCCCGGTGTGGCTGCTGAACGAGCCTTTGCCATTGTCCAAACCGGAAATCCTGCAAGGCCCCGAACGTATCGAGAGCGGGTGGTGGGACGGTAAAGGTGTGGCGCGCGATTATTACGTCGCGAGTCTACGCGTAGGCAGGAAGCCGGCGCCGGCGCTTATAGGGCACCTGCAGGGCGAGGGCCATGCCCCGAGTCACCCCCATGGCATCCGGCTCTGGGTTTTCCAGGACCGTCATTCCAAACGCTGGTTTGTACACGGCGTATTCGCTTGAGGGCTACGTGTACGCCGAACTGCATGCATTGAGCAATTTCTCATTCCTGCGCGGCGCTTCGCAGCCTGAAGAATTGGTCGCGCAGGCGAAAGCTTTGAACTACAGCGCTCTGGCACTCACCGATGAGTGCACGCTGGCGGGCGTGGTGCGAGCCCACGTCGCCGCCAAAGAGCATGGCCTGCCCTTGATCATCGGCACCGAGCTCAACTGCCAGGATGGCCCGAGTCAATGCGTAGGCAGGATGCCGGAGCCGGCGCGCGCAGGGCGCCCGCAGGGCGAGGGCCAGGATGGCCCGAGTCAACTTAAAATCATCGCGCTCGCCACCGACCGGGCGAGCTATGGCGCCATGAGCCGCTTGATCAGCAAAGCGCGCCGCGCCTCCCACAAGGGATGCTATGCGCTCGCACGCACCGATCTGGAGGATTCGCTCGCCGGATGCTTGATCATCTGGCTGCCGCGCACCGAGAAGGGGGTATGGGCGCGCCAGGAGGAGGATGGCCGCTGGTTGCAGGATCGATTCGCGGGACGCTTATGGGTGGGCGTGGAGCTTCTGACCGGCGGCCATGACATGCAGCGCTTGGAACTGCTCGAAGCGCTGGGGCGCAAGTTGCGGCTGCCATGCGTGGCGGCGGGCGATGTGCATATGCATCGGCGCAGCCGCCGCGCTTTGCAGGACGTGCTGACGGCCATTCGCTTGAGAAAGCCGCTGCAAGCCGCCGGCTACGCCCTGTATCCGAATGGCGAGCGATCTTTGCGTTCCCTGCGGCGCTTGAGCGAGCTGTACCCCGCGCCGTTGTTGGCGCAATCATTGGTGATCGCCGAGCGCTGCACTTTCAAACTCGATGAGCTGCGCTATGAGTATCCGGAAGAGATCGTGCCTGCGGGAGAAACTCCCACAAGCCATTTGCGCGCACTGACGATGCAAGGCTGCGCCTACCGCTGGCCGGCGGGGGTGCCGGCCGGCGTGCGCGAGAACATCGAGCACGAATTGCGCTTGATCGCGGAGCTGAAATTCGAGCCCTTTTTCCTCACCGTGCACGATATCGTCGATTATGCGCGCTCGCAAAAGATCCTCTGCCAGGGCCGGGGCTCCGCGGCCAACTCGACCGTCTGCTACTGCCTGCGCATCACGGAGGTGGATCCTTCGCGCATGTCCATGTTGTTCGAGCGTTTCATATCCAAAGAGCGCAACGAGCCGCCGGATATCGACGTGGACTTCGAGCATGAGCGGCGCGAAGAAGTCATCCAATATATCTACCGAAAATACGGCCGCGACCGCGCCGCGCTCGCCGCCACCGTGATCTGCTACCGTCCGCGCAGCGCCCTGCGGGACGTGGGCAAGGCCCTAGGATTGGATCTTGCGCAAGTCGACAGGCTCGCGCAGAGCATGCAATGGTGGGATGGCCAGCGCATCGATCCGGAACGCATTCGCGCCTCAGGTGTAGATCCTGACGATCCTGTGATCGTGCGCCTCATCGCGCTGGCGGCGGAGATCCTAGGCTTTCCCCGTCATTTGTCGCAGCACGTGGGCGGATTCGTCATCGCCCGCGGCCGCTTGGATGAACTCGTGCCCATCGAGAATGCGGCAATGCCGGACCGCACCGTCATCGAATGGGATAAGGACGATCTCGATGCGCTGGGGTTGCTGAAGGTCGATGTGCTGGCCTTGGGGATGCTGAGCGCGATACGCCGGACGTTTCACCTCATCAATGATTTCGGCGGCGCATCCACGGCCGCCGGCCACCTCGAACTGGCGAGCATACCGAGTGAAGATCAGGCCGTGTATGACATGATTTGCCGCGCCGACACCATCGGGGTGTTCCAGATCGAATCGCGCGCGCAAATGTCCATGCTGCCGCGCCTCAAACCGCGGAATTTCTATGACCTCGTGATCGAAGTGGCCATCGTACGTCCGGGTCCCATTCAAGGCGAAATGGTGCATCCGTACCTGCGCCGACGCAACGGCGAAGAGCCGGTGAGCTATCCCAGCAAGGAGGTCGAGGCAGTACTGAGGCGCACGCTGGGCGTGCCGATCTTTCAAGAGCAAGTCATGCAGCTGGCGATTGTGGCGGCCGGGTTTTCCCCGGGCGAAGCCGATCGGCTGCGCCGCGCCATGGCCGCGTGGAAGCGCAAAGGCGGCCTGGAGCCCTTCCAAAAGCAGTTGATCGACGGCATGCGTGCCAGGGGTTACGCGGACAGTTTTGCGCAACGGATTTTCAAACAGATCCTGGGTTTCGGCGAGTATGGATTTCCGGAAGCGCACGCCGCCAGCTTCGCCCTGCTGGTCTACATCTCCGCATGGCTCAAACACTACGAGCCGGCGGCGTTTTGCGCGGCGCTCATCAACAGTCAGCCGATGGGTTTCTACGCGCCGGCGCAATTGGTGCGCGATGCACGCGTTCACGGGGTGGAAGTGCGCGCCGTGGATGTGACGATCAGCGGCTGGGATTGCACCCTCGAGCGGCGCGAGGATGGGCGGCCGGCCTTGCGTCTGGGACTGCGTCTCGTGAAGCATCTGTCGCAGCAAGGTGCCGCGCGGCTGCTGGCCGCGCGGACAGCGCGCCATTTCGACAGTATTGCGGACATGGCCGAACGCGCCGCGCTCGATCGGCGCGATCTCGAGGCGCTTGCCGCGGCGGATGCCTTGGCGAAATTAAGCGGTCATCGGCATCGCGCGGTATGGCAGGTTACGGGCGTGGAGCGAGCGCTGCCTTTGCTGCCTGCGGCAACCGCGGTCGATGAAGGCGTTCCGCTGCTGCGCGCGCCGCGCGAGGGCCAGGACATCGTCGCCGACTATCGCAGCCAGGGATTCACCCTGCGCCGTCACCCGTTGGCGCTGCTGCGCGAGAAGCTGCAACGGCGGGGTGTGATGCCCACGCAGGAATTGTGGGAACAGCCTAACGGCAAACTGGTGACCACGGCGGGTCTGGTCATCACGCGCCAGCGGCCGGGCAGTGCGGGCGGCGTCATTTTCGTCACCATGGAAGACGAAACCGGCTATGTGAATTTGATCGTGTGGAATCGCGTGGCGGTCGAGCAGCGTGCCGCGCTGTTGGAATCGCGTCTGCTCGAGGTGCGCGGCGAGCTGCAGCGCGAGGGCCATGTGCAGCATGTCATCGCGCAGCGGCTGACGAATCTCTCATCGCTGCTGGGCGATCTTGTGGTGGCATCGCGGAATTTTCACTAATCTCTATACATCCAACCCTATCGACCGCATCAGTTCGATGCCGTTGCTCTTGGCGACCACGCCATCGCGCAATTTGAAATCGAACTCGAGTTTTCCATCTACCAGTTCGTCTTGAAAATGCACGTTCCTGATTGCGCCCGGCTCGAGCCCGGCGATATCCGTCAATGCCAGATCGTGAGTGCTGATTAGGCCGATCGCTCCCTTCTTGATCAATGCCCGAATGAGCCCTTGCGCCCCGGCCCGCCGATCGGCCGAATTCGTACCCTGCAGCAATTCGTCCAGCAAAAACAGCAGCGGCAGCCGGGAAGGCTCGAATAATTGGCGCAGACGCGTGATCTCGGCATAGAAACGCGAGCTGCCCTCGTGCAGCGAATCGTTGATACGGATGCTGGCGCCGATTTGCAGCGGCGTGAGTTGCAGGGACTTGGCACGCACCGGCGCCCCGGCCATCGCAAGCACGGCATTGATTCCAATGGTGCGCAACAGGGTGCTCTTGCCCGACATATTCGAGCCGCTCACCAACAAAACCGGCGTCTCCGCGCAGATGCCCACATCGTTGCATACGCGCGCGGCGGCGGGGATCAGCGGGTGACCCAAACCCCGCGCCTCAAATGCCGGCGGACCGTCGAGGAACCGTGGAAAAGGATCATCACAGTGCTCGTAGGCGTACTGCGCGAGTGAGATCAGCGCTTCGACCTCGCCGAGTGCGGCGAGCCAGGAGCGAACACCGGCGCCGTGGGCTCTGCGCCACCGCTCGGCGGCGAGTGCTGTTTGCAGCGGGTACATGAGCAGCAGCATGAGTGGCGCGAGGATGGGATTGCGGCGCGACTCGACGAAATTGACGATGGTCGCGAGCTTGGAAAGCGCGGCGGACGCCCCGAGGCCATGCGACGACAACTGGAGTTGCAGGAGCTGCAAGGGCCTGGCATCGAAGCGCTCCGCTTCGATGCGATTCAACAGGACCGACAGGCCTTTGAGGTCCTCGAAGGCGTTTTCGACGGTGGTGATGGCCGCATGGATCGGTTTCCGCAGGAAAAACATGATGGCAATCTCCATCATGACGACGGCGAGCAGGGGGAACAGTGCTCCCCAGACGGCCCACGCGGCAACGGCCGCGATGGCGAGACCGGCGATCAGCCGGGCGCTGCTGCGAATCCACATATTATCGAGCCGGTTCGGCGCCCGGGACCATGCGTCGAGCGTGTCGGGATGCAACACGATCTTCAGGGATTCACCGTCGATCGCCATGGCTTCGCGAAACGCAAAGCGACCGCGCAGATCCGCAATGCTGGCGTGTCTTGCGCGAATCGTTTCGATGTCCGCGGGGGCGAGCAACCATTGCGCCAGAATGTTCTCTCCCATCTGCGTCCGAGCGGCGCACAGCAATTCGTACAAGCTGTCCGCGCCGAATAGGTCCAAATCATCGCCATAAATGTGGTGTCGAGCCTCGAAGCGCGTGCCCGTCGTACCCTTGCCGCTCCACTGATCCTTGATACGCGCGAGGCCGGCGCGATAGAACTGCACGGCTCGCTGCTCTCGGGTGCGGAGGCTGCGGACACGTTGGTGACAGACCAGTATGGCGATGAACCCGAGAACCGGCACGGCCAGCCACCCGCGCGATATTGAAAACGGGCCGAAGCACAGCCACGCGATGACCAGAAATGCGGCACCTAACCCGAGCCGGATGCTCTCAATGCGCGCATCCAGTACATCGTAGCGTGCGAGATGCGTGTCGTGTTCGGCCAGGCGCTGCGAATATTGTTCGGTCGGCGACATCAACAGCAGTTTGGCACATTACCGTCCTAAGCTGCCGCTCGCCGTACTACCACCCGGCGCCGCGGCACCAATGCGCTCATCAATCGAAGCAAATGAACTTCGCGGCGGGCGTGAATTGCGCCCCCGCTCGCATATCCTCAGCGGGTTTTCTTCTTCTTCTTGGGAGTCTTGGCGCCTGGCTCATTCTCGTCGGGTTCGTCCGAATCGCCGTCCGTGCCGTCCTCGGCGCCCGCAATCTCGTAGTCGTCGAAATCGCTCATCAGCTCAGCGGTGCGCCGTTCTTCCATGACCCGTTCAAGACGCCGCCACGCGGGCTCCGCTCCCTTCGGGGCACGGCGCCTCTGAGAATCGACGTCGCGCATGATGTGATCCACGTCGACATCCTCGCCGCCGGGTGTGGCGTCCTCGGCGTCCTCTTCCTCGAACTCTTCCGATTCGGGTTTCTCGTTCATGCCTTGAAGCGATTAGTCGACTCACACGCGCGCGTTATAAACGGAAACGCGGCTGCCGTGCAATACCCCACCTCTCAGTTGACAATTGGACCGACTATTTGACCAAATCGTTGAGTTGGAATATCGGCAGCAACAGCGCAATCACGATGAACATCACGATGCCGCCCATGAATACCACCATCAAAGGCCCCAGCAGGTTGGTCATGTTCGACAACAGGCCATCCATCTCGCGCTCCTGATTGGTCGCGGCGCGCTCGAGCATCTTTTCCAACTCGCCGCTGCTTTCTCCGCTGCTGATCAGATGGATCATCATCGGGGGGAAGAGCTTGCGCGCGGCGAGCGATCTGCCGATGGGCGCGCCTTCACGAACCCGCAGCGCCGCTTCTTCGACCGCGCGTTTCATCGGCAGGTTGGTGACCACCTCGGCCGAAATTCTCAGCGCCTCGAGCACCGGCACGGCGCTGGCAGTCAAGATGCTGAAAGTGCGGGAGAATCGACCGGTATTGAGTCCGCGAATGAGTTTGCCGACCACCGGCACGCGCAGCAGAAATCGATCGAATTTCAAGCGTGCTGCCGGGCCTTTGAGCCAACGCAGGAACCCCCACGTCGCCGCGCCGAGGACCGCCAGCGCGTAGAACCAATAGTGGCGAATCAGGTCGCTCATGCCGATGAGAACGCGCGTGGCCACCGGCAATTCCTGGTTGCTCGATTCGAACACCGCCACCACTTGCGGTACCACGTAGGCGAGCAGGAACGACACGATGCCGAAGGACAGAACCAGTAGTACGATGGGGTAGACCAGGGCATTGCTCACCTGCTGGCCCATGACTTGACGCGACTCGGTGTAGTCCGACAGCCGCTCCAGTACTTGATCCAGTTTGCCCGATTGCTCTCCGGCGGAGACCGTGGCGCGATAGATTTCCGGGAACGCCTGCGGGAAATCCCTCAAACCATCGGCCAGGGGATGCCCTTCGACCACCTTGCTGCGCACACCCAGCACGATCCGCTGCACGCGCGGCTTTTCGGTTTGCTCGGCAACCGCTTGCAGCGTTTCCTCGAGCGGCAGGCCGGATCGCAGCAGCGTGGCCAGCTGGCGCGTGAGCAGCGCCAAATCCAAACTGGATAGACCACGGCGCATGAAGCGGCGCCGGCGGCTTTGCTTCAGTTCCTGCTGCGCGGTCTCCTGGATGTCCATGGGCAGCAGCTGTTTGTCGCGCAGCAGCTGTCTGACGTGCTTGGCGGTGTCGCCCTCGATGAGGCCTTTGCGTTCGCGGCCTTGGGCATCAAGTGCCGTGTATTCAAACGCACCCATTTTCCCTTAAACCTCTCTCAATCCTCGCGGGTAACGCGCAGCACTTCTTCCAGCGTTGTCTCGCCCGCCATCACCTTGCGGCGGCCGTCATCGCGAATGCCGGGGCTTGCGGTGCGTGCGTAGCGCTCGAGATCCTGCTCGGAGGAGCCGTCATGGATCATGGTGCGCATGTGATCGTCGACCGCGATGAGTTCGTAGATTCCGGTACGCCCGCGGTAGCCGCTGCCCGGATCGTTGCTCGGCCGATACAACTCCACCGGGCTGCCGTCGGGGTCGAGATTCAGCAGCCGGCGCTCGTATTCGCCGGCCGTGAATTTCTCCCGGTTCGCGGGATTCAGCACCCGAACCAGGCGCTGTGCCATCACGCCGATCAAGCTCGAGGAGAGCAGGAAGGGTTCTATCCCCATGTCCCGCAAGCGGGTCACCGCGCCCACCGCCGTGTTGGTATGCAGGGTCGAGAGCACCAAGTGGCCGGTCAAACTCGCCTGCACCGCGATTTGCGCGGTTTCAAGATCGCGAATTTCGCCGACCATGACCACGTCGGGGTCTTGGCGCAGGATGGCGCGCAAGCCGCGCGCAAAGGTCATCTCGACCTTGGTGTTCACCTGAGTTTGACCGATGCCGTCTATGTAGTATTCGATCGGGTCCTCGACCGTCATGATGTTGCGCGTGTTGTCGTTGATGCGCTCGAGGCTGGCATACAGTGTGGTGGTTTTGCCCGAGCCGGTGGGCCCGGTCACCAGAATGATGCCGTGTGGCTTGTGGATGATCTCATCCATCGTATCTTGAGTTCGCGGATCCATCCCGAGCGAAGTCAACTCGATCCTGCCTGCCTGCTTGTCGAGCAGGCGCAGCACCACCCGTTCGCCGTGTCCGGAGGGCAGGGTGGATACGCGGACGTCCACCGCGCGGCCGGCAATGCGCAGGGAAATTCTGCCGTCCTGCGGCAGGCGGCGCTCCGCGATATCGAGCTTCGACATCACCTTGATGCGGGAAACCACCAGCGGTGCGACGGCACGTTTGGTTTGCAGCACCTCGCGCAGCACGCCATCGACGCGAAAGCGAATGACCAGCCTGTTCTCGTAGGGCTCGATGTGGATGTCCGAGGCGTTTTCCTTCACCGCCTGGGTGAGCAGGGCGTTGATCAAGCGGATGATGGGCGCTTCATCGTCGCTTTCGAGCAAGTCGGAGGACTCGGGAATGTCTTCGGCCAGATGCGCCAGATCCGTGTTGTCGTCCAGGCCTTCCAGCATTTGCATCGCCGCGCCGGAGCCCGCTTCGTAGGCAATGCGCAGCATCGAGTCGAATGCATCCACCGAGACCCGCTGCAGCTTCAAGGGAACCCCGACGAAGCGGCGCACCTCGGCCAGGCTCTGCGGACTCACCCCGGGCCGGCAAACCGTGTCGGCCGAACCCTCCGAGACGCCGCGAACCAAGATCCCGTGCCGCTTCGCAAACGGAAACGACAGTTTCCGCGGCTGTTCGGGGTCTTGAAGCTCAGCGTTCATGGCTTGGGCGCGGCGTCAGGCTGCGGGACGGGAGGCAGCGGCGCGGTAAACTGCGGATTGGGCCGCGCGCCTTGCGCGTTCGTCTCCGAGGGCGCCGGCGGGGGCGGCAAGGCAATCCCTGGAGGAATGGCCGGCACCACCGGCTGTTTCTGCCCGGGCAGCAGCGTGACATGTCCGCCATTGAGGTTCTGCTGACTGCGTCGCACGTCATTGTACGCCGCCTCGCTGGCGCTCTCGGTGGCATCGGCATCGCGCATGATTCGCGGGCGGATGAAAACCACCAGATTCTTCTTCTGGCGGGAACCGCTGCGCGACTTGAACAGATTGCCGATGATGGGAATGGCCCCGAGCCCTGGTACCCGGTCCTCGCTTTCGGTCACCGTGTCCGATATGAGTCCGCCGAGCACGATGATGCCGCCGTCCTCGACCAACACGGTGGTCTTGATGGAGCGCTTGTTGGTCGAAATATCCGCTGAATCCGTCAATTTCGCGCCGGGCGCGGAGTCTTCCTGTTCGATCTTGAGCTGGACGGAGTTGCCCTCGTTGATGTGCGGCGTGACCTTCAATATCGTGCCCACCTCTTCGCGCTGAATGGTCTGGAAGGGGCTGGTCGTGCCCCCCACGGCCTGGGTCGTATTGGAGAACGATCCGGTGATCAGCGGGATCTCCTGGGTGACTTTCACCTCGGCTTCCTCGTTGTTCATCGTGATCAGCGAGGGGGTGGAGATGATGTTGCTGCTGCCGTCGCTACGCAGCGCCTGGATGAGAGCGGCAAAACTGACGCCGTTGTTCACGACCCGGCCCACTGCGACCGTCGCGCCGGTGCCCACCGTGTTCCCGCTGATGGTGGGTGTGCCCACCACGCCGGGTACGCTCGTGGTGGTCGTGGAGGTGGTGCCCTGAGTGACACCCAGCACGGCCGTCGCCAGATCGACGATGCTCGTGCCGGTGCCGGGCAAGTTGATGATGCCGGCTGGCACGGTGCTGTTGCCCTGTCCAAACAGCAGCCACTGCACACCCAGATTCGAACTCTTGTTGACGTCGACTTCGACGATGATGGCTTCCACCTGGACCTGCGCGCGGCGGATATCGAGCTTGTCGATGACTCCCATGAGCGACTTCATGATTTTCGGCGGCGCCGTAATGATGAGTGCATTGGTCGCGACATCGGCCCATATGGTGACGCTGGCGTCGACATTGGAGGTGCCGCCGCCGGGGGCCGGAGCGGCGACAGGCGGACCGCCTTGCGCCTTGGCGGAGGCTGTGGCCTGACCTTTGAGCTTGTCGGCAATTTTTTCCGCATCGGCATAGCGTAAATAGCGCACTTGGATGTCGCCGCCGGAGGCCACTGGAGTATCCATGTTGAATATCAGTGCCTTGAGCCGCAGACGCGCCGATCGCTCTCCGGTCAAGAGAATGCTGTTGGTACGCTCGTCGGCGACCACTTTGATGATGGCGCCGCCGGCTTCGGCGGCCGCTCCCTGATTGAGAGAATTGACGATGCGCACCACATCGGCCGCACCGGCATTGTGCAGCGGGATGACCTCGATGGGTTCATCGCCGCTCTCGTCCATCCGCTCGATGATGCGCACCACACGGCTCACGTTGCTGGCACGATCGGAAATAATCAGCATGTTGCCGCCGGGGTAGGCGGCCAGATGTCCATAGGGTGGGACCAGCGGCCGCAGCATCGGCACCAGTTGTGCGGCGCTCACATTCTTCAAGGTCACGATCTGCGTCACGATCTCGTCCGAGGTCGAGCTTACGTTGTTCGGCAGATCGTTGGCCGGTAGCTGCCGCAGGTCGGTGTTGGGCACGATCTTGATGACCTTGCCGGCCGGCACCGCCACGTAGCCGTACACCTGCAGCACCGCCAGGAATGCTTCGTAAAACGCCGCCGGCGACATCGGCGTCGAGGACACCATGGTCACTTTGGCATTCACGCGCGGATCGATGATGAAGTTCTTGCCGGTCACCTCGCCCACGGCCTGGATGATCTGGCCAAGATCCGCATCTTTGTAATTCGGCGTGATGGTTGCCCCTTCTTGGGGCTGGACCTTGGGCTGCGGCACCGCCGGCATCCCCACCGACATGAGCACGCTCGACAATGCCAATACGGCGGCATATCGACGCTTGGACGAATATTCAGTCGGCTTCACGGTCATGGGTACTCGCATGCTGAACGGCTTCGACCGCCGCTTCGGCTATTCGTTTGAATTTTCATTGGGATTGTTTGGCTGTGGATTCGGCGGCGTGGCGCTGCTGGCCGGCGGGGTGGCGCCGGTGTTCGAGTCGTTTTCCAGATCCTTGGTCGCCTGTGCCGCCACTTGTGCAATATTCAAGCTGATATCCTGTTTCTGGCCACCGCGCTCGATGGTCACGGTCACGTGATCGGAAGTCTGAATGGTATTGAAGACTTCCTGACTTCGCTGCGGGTCATCGAGCGGTGTGCCGTTGATCGCGGTCACCAGATCCCCCGATTTCAGACCCAACTTGCCGAATATCGCGCGATTTCGCCCCGGATAGGCGCGAAAGCCGCGCAGTTTCCCCGCCGCATTGTCATAGGAAGGCACGGTGCGCATCACTTGATCGAGAATGCCGGGGTCCTGCTGCACCATGCGCCGGATGTTGTCCACGGCGGCCACCGTCCGGGGATCGCTCCCAGGGCGGCGTACGGCGGCCGCGGTGCGGGCAGTGGGTAGGAGTTGGCGCGGCAACGGCAGGGTTTCCAGCGCCCCGGCACGATCCAGGATGACGTGGTCGAGGTAAACCGAATGCAATGATGCGCCGCCGATGCGTTCGCCGACCGAGTAGACCTTCGCGGGATTGCCGGCGTCGCTGATGATGGCCACCCCGCGTTTGGGGTTCTGGGTCGCGATTGTGCCGGCAAGCTGCAGATTGGCCGAACTTTGGGGGGCGTTTTCAGGGTCCTGGGCGGCTGGATCCGCCGCGACGACGCCGAACAAGTGGGCCGAAACGACCGTTTGTATGTCCACGGCGGTACGCTGAGCCCGCGACGGGGACGTCGCGACCACCGGCTGCGGCGACTTCAAGGGTTTGGCAAGCAGTGAATAGCCGAGCTGCATCAGCTGCAGCAGTATCAGGGCAGCCAACACCGCCGATACCAGCTTCGGGCCATGGGCTTGCAGCCGGGACAGCCATTCAACGTTGCGTGTTTCGAGCATTAAATATTGGATGTCGTGACGTTAATCGCGTGCTAGGGGCCGAGCCGTCACCCGCGGTGGTAACCGTGCCGGCAATCATACGGTCTCGGTGCTTGGGCGCTCAAGCTTTTGTTTTTGCTTGTTAAAGTAAAGTGACAGCGATTGGCGACATTCCTTGCGCGATGCGGAGCAGCGAGGGAGCGGCCCCGATAGACGGATCTGTGACGTAAGGTTGATGTCCATGGCTTGTAAAGCGCTCAAACGCGCCCTATAAACTGTTAACTCATGAGTGACATTGAACGCGGGCAGGATGGAACGAGCTTGATCGTCGAAGAGGCGGCGCCCAAGCTCAAGAAGCCGCCCCTTTATCAAGTAGTCCTGATCAATGACGACTACACTCCCATGGAGTTCGTGGTCGACATTCTGCAGCGGTTCTTTGCCATGGACCGTACCAAAGCCACTCGGGTTATGCTGGAGGTCCATACCAAGGGCAAGGGAGTATGCGGCGTCTTCACTTATGAAATTGCAGAGACGAAGGTGGCTCAGGTGATCGCGTACGCGCGACAACATCAGCATCCGCTGATGGCAACGCTAGAAGAGGCGTAAAGTGCTAAGTCAAGAACTCGAATTTTGCTTGAACGATGCGTTTGCCGGTGCGCGCGAGGCGCGGCATGAATTCATGACCGTCGAGCACCTGCTGCTGGCGATCGTGGATACACCGAAGGTCAGAGAGATCCTGAAGTCTTGCGGTGCGGATACCGCCAAACTCAAAACCGAATTGAAGCAATTCATCGATCAGACCACGCCGCGGCTGCCCGCCGGCGAGGACCGCGACGTGCAACCCACGTTAGGGTTCCAGCGGGTCCTGCAACGGGCTGTGTTCCACGTCCAGTCGAGCGGGAAAAAAGAGGTCACCGTGGCCAATGTGCTGGTGGCCATCTTCAGTGAAAAGCAATCGCACGCCGCGTACCTGTTGAGCATGCAGGACGTCTCGCGCTTGGACGTGGTCAATTTCATCGCCCACGGCTTGTCCAAGGCCGGCGGCGAGGAGCGCAGCGAGCGCGACGACGGAACGGCCTCCCCCGATTCGGAGCGTGAGGGAGACGGCAGCGGCAATGCGCTGGAAAAATATGCGACGAATCTCAATGAGTCGGCGCGCAAGGGCAAGATCGATCCTTTGATCGGCCGCAAGCTCGAGGTCGAGCGCACCATCGAGATCCTGTGCCGCCGGCGCAAGAACAACCCGCTGTACGTGGGCGAGGCGGGCGTCGGCAAGACGGCGATCGCGGAAGGATTGGCGCGCATGATCGTCGAGAATCAGGTGCCGGATGTGCTGCTCGATGCCACCATTTATTCGCTGGACATGGGCTCGCTGGTCGCGGGAACGAAGTACCGGGGCGATTTCGAGAAGCGCCTGAAGGCGGTGCTGGCCGAGGTGAAGAAGCAGCCCGGCGCGATTTTATTCATCGACGAGATTCACACCGTCATCGGTGCCGGCGCGGCTTCCGGCGGCGTGATGGACGCCTCGAACCTCATCAAGCCGGCCCTCGCCAACGGCGAGCTGCGCTGCATAGGATCGACCACCTACAACGAGTATCGAGGGATCTTCGAGAAGGATCACGCCTTGGCACGGCGCTTCCAGAAGATCGACATCACGGAGCCCTCCGTGCAGGATACGGTGGATATTCTGCGTGGACTCAAATCCCGCTACGAAGAACATCACGGCATCAAGTACGAAGACGATGCGCTGCGCGCGGCCGCGGAGCTCGCGGCCCGGCATATCAACGACCGGCACATGCCCGACAAGGCCATCGACGTCGTGGACGAGGCCGGCGCGAATTTGCGCCTGCAGCCGGCGGAAAAGCGCGCACAGTCCGTCACCGTGACGCAGATCGAAAATGTCGTCGCGCGCATTGCGCGCATTCCGCCGAAAAACGTCTCCATGTCCGATCGCGACGTGCTGAAGAACCTGGAGCGCAATTTGAAGCTGACGATATTCGGCCAGGACAAGGCGATCGAAGCGCTGTCGGCGGCCATCAAGATGTCGCGCTCAGGGTTGGGCGATCAACGCCGGCCGGTCGGTTCCTTCCTGTTTTCCGGTCCCACCGGTGTCGGCAAGACCGAGGTCACCCGACAACTCGCGATTGCGATGGGTGTGGAATTCGTGCGGTTCGACATGTCGGAATACATGGAGCGCCATACGGTGTCGCGTTTGATCGGCGCACCGCCGGGCTACGTCGGGTTCGATCAGGGCGGATTGTTGACCGAAGCCATCGCCAAACATCCGCACTGCGTGCTGTTGCTGGATGAGATCGAAAAGGCGCATCCGGACGTGTTCAATCTGCTGCTGCAAGTGATGGATCATGGCACGCTCACCGACAATAACGGCCGCAAAGCGGATTTCCGCCATGTCATCATCGTCATGACCACGAACGCGGGGGCCTTCGAGATGAGCCGGCCGAGCATTGGATTTACCCAGTCGGACTCGGGCGCCGATGGCATGGAAGCGATCCGTCGCCTGTTCTCGCCGGAATTCCGCAACCGATTGGATGCCGTCATTCAGTTCGGCAGCCTGGATCCTGACACCATCGAGCGGGTGGTGGACAAGATCCTGGTCGAGGCTGAGGCCCAGCTGGAGCAGAAGGGCGTCTCGATTTCCGTCGACGAACCGGCGCGGCGCTGGATCGCGAAGCGCGGGTACGACCCCAAGATGGGCGCGCGGCCGATGGCGCGCATCATTCAGGAGTTCATCAAGCGGCCGCTGGCCGAAGAACTGCTGTTCGGCAAGCTGGTCAACGGCGGCCATGTCGAAGTGACCTTGAGCGAGGACGGGGACAAGCTGAAGCTCGAGACACGTGCCGCCGACCCGAAACCGGCGCTGTTATCGCACCAGAACACTACTTAGGCGCTTGCGCGCCAGTCTTTAGGCGCTTCGCGCCGCTATTTAGGCGCTACGCGCCAACTTTCAACGGGGTCGGGGCGACCCCGTAAGAAATTGGTGTTGAAGAAAGGCTGGGAGTGCTGGTTTACCGGCCGCGGTAGACGATGCGGCCCTTGGTCAGGTCGTAGGGTGTCATCTCGACGGTGACTTGGTCGCCGGTCAGGATTCGGATGTAGTTTTTGCGCATTTTGCCTGAGATATGCGCTGTAACTACATGGCCCGTCTTGAGTTTGACGCGAAATGTCGTATTGGGCAAAGTCTCGACGACTTCACCTTCGAATTGAATGGCCTCTTCTTTTGACATGCGTCCTTGTGGTATGCGTGAAACCGCGCGCATTGTGCATAAAGCACTCTGGTAATGCAATTTACCTGCGCGACTCCTCCACCCATTTCCCAGCCGGCGCTCGGCTCGCGTAGTCGCGTAGGAGGGCCACGAACTGGGTACGTGACACCTCGCGGGCCCCGAGGCCTGCCAAGTGCGGACTGGCCACCTGGCAGTCGATGACTTTGATATCACGCGCGCGACACTCATCCACCAAGCGCGCCAATGCGACCTTCGAGGCATCGCGTTCGAGGCTGAACATGGACTCACCGAAGAAGACCTGTCCCAACTGAATGCCGTACAAACCGCCCACCTGGCTGCCGTCCCGGTAGGTTTCGACGGAGTGGCCGAATCCCAGTTCATGCAGCCGATCATAGGATTCGATCATGTCCGGATTGAGCCAGGTTTCCGGACCTGAACGGCGAGGTGCAGCGCAGCTGCGGATGGTCGCAGCGAATGCCTGATCTACACGGGTGGAGAAAGGGCCGTTGCGCAGGGTTTTGCGTAGGCTCCTGGAACATTTGAACTCGCCCGGAAACAGCACCATGCGTGGGTCCGGCGACCACCATAGAATGGGCTGCTGCGCCGAATACCACGGGAAGACGCCGCGCTCATAGGCCGCCAGCAGTCTCGCCGGGCTCAAATCGCCGCCCGCAGCCAGCAGTCCCGGCGGCTCGCGCAGCGCCTGATCCAAGGGCGGAAACCAATTCGGATCCGTCTGCTCGCCCAGCCAGAACAGTCTGCTCAGAACCGCAACTCCTCATCGGCCATTTTGCTATAGGGCACATGGGTCTGGACGGCCGCCGCATACGCGTCCACGCCTCGCGCTTCGCGCTGCGCATAGTCCCGAATGGCCGCCGCAAATCGCGGATCGGCGATGTAGTGCGCGGAGTGCGTCAAGGTCGGCACGAATCCGCGCGGTACCTTGTGCTCGCCCTGAGTCCCGGGCTCGAAGCGCTGCAGCCGCTTCTCGATGCAATACTCGATCCCCTGGTAGTAGCAGGCCTCGAAGTGCAAGCTGTGAAAGTTGCCGCCTGCGCCCCAATAACGCCCGTACAGCGCCTCGCTACCCACGAAGAATATCGCCACCGCAATGGGTTCGCCGCGCATGCGCGCCACTTTCAGCATCAGTTCACCCGGCATGGCAGCGCCGATGCGCTTGAAGAAATCCAGGTTCAGGTACGGCTCATGGCCGTGTCGATAAAACGTATCGGCGTAGAACTCATACACCACGTTCCACAGCGATGCCGTCATATCGCCCCCGTGCAGGGTATCGAATTCAATGCCCGCTTCGGCCACGCGCCGCCGCTCACGCTTGGCCTTCTTGCGCTTTTCCGCCGTGAAGGTCGAGAGAAAGTCCTCGAAGCAGTCGTAGCCCTTGTTATACCAATGAAATTGACAGTCGCGGCGCAGTATCAGCCCGGCCTGATCGAATCCGGCGGCGGTGTCTGCGGTCGGAAACAGCACATGCCAGGAGGAGAGGTGCCCGTGCCGTGCATGCTCCAACACGGCGTGGATCATGTTTGCCGTGACGGCTTTCGCATCGAGGTTCGAGCCGATGAGTAGGCGGGGGCCGGTGACCGGCGTGAAGGGCACGGCCGTCAGCAATTTTGGATAGTACTTGAGCCCTTGTTGAGCGTACGCGCCGGCCCAGGAGAAATCGAACACGAACTCGCCCCGTGAGTGCGCCTTGAGGAACAGCGGCAGCGCTGCCAGGGCCGCGCCCGCGGCGTCCTCCATGATGAGATGCCGCGGGGCCCACCCCGTGCGTGGCGCCGTGCATCCGGATTGTTCGAGGGCCAGGAGAAACTCATGGCGCAGAAAAGGCTGCTCGGTTCCCGCCAGCGCATTCCAGCTTGGCGCGTCGATCTGCGCGATGCTGTCAAGGAATCGCGCTTTGCCGTAGGTCACGCGTGGGCGGCGTGCTTTTTGACGTGGGTCTCGGCCTCGATACGCTCCAAGTATTTGTCGGCGTCCAGCGCCGCCATGCATCCGGTGCCGGCCGAGGTCACCGCCTGGCGATACACATGATCGGCCACATCGCCGGCCGCGAAAACTCCCGCAATGCTGGTGCTGGTCGCGCCGCCGTCGAGACCGCCTTTCACCACGATATAACCGCCGCGCATCTCCAGCTGCTGATCGAACAATTGAGTATTCGGTACGTGGCCGACCGCAATGAATACGCCATCGACGTTGAGGGTGCGTGTGGCGTTTCCGGTGGTTGCCCGCAGGCGCACACCCGTGACACCGGCATCGTCGCCCAGGATTTCATCGACGGTGTGATTCCAGGCGATGCTGGCCTTGCCGGCCGACTCCAGCGCGAACAATCGGTCCTGCAATATCCTCTCGGCGCGCAGCTTGTCGCGCCGGTGCACCAGGGTGACGTGCGAGGCAATGTTGCTCAGGTACAGTGCCTCCTCGACGGCGGTGTTGCCGCCTCCGACGACGGCTACCGCCTTGCCGCGATAGAAGAATCCATCACAAGTGGCGCAGGCGGAAACGCCCTTGCCGCGGTAGGTCTCCTCGGAGGGCAGCCCTAAGTATTGGGCCGAGGCGCCGGTGGCGACGATGAGCGCATCGCAGGTGTAGGCGCCATTGTCGCCGAACAAATGAAACGGGCGTTGGCGCAAGTCGACGCGGTTGATATGGTCGAACACGATGTCGGTGTGGAAGCGCTCCGCGTGCAGGCGCATGCGTTCCATCAGTGCGGGTCCCTGCAGATGGGCGACATCGCCCGGCCAGTTATCGACATCCGTGGTGGTCATCAACTGCCCGCCCTGTTCCAGTCCCGTGATGAGCACGGGGTTGCGATTCGCCCGCGCCGCATACACCGCGGCGGTGTAGCCTGCAGGTCCGGACCCCAGGATGAGGAGACGACTGTGCCTGACAACGCTCATGTATAATTTGCCTCTCGTCTTGAATGATCGCCTGCGAAACGTCGCCGGCCGAAGCTTAAAGGTTAGCTGCCCATGGTATGTAAATCTGTGGGCTCCAGCCAGTTCCGAGAATCCACCTGGCAACCGCATGTCTCGATGTTGTTGCTTCAGTTTCTACGGGTTACTATTACATATTATTCAACCAGTTAAGAAGTTATTGTCATTAAAGGTCTAGATTTGGCCGAAGATCCCTCGCCGAAGAAGGCCGCACAGAAAATGAAACTGTCGGCGGCCGTTGCGCGTTCGCTTCGCGAGGGGACTCTGTGGGTCTTGAGCGCGCTGGCGCTGCTGTTGCTGCTGGCGCTTCTGTCCTACCACACCCGCGACCCGAGCTTCTTGGATACGGGCGAGCCCGGGCCGGTCGGCAACTGGATTGGTCCGGTGGGCGCGTGGTTGGCAGGATTTTTCCTGTTCCTATTCGGCCGCCCGGCCTACCTGTTTCCGGTGATGCTGGCCTATGCCGGCTGGCTGGTTCACCAGGAAGCGGCGCTGCCGGATGCCCGCTCACGGATCAATACGCTGCTGCGCGCCGTGGGCTTTGTGCTCACCCTCGCGACCAGTTGCGGCCTGGCGACGCTGCACTGGAGCGATGTCGGATTGCCGAGCACCGCCGGCGGTGTCCTGGGGAATCTTGCCGGAACGGCGCTTGCCCGGGGCTTGAGTTTTCTGGGCGCGACCCTGCTGCTCTTGGGGCTGTGGCTGGCGGGGGTGGCGCTGTTCCTGGGTATGTCGTGGTTCGCGGTGATGGAC
Source organism: Gammaproteobacteria bacterium (assembly GCA_021323735.1). Taxonomy (GTDB): domain Bacteria; phylum Pseudomonadota; class Gammaproteobacteria; order Steroidobacterales; family Steroidobacteraceae; genus Bog-1198. The sequence continues at coordinate 94,364 of JAJPKM010000038.1, forward strand.
AAGCTCGGCGCAGGGGTGCTCAAGGCCATCGAGTGGGCCCGAAGCCGCCTGGAGCAGCGGCGCGAATTGGCGTCCGGACAACTTCGCAAACAGGCCCGCCAGGAAGTGGTGCGCGAGGAGCAGAAGAAGGTCGCCGGCCGTCCGCCGCCGCGCATCGAAGCACCGGCCCCGCTGCCGCAAAAGAGCGACCGGGTCGAACGCGAACGCCAGGTGCCCCTGTTCGACGCGCCAAAATCCAGCGAACTGCCGGCGCTGTCGCTGCTCGATGAGCCGGGCGCACGCGAGCAGTCCTATTCGGACGAGGCGCTCGAGGCGATGTCGCGGCTGGTGGAAATCAAGCTGCGGGACTTCGGGATCGAAGTGGAGGTCGTGGCCGTCCAACCGGGGCCGGTAATCACGCGATTCGAACTGCGTCCTGCGCCCGGCGTGAAGGTCAGCCAGATCAGTAATCTGGCCAAGGATCTGGCGCGTGCGCTGTCGGCGATCAGCGTGCGCGTGGTGGAAATCATTCCCGGCAAGTCGGTGGTGGGGCTGGAGATTCCCAACGAGAAGCGCGAAATCGTCACGTTGGGCGAGATCATCAAATCCAAGCCCTACGACGAGGTAGGCTCGCCCCTGGCGCTCGCGCTCGGCAAGGACATTGGCGGTGTGCCCATCGTGGCGGATCTCGCGCGCATGCCGCATCTGCTCATCGCGGGAACCACCGGCTCGGGCAAGTCGGTGGGCATCAATGCCATGGTCTTGAGCCTCGTCTACAAGGCGACTCCGGAACATGTGCGGATGATCATGATCGATCCGAAGATGTTGGAGTTGTCGGTGTACGAGGGCATTCCGCACCTCTTGGCGCCGGTGGTCACCGACATGAAGCAGGCTGCCAATGCGCTGCGCTGGTGCGTGGCGGAGATGGAGCGGCGCTACCAACTGATGTCGGCGCTCGGCGTGCGCAACATCGGCGGTTTCAACCGCAAAGTCAAAGAAGCCGCCGACAGCGGAAAACCCATCAAAGACCCCATCCGCATGCAGAAAATCGCGCAGGGCGTGCCGGGTGTGGTCGAAGAAGATGTACCGGAACTGACCTCGCTGCCCTTCATCGTGGTAATCATCGATGAGCTCGCCGACCTCATGATGATCGTGGGCAAGAAAGTCGAGGAACTGATCGCGCGGCTGGCGCAAAAGGCGCGCGCTTCCGGCATCCATTTGATCTTGGCCACGCAGCGGCCCTCGGTCGACGTCATTACCGGATTGATCAAGGCGAATATTCCGACACGCATCGCCTTCCAGGTCTCCGCCAAAGTAGATTCGCGCACCATTCTCGACCAGAGCGGCGCCGAGTCGCTGCTCGGCCACGGCGACATGTTGTACCTGCCTCCCGGCACGTCGATTCCGACGCGCGTGCACGGCGCATTCGTCTCGGACCAAGAAGTGCACCGGGTGGTGGCGGGATTGAAATCCGCCTCACCGCCGGTGTACATCGACGAGATCCTGGAAGGTCCGCGCAACCCGATTCCCTGATTTCCGTCCGACGAGGAAGAGGGCGCCGAAGGCGGTGCCGTGGATGCCGAAGCAGATCCGCTCTATGACGAAGCCGTGCGCATCGTCACCGAGACACGCAGGGCATCGATATCCGGCGTGCAGCGGCGCCTCAAGATCGGCTACAACCGCGCGGCCAGGCTGGTCGAGGCGATGGAGGCGGCCGGACTCGTGGGGCCCCTGCAGTCCAATGGCAATCGAGAAATATACGGCGCCGCGCCTCCCGAGGAATGATCGATGTTCAATAAAACAGGCCCCTTGGTGTGGCTGGGCTGCCTCCTGGCATTGATCGGCGCCGGCGGCGCGCAGGCCTCGGCGCAGAGCGAGGTCGAGAAAAATTTGAGCGGTGTGGCCACCTGGTCCGCCGATTTCACGCAAACCATCGATGACGGACATGGCCAGGTGGCGCGCAGCGCCGCCGGCAAGCTTTACCTACAGAAGCCGGGAAAATTTCGTTGGGACTACACCCTGCCTTCCGAACAGTTGATCTTGGCCGACGGCAAGAAAATCTGGTTCTATGACAAGGATCTGCAGCAGGCCAACGTGCGCGACATGGATGCCAGCCTCGCCAACACGCCGGCCGTGCTGCTGTCCGGCGGAGGCTCCTTGAGCAGCCAGTTCGACGTGACGGGACTGCCGCCCAGCGACGGCTTGGAGTGGTACCAGCTCATACCCAAGCACGCCGACACGGATTTTCAGCTGGTGCGCATCGGCTTTCGCAAGGGCGAGTTGGCATCGATGTTCCTCGCGGACAAGCTGAACCAGGTCACGCAGCTGACCTTCACCAATCCGAAGCGCAACGCCAAACTCGCGCCGGATTTATTTGCCTTCGTCCCTCCCGCGGGGGTCGATGTGATCGGGCGCACCGACAAGTGACGGTAAGCGGCGCGTATCGGCCGCTGGCCGATCGGCTGCGTCCGCGCGTCCTCGATGAGTACGTGGGACAGTCGCACCTGCTGGGACAGGGTGCACCTCTGCGCCGGGCGCTGGAGTCCGGTCATCCGCATTCCATGATTCTCTGGGGACCGCCGGGAACCGGAAAAACCACGTTGGCCCGCTTGGTCGCCAACGGTGCGAATGCCGTTTTCGTGGGTCTGTCGGCGGTGCAGGCCGGCATCAAGGACATTCGAGTGGTGGTGGAACAGGCGCGCAGCTTGCGCGGTACCCGGGACACGGTTTTGTTCCTCGATGAAGTTCATCGCTTCAATAAATCGCAGCAAGACGCCTTTCTACCCTATGTCGAGGATGGCACGCTGATCTTCATCGGTGCGACCACGGAGAATCCGTCATTCGAGGTCAACAATGCCTTGCTGTCGCGGGCACGGGTCTATGTGCTGAAATCCCTGACCACCGAGGATCTCGGCAGATTGCTCGAGCGGGCGTTGTTGGATGGCGAGCACGGCTTGGGTGCGCTCAATCTGCAGGTGGACGAGGCTGCGCGCGGCCTGCTGCTGGCAGCCGCCGACGGCGATGCGCGCCGCATGCTCAATTTATTGGAAACCGCGGCGGACTTGAGCACGGCGCAGGGTGCGGTTCGCCGGCTGGACCTCGACACCATGCGGGCCGTGATCGGCAGCACCTATGTGCGCTTCGACAAGGAGGGCGAGAATTTCTACGATCAAATATCGGCGCTTCACAAATCGGTGCGCGGCAGCGACCCGGACGCTGCGCTGTATTGGCTGTGCCGCATGCTCGCCGGCGGCTGCGATCCCTTGTACGTCGCGCGCCGCGCGCTGCGCATGGCCAGCGAGGACATCGGCAATGCCGATCCCAGAGCCCTGACCCTGGCACTCGAGGCCTGTACGGTTTACGAGCGGCTGGGCAGCCCCGAGGGCGAGCTGGCGATTGCCCAGGCCATCGTATTCATGGCCTGCGCGGCCAAGAGCAACGCCGTCTACGCCGCATTCAATGCGGCAACCGAGGATGCGACCCGGCTCGGATCGCTGGAGGTGCCGCTGCATCTGCGCAATGCGCCGACCAAGCTGATGAAGGAGATCGGCTACGGCAAGGGCTATCGTTACGCGCACGATGAGCCGGGTGGTTACGCCGCCGGGGAACGTTATTTTCCGGACGAGATGCCGGACCGCCGCTACTATGTGCCCGTCCCGCGCGGGCTGGAGATGAAAATCGGCGAAGCGCTGGCCGCGCGCCGCGCACGGGACGCGAAGGCGCCGGACACGAATGCGCGGGATACGACCCCGCGGGATTCGAAGGCACGAGACACCGGCAAGTCCTGACGCCTGGACTTCGCTAAGATAGCCGTTACTTTTTGAGGGATTCACCGTGCTCGATCCAAAGCTGCTGCGCAGCGATTTACCTGGCGTCGCCACCGCACTGGCGCGGCGCGGCTTCGTCCTCGATGTGGCGGCTTTCGGCGCGCTCGAAGACAAACGCAAGGCCGTTCAAATTGAAGCCGATCGGCTGCGCGCCGAACGCAATGCGGGCGCCAAGGCCGTCGGCATGGCCAAAGCCAAGGGCCAGGATGTGGCGCCGCTATTGGCCGCCGGTGAGGCGCTGGGTGCGCAGGTGCAGGCGGCAGAGGCACAGCTCGCCGCGATTCAGTCGCAGCTCAGTGAGTTGCAGCTGGGCCTGCCGAATGTGTTGCACACCAGTGTGCCGGAAGGGCGCGATGAAAGCGCCAATGTCGAAGTGCGCCGCTGGGGCACGCCGCGCCAATTCGATTTCGATGTGAAGGATCATGTGGCGCTCGGCGAACCTTTGGGGATGGACTTCGAGTCCGCAGGAAGGATCTCCGGGGCGCGTTTCGTGGTGATGACGGGAATGCTGGCCAAGCTGCATCGGGCCTTGGCGCAGTTCATGATCGATCTGCACACGCGCGAGCATGGTTATGTGGAGGCCAATGTGCCGGTGTTGGTGCATGCCGCAGCCATGGTGGGTACCGGGCAACTGCCGAAGTTCGAGCAGGATTTATTTGCGGTGCGCGGCGATCCCGGGTTTTATCTGATACCCACGGCGGAAGTGTCGGTGACCAATCTGGTAGCCGATCAAATCATTTCGCCGGAACGCTTGCCGTTGAAGTTCGCCACACACTCGCTGTGCTTCCGCTCGGAAGCGGGCGCCGCCGGCAAGGATACGCGCGGCATGATTCGCCAGCATCAATTCGAGAAAGTGGAGTTGGTGCACATCGTCAGGCCGGACACCTCCTACGCCGCATTGGAAGAACTCACGGGCCACGCCGAAGCGGTGCTCAAGGCATTGGAGCTTCCCTATCGAGTGCTGTCGCTGTGCGCCGGAGACACCGGTTTCGGCAGCGCCAAGACCTACGACCTCGAGGTATGGTTGCCTTCGCAGGGCCGGTACCGCGAAATTTCATCTTGCAGCAATTGCGAAGCATTTCAGGCGCGGCGTATGCAGGCGCGCTGGCGCAATCCGGAAACCGGCAAGCCGGAACTGCTGCATACCTTGAATGGTTCCGGCGTCGCCGTCGGACGCGCACTGGTGGCGATTCTGGAGAATTATCAGCAGGCCGATGGCAGCGTGGTCATCCCGACCGCGCTGGTGCCCTATATGGGCGGGGCGAATCTGCTGCGGTGAGGCAGCAGACTCGCCCGGCAATCGATCAAGCCAAACGATCTAGTTGCGGTTGCCCATGACGAAGCGCAGTACATACCAGAACATCAGTGCGATCGACGCGAACAGCTGCATGGCGGCCGACACGTAACGATCTTCGGGGTAGTGCTGGATGATGTTCGACGTGTCGTACAGCACCGCAGCGCCCGCAAAGCCGATCATGGCCACCGAGAACCAAGTCCCCAGCTGGAAGCCGAAAACGGCACCACCGATCATCGCCAGGATGGCGACGACGCCGCCCCACATCAGAATGGCGCGCAGGAAGGAGAAGTCCTTGCGGGTGCGATGCGCGACGACCATCAGACCGCCCGCGCCCAGCGCGGTGATCAAGGTGGCACTGTCGATCGCCCCCGGAGCCTTTCGGTCGGCAATGTAGAGCAGAGGCACGAAGATCAACGCCTCCGCCACCACGTAGGCCCCGTAGGAGAAGTACTGCATGCCGAGCGATGAACTGGTCTGCGCCGTGCGTGTCGCCAGCCAGCCCACGAGCATGAAGGCCCCCAGGATCAGGAACCAGTTGAAGCCGAGCATGAAGCTCGCGATCTGGCCGGCGAGACCCGACTCGAACAACCCCAGCTCGATCAGGATGAAGCCTAAGATGCCACCCACCACATGGGTGTAGGTGCGCGTGATGAACGCCGCACGGCGATCGACGCCGGCGCTCGGGAAAGCAGAATTACTGTTCGGGAAAGTCGCCATCGTATCCTCCAGATAAGCCTGGCCGCCATTTTAGCACCCCCTCAGGTGCCAATTGGGCAGCTGCAGGACAATATCGGGGCTAAGCACCGCAGGTTCAATGGCTTAGCGGCCGGGCACAACCCTTTTTTGTCGGGTAAAATCGCGCCGCAACCCGCCGGAGAGGTGGCAGAGCGGTTGAATGCACCGGTCTTGAAAACCGGCGTTGGAGCAATCCGACCGTGGGTTCGAATCCCACCCTCTCCGCCAATAAAAACAAGTGGTTACGCGCGTACAGGTACCCCTAAATTAGCACTTGTCGAGCACCGCGTACCATGCTTTGTACCAAGCGCGTACAATGGAGTTCCGGGCGTGTTACCAGCGTGGTAGCACCGTATAACCGGAGAGCAATGCAATGGCACGAAGAAAAAAGCGCAACACAACACGCGGATATCGCACTCTAGAACGCAACGGCAAACACACTGCGCAAATTCGCATCGCTGGATTTAAATCGGCGGCGAAAACATTCGACACGTTCGACGAAGCGGAAGCTTGGGCGGCAACCCTCATCAAGGAATTGCGCGCTCAGAAAAAACAACACGGCGGTAATAAGGACCTGGCAAGGCTGACCATTGGCGATCTGAACCGCGCGTACCTCGATGACCCAGACGTCAAGTCGCAAAAATCGTTTGGCGATACACAACGGCTGCTGGATTGGTGGACCAACAAATTCGGCAACTGTTTACTGATCGATTTCGGCGTCCTTAAGCTGCGAGAGGAAGCCCGGCCTATGCTTCTCAAGGGCCGTGGCAACGCCACCACGAACCGGTACATGTCCGCACTTAGAAGTGCGTGGAACTGGGGACGCGATTCGGGCTACATCATGAACGAGAGGGCATGGCCGCGCCGTCTGATGCTTAAGGAGCCACGCGGCATCGTGCGGTTTCTGTCCGACGAGGAACGGGTGCGGATGCTCGATGCCGCAATGGCCGATCCAGTTATCAGCGCGGCGGTAATCGTTGACATCTCTACTGGACTGCGCAAGGGCGAGCTTCTTGACTTGCGCTGGAAGGATATCGATTTAAAGGGCGGCACAGCCACGATTCGCGACACCAAGAACGGCGAGATCAAGGTTTCGCACCTTGTACCGGAAGCCGTGGAAGCTCTGGAGTCGCTTAAAAAGCTGCCAGTGGTCAGCCTGACTCACCCGTTTCACATTATTACGGCGCGCAAGGCCAAACCCAAAAGCGCGCTAGAGAATAGGTGGCGCAAGGTACGCGAGGCGGCAAAGCTGGATTCACGGTTCCGATTTCACGATCTGCGGCATACGTGCGCATCGTATCTGGCTCAGAACAACGCTACGGACATGCAGCTACGCGCCGTGCTAGGCCACAAAACTACCGCCATGGTTGCAAGGTACGCGCACATGCGGCCTGGTGCGGCGGTAACGGGGCACGATGCCATTAGCGCAAAGCTACGCGGTAAGTAGGGAAATCGAAATTAAAATAGCCCGGCCAGACGGTCGGGCTTTTTTATACCTGGGAATTATCCACTCTATGGCTTAGTCGAGACTTTTCGCGCCAGGGGGATGAAATTGTGAAATACGGCCATATAGTTCGCCCGGCTATACCCCACTATGTAAGGAATCCACAAGAGGGAACGTCGGATGGCTCGCAATGAGAAGCCCAGCGGAAAGGGCAAAATCAAATTCCGCTTTATTGATTTTGAGATGGACGGCGGTGACGCAACACTTCAAGATGCCATCCGCGAGATTACGCGCGCGATTGGTAAACCAGCAGTGGTTAAAATCTCGCCTGCCCTGGCGGCGGCGAGTGGTACACAGAACTTCGAAGTCGCTGATGATGTCGTTGACGAAGACGAGCAGGATACTGACTCGACAAGCGCTGATGACAGTGGTGACGATGAGGACGCGACGTCAAAAGGCAAGCCGCGTCGGTTTAAGTCTCCGACAATCCTTAATGTCGAGCTCAAAGGCGATAACCCACTGAGACCGTTCCTCGAAGGCCTTTCGCCGGACTCAGACGCCAAGCGGTACATGGCCATCGCATATTGGTTCAAATACCATCGTGCGACGCCCGAGGTTACGCCGGATCATATTTACACTGGCTATAAGGCAATGAACTGGACCACCATTCCCAAGGATGTCGGCGGTCCGCTCCGGAGCTTAAAGAAGGATGGGTCGTTTGAGAAAGGGTCAGGCAAACAAGGCTACATTCTCAATCACATCGGTGATGGCAAGGTAGAGGATATGATTAACAAGGCGAAGCTCGCGCAATGACGTTGGTGGACTTGCCTCGCAGCGTTCCGGACTACGCGACACTCAAAGAGATCGAGGTTATAAGGCTAATCATCTGGTGGGCGCACATCTATGGTCAGCGCGAGCACGTGTCGAGTGAGTACTTGAGATCCTGTTACGCCACGCTCGGGCGCGCGGTACCGGATGGAGGCTTCTCATCGTTTTTCAGATCCCTTGAGGAACGTAAGCCGAAGCAGCTCATTAAATCGCGCGACGGTTACAAGCTTGAGCATAGGACTAGCGATGGGCTTACAGAAAAGTACGGGAAGCGAGACGCCACGGTGCACGTGGAAAAAATTCTGACCGACCTGCCGTCAAAGCTCGCGAAACCTGACGAGAGAACCTATCTCGAAGAAACACTAATTTGCATACGCAATAAAGCCTTTCGGGCAACAGTCGTTATGGCGTGGAATCTTGCTTACGACCATTTCTGCTACTGGATACTTGCTGACGCTGCGCGCTTGGCGGCATTTAACGCCAAGTCGCTTGTACGGTTCCCGCGCATGAACTATCCGCCGGTGGTGAATCGCGATGACTTTGCGGATATGAAGGAATCGCATGTGGTCGCGATTGCATCGTCTGCAGACCTCATCACTAAAAATGTTGCACGGGTTCTGGAGGAAAAGTTAACGCGCAGAAATATGGCCGCTCATCCTAGTGATGTATCGACACTACAAGGTACAGCTGAGGAAGTAATACGCGATTTGGTCGAGAACGTCGTTCTGAAGCTGCAGTAACCCGGCGACGATTCAAAGGGTGGAATGCCTAAATGTACTATGGAATAAAAGGAACAAACGTTCGATTGATGGGTTCGCTGCATATGGTGCCCGCGGATCAGCCTGCAATGCCGTGGTTTGTGACGAATGCCTACGAGTGGTGCGAGCAGATCGCATTCGAACATGACAATGCATCGCTAGACATGCGCTGGATTATGACTTTGCCGGAAGGGGAGACGCTCGTAAGCAAAATTCCCGCGCAACTGTTCGCCAAGATAAAAGCTGTATGGCCCGACACTCATCGCCTTGGAATGCTGAGAAACCAAAGTCTGTTCATGGTTGCGACTGGGCTAAGCCTGGGAACCATGCAATTGGTGGCAGGAGTGGAGACTGTACTGACGTCGCGCGCAAAGGTTGATGGCAAGCCCATCAAGTATCTTGAGACGCCTCGCGAATTCATCGAAGTCGCAAGGACTATTGACGACAAACAGTTCTTCGAAATATTCGAGATGATAATGTCGAAGGCGGGGCAGGGCGAAGTTACCGTCCGCGCGCTTCACGACGCTTGGAGCAACTACAATATCAAGGGGATTGAAGCGGTACTGCCAAGCACGTTCTATGCGTTACTACCGCGTGTCAAAGCCGCGTTGCTGGATCGGCGCAATGCCGAGTGGATGCCAACAATATCGGCTGCGTTGAAGGTGCCGCATCGAACGCTGATCGCTGTGGGCGCGCTGCATTTGGTTGGCGAGAAGGGGCTATTAAAATTGCTGCAAGAGCAGGGATACGAGACTTCGCTCGTACTTTAGTGCATTGATCAGCAAGCAGCGCGTGCTGCGCTGCAGCAGTAGGCATGCTTACTATGCTATAATAGTCGTATACCCTGTAATTAAAGGGGTTTTCCTACGCCTACCAGGAAGGGGGCAGAGCCAGCATCAGGCCGCTGAATAAAATGAGATGTAGCGCTGTCATCAGTCAAACCTATGTGGTTTGCGGACTATAAGAGGCGCACGGCCTTTCCCAGCACCACCTAGCGTGTACGTGCAATCGGGCCGCAGTTCCAAGATTCAGATCTTGGGCCTAGCGGCGCTTTTAGCTTTGCGTCGCCTGGCTCGAAGGAGCGGCGGTGGCAAAGGTCAAGAGTAAAAACGATGAGCTTTTCTTCGGACTATCGGGCGCAGCAAGTTTTCTCGGTTGCGATTATCGCACTGTAAGCAAAGCGGCACATTCTGGCCGCCTGCCGTTCACGCGAGACACCAGCGGAAAACGATTATTTCGGCTGGCCGATCTTCAATCATACAAACGCAAATATAGACCCGGGAATGTGTGCCCTCGCCCAGTCTACGACGTTGATGGTCGTAAGGCGGTGGCCCATGGCTAAGCATGTCAAAAAATCGCAGCCCATCGCGGATTCGTTGACGTGCTGGAATTTCGCGAATTGGCCCGAGCATGTATTTCCGCACGATCCCGATTCGGCGCGACATCTGTGCCGTGAGCATCGTGACGATTTGTCAGAGGCGGGCGCACTCGCGCGTGTGAACCGCGAACTGGTTGTATTCGGGCTTGCGTACCTGGCGTGGCTCAAGACGCTGCGCAAAGGCGTCAAGGAAATCGAGATGCCTTGCAACGCGCCCGCGCAGATCGCGAAGCGTAAGAAAAAGGCGTAACCCATAATGACTCTAGAAGAAAAATGGCGGCGTTCAGACTGCAGGCTGCATCGTAAGGACCTGGCGCGGCGGGATATCACGGTAGAGCAAGCGGTCGAACGTGGTTACGAACCGCTGACTGCGAACGAGACGTACAAGGAAATCAACCAGTACGTCGGGCCGACGATTGCTCTTACCTGCTACAAGGCAAACGGCAAGCCGCGAAAAGATCGCCGGTTTCGCTTGCTCGATCCCGAGAAGATCGCAGCTCGTGGCGGCAAACGATACACGCAGAAAAAGGATACCGGCATCCTGATTCACATGCGGAAGCCCAGGGCAATCGCAAAGCAGTTTCGCAAGCACCGTGTTATCACCGAAGGCGAAATCAAGGCTGACCAAATCGCCGAACACATAGGCGTCGTCGCGATTAGCGTTCCGGGGGTTGATTGCTTTAAAGGTAAGGACGGCAAGCTGCATCCAGCCTTGGCGAATCTAGACTGGGACGGTTATACAGCGGAGTTCGCCTACGATACCGACCAAGCGGAGAAGCCGCAGGTTCGCCGGGCGTTCTTCGACTGTGGCGACGAACTGGCAAAGTGTGGGGCGATACCCAAGCACCGAGAAATTCCCAATGTACCGAATGCGGAGAAGACCGGCGCTGACGATGTGATACAGCACATGGGAGCGCAAGCTTATATCAATGCCCCGCTGCACGACTTTGATAGTCCACTGCTCCAGAAATGGCGGGAGGCCTGCAAGAAGGGGGATGCGGCCTACCATCTGCCCACGTCGATGCGGAATCTGGAGCCCGTGGGCGCCGAATGGTATGACGAAGAGCCGCCAGCGCCGGAATACATTCTGCAAAACTACCTGCAGAAAAGCGAAGTCTGCTTGATCGCCGGTCAGGCCGGTACCAGTAAATCCACCTGGACCATGTATGCCGCCGTGGGCATGGCAAGCGGCACCAAGTTCTTTCACCAGTCGTTCGACCGGTTCTACAGAACCATGTATTGCATGCTCGAGCGACATAAGAACAGCTTCCGCCGGCGGTGGCGCAGGATCGTGCAGGACGTCTCGCAACCTATGGAAGAGGGGGAGGAGATTAATTTACGCCGCCAACTGCTTTCTAACTTTTTCGCGAAGCCTCTTGCTGGCGAGAACATGAATTTCATCGAATACAAGAATCAGCAGTGGGTTATGACTCCGCTGGTCGATGAGTTGATTGCCGAATTACTCTCGGTGGGCATCGAGATCATGATTCTCGATCCCATCTCGCGCCTATATGGTGGCGAGGAAAACGGCGAGACGTTCAATGCTCTGACCAAAGCGTTCGAGTACATCGTCCAGAAAGCCAACTGCACGATCATATTCGTTCACCACGCTGGCAAGGACGCGACGGCCAACGGGGGTAAGTATGCGGGCCGTGGCGCAAGCCAGCTAACGGACAACACCAGCGAGACCATCTCTTTCTCAGAGTACAAGGGTGCAGAGCGCGAAAAGCTTGGCGATCTGTCGGTTTTGCGGGAAGGGGAAGAGAACGCCGATATCATCCGCGTCGAACATACGCGGTGCAGCGATGGCGAATTAACGGACACAATGTATTTCGTGCGACTGCCGCACAACGGTCTGTTACGACCAATCAATATCAGGCGGAAAGACGCTGGCAGGCAGGTCGATACTCTGTTGGTCAACAGCCTTCTCTTTCACAAATGGGCAGAAGGTAAGCAGTTCTCAAAGACCCAATTCGGCGATGCTCGTGGGGAGATCGCACGCGGCAATCTATCAGAGCGCGGTGCGCTGGCACTCTTCGACGAAGCCGTTACCGCCGGTATCTTTAAACACTCCGGCGATAGAAACGGCAGACCGCTTTACAAGTTAGATCTAGCGCAAAAACCACCGCCAGGTAGCGAGAGCGGCGCAGTGCCGCGCGCCACTCCTGCGCGGTTGCGCCACTCAAAAAAGCGCGGGGAAATCCATGCTGACTAATTCCCTGGAAAAAGCAGGGGTAGAGAGCGGCGCACCTATAGTACCTGCGGTGCTGCGCTGCTCTCGGTGTGTAGGCGTATACCAATGCTTAAAAGACATTGGATATACGACCGTACACACACACCAATCGGCTGTTGGGGTGATGTTGTGAGCCAGAGCCCGATAGCCATCGTAATAGATAAAGCGTTTGCCAGGCGGAAGCCCAAGTCGTTGCGCCGGATGCTATCTACCCTGGGCGGTTCGTGGCCGTCGATGTTCGAGATGTGGAGGGACTCGAAGGCTCCGTACGTAATATTTCTGTGTCACACCACAGAACGTTTCCGCCAAGGCGCACCGCTCACATTAATGCCGCTGACAGATAGCGGCTTGCGGCAAGGCTTAGAGAATTGCTGCCAAGACCTAATCGGTCAGCATTGCCGCTGGTTGATATTGATGCAGCCGCACAGTGCAGGCCGCGAGATCACCCAATCTACTTTACTACTTGATATCCAAGTTGAGGGACACGCGTGATTAAAAAAGAATTAGACCCGTTCAAGGCGAAGCTGGCCGCTGCGTACTGCGCTCCAGACCTATCGTGCGCCGATGCTTGCAAGCTATCCGCGGTCAAAGCTGCGTGGTCGCGCACTGGCATTGGACTAACGAAAGAGGAGGAGCGCTGGTTGACTAGGCTCGCGAGGAAGGGCGGATGGACCAGCAAGCCAGAGGACAACACATTTACCTACATCGAGGATGACGAGTGAGCAACCTAGTTAATAGCCGTTTTGGTGCTGGTTTTGGTACCTACATTGGTACAAAGCGCGCTGCGCGGCATTGCAGCGCATCTGGCGTTGAGCATTTGCCCGTTAACTCTGCGCAGCAAAGTAGTTGGCGACACCGGTTTAAAAAGGCGGCGTCCACGTTTTTGGCTACGATTGCAGCGAACATGCGCGCCCCCTGGCCCCTTAATTGCCGCAATTTGTTGGCGGGGCGGGCAATTGTATCGCCATCCGTGGCGCTCTAGCCATGAAAAAGCTACCGAAACATAAACGGAAGCCGAAGCTCAGCGGCTCGCAGCGACGCAAGATCGCGAGCGCTCAAATGGTTCTGCCCGCAGATGGCGCAGAACTGAAACGCATTCGAGTCGGCCAATTAGAAACCGTAGACCAATGGCGCCGCGAGATTGGCAAGGTCTACCGCGAAATGCGTTTCCAGACCATTCGTACCGAAATCGGAACGCGCCTGGTGTACGTCGCCGAAATCGGCGCACGCCTCGCCAAGATGCGTGAGGAACTCAACGAACTAGAAGCGCTGCGCCAACAACTCACGCAGCTGCAGAACGGCGGCGCACCTTTTTTAAATGGGCAGGACTATCTGCCAGCAAGTGAATCTCACAACGGAGAAAAACTATGAATGCGATAACCAATGTATTCGGCAAGAAGCGGGACACCACCAATCCGCCGGCGCTCAAGCGGTTGCAGGACCATTTGGACCTGGATCGAGGGATCGTAAAACAGTCAGAAGTGATTTCAGCGCGTATCAGGCAAATCAAAACCGACCTCAAACGCGCTGACGATTTGCAAATACAGGTGCAAGCCGCCAATCGTGCGATAGCGGCAGCAGAAGCAGACGACCGCTACCATCAAAGGCCAACTCGCGATCTATCAGCGGAACGCAAGGCCTTGGCGGATATAGAAAATCATCTGAAGCGCGCCAGCGAGGCCGCACGTGTGGGCCATCTCGTGCTGGACAAATTGCAAGCCGACACAGAGGCACTATCGAGGAAGCGTGCGGAACTGCGGGTCACTAGGGACACATTGCTGCGCGAAGCGGCCATCGAGGAGGCCGAGAGTTATATGGGCCAATACCTTGCGGCCAGAGAAGCAATGATCGCCGTCGCTCACAAGGCATTCGGAGCGCTACTGGCGGCGGACACGATCACGAAGGAACAGAGGGTCGGCGTGTTTCAGGGTTCTGGCCTATACCAAGATCTGAATATCCCATTGCCGCCCGCATTTAACCCCAATCCATTGGGACCGGAAGCCGCACAGCGTGCGCGAAACGAGGACTTGGCGCAGGTCGGCCGCGAAGCCGAGACCTTGGTCAATGCGTTGCTGGCCGAGCGCTAGAAACATGCCCTTTGGCGAAATCGGCAAACAGGCGCTCATGAGAGCTGCGCAGCGCCATATCGAACAGGCGCAGGCCGCTACCGCAGCGGAAGTGAAGGTGCTGTGGCAGAGGTCTACAGAAGATGGGGACGCATTCGCGTCTCGCGTGATGGCCGCCCGAATAAATCTGCATAGAGATCAGTTGCTAGTTTGTGTCTGTGCCTATGGCGTAATGTCGCGGAGCTATGGCGTCTGTGTAATCGAGCTGCCGCCCAAGATGCTGGAACTGTTCGACAGCCCGAAACGGTATCGGGGTTGTTATGGCGGCAGAGGCAGAGGGGCGAGCTGGACTTTTACACGCGCAATGATAGCTAGGGCGCTGGAGAGGAAGACCCGAATCCTATGCGCCCGCGAATTCCAGAATTCGATTGCCGATTCGATCCACACGCTGCTGTCCGACCAAATCGAACTACTAGGGCTTAGTAACTATTTTGAGGTGCAGAATGCCAGCATCACGAGTCGTAATGGGTCGGAGTTCCTATTCGCGGGGTTGCGTACCAATGTGTCGAAGATCAAATCCTTCGAAGGCTGCCAAATAGTTTTCGTCGAGGAAGCAGTCAACGTCTCCGACAACAGTTGGCAAGTGCTGATTCCCACCATCAGAGCGGTCGGCTCGGAAATCTGGCTTGGGTGGAATAGTGATTTGGCAACTGATCCTACCCACATAAGGTTCGTGGTCAGTCCGCCACCCAACTCGATAATTATCAAATCGTCGTATCTCGACAATCCGTGGTTCGGGCCGCCGCTGTCAGACGAAATGGAACACATGCGGAGAACGGACACTGACGCTTTCGATCATGTTTGGCTTGGTGGCCTTATTACGCACAGCAATGCGCAGATATTCCGTGGGAAATATTCTGTTGAGTCGTTCGAGCCCGGCAAGGGTTGGAACGGCCCTTATTTCGGTGCTGACTGGGGATTCAGCCAGGACCCCACCACACTGGTCAAATGTTGGATCAATGGCCGCGTCTTGTACGTCGAATACGAGGCGTATGGTCTTGGCGTGGATATTGATCGCACGCCACAGATGTTCGACGCGGTACCGGGTGCAAGGCTGCATGCAGTCAGAGCCGACAGCGCCAGGCCCGAGACCATCAGCTACATGCAGCGAAATGGATATTCGCAAATGGTCTCAGTTCCGAAATGGAGTGGCTCGGTCGAGGACGGTATAGCGCATCTGCGGTCTTACGAGAAGATCGTAATACACCCGCGCTGCGAACACGCGGCCGAGGAATTCAAACTTTACAGTTTCAAAGTGGACAGGCTGAGCGGCGACGTACTGGCCGAGCCTGTAGACAAATTCAATCACATCATCGACGCGCTGCGATATGCGCTACATCCGTTGATCAAGTCAGGTGGCGCGGAATCGTTTCTGGCGTACATGGCAACGCAAGCCAAAGCCGACACGGAAAACAGGCATCCGCTAGCGCCACAGTTAGCTACGAAGCCGGGAGTCGTAGTTCGAGAATTGACCGGAGCATGGCATCGTGAATGATTTACGGCCGTCCTCGGTCGTCACGGGGAAGTTGGGGTCCCGCGGTATCGCCTTAGCCCCCAACTGCGGATTATTCGGAGAGTACCGCAAACAGCAAACGCCGAAAGCCCATGGACCTGTTTCTCCAGTCGGTTCTGATTTCCCGGCTAACAGGTCGCGATGGGCACCCCATTTCAGTTTCTATCCGCAGAAGGCTTTTGGCGATCGCAATTTGCGGATTAGAAAAGCTCGGTCGAGGTATGCCGAGTGCGCGCGGAATGTATGGGATCTCTACACCCATGCAGTCGCGGCGCGCATCTTTTTGGTTTAACAAGAGGTAATTGCAATGCAGCCGATATTCGCACAAATATACAAAATCGATGAGCAACGGCGCGAGGTCACAGGAAGGGCAACACAGGAAATTGTAGACCGGGACGGGGAAGTAATGGATTATTTTTCCAGCAAGCCGAACTTTATGGCCTGGTCTGCTGAGATCTACAAAGATTCCGGTGGCCTTTCGCACGGGAACGTTCGCGCGATGCATGGGAACGTTTGCGCGGGCAAGCTAACGGATATTACCTTCGACGACGCCGAACGCGCCGTCGACGTGACTGCCAAAATCATCGATGACAACGAATGGGAAAAGGTCTGCGAAGGCGCATACCTTGGCTTTTCGATTGGCGGCCGCTACACGAAGAAATGGGCGGATATCGTCAATGAGAAAGTCGTGCAGCGCTATACGGCGATGCCGAACGAGATCAGCATTGTTGATCGCCCATCGTGCAGCACGGCCAAATTCTTTCGAATTCACAAGCGAGATGGAAGCATTATGAAAAAGCTATTTCAAAATGCCGGCGCGCTGCGCAAAACCAATATCGAGTTTCGCGGCGGCAAAATCGGGCTGATAAAAGGGGCGGAGCTGGACGTATTTAAATCGATATTGGCGCGTCCACAGCCATTCGATCCGGACTTTCTGCAAAAGTTTGACGCTGATCCGGCCATCGGCAGAAATGCTGGCGTGCGTGAGATTCGCAAGGCTCACCGGAGCCCAGTGCGTGCGGATATTAGTTTCGATGCGCTAGGACTAAGTAAGGCATTCGATTCGCGCCGATTGCAAAAATGCGGCGTTGATGGTTATGGCCGCAGCGCTGATGAGGTTAGAATCGGCAAGCGTATGCGTAACATGCGCAAGGTTGGCTTTCCGCCCAACTCGAGCAACGGTATTTCGGGCGGTGCGATTGCGGATACCGGCGCGAGCAATGATTTTCATGACCAGAGGTGGACGCCGCCGAAGCCGAATGTGATTGGCGGTCAGGTGGTAACGGATGTATCGCGCTCACCGAACATTCAAGCCGTTCTCGATGCCTTGAAGCAGGACATGTCGAAGCCGAAGCGCATGGCTCTCTAGTGACTGTGATATCCGCGCGGTACCGTGACCGGAACGGCCCGCGCGGTGCACTTCTTTTTGTGGCACACAGAACAACGCAATCGTCGCGCCACATCATGGAGCTTGGCGTCCCATCCACAGATTTTCGCCAGCAGGTTAGGCGTGGTCTTGCGTTCGTGCAGGCAGCTCTCGCATTTCAAGAATAAAACGTACTGCCCGAACTCGTCGGATAGCCTCTCGACTTTGAAGTCCCGCGCCATCATGGGACTGTATAAACATCCAGAGAACTACGCAATTTCGGCTGTGTGCGACGCCATAGACGCGAAATACCGACACTAGTGTCGTTAGCGGAAGAATGTATATTGATAATGTATAAGCCTTTAAGCTATTGTCGCTTTCATGGAAACCACGGAAGAAGATTTCTTTGAAGACGTAGTCGGGGATGCGGTCCGCGGCCAAGATGCGCGTGAGGAAGGGTTTTCTAAAAGCGCTGCAGAAACCAAATGGGGACCGGCAATCAAGGGAGGTTCGTACGGCTACCAGATCATTCCTGACGGGCTAGTGCGCCATCAGCAGGAGCTTGGCCTCGACGCGACGGACATAGTGCTGATACTGAATATCTGCATGCACTGGTGGGAAAGCGAACCCAAAAAGCTCCCGCACCCACGACCCGCCACAATTGCCAATCGCATGGGCACGTCTACCCGGACTGTGGAACGCCACATTGCTCGTCTCGAGAAGCTAGAAATACTGGATTGGCTACCGTCGCAACATCGCAAAAACGGCCCAAGCATTCGGAAATTTAACTTCGATAAATTAATTCAGAAATTGGAAACGTTGGCGTGTAAGCCACGTGGAGTAGATAAAGCGGCGTAGCTACAACGGATAGAGCTCCCGAATCACTTAGGCTATACCGCTGGTTGCCCCCAGGGGGTGCCGTTCGGGGAGATGCAGGTTCGACTCCTGCCGCCGCACCCATATTATACAAGGCAACAAAAAACCCGCCAAGCCGTTAAGGCGGGCGGGTTCGCAGTTTCGCGAGCCTAGCAGTGGTATAGGACCGCGAATTCCTCCGCCGTAAGCTTGCCGCCGCACTGCACCAGGGCTGCTGTAACACGTTGCACCCGCGGCCAATGTTCCCGTAGGTAGGAGTCCGTTTCGCAAAGCGGTCAACTACTCGCATGGCCTATTGGAAGCTTCGCCCTCCGCTGCGCTTTCCGTTCGCAGTGTCGCATTCAAGCATTATGAGTTTAGGCGCGTACTTATACGGATTAAAACGTTCCGAATCACCGTTTACGAACAGCTCGGCATCGAGGATTTTTGACTCGCGCAGCTTAATATCGACGTGGTGTATTCTGTAGATGCCGGTGTCGCTGCGCTCTTGCTGGATAGATATAAAGCAGTCCCGTAAGTCTACCGGCTCCTTATTTGCGATTATCACCTGCGAGTCGAGGTAATTGATTGCGGCTTTTATTACCGGGATGTTTTCCTTTGTGTCGAATATTGCGGTGAGTAAGAACGCGAAAAGGAAGAGGCCGCCCAGGATTCCGAACACTAAGAGCCAGGGGGAGCCAGTTTTGGTCGAAATGTGTCGTCTGGAAACCTCCAGGGGAGCGCCACACTTTGGGCATGCCTTTGCCTGGTCGCTAATTTCAGTTGTGCATTCCGAGCATTTTACGAGTGCCATGATTCGCGCTATCTCCGACGATTATCTGGTTTTTAGATATCTGAAGTTTGCATATAGCTTTATTAGCCGCTCGGACGCAAGCGGCTATGCCAAAAACCATTCATCGCAACGAATATCGAGTCCTTCTCCGCCTATTGAAGGCAGCTAGAGTAAAGGCCGGATTCACACAACTCGAATGCGCAGCCGCAATGGGTCGCCATCAGTCATTCATCAGCGATATCGAACGAGGAATAGTCCGGCTGGACCTGGTTCAGCTACGCGATTTGTGTCGGGTTCTCAAGACGGATCTCACGAAATTCATTCGGGCTTTCGAACGCGAGTTACAGCGGCGCCGAGCCTAGGATAGGCTATGGGCCCGCCGACAGGCCGGTGCCAAATGTTGCTGGCAGCGCCGATGCCGCCAAGGGGCTGCCTGGTACGGAAAAAGGCCCTGCGACCGCCCTGGTCGGTTTACGGCGGCTAAACTGACCCTGGTGGGGGCCTGCCTGGGCTGTTTTACGGCAGGCGGGCCGGGTAGGGTGCGGCGGCCATTAAGGGGCCGTACCAAACCCTGTACCAAACTGCACCGTGAGCGGTCAGCTTTGCCGGTTTTTACAGTGCGGCAGTCAGCGCAAAAGTAGAAGCAAACGACTTGAAACAAAGTGCATTGGCATGGCACCGCCGTACCAGCGCCGTGCATGTGCCAGGGCTTGAAAACCGGCAAGGCCTCACGGCCTTCGCGAGTTCGAATCTCGCCCTCTCCGCCAACAAAAATCAAAATGGGCCTGCTTTGGGCCCATTTTGATTTTTGAAGGAGCAGGGTGCGTGGACGAACCCGCCGAGTTCGACAAAATCGCCCGGAGCGATTTTGGACGCCGGAGCGCCTTGGCGACGGCGCGCGAAGCGCGAGGGCTAGGATGGCCCGAGTCAATCCCACCCTCTCCGCCAGACGTGAGTTCGACACATCGGGGCTGCTTCCCTGGCTATGGCGCAAGCCTCTGCGGATATGGTCTCTTGAATTTGCGACAATCGTCAATATAACAAGGAGTTACAGCGCTTTATCCTATTATTCAGATGCTCAAATATGCCGACTTATCCACAGCGGATTCCGGTACCGCATGGTAAATTGTTACCCGATAGAAGATGACCCCCTCGTTCGTCACTGATCAAGCACGTCGCAAGACGTCACGAACGAGTCGGGTCGCTCCAACTGCCAGGGCCGGCGAATGTCATTCCCACTCCGATACGCAATCCTGATCGATGGCGGGTTTTTACTCCGCAAACTCGAACACAGGCTCAGAAAATTTCCAACAGCGGATCAAGTCGAGGCGGTCGCTTCGGCAATCGGCGGGCATTTGTGCGTGCATGGGCTCGATCGCCTTCGCGTTTATTTTTACCATGCCAGACCCGCGACAGGAATACTTACAAATCCATTGAGCAAAGCTCAAACGGATTTATCGAACACCGCTATTTTTAAGGCGCACGAAAGCTTATTAGACACGCTTGAGTTGCGACCGGACTTCGCATTGCGCCTCGGCGAGACCAGCACCCAAGACTGGAAGCTTGGAAGTAACGCACTCAAGTCCCTGTTAAAAAAGCCAAGGCAAATCGAAGCGGGTGATCTTGTGCCGAACATCACGCAGAAAGGCGTTGATTTGCGAATTGGGCTGGACATAGCAAGACTGGCGCTAACTCAATCGGTGCAAGCAATTGTGGCCGTGACGGGCGACAGCGATTTGATTCCCGCGTTCAAGTTCGCCAGACGTGAAGGACTTCGCGTGTTCCTCTGTCACTTCGACCACGGAGTAAAGCGCGACCTGAAAGCCCATGCCGACAGAGTTATCGATGTAAACCTCGTCCAGTCAGCGGCGGCGCTTACTCGACGCTAAAGAGATGTTTCAATTCCAGCGAAAGCCGGGGCAACGTGTTCTCTGCGCGAACCCGGAAAGGGGGCCGCAGAAATGCAGCCGAAATCATGCTCAGTCGAATACTCATAATAACGTTCGGCCGTGACACGCTCATCGACGCTGAGGACGCAGCCAAGCTGAAGGCGACCTACTCACTGGCCGAACACGTTTATTTTTCGGATTCAGGGCACCTGGGGATAATCAGCCGGGCATCGGATATCGCCACCCTGATCGCCAAATTAGTGCATGAGACGCGCTAATGCGGAATGGCAGGTCGGAGGCGCAGCCGAGCAATCCCACCCTCTCCGCCAAATCTACGCCAGCGCTATGCTATCCCACAGCTTCCGGCGACCGATTCGGTGCGCAGTCGCCATCGGGGAATATCGGGTATGGATGAAATCGTCTTTCGAGAAGTAGACCGCGAAACCTGGCCGGACTTTGTGAGCCTCTTCGAGAGCAGGGGCTGCCCAAAAAGCTGTTGGTGTATGGTTTGGCGATCAACTGCCGCTGAGGCAAAGCCGTCCGACGGTGCAGACCGCCGCGCGGCGATGAAATCCAGGGTGGAGGCCGGCGTGCCGATCGGTATTCTCGGCTATTGTGATGACGTCCCCATCGCCTGGTGTTCGATCGCACCTCGGGACACCTATCGCCATCTCGGGGGCCTTGATGATGGCGACAAGCCTGAACAGGTCTGGGCGCTGGCGTGCTTCTTTATCAAGCGGCAGCATCGCGGCCATGGGATTTCGAAAAAGCTGCTGCAGGCCGCCATCAAACATGCCGCTTGCAATGGCGCTACGATCGTGGAGGCCTATCCCGTCGATCCCGACTCCCCGAGCTATCGCTTCATGGGTTTTGTCGAAACCTTCAGCGAAGCCGGCTTTCAAGAGGTTGGACGCGCCGGGCAGCGTCGCCACGTCATGCGTCTTCCTGTCGCTCCTGCGCACAAGCAAAAAATTCATAGGGAGACATCGGCGTAGTCGTCTCAGCGAGCCGCGCCCCGCTTGGTCCTCGGTGATAACGCCAGCCCGAGGAATACCAGTACGGCTTGATTGAGCCGCAGGATATCTTCGTCATCCAATTTACCGATGCGTGTGCCAACCTTGGTTTTTGGTACGGTAGTAACCTTGTCCACCATTAAGCGACACGTCGCTCGCAGGCCATTGCGCTCGTTCGGCTCGACCAGTAGCCGGAACAGTGGTGCGCTCGTCTCCTCAGTGGTGAACGCGCAGACGGTGATCGAATCGGTTGCATCGAAGCTGTCGTCCTGGATGATGACGACGGGGCGTGGTTTCCCAGCGTAGTCCTTGCCGCCGGCGACGGTCCAGATATCGCCTCGCTTCATTCATGGCCCCAATCTGAAACGGCATCGATGAATGCCTGATCCTCATGGGCGTGCGTGGTCGTGGCTACGGCCAATGACTGGCGGTGCGCCTCTGACCGGAAGGACGGTGCGCGTACATCCGGCACCCAAATCTGGATTGGGCGCAAACCCTGCGCGCGCAACCGCTCGCGATGTTGGCGCACCTTCGTGCGGGAGGGCTTGGGCTTTGATGCCGAGGCCATGAAGAGTCTCCGATCAGGTTACATGTAACCTATCATGGGCCGTAGGATTTGGCTAGAGGCATCATATGTCGCGCATGGCAGATGCCGGTGAAATGGACGCGGCGCGCAGCGCCGGCCAGATGACGGCGGCCTGACTCAGGGCCAAAACCAGAAGAGCCCCGAATAGAAAATACCCGACAGCCATGGGTCTCAACTGCAGCTGGGTCGCGAGCCATAAATTGCCCGCGATGCCGAGTGCAATGCCGAGTACGCCGCCGGCGCCCGCTATCAAAAGGTTCTCCGTGTGGAAGTATTCCAAGATGTGATGGCGCCTGGCTCCCAAGGCGCGCCGCATCCCGATCTGACGGCGTCTCTGGGTGACCCAAAAGGTCGTCAAGCCGAAGATACCGCATGCCGCGACGCTCAACAGCAGAACCGACAGGATCGCAAGCGTGACGCCCAGGCCTCGGGTGGCGCGGTAAATGGTTTGTCTTGTCTGGGCAAAGCTGCTGACATCATCGACGATCCGCGACCGGCTGAGATTGAATAGTGCCTTCGTGGCCGCGGGCATCACGGCGTCCCGCTGGCCGGGAAGCGTCCGTACCAGGTAGACATTCGATCTTCCATTGTCATGCTGCGGCAGAAAGACCGAATGCTCGCTCGGCCACTCGCTTTCGTCCAACCCGTTCGCTGCCCATGGCGCCTCGGACCTCTCGACGACTCCAACGATTCGAGTTCGGGTGGTTTCATTGAAAAACACATCCTTGCCCAGCGCATCGCCCTTTGGAAACAAAGCCTGTGCCAATGAATAAGTCAGGATGGCAGAGGCCGGCTGCGGCTGTTCACCGCTGCCTTCATCGAGGACCTCATCGGGCGCGAACCATCTGCCGGCGAGCAGCCGCAGACCCCAGGCTTTGAATGCATGCTCATCGACGTGATATCGCGCGGCATTCGCGCTCGCCTGGCGCTGCTCGGGTGCGAGCTTGATGGCCGCTCTTGGTCCGTAGCCTCGCAAGGGAAAGGAATTGGTGACCGACACTTCCGCGACTCCGGGCAGCGCGCGCAGCGCTGCAAGATCTCCCTGCATCTGCGCAGCGAGACTTGCGGATTGGCCGACAAATTCGTTCTGAATCGTGAAGATGTTCGCTTCGTCCAGACCGCTCGGCCGACGAATCTGCTGCACACGCTGCTGAATGATCGACAACGAGTTGCACACGATCGCAATGGTCAACGCGACTTGCAGACCGACCAGAAAGGCGCCGAGTTTCCGTCGACGCAGCTGTAAAATGATGGGTACTAACTCCATGAGGCGTATTTCCTGCGGCGTATCTGTTCTGTTACTGAGCCTTCAGCTGCCAGGCCGGCGGCGCTCGACTCGCACCCCAGGCCGGATACACTCCCACGCAGATCGCGGATAACAGTGCCAGGCCCATGGTGATCAGGACGACACCGGTATCCACTCGCACCAGCGGCGCATAGTCCTCGCGCAGGATGCCGCGCTCGATGACGATTCCCAGACTTGCGAGCACTAGGCCCAGCAATCCCCCGGCAATGCCGATGACCGCAGCTTCCGCCAAGCATTGAGCGAAAATGTTCATTTTTGATGCACCCAGCGCGCGCCGTACGCTCAACTCACCGATGCGTCCGCCAAATTTTGCCAGCATGAGGCCGCTGGCATTGACCAGGCAGACCAGCAGAAAGCTGAACCCGACCAGTGTGCTCAAGCGAATCTCATCCGGTACCATTTTCTGCGCGGCGACCCAATCGCGACTGTTCAGCAGTCGCAGCCGCGTCGACCAGTGAAAACGTCCGAGGCGTTCCTGCTCGGCGGCATATCCGCGGAGGAATCCTTCGTAACCGGCCGACATCGGAGTCGGCAGTTCGGTCCAAAATTGCAGCCAGCGGCACTCCGAATTCAAGATTGCGGTCCACCCCGATGGGTCCGGTCCGGGGCACAGCATGGAGCCATAGGTGTTCATTTTTCGGTCGATGGCAGTGGGGAAGGGCAAGAAAACGTCTTCCGTGTCCTGAAAATAGCCCGGCGTCAAATCGTAGATTCGCGGCTGGAAGTTCCATCGCGACAGTACGCCGACGATTCGGTAGTTATGCTGATTGAGAACGATGGTTTGTCCGACGGCGTCGCCGCTCGGAAAAAGTTTCGCGGCGAGCGTCGCGCCAACGACGACCACATTGGCCTTGTCTTCCTCTTCATGAATATTCCATACGGCGCCCGTTTGAAACGGTGCCTCGAACATTTTGAAAAAATCCGCGTATACGGCACGGCCCGCCACGCTGAAGGGCGTCACGTCGACCGCGGCGGGCGTCACATACAGCGCCACTCCGTACATGGCGGTTTGGCGCAACCCAGGATGCGCACGCATGAGCGCTATCGCATCCAGGTAACTCAACTGATTTTCACTATCGGGCGGACTCCCAGGCCCCCAATTATCGATCCATACGCCAAACAGGCGCTGCGATTTCGAGGGAATCGGATCGCTCGATAAGCCACGCAACACCGCGAGCACGCTCATCGCTGAGCCGACGCCGACTGCGATTGCGGCAATCATCAATACGGTGAGCAGCACGTTTCGCCGCAGAGCGCGCAAGGCGAGTTCAGCGTGGTATCGCAACATCCGATTTTCCTGGCAAGAACTTCTCGATGCTTGGTACAAGCAAGCGACGTGCCAGTTCCCAGATGCCCCAAATCATTGTTTACGGGGTCTATTTTCAAGCCGCCGATGCCTCATTTGTCCGCGGACACTGTCCGCGGACAATGAGCGGACAGAGAGCGGAAGATCGGTCGGATCACTGGGGCGACGCGGTTCAGGTAGCGACGGCGCAGCGCAGAGTGGCGCTATGCTCAATTGGCGAACAGGTACTGGCAACTCGGGTCCTCAGGCGCGTGTGCCATGATCCGATCATAGAGCGCCAGATTCTCGGATACGGCACGTTCCATATCTTCCGGCAGGAGGAAACCCGCGGCGACTTGGCGTTTCGCCGCAAGCCGGACCTTGGCCGTGAAGGCGCCGCGAGTGGGGTAGCGCGATGCGATGCTGGGGCGCGGGTCGTTGCGGGCGCTGCGCTCCGCTTCGGTGCGGGCGAACGGAACGAAGCTGCCGTCGAAGCGCGCCGTGGCCCAGGCAAAGCCGGTTTTCGGCGCGCGTTGATTCCAGCCGGTGTGAGTGCCCAGAGGGACCTGCATCTCGATCAGCCGCACGCCGCCACGATCGTTGCCGTCCGCATCGGGCGCAGGGACTCGGGTGCCGAATTCAGGTCCCGACAGGGGCGGTACCTGATCGGCAATGCCTTCGGTTGCAAAGCGCGGGCCGAAGTCGAGTCGCGGCTCGCGCAAATTTCGATCCGGAGGCGACAGGCCTAACCCGCGCGGAAACGCCGCACGATAGGCGTCGGCCGACATCAAAGTGCCTCCACGGAGGCTGGGGTAGGCGCTGGCCGGAGGCGCCGCGGACGCGCTGGTCCAGCGATCGAGCGCGATGAGCAGGGCACGCATGGCGAGATAGTGATCGGTTGTCGACACGCAATTCACAAAAGGGTCGCGCACGTGCGAGCGGCCGACGTAGTGCTGGGCACCCATGAGCGCGTAGAGGCGGACATTGGCCGCGGGCGCCACGTCCGCCCGGCCATCGGGCGTCGTGGCAATCAACGATGCGTCACGGTTCCAAAATTCGGTCGACGTATTGGCGATGATCAGCTTCGGCAGATGTCCCTGCGCGTCACGAGCCCGATCCAGGATGGACCCCGTTTCACCGGTCACCGAATCCTCAGAGGCTGCGCTGGTGAAAGGAAAAGCATCGGACGGGTAGTCATGCTCTTCGAGAAGCGAGGGATGACGGGTGGGTTGTGCGAAGCGACTATTGAAGCCGGCCGATCCACCCGCGCCAGGGACCTGCATATAGGCGCCGTCAAAGGCCAGACGCCCGGTCTCGTCGACATTGAGCCCGTCGTGCAACATTCGCCCGATGACACGTCCGGATTGGCTGATGCCAAAGATCAATACCTTGCGCGGCGCCGGCGCACCTTCGAATGGGCGATCGCGGAAGTAGGCGAGTAGATCGCGAATTCCAGCAAGCCCAGCACCGGTGACATGAGGGTCCTTAGCGGTGTAAGTGAGCGTATAGAGTGTGCCGGGTTGGAAACCTCCCTCCAGTTGCACACGGCCCGGTCCACCGGGCTGTTCCGGCGCCACGAAGTGCCAGGCCGCACGATCAATCGGAACCAGCGCTTCACCCGGGCGCGCTCGGGTGGCCAGGATCGCGGCCGGGTCGTTCGGCGTTGCGGGCTCGTACGTGAGACCGCGCATGCCCGCATAGACGGCGACGGCCTGCTGTGCATTGACGATGAACTCATTCTCCACCTTGCCGGTGATGGAGGTCCCGTCGGGTTGATGCGCGATGAGCGGCCCCAGCACCAAGGGTTTCACGCCGGGCTGCGGAGGGGCGACATCCCACGTCCAGGCCGAGAACAGCAAAGTAAATCCATGGCGCATGAGAAATCCGTCGCCGGCGTCGGCGACGGTGGTCGGATCATTATTGGCAGGGCTTGCCCCATCCATCTGGCCGAGCATGGCAATGCCGCCACGATTGTTCACGTCATAGACGAGAGTCGAGTTCGCGGTGCTGACCGGCCGGAGCAAGATGAAGGGGCTTTCGAAGGTGACACGTCCGACGGAATCCCGCGGCGCCAACTTAAGATCGACGATGCGCAGGTTCGCGGTCGCATCCGGGTCGAGACTGAATTTGGCGACCCCGCGGACCTTCTCATACGCGCCGGCAGCGCCGAAGATCATGCCGGAGGCGAAGGGTGAGCGCTCGAGAACTTCAATTCCAATCACCTCAGCCCGTGCGGTGACCAGCACCGAGAGTCCGACGGCCGTCAATCCCAGCAACATGCGCTTACCCAAGATATCCACCTCGCGTGATTGGTCGATCTGGCGTCGATGAATACTAGCAGGCAATACTGGCTAGGCACCAACCGTAGTCGACAGATCAGGCCCGAGCAATTTGGCGAACTCATTGGCAGCGACAGGTTCGTGGAAATAGAATCCTTGTCCTTCGGTGCATTGTTGGGCCTGCAACCTCAGGAACTGCGCGCGCGTCTCGACACCCTCGGCGATGACCTTTAATCCGAAGCTCTTGCCCATGTTGATGACGGCGCTGACGATGTTCGCATCTCCGGCATTGGTGCACAAACCCTGTACGAACGACTTGTCGATTTTCAGAGCATCGATCGGAAAGCGCTTCAAATAGCTTAAGCTGGAATAACCAGTTCCAAAATCATCCAACGTCAGCCTTGCGCCCATGTCCTTCAATGCTTGTAGCACCGCGATCGTGGATGCGGGGTCCTGCATCAGTGCGGTTTCCGTCAATTCAAACTCGACGTACCGCGGATTCAATCCGGTCTCGCTCAAGATGGTTCGAACACCGTGTACGAAACCGGGAGATCGCAGTTCCACCGCGGAAACATTGATGGCCACAGGCATGGGTATCAGGTCAGTGTCCTGCCAGCGTTTGGCTTGGCGGCACGCTTCTCGCAAAACCCATCGCCCGATCTGTACGATGTAACCGCATTGCTCCGCGATGGGAATAAACATCTCCGGGAGCACCATGCCGCGCCCCGGCTGGCGCCAGCGGATGAGGGCCTCGGCACCCGTGACCGCTTCGGTCTCCAGATCGATCTTTGGTTGGTAGTACAGGACAAACTCGCGTTGGTCCAAAGCGTGGCGTAAGCCGCTTTCCAACGATTGGCGCTCCAGTGCATGTTCGCTCATCCCCGATCGAAAGAACTGATAGTTGTTCCTCCCGGTGTTCTTGGCATTCAACATCGCAATATCGGCGTGCTTGACGAGCGATTCTGCATCGCTGCCGTCTTCAGGATAGACGGCGATGCCGATACTCAAGGTGATTTGCAGCACATGTTCCCCGATCCGATGCGGCAGTCTGAGCGCCGTGAGCACTTTGATGGCACTGACGGCGGCGTCTTCGGCGTGCGCAATAGTGGACAGCAGAATCACGAATTCATCACCACCTTGTCGGCTGACGGTATCGGCGCTGCGCACACTGGCGGCGAGACGCTCGGCAACACACAGCAGCAGCCGGTCACCGATTGCATGGCCCAGGGAATCGTTGACGTGCTTGAATCGATCAACATCAACGAACAGCACTGCCAGCCGTTCGCCGTGGCGCCGCGCCGCTGCCATTGCTTGGGCCAATCGATCATTGAACAGCAAGCGGTTGGGCAGGTCGGTCAAATAATCATGATGTGCCAGATGGGACATGCGCTGCGACATCTCGTGCGCTTGAGTGACGTCGTGAAATACGATCACCGCGCCGGTTACCTGACCTCTGCGATCGTGAATGGGTGCCGTCGAGTCCTCGATGGCAGTTTGATGGCCGTCGCGCCTGATGAGCATTGCACCCACGGCCAAGCCTACGGTTTTGTTTTCCTGCATGGCCAGGGCAATCGGATTCGTGGTGTGCTCGGCTCCGGCGCCGTTAGTGACTTGGAACACGTCGCTAAACGAGCGCCCAAGTGCCTCAGCGGCCGACCAGCCGGTCATCGTTTCGGCTACGCGATTCAGATAGGTCACATAGCCGGCAACATCGGTGCTGATCACGGCGTCACCGATGGAATTGAGGGTTACTTGTGCGCGCTCCCTTTCGACGAAGGAGGCTTCGGCAATTGCCGCGCGCTCGATCATGTTGTGCACGGCCTTCAACAGCGAATAGCCATCGAGCTGGGTATCGAGGATGTAATCCTGCGCTCCCCGGCGTACGGCTTGTTCTGCAACCGCTTCGTGCTCAGGATCGCTGAGCACCAAGATGGGAGCGTGAGGCGCTGCCGCATGTATCCGATCGAAGACTTCGAGCGGTAAGCCCTCCGCGGAACCCAAGTCCACGAGGATGGCCGCGACGTCTTCTTGCGTGCCGTTGGTTAGGCGCTCGAGTGCGGTATCGCAGCTTCTCAGCCATTCAATGGCGAAGCGCTTGCGCTTCGATCGGTGAAGCAGTTCCTGAATGACTGCCGCCTTCGGCTCATTCTCTTGCAACAGCAATATAGTTTGCTGCATCGCACCTTCCTTGCGCACTATCTGCTGAAGATTATCGTTATTGTTGTTTTACCTCTGTTCGTTACCGCACAAAGCTAATTGGCTGCGCGAGCATGTAGATCGGGCCCTCGCGCCGCGGGGCGTGAACGTCTGTTCGATGTTCCACCTGAACACTCTGGAGGGGTGAGTGTTACCGGTTACGGTGATCGGCGACCATGGTTTTGGATCGCGGAGCAGGATGCGACCCGCGGCAAGCCGCATGTTGCCATCAGCGCCGAGAGCCGCGCGGCTGTGGATGCGTTTTATCGGTCGCAATATCGAGGCCGTGTGCCGCAAAACGGCTTGAGGCACAGGGCGGTCAGTTTACCCCGCCGCCGCCGTCAGGACTACCCGGGGTGCCGCTCGTTTAACTGCTATACCGTAAGGTACACTTGGCTGCGCGTGACATTCGCGACCCGGGGCCTCTGCGGTATTTGTAGAACATGACAGACGTCGATGCGTCCAATTCCAACCACTCCCCGACCGTCTTTTTGAGCTATGCCTCCGAGGATCGCGAGGCGGCGCGAACGCTCAAGGATGCGCTTGTCGGATTCGGATTGGAGGTCTGGTATGACGAAAGCGAACTGGGCGGCGGGGAACTCTGGGATCAGAAGATTCGCCGGCAGATCCGCGAATGCGACTTTTTCATGCCGCTCATTTCGGCGCAAACCGAGGCTCGGCTCGAGGGATACTTTCGCCGGGAATGGCGCTTCGCGGTCGAGAGAACTCTCGACATGGCCGACGACCACCCTTTTCTACTACCGATTCTGATCGATGATACCGGCCAGTCTGGGGCCCGCGTTCCGGAAAAGTTTTTCTCGATTCAATGGCTGAAAGTGCCGGCGGGAAAGCCGACGCCTGCCTTGGAGACCTTGAGTCGTCGACTCGTATCGGGCGAGGCAATGGCCCCCGCTGCTGACGTGAAGGCCACGGGTGCGTACCCTGCACGTGCCGCCAAGGCGGGTTCAGCGAAACGACCGGCACAGTATCCCGAGTTTCCGATCGAGCAGCCCGGCGCGAAAACCCAGTACTGGCTTCACGTGTTCGGCTGGGCATGCCGGTCGGCTTGGATCTTTTTCCAGCAATGGCCTCGATGGGTCAGAATATTCGTCTATGTCTGGCTTTGCGTAGTCCTTATGAACCGAGGCTGCAGTGATGATGATCGGCGCTCCGCCAAGACCTCGCAGGAGGAAGCCGAGAAGCTGCGTGCCATTTCAGACACATATCACGGTAACTTCAACAAGAATGACATCTCGAAGCTGGCCTCGCAGATCGCGCGGCTCGCTTCCGACGACGCACCGGAAACCCCGGCCGAACGCAGCCCCTTGTTGGCCATGCCGTTCACCGCGCCCCCTGGCGATAACGAAACCGCGAAGCTCGCGGACTCCACATTCGCGCTGGTGTTCGGAAAAATGTCCATTGCGCATCCTGGCCGCGTGGCCTTGAGCCAGGAAACGGTGCCCTGCGCGGACGTGAAGTCGGCGGTGGAGAGCGGTCGATCGCACCATTCGCGGTACGTTTTGTGCGGCGCCATCGGTTCCGATGCCTCCTCCGTACCGGTTCTCAGCATCAAGCTGGCCCGGGTGAGCGATGGTGCGATGATGTGGTCGAAGGCTTATCCGGTGTCAGGCGCCGATGCGACGAAAATCGCCGCGGAGGTGAATTCCCAGGTGCCGGCGCTGGACCAGGATTAAAGCGCTCCCCTTGGCTGTGTTTCCCTGGTGAACTTCAGATCCCGCCCTTCACGTCGATTCACATAGCCCGTGATGAGACCGTTGGAATCACGCTCAAAGATCATGCTTATGCGGGGCGAGCCCGGCGCGAAGAAGCAATCGGGAGCCATGGCTTTGATGAACTTCGGTTTGCCGCCGTTGGTGGACATGGCCAGAGCGCCCGGGGTTGGGGTAATGGTGACCGCAAGATCTTTACCAAGCGAATACCTGCCTGAGTATTCACCCAATCGATCGGCAGGCAACGTGAGGGCCGGCGGATCCTGCTGAATGGCGCGCCCCTGGCTCGCCATCATCTTCCACTCCGTTCCACGCCTGACCCAGGTTTCCATCGAGCGATAGGTCTGATGTTGTATCTGTCCATAGGACGGGGTGTCCCGGTCATGGAAGAAGGCCGCGACCGCGACATCACCTGAATGGGTCACGACAAAATCTCTCAATACCAACGGTCCTGGCGCAGGCGCTGATGCATTGCCTTGTGGAGTACCAGGGTCGCTTTTACGGTAGATGAGACCGCCGCTCAAATATCCGATCACAAGTCCGTTGGTGTCGCGCTGGAAAATCGTGCGCGGCGGAACATGGCCCGAAGGTACTCCGGCCTTGAAAAAGATATCGCGTGCTTCCGGTTTGAGCGGCGCGCCGCGGACGCCGTTGGTGGTGAACACCAGCGCGCCTTGATCGAGGGAGACTGTGACCCACGAGCCCGGTCCGGCGCTGTAGACGCCCAGGTACTCCTGAAGGACCTCCAGCGGCTGCGCAATGCCTTGGGGATCCTGATGTAGCGGAATGGTTTCACTCCCGAGCAGTTTCCAGGCCGCGCCCCTCTGTATCCACGTGTCTACCGTCAAGTATTTGTATTCCAGGCTCTGGCCGTCGTAGCGGACCAGCTGGTGATCGATGAAGCTCGAGACCGCGACATCGCCCCGGTGATGCAAGACCCAGTCAGAAATGCCGATCGATGAGGGAACGCCCTTGGGCGGGGCGGCGGGCGCGCCGCCGGCGAAGTCGCGCCATCCGGACGCCGAACCGTCTTCGTTGATGAACAACACCTGACGGTCAAGGTAGCGGCGCATGGCGGCTAAGTCGCCGCGCTGCCCCGCATCCAGGAAGGCTTGCGTTTGCCGCTTGATCAGTGCGGATACTGTGTCGGATTTGTCGAACTGGGGGTCACGCGCAACACTGCCGTCTCCCCCTGAGAAGAGCACTTCATCGTCCAGAAAGCTTTCCATGGTCGCCTGATCGCCGCGCTGGCCCGCGTCAGAACCCAAGTCCGTCTGGTGTCTGAGCAGTTCGGTCAGCGCCGCCTCATTCGCGGCGAATACCGCGGTCGAGAAGAAGCACGCCGCGCTCGCGAGCACCGAAGATAATTTTCCGATCAATGAATATTTCATGCGAAAATGATATCCAAATAGGGTGCACGTCGCTTCACTGCCGAGGGCCGTGACTGCGGGGTGAACTGACCAGGAGCCTTTACGGCCGGCGCCGCACGACGCGTCCGGTCCCTTGCAGAGCCAGCACGACGCGCGGAACACTCAGACAGGTTCTAACTAAGAGGCGGCTTTGGCCGTCCGCGGAATGACGGACGGGTCGAGCAAGAACTGTTTGACGCGCTCGAATTCCTGGCGAAGCTGCGCATTGCAGCGTTCCAGCACGCGCGCATCGCCGCTGTCGCTTGCAGCCTCCATGCGTTCCGCAAGAGACTTCAGTGCGTGCGCGTGGATATTGGCGCTGGAGCCCTTCAATTGGTGCGCGGCCCTCATCAATGCCGGCCAGTCGAGGGCCGCAAGCGCGGCGGTCAATTCGCTCAGCTGTTGATCGCCGCAGACGATGAATGCAGCCGCCAGCTCGCGCGCAAAAGCGTCATCGCCGCCGGTCATGGTATTGAATCCGGACAGGTCGACCGGAGGAGAGTGATCCGATGGCGCGGCGCGTGATGTAGAGGGAGATGCAGAGGCCGGCGTAGAGGCCGATGGGATGGCAGGTGACATGGACGCCGCTGTCGAGTTCTCTGTCTCATGCTTCGCCAAGCCGAATTTGGCCAGGATACTGCGCAGCCGCTCAACCTCGATGGGCTTGGTCAAGTAACCGTCCATGCCGGCGGCCTCGCAAAGCTCGCGATCGCCGGTCATGGCATTGGCGGTGAGCGCAATGATCGGCAGATGCCCGCTGGTTTCCCATGCGCGAATTTTGCGCGTTGCAGTCATGCCATCCATCACAGGCATCTGCAAGTCCATCAAGACGATGTCGAAATGCTGCCGTTGGCAGGCCGCGATGCCCTCGGCACCGTTGGTGGCGACTTCGACGGTGCATCCCAATCGCTCCAGAAAGCGAACCGCTACCTTCTGATTGACGAAATTGTCCTCGACCAGTAGGACATGTCCGCTGAAGCGCTGCTGTGTCGCGGATTGCGCCAGCACGTTCCGCGTGATCATGGGTTGCGTGTCCATCTGCCACTGCCGTGGACCGCCGCTCATGACGCGTGCTACCGCGTCGATCAACTCGCCTGCACGCACGGGCTTGGTCAAATAGGCCGCGAATCCCAGCGCCGCCAGCCTGGGTGTATCCCCATGGTGATCCAGCGAGGTCAGCATCACCAAGCGTGTGTTCGCAAGATCCCGTATGTCGATGATGCGCCGGCCCAGCATGGCACCATCCATGTCCGGCATTTGAAAATCCGTAATGACCATGTCGAACGGATTGTCGGACGCTCGCGCGTCTCGCAGCTCATCGAGGGCGGACGCGCCGCTCCCGACGGTCGTCACCGTATAGCCCGCGTGTGCCAGCTGCGAACTCAGTACTCGCTGATTGGTCGCATTGTCATCGACGACGAGAATGCGCCCGCCCGTGGTGCTCAGCGGTCGCCGTTCCGGCATGATCGGCGCCGGCTTCAAGGGCAACGTGAAGAAGAACCGGGAACCGACTCCCAGCTTGCTCGACACGCCGATTTCGCCGCCCATCAATTCGACCAGGCGGCGCACGATGGAAAGTCCGAGGCCGGTGCCGCCGAAATGACGAGTAGTCGAGGAGTCAGCCTGCACGAATGGCTGGAACAGCGTTCGCAAGGTCTGCTGTTCGATTCCGATGCCCGTCTCGCGCACCTCGAAGTAGGTCAACGGATCGCCGATGCCGTTCTCCCGGGTGCGCACCTCGATGACGATCTCACCCGCTTGCGTGAATTTGATGGCGTTGCCGACCAGATTCACCAGGCACTGCCGCAGGCGTTGCGGGTCGCCGAGCACGCGGGTTATCTGCGGATCGACATTAACGATGAGCTCCAGTCCCTTGGCGGCTGCGTGGAAAGCCATCGCCGAACCCACGTCCTCGACATTGGCCCTCAGATCCAGCTCGATGGATTCCAATTCCAGCTTGCCGGCTTCGATTTTGGAGAAATCCAAGATGTCGTTGATCACGGTCAACAGCGAATCGGCACTGGAGCGAATGGTCTCCGCGTAGTCGCGCTGTGTCCGATCGAGCTGTGTGTCGAGCAGCAGTCCGGTCATGCCGATGATGCCGTTCATGGGAGTGCGGATTTCATGGCTGACATTGGCCAAGAAGTGGCTCTTGGTGCGGCTCGCTGCTTGTGCTGCTTCGGTTTGTTGGCGCAGCAATTCCGAGGCCACCACTTCTTCGGTGACGTCCCAGGATACGCCCAGCATTCGATAGGGTGTGCCCTTGCCATCCAGGATGATCCGTCCAAAGTTCTGCACGTGCACGATGGCCCCATCGACGCCGCGGGCGCGGTAGCGCAGACTGATTCGATCCGTTTTGTTCGCCAGCGCCGCCGTGACGGTTTCGCGAAACACTGCGCGGTCTTCGGGCAATACCAGGGATTCGAGCACCTGAACATCCAGATTTTCTGCGCTGACCGCACGCGCCAGAGCTTCGATGAGGTTTTCGATCCAAAGATAGCGGCCCGTGAGCAGGTCAAGCTCCCAGGAGCAGATACCGGCGCTTTCTGTGGCGATGTTGACTTGATCGACCAGTCGCCGATTTTCCTCGGCGCGGCTCTTGAGTTCCGCGGCATGCAGAACTTCTTTGGTGACATCCCAGGTCACCCCCATGAGGCGCGTCGCCATCCCGGCGGCATCGCGATACACCCGCATGTGGGTCTGCACGAACTGAGGTTCGGGCCTCGGATTGGCGGTTCGGTAGCGAAGCGGCAAGATGGCAGCGCTGTTAGGGTCGGCCAAGAGGGCGCGAATGGCGACGGCCGTGGCTTCGCGCTCGCTTTCGTGAATGACCTCTCTCGGATTGAATGTCTTGGAAGGCAGTAGGCCGGTGAGCGTCCAGAAACTCTCGTCGGTGACAAAGTCACCGCCCACCAAGTCCATTTCCCAGATGCTGATCCCCGCCGTTTCCGTGGCCAGTTTCAGCCTCATCAGCAGTTGAGCTTGCCGTTCAGTCTGCTCGGCGAGCAGGGTCGCAGCTTCCTGCGTGCTCCCGTCCACGGTAAGACCCGGCGGTACCGGTAGCGGAGGAACATTCAGAACGGCCGCACGGATACCGCGGATCCAGGTGCGAAATCTTCCCCGAGCACGGCTCAAGGGCGCGAAGATATCCGCTTGACTAGGAATGGTGAACGCGCTCCAGGACCGCAGATTTGCAACTATCTACGTTGCGTATCGGCGAGGAATCCGCGGTCTTGAGCCTGAAGCGGCGCGCAGGACGGTGGCCGGCTCCTTGCCGGCCACCCTTGAGGCATATCCGTCAGCGGATGACGGTGGTTATTTGAGAACCGCTTGGTAGACCCAGGCACGGGATAACCCGCGGACATCGGGAACGGCACCGGTCGCGACCGCGCCGGTACCCGCCGCCTGTTGAATCATGCCGAGCACGATCAGGTCGTTCACCGGATCGATCCAGAACCAGGTACCGGCGGCACCGCCCCAAAAGTAACTTCCCTTGCCGAAGTAGCCGCCGGCCGCGACCGGATCGGTGTAAATGCCGAAATCCAGACCGAAGCCCGCGCCCGGTGCGAGAGTCGATGCATTGGCGGGCAGCACATTGGTATGCATCAGTTCGACGGTCAGCGGCGACAAGAGCCGCACGCCATCCAACTGTCCGCCGTTCTGCAGCATCTGGCAGAAGCGCATGTAATCGGCCGCGGTGGACACCAAGCCGCCGCCGCCGGAGGAGAGCGCCGGCTTCGCTGCAAAATCGTGATTCAGGCCGTCGTGCACACCGACTACCTGCAATTTCCCATCCTTGTCGTAGCTATAGAACTCCGCGAAGCGATTGAGTTTATCCTTCGGCACGTAGAAGCCGGTGTCGACCATGCCGAGCGGTTTGAAAATGCGCTTTTCCAAGAATTCCTCGAAGGGCATGCCCGAGAGCTTCTGGACGATGTAGCCCTGGATGTCGACTGAAATGCTGTAGTGCCATTCGCTGCCGGGCTGTGCATTGAGCGGCAGTTTGGCCACACGCTTGATGAATTCGTCCAGCGTATTGTTGGGATTGAAGAGGTCCGCCTCGAGCTGCAATTTATCGACAGCCGTGTTGCTGAAGAAGCCGTAAGTGAAGCCGCCGGAATGCGACATCAATTCGCGCATGGTGATCGGGTGTACGGGATCCTTCATGACCACATTGTTGTTGGCGTCGGTGCCGTAGACCTTCAGCTTGGCAAATTCGGGGATGTACTTGGCGATCGGATCGTTGAGCTGCCATTTGCCTTCCTCGAACAGCATCATCATGGCCACGCCGGTGATGGGCTTGCTCATGGAATAGATGCGAAAGATGCTGTCCTTCTGCATCGGTGCGTTGGCCGCGATGTCCCGCTTGCCGACGGCGTCGAATTCCACCACCTTGCCGTGGCGCGAGACCATCGTGACGCTGCCCGCCAGTCGACCCTGGTCCACCAGTTCTTTCATTCCCATGTTCAGCCGGCCGAGCCGCTCGGTGGACATGCCTTCGCTTTCCGCACTCGCCGAGGGCAGATCGTGTACCGCTGCCGACGCGGGCTGAACTGAGAGGGCGGCCAAGGAGACCATGGCCAGTAAGCGCGGAAAGTACATGCGTGAACTCCCTATTAGTAGATGTTAATTATAAAACCGGATGCGCAGTGTAGCCTTGAGCACGCTCCAGTATCCAGCGCGCCATGAGATCGAAGAGCGCCGTGCGCGAGCGATCGTCTTCATTGTGAACTTCGTGCAGCAGGCCGGGGTAGGTGACGAGTCGCTTGTCGGAGGAGCCGAGGGCCGCGAGCAGGCGTTGCGAGCCGCTGATCGGGCAGACTTTATCGGCCTCGCCATGGACGGCCAGCCAGGGCAGGGTGATCTGTCTCGCATGCTCATGGCAGATGCGGCACGCCACCGCGAAACCGTACAGCAACCTCAAGCTGGCGGTGCGCGGCACGAGCGGATCATTCTCATGTTGTCGCTGGATGGCCTCGACTTGAGTGAGCGCGGAGGCGTCTATTCGCAAGCTGATCCGGAGGCGCGGCACCAGCGCCGCGGCCATCCGCAGCCCTGCGGCGGCCAGCCCATCGAGCTTCGGCATGGCATCGAGTGCACAGCCGCTGGTAATGACACCGCCGGCCCAGTGCAATCCTCCAATGGCGGCCTGCGTCACCACCACCGAGCCCATGCTATGGCCCCAGACGAACAGCGGCAGCGCGGGATACCTTGCACGTGCCGCGCGGCCCACCGACTCTAAGTCGGTTGCGAACCGGGTGAAGTCCTCCACATGGGTTCGCGTGCCCGGAAATACGCCGTGCCCGCGCTGGTCGAAAACGAAGCAGGCGATGCCTCGGGATGCGAGCGCCTCGGTAACGTGGCGGTAACGCCCTCCATGCTCGGCGATGCCGTGCACGACGATGAGTCCTGCGTGCGCCGCCTTCGGCACGACCTCGTAACCCGGAAATTCCGTCCCCAGGATGCGCTGCATCGATTCGTTCCCGTCATGGACATTGTTCGCCGTACCCATCGCGATCACGGCCTGAATTCGGGATTCGAGACGAATTCGCGATCGGTCAAACTGTCCAAAAAGGCCAACAACTCCGCTCGCTCCTCTGCCGAAAGCTCGAACGCCCGAACACGGGAATCCTGCCGGGGACTTTTGTGGCCGCCGCGTGTGTAGTGATCCAGAACCGCGTCGAGACTCGCCAAAGTGCCGTCGTGCATGTATGGGCCGGTCAGCGCCACATTGCGCAGTGTCGGCACGCGAAACTTTCCCATGTCGGCGGCGTGATGGGTGATCTCGAACAGCCCGCGGTCGGACGGCGGGTAGGCGCCATGCCCATCCACATCGTACAGGCCGGTGTTGGCGAACAACGCGGTGTCCGTCGTATGCCCCTCGTAGAGGATCGGGCCTGAGAAAGTGAGCCCCGAGTGGCACTGTACGCAGCCGACTCGCGCGGAATAGAAGAGCGCCATCCCGCGCTTTGCCTGCGCGGACATCGCCTCGCGATCATCGTCGAATACATAGCGATCGAAGGGTGATCGACCGGAAATCAAGGTGCGCTCAAATGCGGCAATGGCTTTGATGATGTGATCCATCGACAGCGGGGCGGCATCGTTGGGGAAGGCGGCGGAGAATTGGGCGCGATAAGTCTGGTCGCGGGACAGCTCGTCGACCGCCGCTGCGCC
Source organism: Gammaproteobacteria bacterium (assembly GCA_021323735.1). Taxonomy (GTDB): domain Bacteria; phylum Pseudomonadota; class Gammaproteobacteria; order Steroidobacterales; family Steroidobacteraceae; genus Bog-1198. The sequence goes on from JAJPKM010000038.1 coordinate 133,363, forward strand.
CCCCGCCGTCAGTCCCATTTCCACCGGATGATCGTTGAACAAGGGTTCGCGCATTTGCGATTCCAGCGAGGACACTTTTGTGTTGGCCCAAGTGAATGCCGGGTTGTAGGCAACATTGGCGAGGCTCATCGCACCGCGTCGGGTGAATGCGCCGGTGGCTCCGACGGCGCGGTCCCTGCCGTCGGTAAAGGCCAGCGCCGGTTGATGGCAACTCGCACAGGCATAATGGCCTGTCGAGGACAGCCGAGTCTCGAAGAACAGTCTTTTGCCCAAGGCCACCTTTTCGGTGGACATCGGGTTGTCCGCCGGCACCGCCGGCCGTGGAAATCCCGGCGGAAGGTGCCATGCGAAGGGCTGAGGGAGAGATTCATCGGCGGCGTGTGCGCCAGCAATTGCCGCACACGCCGCCAGAACGATTAAATAGCCGCGAATTTACCGCGATCCCTGGCTCCAGGGATGCCCGGCGCCCAAACCTAAGGAAGCGGTCTTGCCGGCGATCCCGGTGCGCTCGTCGATCCACTTCGAGAACGCTTCCACATCGGCAGACGACAGGCCCTGGGGGTCTTGCCGGTGGGCGTCCGCCCAGCGATGCATGGCCGCCATCAGTTCATCGGCGAGCGGCCTGGAATCGCGAAACAGCGCCATGTATGCCCCCTTGGCATCTTCGATCCGATTCAAACCCAGATACGCTTCCCCGCGATATTCGATGGCGTCGGGGTAGTTCGGATTGATTTCGAGCGCCTTGGCGTAGGACGACAGAGAATCGGCATAGTTGCCCAAGTGGCGATTGGCGAACCCGAGATAATTCCATGCCTGGTACATCTTAGGGTCGGCGCCGACGGCGTCGATGAAGTACTCCAGCGATTCACGGTACGCCTTTTGCGCCTTTTCGTGGGCTTTGGCGACTTTCTCCGGCGTCGAAGCCTTGGCCGCGTCCGTATCGTAGTCCTGCGCTTTCTTGATATAGCGTACGCCGGAGTTGTAAGCCGACTTGGCCGCATCGTCCGCGCCGCGCTGGGACGGGGTTGCTGCGGAGCTGCCTCCGCTGGGCGAGGAGCCGCCGCCATGGGCCAGGGCGATTCCCGGGAGCGCTGCCAAGTTGGCAGCGACGATCAAAACACCTAAATAGCTTCGCATAGGAACTTCCCTCCGGACCGTTCGAAAAATCATGACTGTTGTGAGTACCGCGATGATGTCAGTAGGTTTAATGGATTGTAACTCTTGCAGCGGTCGCTCTTGGGCGGCGCACCTATTGTGGCCCGAACAGTTCCGCGGCCGGATGCGGCAGCGCCGCCACTTGGTCGGCCGTCACGGTGCTCTTATAGCTGTTTTTAAAATGGGTGCGCACATAATTGACTACGTCCGAGATCTGCGCATCGGTCAAATGCGGCCGCGAAGAGCCCTCCTGGTTGGCCGGCGCCCCGAAGGGCGGCATGCCGCCCCGGCCGTTGAGGACGGTCTGTGCGACGAATTCCCAAGAGACAAACTTCCCGTTTCCCGCCAGCTTAGGGTAGGCACCTGCGCCGGTGGCGCCTTGTCCGCCCTGCATGTGGCAGCCCTGGCATATATGGTCGTAAATCTGCTCACCGGTCAGGGAACCGAGCGCCGCTCGGGAGGTGAGCATGGGGCTGTCCGCGTACGCACTCACGGCGGCGACGACCAGTAGAAGGAGGCCCCTCATACCTTCGCTCCCTGCGCCACGGCGCGCTGGTGCAGCCGGCCAATGGCGTCGAGCGCGGAGGTGACTGCCCCCTCCTGCCAGCCGCCGAGATACGAAGCATGCTCGCCCGCCAGTGCCACCCGACCGTCGATCTGGCACAGGTCCTCGTAGTGGCGTGCGCGAGTATCGGAGGTCCACGTGCCAAAACACCCCAGGGAAAAGGGTGATCGATGCCAGGCAACGGCCACGCCGTTGTCGAACTCCTTGTGGTATTGCGGATGGATCTGGCTGCCGTACTCGACCACCTTCTGTACCCGCTGCTGCGGCGTCATCGAGGTGAATTCCATGGCGCTGAAGCCCCAGATATATGCGCCCAGCAGTACCCCCTTGCCCGCGCTTTGAAATCCGGTGTTCGGATATCCGATGTTCATGATCGGCAAGTCGGTGTAAGTAATGCCGCCAAAAATCTGCTCGTCCTCTTCCCAGAATCGTCGCTTGAACTGCAGCCCAGCCTTGACGGCGGACGCATAGGGTACGGCCGAAATCGCCGCAGCCATCTTCTGGCCCACATTCATCGGAATCTGTGCCAACACCGAAAGCGGGATGGTGCACAGGCACCAGTCGGCGCGCAGCGATTGCTTGGATTCGTGGCCGAGACTGTCCGTGAAAGTGACCGTCACGCCGCTCGAGTCCTGGTGAATGTCGATGACTTTGCTGTTGTAACGAATGAGCGGACCCAGTTCGCGGCCGAAGGCCTCGCCGATTGTTCCCATGCCGCCGGCGGGTTGGAACAAGGCCATTTGCATGTCGAAGGCATCTCCGCTGGGGATTCCCTGCCAAAGTCCGGATCCCAACACATCGTGGAGCGTCATGGGTTTCGACAGTACCGGCCGTGCGCTCAATCCGCCGCCTGGATTTTTCTCGTATCCGCGCCGATCGCTGACCGCATCGCTCGCCACATAGGCGAAATTCTTGTCCAGCGCTCCCCAGTCGCGCAGCGACTCGAGGAGAATTTCCTGGTCCTCCTTGGTCACCGAGGCGTCGAGGGCATGTTGTCGAGTGGCTTTGGCCAGAAGCTCGGCGACGTGTCCCTGATAGTCGGCTTTGACTTCGCGAAAGCGCTGCGGCTTCCCGCCAAATGCCTTGCTGCTATGTAGATAGGCGTTGTAGTTGACCTGGAAAAAGGGTTCGAGCTTGATACCGAGGCGCTTCACGTAATGCATCATTCCATGATGGTGATAAGGAATGCGCCACGGACCTGGATTGATGTACAAGTCCTGGTCAAATTCGCATTGCTGCGTGAGGCCGCCCAATTCGGTATAGCGGTCTCCGCCGCGAAGAGTCCAAGTGCGGCCGCCCGGTCTTGCGTTGTACTCCAATACCTGAACATCGTAGCCGGCGTTGCGCAACTCGTACGCGGCGGTCATGCCGGCCATCCCGGCGCCGAGCACGAGCACGGAGGCGCCTTTCGGCGCGCCTTGCAGATCGATCGGCCCCCGATACGGGGACTCGGCGGCGAATCCGAGGCTGCTCATCGCCTGGTACATGGCCGCGCCACCGGCCGTGGATCCAATCATCTGCAACAGCCGGCGCCGGCTCAGCGAATACGAATCATCCCCGTTTCCCATGGCGTTCCCGTTATCAGGCGGTGTTTTCCCTGCGGTCAATACTACATGACCTCGGATTCAGCGCATCAACCGTGATTGCTGTCTCACGGCCATTCGAGGAACTGCCGCTCATGGTGCAGGTCTTATACAATGCCTATATTGTTGAACCACGAGCATCCCAAGCTGATTCGGGTGGGCTTTATGCAAAACATCAACCGGTTGCGCTCATTCTCTCTGGCGTTCTGCGCCTGCGCCGCGCTGATCGCGGGTGCTCCCGCGTTCGCCCAGCATTCAGGCGGCGGGCACAGCGGCGGCGGGTGGCACGGTGGCGGTGGCGGTGGCTGGCACGGCGGGGGAGGGTGGCGCGGCGGTTACGGCTGGCGGGGCGGCTATGGTTGGCGCGGCGGTTACTTCGGCCCCTGGGGCTGGGGATGGGGTGGCCTGGGTCTGGGCCTGTATTTCGCCACGCTTCCTTACTATTACTCGACGTATTGGTGGGGCGGCATACCTTATTACTACGCCGATGACACCTATTATGTCTGGAACAGCGGGGTGGGTCAGTATCAAACGGTGGCGCCGCCGGCAGAGGTCCTGAGTCAGAATCAAGCCGGTAACGCGAGGGCGGGCGCCTCGGACCTCATCGCCTATCCGAAAAACGGTCAGAGCCCTGAGCAGCTGGGCAAGGACAAATTCGAATGCCACCGCTGGGCGGCATCGCAGACCGGGTTTGATCCCACTCAGGCCGGTGGCGGGTCCGCGCCCGGCAACCGGTCGGACTACACTCGCGCTCAGGCTGCCTGCCTCGAAGGCCGCGGCTACAGCGTCAAGTAGGCTAACGTCGAGTAGGCTAGCGTCGAGTAGGCTAGCGTCCAGTAATCGCGCCCTTCCTCGAGGCCATGCGGGAACGGGGTAGGCGGGATAGCCGCGGGGATTCGCGGGCGACCGCCCCCGGCGCCCTTCTTAAGTCGGTGCGGCCCGCTGTCGCATTTCTTTCGACATGATCCCCTCTGTCATGGCAAAATACCCGGCTTTTGATCCGGCCTTTAAGGCTTCCCGAATCTTTACCTGAAACCTACGGAATTTCGCTATGGCCCGCACTACCCCGCTCTCCGATATCCGCAATATCGGCATCATTGCTCACGTCGACGCCGGCAAGACGACGACGACCGAGCGCATCCTGTATTACACGGGGCGTAAGCACACCATCATCGATATTCACGATACGAAGGACCTCAAGACTTCCACGACCACCGACTATCTGGAACAAGAACAGAAGCGCGGCATCACGATTCAGAGCGCCGCGGTCTCGGCCTTCTGGCGCGACAAGAAGATCAACCTGATCGATACGCCGGGACACGTGGATTTCACCATCGAGGTGAACCGCTCGCTGCGCGTGCTCGACGGTGCGGTGGTGGTATTCGACGGTGTGGCGGGCGTCGAGCCGCAGTCGGAGACCAATTGGCGGTTGGCCGACAACTACGGCGTGCCGCGAGTTTGCTATGTGAACAAGATGGATCGCAGCGGCGCGAATTTCCTGCGCTGTGTCGACATGATCAAGAAGCGCCTGGGTGCCAGGCCCTTGCCGGTGCAGATTCCGATCGGCTCGGAGGACAACTTCAAGGGCATGGTCGATCTGGTCGAAATGAAAGCCCTGGTCTGGGACTCGGACGACAAGGACGCCCAATGGCAGAGCCTCGAGGTGACTGCCGATCTCGCCGATAAGCTGCACATCACGGTGCCGAGCGATCGCAAGCTCTTGGCGGATGTGTTCCAGTACCGCACCGAATTGGTCGACACCTGCCTCGAACAGGATGATGCAGCCATGGAGGCATATCTCACCGACGGGACCGTGCCGTCGAGCGATGTGCTGCGCCGCGCGCTGCGCAAGGGAACCATCCACTCCGCCTTTACGGTGGTCCTGTGCGGTTCGTCATACAAGAACAAGGGCGTGCAGCAGGTGCTGGACGCCGTCGTCGATTACATGCCGGCCCCGACCGACGTACCGTCGATCAAGACGGTGGATGCCGACGGCGAACCGATCGGCGAGCGCAAGTGCTCGGACGATGAGCCCTTCTCGGCTCTGGCCTTCAAGGTCATCAATGATGCCTACGGTGCGTTGACCTTCATCCGGGTTTACTCCGGCGTGTTGACCAAGGGCGCTTCGGTGCTCAATTCGACCCGCGGTAAGCGCGAAAAGATCGGCCGCATGGTCGAGATGTTTGCCAAGGAAGCCAATCCGGTCGAAGAGGCCCGCGCCGGCGATATTATCGCGCTGGTGTCCCTGGCGGACACCGAGACCGGCGATACGTTGTGCGACTCGGCAAATCCGGTGGTGCTGGAGCGCATGCGCTTCCCCGACCCGGTGATCAGCGTATCGGTGAAGTCGAAGGTCAAGGCGGAGCAGGAGAAATTCGGGACGGCGCTCGGCAAGATGGTTCGCGCCGATCCGTCGCTGCACCTGGAAACGGATCGCGAAACCGGCCAGACGATTTTGCGAGGCATGGGAGAGCTGCATCTGGAGGTGACGCTCGATCGCATGCGCACGGAGTTCGGCGTCGAGGGGATCATGGGTGAGCCCCAGGTCGCCTATCGCGAAACCATCACCAAGAAGATCACCGAACAGTACATTCACAAGAAGCAGACCGGCGGATCCGGCCAGTTCGCCGAAGTATGGATCGTGTTCGAGCCGCTGGAACGCAGCAAGGGTTTCGAGTTCGTGGACGAGACCGTCGGCGGTTCCGTGCCGCGCGAGTTCGTACCGTCGGTCGAGAAGGGACTGAAGGTGCAGAAGGAGGATGGCGTGCTCGCACACTATCCGACGGTGGACTTCCGGGCGACTTTGATCGACGGCAGCTTCCATGACGTCGATTCCAATGCCATGACCTTCGAAATCGCCGCCAAGGCGGCATTCCGTGAGGGCATCCGCAAGGCCGCGCCCATTCTGCTCGAGCCGGTGATGAAGGTCGAGACCGTGACTCCCGGGGACTACCTGGGCGATGTGATCGGCGACATCAATCGCCGCCGCGGCTCGGTTCAGGACCAGCTGGAGCGCGGCACCAATATCGCCGTGGTTGCGATCGTGCCGCTGTCCGAGATGTTCGGCTACATTGGACAGCTGCGCGGAATGACCAGCGGCCGTGCTTCCTACACCATGGAGTTCTCGCATTACGAACCGGTGCCGCGCAACGTGGCCGATGAAGTGATCGCGGAAGTGGCGAAGGCCAAGGCCGCATTGACGGCGTGATGGGCGCGGGCGAGTGAATTGCCGCTTTACAGCAGTTGAGCGGCAGTTTATCGTCCGCGACGTTTAGGGTCATAAAAGGCGTACTTGTGAGTTGTTGTTCGAGTGGTGATCGGCGCCGCCAGGCGCTCGCCTAAAGGCTCGATAACGCGCAGGTACCCTGCAGCGTCGTCCCGCTTCAAGGCGCGGGACGATTTCCGCCAATATTCGATCGGTGCGATGGGGAGTTCGGTTGCCGAACCCCATCGATGCCGTGCGCGCACCAACCGCGAGTCGTCTCCTTAAGAGGATACGATGGTTAAACTGCTCAAGACCTTCACCGAAGACCCTCGGGTCAAGTCGCTGGGGCCAGGCCTCATCACCGGCGCGGCGGATGATGATCCCAGCGGCATCGCCACGTATTCCCAGGCCGGCGCGCAGTTTGGATACAGCATGCTTTGGACGGTGCTGTTCACCTACCCGCTAATGGTCGGCATTCAAATGGTCAGCGCTCGCCTCGGCTTCATCACGGGCAAGGGTTTGGCGGCGAACGTGAAGGCGGTTTTCCCGCGCCCGGTGCTCTACGGCATCGTGGGGCTGCTGCTGATCGCCAATACCATCAACATCGCCGCCGACATTGCGGCGATGGGTGAGGCACTGCGTCTTTTGGTGGGCGGCTACGCCCACGTCTACTCGGTATGCTTCGGCCTCTTGTGCCTCATCCTCCAGGTCTATCTTCCCTACGAAACCTATGTGCGTTACTTGAAGTGGCTTACCCTGGCGCTGCTGTCCTACGTCGCGGTGATTCTCACGATTCACATTCACTGGGGCATGGTTCTCCGAGAATTGGTGCTGCCGCGGCTGGCGCTGGATCACGGCACCATGACGATGATCGTGGCGGTTTTCGGAACGACCATCAGTCCCTACCTGTTCTTCTGGCAGGCCGCTCAGGAAATGGAGGATCTGCGCATCATCAATGCCCGAAACGGCGGCGGCTCCTGCCTTCCCCACACCACCGACGTGGCGCGCCGGCAGATGCGGCGCATCCGATGGGATACGTATGTGGGCATGGGATTTTCCAATCTGATCGCCTTTTTCATCATCTTGAGCACCGCGGCCACCCTGCACGTTGCGGGTATCACCGACATCCAAACCTCGGCTCAGGCGGCCGAGGCGCTGCGACCCCTAGGCGGTCCGGCGGTTTTTTTATTGTTCAGCCTCGGCATCATCGGTACGGGGATGCTGGCGGTTCCGGTGCTGGCGGGTTCCGCTGCCTATGCGGTGTCCGAAAGTTTCGACTGGCAGTCGGGTATGAACCGCAAGCTGCCGGAGGCCTGGGGCTTTTACGGCATCATCGGCATCGCGACCCTTGGTGGAATGGCTTTGACCTTCACGCACTTGGATCCCGTACGGGCGCTGGTCTGGAGCGCGGAGATCAACGGCATCATCGCCGTGCCCATCATGGCCATCATGATGCTGCTGGCGTCGCGCGCCGACGTGATGGGCGACTTCGTCATCCGCCCCCGGCTGCGCCGTCTGGGATGGGCGGCGACCGTGGTGATGGCGGTTACCGTGGTCGCCATGGTGAGCACCTAGCCCGCCGGTCATGGCAGCCTGCTGGTGATGGCAGTCATGCCGGTCATGAATGAACGTTGTACTTATGCGCCGCTTCGAGCTTGTCCATGGCTCATGAATGCTCCGTGCTAGGCGGTCGGTGCGCAGTCCTGTAGTACCCACAACACCTGTAGACTAGGAGGTCCGTGACCGGTCCAAACCCAACAAGCGACACCTCCACGGCGGCTGCCGTGATACCCCCCGATGCGCGCAGCGACCGCCTGAATACCAAGGCGGCGGGCGTCATTGGATTGGCGGTGATGTGCAGCCGGCTGCTGGGGTTGCTGCGCGAGCAGATCTTTGCCGCTCTGTTCGGCGGCGGTGCGGCGATGGATGCCTTCACCGCGGCGTTTCGCATCCCGAATCTGCTGCGCGATCTGTTCGCCGAGGGAGCGCTGTCGACGGCATTCGTGACCACCTTCAGCAAGACCATCGCCCGCGGCAGCGATGCGGATGCCTGGCGGCTGGCGAATAAAGTGGCGACCATGACGGCCTTGGTATTGGGGCTGCTGTGCGTTCTGGGCATGGTGTTTTCCAACGAGTTGGTGAGACTGCTGGCCCCCGGCTTCGACGCCGAGAAGACGGTACTGACGGCGCACCTCACGCGCATCATGTTCCCCTTCATCCTGCTGGTATCGCTCGCCGCCCTGGTCATGGGAATGCTGAATGCCAAGAATGTATTCGGCGTGCCGGCGATGGCGTCCAGTTTCTTCAATATCGGGTCCATTGTCGGCGGCGTGGTCCTGGGATATTGGATGGACCCGCATTTCGGGCCGCGCGCCTTGATCGGTCTTGCCTTTGCCACGGTGTTCGGCGGGGCCCTCCAGCTGCTGGTGCAATTGCCGTCGCTGGGGCGACAGGGTTATCGGTTCAGGCCGGACTTTTTGTGGCGCGATCCGGGCGTCAGGGCGATTTTATTATTGATGGGACCGGCGGTCATCGCGGCCAGTACCACCCAGATCAATGTCCTGATCAACTCCATATTCGCCTCCCGATTGGCGGACGGCGCGATTTTCTGGCTGGCGATTGCCTTTCGATTGATGCAGTTGCCGCTAGGCTTGTTCGGCGTCGCCTTGGGAACGGTGACCTTGCCGCTGCTGTCGCGGTTGGTGGCGGCGGGCCGCATGGAGGCATTTCGCACCGAGCTGGCGCGCGCCATGCGGCTGGCTTTCTTGCTCACCATTCCTTCCACGGCCGGACTCATGATGCTCGCCGAACCCATCATTTCGGTGCTCTACCAGCATGGAAAATTCGACGCCCGGGAGGCGGCGCAAGCCGCCGGTGCCTTGCGCTTCTACGCCATAGGCCTCGCGGGTTATGCGGCACTCAAGGTGTTGGTCAATGCGTTCTATGCCTTGGAGAGGCGCAAGACACCGATGATGGTCAGTCTTCTAGCGGTGGGGCTGAATCTGCTGTTCAACTGGATTTTCACGATCCGGTTGGGATGGGGGCATCGCGGCCTGGCTTTCTCCACGGGCTGCATCGCGACGTTTAATTTCCTGCTGCTCTATGCGCTGATGCAAATTCATCTCGAGGGACTCGAGTCCCGGCGGCTGTTGCAGCTGCTCGGCAAGCTGGCGGTGGCAAGCGCGGCGCTGGTGGCGGTCTGCGCAGCCTCATCCCGCTGGTTGCTGGCCGACTGGCAGACGCAAGCTTTTCTCGCCAAACTCGCCGCGCTCTTCGGCACCATGGTGTTGGCGGGTCTGGCGTTCGTGGCCAGCGGCGTGCTGCTGCACATCGAAGAGCTGAAAGAGTTGCGCGAAGCGATCGCACGCCGGCTGGGCCGGTAGCGGCGCTCCTTCAAAACCCCGTCAGTAAAACCCCGTCAGTCCCAGCGGCGCCAGCTCATCCGCAACGCCTTCACCCACTGCGGTGGGGGAGTGGCGGACTTGACGCGTTTGAAACCGGCCCAGGCCAGTCGAGACAGTGGCGCAGGGGCAAGTTGAACCGCCTGTTTCAGCACGATCTCGCGGGGTCCCCATCGAGTCTTCGAGACATCCCGGTTGGGGGAGAGGTTGACGGTGCGCAGACGCTGTCCGATCGCATACTTGATGGCTTCGACGACCGTGGTCGTCATCACGCCGTACTTGGCCCAGCGGGGATCGTAGCCGGAGTAGTACAGATAAAGGCTGTCGCCGATCACGAACCCGATGCGTATGGCAATCACATCCCCGCCGATGACCAATTGAAATACCCGCACCATCCCGCGGGCCGCCAACTTCGCGCAAACCTCGTGCAGAAAACGGCGCGCGGGCGGTTTTGCAAAATGATTGGGGTGCGCGATCGTGCCTTGGAGTTCGGCGCGCATGGTGTGCAGCGTGAAGAAGCGTTCGAGCGCGTCCTTGACTTCGCCGACCTCTTGGGCGATTCGCATTTCGTGGGTAAGGCCGTGCTTCTTGAGCGAGTTGTAGCAATGCCGGATCGACTCCCGGATGTTGCGCTTCAGGTTGCCGCGGAAATCCTCCCATGAAGAAGGCAGGTCGAGAACATAGTCCAATAGGGGCTTCTCGAACCTCAGCTCTGCACAGCGCAGGAGCGCCTCCGCTTGTGCATCGCTGACCACACACCAATTCAACCAGTCGACTGTCCCGACATCCGCCAGTTTCCGCCGGATCGCCCAGATGGCGCGCGCCTCGTAGCTCGGTTCGATGATCGAGGTACGGATTTCCGTGATTGAGGGATCCGCGCCCAGCAGATCCAGGGTACCGACTTTTACAGGCCCCACGGTGCGGCGTGTCAGGATCAACGGCACGATGGCGACGCACCGGCCTTCGGTGTTGCGCGCCACATGAATCATAGGCTGGGTTTCAATCTGTAAGTTCGATTCGAGGAACTGATGGCACCAGGCCAGGTGCCATTCGTGCAGCGTGAAGGGGAGCGTATTGCCGATGCTGCGCAATAAGTGCTCGTAGTCGGCCTCGAGCGCCTGCAAGGCGCCCACCGTGGTCGCGACCTCGACACTGAGATCCGAGGCCGGCGTGTCGCGCATTCGCCAAAACGGTATCGACTTCATCATGGGAAAGAATAGCTGATGCGTGGCGCGAAACGTATATGAATATGTTACATCGCCGGCTCGAGGCTGATCTTCCGAAACGCGGGGCGCCGCTTAGGATCGGCTATGATGTCGGCCAGCCTATCGATCACCGGAGGGTGCCATGAAATTCCACCTGCCACCGTCAGTTTGGCCGCTGCTGTTGGCGTGTGCACTGGGTGCAACCAGCGCCGAAGCCGTACCGGTATCGCGCCTCGAGGTTCGGGTCGTTACCGGCGCGCAGGCATTGAGTGCCGGTAGTGATCTGGAACTGCGTATCTACGAGGCCGGCAGAAGCGTCAGACGCTTGCCGCTGGTGCACGGCGAGGCGTGGCTCGCGGGATCGACTCATCTCATTCCGGTCAAACTGTCTGAGGCGCTCGACCCCCGAAATGTGCAGCGCTTTGCACTGTATTACCGAGCGGGCAGTCCGTTGGCGCCGGCATGGGAAGTCGTGTCCGCCGATGTCGAGTTACCTTCGGGTCAGGAAGCGCCGCAGCGGCTGCTCGATGCCACGCTGTCCGGCGTGATCTCCCGGCAGGGAGAGCTCGCGACCGTGGAACGCGACCTCGCCTCGATGGCTTGCAGTACCGACGCCGACTGCGATGATCACCGGGCCTGCAACGGCAAGGAGCGCTGCGCACCGCACTCACCGGGGGCCGACGCCCGCGGCTGCGTCAAGGGTTCACCCGTGGTCTGTCCGGTCAATCAAGTGTGCGGCGAAGGGGTGGGTTGTCACGGCACCGATGCGTTGAAGAAATTCAGTTCAGACGCCAACGCGCCCAAACCGTAATTCCGGAGCTCGGACGTCATGCCCGGTTGCTACCCCGGGATTGCTCCGGTGGCTTCAATGTGCAAGTGTAATTCGACTGCGCGATAGCAATGCGCTGTGGCTAGACTTATGGGTCCTCGACTCGCCGCGGAGCGGCAGTCAAAATGAGCGGGACATTGGCCAGGTTGGGGAGACGATTTGGACGGTTCAAACGCGACTTCAGGGGCGATCGACGTACGCAGCGATACGGTCACACGGCCGACTCCGGGCATGCGCGCTGCCATGGCGGCCGCGGAAGTCGGCGACGATGTGTTTGGCGACGATCCGACGGTGAATCGATTGCAGGCAGTGGCCGCCGAGCGGTTTGGACGCGAGAGTGCGCTGTTCTTTCCCACCGGTACTCAAAGCAACTTGGCCGCGTTGATGGCGCATTGCGGCCGCGGCGACGAATTCCTCGTGGGGCAGGAGGCTCATACCTACAAGTACGAGCAGGGTGGGGCGGCGGTTCTCGGCAGCATCCAGCCCCAACCCTTGGAGCATGAAGCGCACGGCGGCATTGCGCTCGGGCGCATCGCCGCCGCCATCAAATCGGATGACTACCATTTCGCCCGCACTCGGCTGTTGGCGTTGGAAAATACCATTGGCGGCCGGGTGCTGCCCCCGCAATATCAGCGCGAGGCGACGGATTTTGCCCATTCGCGTGGACTTGCCACACATCTGGACGGCGCGCGCATTTTCAATGTCATCGTGAAACTGAAGGTGGCCGAGCCCACGGCGACCGCGGGCTTCGACTCGGTGTCGGTCTGTCTGTCCAAGGGGCTGGGTGCCCCCGCCGGATCCCTTTTGTTGGGGCCCCGCGCCTTGATTGCCGACGCGCGACGCTGGCGCAAGGCGCTCGGGGGCGGTATGCGTCAGTCGGGTGTGCTGGCGGCCGCGGGGTTATATGCGCTGGAAAACCACGTGCAGCGCCTGGCGGAAGATCACGAGAATGCCGAATATCTGGCCGCAGGGCTCCGTGCGGCCGGCCTGAAGGTTTCGGTGCCGCAGACCAACGTGGTGTACATCGAGGTCTCGCCTGCGCAGGTCGCCGGCCTCAAGGCGCATCTGCAAGGCCGCGGTATCATCGCCACCGTTGCGCCGCGAACCCGGCTCATGACACATATGGATCTGTCGCGAGCGAAAATCGACGTCGTCATCCAGGCGTTTCGCGAATACCCGCACTGGGCACATTGAAAGAGGGTTGCCCGTTGAAAGATCATCCACTCCTGCGAAAGGAACGCCGGGCGCCTTGGAGATCCTGGATCGTGTCGATGTCCAAGGATGCCGACGGTAGATCGACGAGTACGCGGCTGTCGACCGGCAGCCTTGCGGTGAGCTCGCGCAGGCCCACATCGCCGACAATACCGAGCGCACGAGGATAAAATCGTCGCGGCAGAATCAGCGGCGCGGCGGCGGAGCGGCCGATGCGCCTTGCGGTGACGCGTCGCGGAGACGCCTGCCAGCGTCGCACCAGGCGTGCCAGTTCGCGGGCTTTCAGATTGGCAAGGTCCACCGGCATGAGCAGAACCGCCGGCGAGTAGCGTGCCTTGGCGATGCCGCGGCGCACTGAGCTCGACAGGCCTTGGTTGCGCTGCGAATTCGCCACGAACGTGGCCGGAATGCCGTTGGCTTGCGCGCGGTAGCGGGCGCAAGCGCGCGGCACGACCGCAATGATTTCGGCGCATCTTAAGGCCACGGCCAACTCGAACGCGCGCCGCAGTAGACTGGCACCGTGCAGCCGGGCGAGGGCCTTGGGACGGCCCAGACGCGATGAATAACCGGCGGCGAGCACGATGATCCGCAGCGCCGGTCGTGGCTGCGCAATCATTTGATATTGGTATTCATTTGATATTATCGCGCCATGAGAAGCGCGCGTGCGAGTCTTCAGCACAGGCCATTTATGATACCGATCTGGCTGACCGGGATTGCGGTGTTCGCGCTGTTCGCGGTTTTCTGCCTCTCGGTGTTCACCGGTTGGGCGTTGCTGACGGCGAATTCGACCACGGTGATCGTCATCCGTCATGCGGAAAAGGACACGGTCAACCCGGCCGACCCGGCTCTGTCGGCTGCGGGGCAGGCAAGAGCCGCGCAACTGGCGCGCATGTTCGGCGAACCTAAGGCATTCGGTCGCCTGGATGCCATCTATGTCTCGGCCACACTGCGCAGCCGCTCCACCGCGGCTCCACTGGCTGAGCGCCTTGGCATCTCCCCCACCGTGGCCGGCGCAGAGGATCCGAAGGGGCTTGCCCGCCGAGTGCTGCGGGAAAACCGCGGCAAGCGGGTGATGGTCATTGGGCACGTCGATACGGTGCCGGGTATCGTTGCGGCATTGTCAGGCCGCAGCAACATACCGCCCATCGACGATCAGGACTTCGCTACGATTTATGTCGTGACGGTGCCGCGCATCGGCCGCGCCAACCTGCTGCGCTTGCGCTACTGAGGATTCGCGGCCCGCAGCAGAATCGCCTTGCGCACGAAGTCTGCATGCCGTCCTATCCTAAAGTCGGCCAACACCACATCGCGAATGTGCCGACTGCCGTCGACTAAGTACGAGGCCCGGCGGACACCTACGCCCAAGGGGCCATTGACCCCATACATCTTAATGACGGCCTTTTGCTGATCCGACAGTAGCACGAAGGGCAGGTTGTACTTGCTGCGGAACTTGGCGTGCGATTCCGGACTTTGTGGGCTGATTCCCACGACCTGCAGGCCGGCGCGCTCGATCTCTGTGTGCAAATCCCTTAAAACACAGGCTTGCCGCGTGCATCCGGGCGTGAAATCCGCGGGATAGAAATACAGCACGATGGCGCCCGAACTCAAGAATTCGGTCAGGGATCGCTCCGTTGCCGTCTCGTCCGGAAGTGTGAATTCCGGTGCTCGTTCGCCCGTTTTCAACATGGTCCATTCCTCCTGCGGTTTATTATGCGCGATCCTTTGGCAGAACGGCGCTTTGCTGCTAGTATTCTGGGCCGTTTTAGGGGGAGTAGCTCAGTTGGGAGAGCGTCGCGTTCGCAATGCGAAGGTCGAGGGTTCGATCCCCTTCTCCTCCACCATCCCATAGAGGCCGGTTGTCCGTCTCCGGCCTCTATCTTCCTGCCTCGGTAGCTCAGTGGATAGAGCGAGTGCCTCCTAAGCGCTAGGTCGCAGGTTCGATTCCTGCCCGGGGCACCATTTATTTCGCGATGAAGTGCGGGATGATCTCCGGGACCAAGTATTGCTGCACGATCACGATGGCCACGAGCAGCAGCGTCAGAATGATGCTGTGGATGAAGGTGCGCGCCAAAACCGCGCCTTCCTGTCCCTTCAAATTGGTCACAGACACGCCGGTGGCAATGTTTTGCGGTGAGATCATCTTGCCGAGTACTCCGCCGGATGAATTGGTCGCGGCGAACAGCAGCGGGTTCAAATTCAGCTGCCGCGCGGCGACCACCTGGAGGTTTCCGAACAGGGCGTTGCCCGAGGTGTCGCTGCCGGAGAGGAACACGGCAATCCAACCGAGGAAGGGCGAGAACAGCACGAACCAGTGCCCGGTGGATGAGACCGCCAGGCCGAGCGTATAGGCCAGGCCTGAATAATTCATCACGTAGGCCAGGGCGACGATGAACATCACCGTGACTACGGCTTGCCAGATCTGGCGAATGGTGCGGACCGCGCATTGCACGAGTTCGCCGAAAGGCAATCTCACCAGCAACGCGGTAATCAATGCGGCGATCAGAATCGCTGTGCCGGTGGCCAGCGGCTGAAACGTCCACACGGCCGCATAAGGCTTGTCGTTGTACAGTGTGATTGCGACCACCTTGTCCAAGTTCGGCCAAGGAATGGCATGCTGCCCCATGGCGGCCACTTTGAAGAAGGTCCAGACGATCACCGTGGCCGTCACGATCAGCCAGGGCATCCAGCCCTGCCAAGCAGGAACGTCTTTTTCAATGGGACTCTGCTTCTCTGCGGATGAGTTCGCAATGACGAATTCCGGCGAAGGCGCGGGACGCCACACCTGCAGGAACAACAGCGTCACCGCCAGCGAGGTCAGCGCGGCAAAAACATCGGTGAGCGTATAGTCGAGATAGTTCGACGCGCCAAACTGGGCCAAACCAAAACTCAAGCCGGCGACCGCAAGCACCGGCCACAGCGAGCGGATAGAGCGCCACCCGCCGTACAGCCCCATGACATAGAACGGCAGGATGGCCGCCATGATGGGTAGCTGGCGGCCGATCATCGCCGCCAGTGCCGGCGCCGGAAGCCCGGTTACCTGGGCCAAAACCGTCACGGGCGTGCCCAGCGCGCCGAAAGCGACCGGTGTGGTGTTGAATATCAAGACGAACACAATCGCCTCGAGCGCCGGAAAGCCGCACATGATGAGCAGCGAGGAGGTAATCGCGACGGGTGTGCCGAAGCCCGCAACGCCTTCCAGCAAGGCACCGAAACAGAATGCGATCACGATCAGCACGACGCGCCGGTCATTCGGCAAGTGTTTGACGACCCATGCGCGGAAAGCATCGAAGCGGCCGGAGGACACGGAGATGTTGTAGACGAACAGCGCGTTGATCACGATCCACATCACCGGCCACAGAGCGAACACCGCACCGTTAGTCGCCGACGCCAAGGCGACCTGCGCGGGCAGGCCCCATACGGTGGTGGCGAGGATCAAACCCACGATGAGGCCGGCCAGTGCCGCCTGCCACGCCGGACGCCTGAATATGCCGAGAAGCACCAGGACGGTTGCGATCGGCAAAATCGCCACGCAGAACGACAACGCCAGGCTGCCGGCGACCGGTGTCAACAACTGATGGAACATCAAATTCCCCTATTTGCGATGTTACGGCTTGCGGCTTGTTATGGCACCGCATTTCATTTGCGGTCGATCGTACCCTAATTGAGGTAATTCTGTAATAGGGCAGGGAAACTCTGCGCGAGGTCCCCCTAGGTGCATAATATTGCGATGAATAGTTCATTGCGGTCGCTGCCGGAAGTGCGGTCCGACGCCGAAGTGGATAGCTCGCTGGATCAGCGGCGGCGTGAGCTGGTTGCGGCGCTCTGCCAGGTGCTGCCGCGCGAGATGGTCTTGATGCGCCACGAGGACACCGTGGCCTTCGAGTGCGATGCACTCACGGCGTACAGGGCGTCGCCCTTGGTGGTGGTGCTGCCAGACACCGAAACCCAAGTCGCGGCGACTTTAGGCATATGTCATAAGATGGGGGTGCCTGTCGTGGCGCGCGGCGCCGGCACCGGCTTGTCGGGCGGGGCGACTCCGCATCGGTCGGGCGTCATTTTGTCGCTGGCCAAGTTCAATCGGATTGTGAACATCGATGCTGAATCCTGCACCGCGACGGTGCAGTGCGGTGTGCGCAATCTGGCAATCAGCGAAGCGGCGGCGGCTTATGGTCTGTACTACGCCCCCGATCCCAGCAGTCAAATTGCCTGCACCATCGGCGGGAACGTGGCCGAAAATTCCGGCGGCGTGCACTGCCTGAAGTATGGACTGACTCTACACAATGTTCTCAAGGTTCGGGGTTTCATGGCCGATGGCCAGCCGGTGGAATTCGGCTCCCACGCTCTGGATGCGGCAGGGCTGGACCTGTTGTCGGTCGTCGTCGGCAGCGAGGGCATGCTGGCCGTCACCACCGAAGTGACCGTGAGGTTGATTCCGAAGCCGCCGCTGGCCCGCTGCATCATGGCCAGCTTCAGCGACATCGAATCGGCGGGCGCGGCCGTGGCGAGCGTGATTGCACACGGCATCATTCCGGCGGGGCTGGAAATGATGGATAGGGCAATGACAGCTGCCGTGGAGGGATTCGTTCACGCCGATTACGACTTGGAGGCTGCCGCGATTTTATTGTGCGAAAGCGACGGCACGCCGGAAGAAGTCGAGGAAGAGATCGGACGCATGGAGCAGGTGCTCAAGGCCGCGGGGGCATCCCGATTCGAGGTCAGTCGCGACGAAGCGCAGCGCCTGAAGTTCTGGAGCGGCCGCAAGAACGCCTTTCCCGCCTCCGGCAGCATCAGTCCGGATTACATGTGCATGGACTCCACCATACCGCGCAGGTGCCTGGCGGAGATGTTGCGGTCGATTCAGGAAATGGAAGTGAAATACAACCTGCGCTGCGTGAATGTCTTCCACGCAGGGGACGGTAATCTGCATCCGTTGATCTTATTCGATGCGGAAGATGCGGATCAGATGCGCCGCTGCGAATTGTTCGGTGCGGACATTCTGGAGACCAGCGTACGCCTCGGCGGAACCGTCACGGGCGAGCATGGGGTGGGTGTCGAAAAACTCAATTCCATGTGCGTTCAGTTCTCTGCCGCCGAACGCGCGCAGTTCCTCGGTGTGAAGCGCGCCTTCGACGCGGGCGAGCTGCTCAATCCGGGAAAAGTCATTCCCACGCTGCAGCGCTGCGCGGAGTACGGAAAAATGCATGTCCGCCGCGGCATGCTGCAGTTCCCGGAGCTGCCGAGATTCTGATGGATGCAAAGGACCCCGTGTTGGCGCGCCTCGTCGAGCAGGTGGGTAGCGCGCAGGCGCATCGGACGCCGCTGGATATCCGCGGCGGCGGCACGAAACGTTTCTACGGCGGAGTGCCGGCGGGCGAGCCCGTCGATATCACCGACCTTTCCGGCATCACCAGCTACGAGCCCACCGAGCTGGTCGTGACGGCGCGGGCCGGGACGCTTCTCCGCGATTTGGAAGCCGCGCTTGCAGAGCAGGGGCAGTGTCTGCCGTTCGAGCCGCCGCGCTTTGCCGCGGGCGGGACCGTGGGCGGCATGGTCGCCGCCGGACTCTCGGGCCCCGCGCGCGCCAGCGTGGGGTCGGTACGCGACCACGTGCTGGGCATGACCTTGCTCAATGGACGCGCCGAGGTGCTCACATTCGGCGGCCAGGTGGCCAAGAATGTGGCGGGCTACGACGTGTCCCGGCTCATCGTCGGCTCCTTGGGCATTCTTGGCATCATTTGCGAAGTTTCGATCAAGGTATTGCCGGTCAGCGTTGCGACCGCCACGCTGCGCTTCGATTGGGATGAAACTCATGCGCTACGGCAGCTGTGCGGTTGGCGCGCACAGCCCCTACCGATCAACGCGAGCGCGTGGCACGGGGGCCGGTTGCATCTGCGTCTGGCCGGCGCGCAAGCGGCCGTCGAGGCGGCCTGCAAGGCGCTGGGCGGTGAGCGGGTGGAACCTTCGCAGGCAAACACGTGGTGGACCGGTGTCCGCGATCAGAGCGAGGATTTCTTCTCGCTTCGAGCTGCGAGCGAGGCTCCCGGAGAGTCGATTAGTGAGTCGATCTGGCGGCTGTCGGTGCCCGCCACCAGCGGTGTGATCGCGCTTCCCGGCGAGCAATTCATCGAATGGCATGGCGCGCTTCGTTGGTGGAAAACCGGCGCCGAAGCGGCGCAGGTTCGCGACGCGGCGAACCGCGTGGGCGGCCACGCCACCCTCATGCGTGGCGCCGATAGGTCCGCGGGTGCTTTCGCGCCGCTGAGCGAGGTGCTCATGCGCGTTCATCAGGGCTTGAAGGAGGCCTTCGATCCTGAGCGAATTTTCAACCCCGGCCGTCTGTACGCAGGTCTTTGACCGATGCAAACGCATCTCAGCCCGGAATTCAGTGAAACCGCCGAAGGCAAAGAGGCGGCGGCCATTGTGCGCAAGTGCGTGCATTGCGGTTTCTGCAATGCCACGTGCCCCACGTATCAATTGCTCGGCGATGAATTGGACGGTCCGCGGGGGCGTATTTACTTGATCAAGCAGGCGCTCGAGGGTGCCGAGGTGACCCGCAGTACCCAGCAGCATCTCGACCGCTGCCTCACCTGCCTCAATTGCCAGACCACCTGCCCGAGCGGCGTGGAGTACGGGCACTTGATTGATATCGGTAGAAGGGTTGTCGATGCCAGGGTCGCGCGTCCGGCCGCCGAAAGAGCAGTTCGCTGGGCACTGAAGGAAGGTCTGACCTCGCCGCTATTCGCGACGGCCATGTGGTTGGGGAAGGCGCTGCGCCCGATATTGCCCAAGGTGCTGCGGAACAAGGTACCGGCCCGAGCGCCCCATCGCGCGACAGCGCGGATGCCGTCACAGCCGACACAGTCGCAGCTGGTGCAATCGCAGCGGCAATCGCCGTCGGAGCGGCCGTCACACACTCGAACCGTGCTCATGCTGCAGGGCTGCGTGCAGCCCGCGATGCTGCCCAACATCGATCGGGCAACCGAAAGAGTGCTCGACATGGCGGGCATTCGAACGCTGCATGCGGCGGGGACGGGTTGCTGTGGGGCCTTGCGCACTCACTTGAACGACAGCCAAGGCGGCCTTAGGGACATGCGCCGCAATATCGATGCCTGGATGCCTATGCTGGACACCGGCGGTGTCGAGGCCATCATTTCATCGGCCAGCGCTTGCTCGCTGTCGATCAAGGAGTACGGCCACGCATTGGCAGGCGATTCCGCGTATGCCGGCAAGGCCGCGCGGGTCAGTGCGTTGGCGCGCGACTTGAGCGAGTTGCTGCCGCAGCTGGTTCCCGCCCTCAAGGATCGGCTCCGGGGCGGCACCGAAAAGCGCGCGGTGTTCCATGCGCCCTGTACCTTGCAGCATGGCCAGCGCCTGCGCGGCGGTGTGCAGACTCATTTGAGGGAGTTGGGTTTTGACGTGACGGTGGCGGGCGAGGAGAGCCACTTGTGCTGCGGTTCAGCCGGCGCGTATTCGATCGTACAGCCGAAGCTCGCCATGCAATTGCGCGACCGAAAGTTGGGCAACCTTGCGAAACTCGAACCACAGTACATTTTGTCCGCCAATGTCGGCTGCATCCAACATCTGCAATCAGGGACCTCGACACCGGTCATGCACTGGATTGAATTCTTGGAAGAGGCGTTGGCTTAATGGATACGGTTTCGCAGGCGCTGCTGGCGGCGCAATACAAAGCCCAAGCTTTATTCGCCGAGGTCGTGGCCGAAGGATTGGTGTGTGCCGGGAAGCTCGAAAGCGACCTCACCGATGAGATTCATGCGCTGGCGCAGACGCGCTTCGGATTGCGCCGCCACTGGCACAAGCGGATCGCACGCTCCGGGCCCAACACGCTGATGACTTATCACGATGAGTGCGCGGATCGACGCATCACCGGGGATGACATCGTGTACCTGGACTTCGGGCCTGTGTTCGAGGAATGGGAGGCGGATTTTGGCCGCTCCTTTGTCGTGGGACCGGATCCGGTAAAACACCGCCTGGTCGGCGATCTTGCCGATGCGTTCAATCGTGGCCAGGAACTCTACCGCTGCACGCCGAATTTAACCGCCGGGCAGCTATACGACTTTGCGGCCGGTCTCGCGGCCGAATACGGTTGGGAGTTCGGCAATGTGAGTGCCGGGCACATAGTCGGTCATTTCCCGCATGAGCGCCGGCCGCAGGACCCTAAGTATCTTTCGATACGGCACGGAAATCCGCTTCCGCTGCGCGCGACCGACGAGAAAGGTGCTCCGCGCCACTGGATCCTGGAGATCCACTTCATCGACCGCGCGCGCGAAATCGGCGGCTTCTTCGAGGAGCTATTGAGCGTCGATGCGCGCGACCGTTAAGGAGGTTCAATGTGCCTGATATTGATCGCGTGGCGCGGAAATTCGCAATACCCCTGCGTGGTCGCGGCGAACCGCGATGAATTGCATTCGCGTCCGGCGGCCCCGGCACAGTGGTGGCGATCGCAGCCGCCGGTACTGGCGGGACAGGATCTCAAGGGCGGCGGCACTTGGCTGGGGGTCACCCGCACCGGCCGCTTCGCGGCGCTCACGAACTACCGCGATCCCGAACAGCGGCGTGAGGGAGGCCCAAGCCGCGGCACGCTGGTCACGTCGATCCTGATGTCGAATGACACGACGGCGCAGAGTCTGGACTACCTTCGAGACGTGGGCCATGAGTACAACGGGTTCAATTTGATTTTCTCCGACGGCGAGCGGCTCGCCGTCTACGAAAGCGTGGTGGGCTTGGGGCGCGAACTCGGCCCGGGCATCTATGGCCTGTCCAATCATTTGCTGGATACGCCCTGGCCCAAGGTCCAGACCGCAAAGTCTCGGCTGTCGACGGCGCTCTCGGGACTGGGCAACACCGACGCAGCCCTCGCGCTGCTGCGCGACGATGAGCCGGCACCGGACGATGAGTTGCCGCGCACCGGAGTGGGCTTGGCGTGGGAGCGTCTGCTGTCCAGCGCCTTCGTGCGCGCGCCGGACTACGGTACGCGCTGTTCGACGCTGTTGCGCATCGATCAGGGCGGCTGCGCACACTTCGATGAGTGGACCTGGGATTCGGCGGGAGCGCAGAGCGGCACGGTAAGCTTTCAGTTCCAGCTGGAACAGGGTTGAGAGGAACAGCGTTGGGCCAAACAAGATCGAACGGAACAGCGTCGGGCGGAGCAGCGGCGTCTTTGTGCCGTCAGCCCATCGGCAGCCGAGCGTCTGTGTCAGAATAAGCCATGGTGCCCAAAGACTTGCCGGCTCGCGACCCGCCGCCGCCACTGATCCGCGATAGATCCCTAGGAATCATCGCGACGGCCACCGTGCTGGCGCTCCTGTACTTCGCGCGCGATGTTCTCGTGCCGATCACCCTGGCCATCATCCTCAGTCTGTTGATCGCGCCGCTGGTGCGCGCGCTACGCCGCCTGAAGTTGGGGCAGACGCTTTCCGTTCTGGCCGCAGTACTGGTACTGGTGTTGTCATTCGGTGCGATCGCGACGGCGATCGGCTCGCAATTGATTCACATGGCGGACAATCTGCCGAAGTATGAAAGAACTCTGGCGCATAAGCTGGAGACTTTGAACACCTTCGCCATGAAGCGCCTCAACTCGATCACGGCGCAGGCGAGCAAGGTATTCGATCGAAACGCGCAAGCGGTGCCGCCTTCCACGTTGCAGCCGAATGCCGCCGCACCGAAAACTCCCATTCCGGTGGAGTTGCACGAGGCGCCGGCCAATCCCTTGCAGGTCATCGAAAAGGTCTTAGGATCGATCTGGGTGCCGATAGAAACCACGGGTATCGTCTTGGTCGTGCTGGTGTTCGTCCTGCTGGAGCAGGAGGCGCTGCGCGATCGCTTCATCCGCGTTGCCGGCGGCACGGACATACGGCTGTCCACGCTCGTGATCAACGACGCGGGAGACCGCTTATCGCGATTTTTCGTCTCCCAATTTGCGGTGAATTTCGGCGTCGGCATTTTGATCTGGATCGGGCTCAGCGTCATCGGGTTGCCGCATCCGATGGTATGGGCGGCCCTGACCACGGTGCTGCGCTTCGTTCCTTACGTCGGCGTGTGGATTGCCGCGCTCTGCTCCGCCGTGCTCGCCGCGGCCGTCGATGCCGGATGGGGCATGGCCTTGGAGACCTTGGGATTGTTCGCCATCGTCGAGCTGTTCGCCGGGCAATTGGTCGAGCCGCAGCTTTACGGGCACACGACGGGTCTTTCGCCGCTTTCGGTGGTGATTGCCGCGATATTCTGGAGTTGGCTGTGGGGACCCATCGGCTTGATCGTGTCGACGCCCTTGACGCTGTGTCTGCTGGTGGTCGGGCGGCACATCAAGGCGTGGAGCCTGCTGGACACTCTGCTGGGCGATACTCAAGCCCTCACCATGCCGCAGCGCTTCTATCAGCGCGCATTGTCGGCCGATTCGGACGAGATCATTGCGAATGCACGGAAATTCCTCAAGCGCAATTCATTCGCCGATTATTGCGACATGGTCCTGCTCCCCGCGTTGCATCTGGCGCGACTCGACCTGGAGTCCGGCACCATCAGCACGGAACAGCAGACGAGAATGCGCGCCTCCATGCTGGCCGTGATTGCCTCCATCGATGGAAAGAATCGGCGGCCGTCACGCCGCCGGATACGTTCCTCGCTGCTCGGGCAGTCCACGGTCGGCCGCCTGCTTCGGCAGCAGCGGGAACAGGCGAGCGGCCGTTGGCAGGGACCGCTGGTCGTACCGGCGGGATCCGTGGTGGTGTGCATCGGTTTGGGCACCATTGCCGATGATTTGGCCACCGAACTGCTGGTGCGCGTCCTGCGCGATCAGAAAGTGGATGCACGCCATATGTCGCTGGAAGATTTGGACAATGCTCCGCCGCTGAATACGGCCGATGCCGTATCCATCGCGTATGTGGTCAGCGCCTTTCCGAGCGAGGAGCGCAGCCGCGGCGAAGCCACGGCCGGCAAGGTGCGCGCGCGATTCCCGCAGGCATGCGTCGTCGCGGTATTTCTTCCGGGCCTGCTGCTGCAGCCCGAGGATGAGGAAGAGGTGACGAGCTTGCGCAGCGCCGATCAATCGGCCGGCTCGTTGGGCCACGCCGTGCAGATCTGCCTGGACATGCAGTCCAAGACGGCGCCGGGATGATGCTGCCCCGAACCCTCCAATAGCATGTGGCTGCACACGACGACTGCGGATGAGCGGCGCGCGCTGCTGGCGACGTACTTGGGCTACGGGCTCGATGGCTTCGATCTCATGATCTATAGCTTCATGATCCCCTCGCTGCTCACCCTGTGGGGCATGAGCGCCGCCGAGGCGGGCCACATTGCCAGCGGCGCGCTGATCACCTCGGCGCTGGGCGGCTGGGCGGCGGGTGCGCTCGCGGATCGATATGGACGCGCGCGCATTTTGCAGCTTACGGTGCTGTGGTTCGCGGTGTTCACCTTCCTAAGCGGTTTCACGCACTCATTCGGCCAGCTGCTTTTCACCCGGGCGATGCAGGGATTCGGCTTCGGCGGCGAATGGGCGGTGGGCTCGGTGCTGGTGGCCGAAATCATCGATGCGCGTCATCGCGGCAAGGCCACCGGCCTCGTGCAAAGCAGCTGGTCATTGGGCTGGGCGGCGGCCGCACTGGCGTTCTGGGCGGCGAGTTCTCTGTTGCCGCCGTCAATCGCGTGGCGGGTGGTTTTTTGGCTGGGCATCCTGCCGGCGTTTCTGGTGATTTACATCCGCCGCCGAGTGCCGGAGCCGGCGATCTATGTGCAGATGCGCGCGCAGCGTGCAACTCCGCATGACAAGGCGGTGCCGCGCGCCGGGCAATTCCTGGATATCTTCCGACCGCCCCTGCTAAAGACCACGGTGTTGGCCACGCTGCTGTCGACGGGGATGCTCGGCGCCTACTACTCGATAACGACGTGGCTGCCCACTTTCCTGACCAATGAACGCCATCTTTCGGTGGGAGGCAGCACGGGGTATTTGCTGATGGTGATCACCGGATCACTGGCCGGATACTTGGTGAGTGCCTGGCTCACCGACACGATCGGGCGCCGCCGCGGCTTCATGCTGTTCGCCGGGTGCGCGATGGTGTTGATCCTCTTCTACGTGCGGCTGCCCGTGGCGGGTGGGATGTTCCTGGTCGGCTTCCCCTTGGGGTTCTTCATTCTGGGCATCTTCTCGGGCATGGGCGCTTGCCTCGCGGAGCTGTTCCCGGGCGCCGTGCGCGGCTCGGGCCAGGGGTTTACCTACAGCGTCGGACGCGGCATCGGCGGATTCTGTCCTTCCCTGATCGGACTGCTGAGTCGGCATTTTCCGCTGGGGGATGCCATCGCGGGTTTTACCGTGGCGGCCTATGCCCTGGTCATCGTCACGGCATGGGCGATTCCTGAAACTCGCGCTCGAGTGCTCATCGCGGACGGCGCCCTCGACGCATGATGCGCTGGGAATTTTGGATCGATCGCGGCGGTACCTTCACCGACGTCATTGGGCGGGAGCCCTCGGGATCGCTGCGGACCTTGAAGCTGCTGTCGGAGAATGCCGCCCAGTACGAGGACGCCGCGGTCGAGGGGATCCGCCGTTTGCTTAAGGTTGCGCCGGGCGATCCGATCTCGCCTGCTCAAGTCGCCTGCGTGAAGATGGGCACGACCGTGGCCACCAATGCCTTGTTGGAACGCAAGGGCGAGCGCACGGTGCTCATCATCACGCGGGGATTCCGCGATGCCTTGAGAATCGCCACGCAGGCGCGGCCGCGCCTATTCGACCGGCGAATCGTCTTGCCGGAATTGCTGTATGAGCTGGTCATCGAAGCGCAGGAGCGCGTCGGCGCGCATGGCGAAACTCTGCAGAACTTGGATGGTGCGGCGCTCGAGGCTCAATTGCAGCAAGCCTATGCCGACGGCTTGCGGTCCTGCGCCATCGTGTTCCTCCACGGATACCGCTATGTGCATCACGAGCTGGCTGCGGCGAGTCTGGCGAGCGAGGTGGGATTTACGCAGGTTTCCGTTTCACATCGGGTGAGTCCGTTGATGAAATTGGTGCCGCGCGGGGACACCACGGTGTTGGATGCCTACCTCTCGCCCATTTTGCGGCGCTACTGCGACAGGCTCATGGAGTCGATGCCGGGGGTGCCGCTTTATTTCATGCAGAGTTCCGGCGGGTTGACCCGAGCGCACCGGTTCAACGGCAAGGACGCGATCCTGTCAGGCCCCGCCGGCGGGATCGTCGGCATGGTGCGCACGGCGCAGTCCCAGGGCCATACCAAATTGATCGGCTTCGACATGGGCGGCACCTCGACCGACGTCAGCCACTTTGCCGGTGAATACGAACGGGCATTCGACACCGAAGTGGGCGGAGTGCGGGTTCGTGCACCGATGATGAGTATTCACACCATTGCCGCGGGAGGCGGTTCCATCATCCGCTTCGATGGTGCCCGATTGCGGGTGGGCCCGGAATCCGCCGGTGCCAGTCCCGGTCCGGCCTGCTATCGACGCAACGGTCCGCTCACCATCACGGATGCCAATGTTCTGTTGGGACGCATCCAACCGGCCTTCTTCCCGCCGGTATTCGGTCCTGACGCGAATCAAACCTTGGACGGCGAGATCGTTGCCCACCGTTTCGGCGAGCTGGCCGAGACGATGAGCGCCGCCACCGGGCGAATGATCGCGCCGGAGGAAATTGCCGCCGGAGCCTTGAGAATCGCGGTGGGCAGTATGGCCAATGCCGTCAAGCGGATCTCGGTGATGCGCGGCCACGATGTGAGCGGTTACACGTTGCAATGTTTTGGCGGGGCCGGTGGCCAACATGCCGGTCTCGTGGCCGATGCGCTTGGCATGACCCGTGTTTTTATTCATCCTCTGGCCGGCGTGCTGTCGGCCTATGGCATGGGGATTGCCGACCAGCTTGCCTTGCGGGAAGCGGCGGTAGAGCGCGAGCTCAGCGAGGAGTCATTCGGTGAGGCCGTGGCACTGGCATCGCGTCTCCTGGATGAGGCTGCGGCGGAGTTGCAGGACCAGGGTCTGGCAGGGGAGGTGCTACGGCGGGTGGCCCGAGTCCATATGCGCTATCAGGGCACCGATACGGCACTGCCCTGTGCGCTTCCCAGGCAAGCCACCAGCGCGCAGGGCGTACGCATGATTCGCGAGGAATTTGAGCGTAGCTACCGGCGCCGGTTCGAGTTTCTGGTGCCGAACCAGGCACTGGTGATCGAGGCGGTGGCGGTGGAATGCATCGCGGCCGGTGCAGAGTCGCCGCCGTCCGAGCCCGTGGGCGCCGAGGCGCGCCATGAGCCGGCGGCGGACGCCGTCGTGTCCATGTATTGCGCGGCGGATGCGCGGCCTGCGGGTTGGCGCGAGGCGCGGCTCTATCGCGCGGAAGGCTTGAGGCCGGGCGCGCGGGTTCAGGGACCGGCCATCCTCGCGGATCGCCATGCAACGACGGTGGTCGAGCCCGGTTGGGAGGCGAGAGTGGCCGGCGGCGGCTGCATCGATTTGACGCGCATTCAACAGCGCGTGGGCGAGCGCGCCGCCGGTGCGCATGCCGATCCTGTCATGTTGGAACTGTTCAACAACATCTTCATGAACATCGCCGAACAGATGGGCTTGCGCCTGCAGAACACGGCCTATTCGGTGAACATCAAGGAACGCCTGGACTTCAGCTGCGCGCTGTTCGACGGCACGGGGGCGTTGATCGCGAATGCACCACACATGCCGGTGCACTTGGGTTCGATGAGCGAGTCGATCCGCACGGTCATCGATCGCAATCCTAACTTGCGCGCCGGCGATGTCTATGTGCTCAACGATCCGTATCATGGCGGGACGCACCTGCCGGATGTCACGGTCGTGACTCCGGTTTACTTGGAGGCGGCCGATGCGGCACCGAGTTTCTTCGTTGCCTCGCGCGGCCATCACGCCGATATCGGCGGCATCACGCCCGGATCGATGTCGCCGTTCTCCAGGTCCATCGGTGAAGAAGGCGTGCTCATCGACAACTTCAAACTGGTGGAAGGCGGTACGCTGCGGGACGCGGCCCTGCGCGAATTGCTCGAAAGCGGCGCACACCCCTCGCGCAACTCCGCGCAAAACCTCGCCGACATGCGCGCGCAAATTGCCGCCAATGCAAAGGGGGCGGCCGAACTCAAGGCGCTGGTGGCGCAATACGGCAGGGACACCGTGAGCGCCTACATGCGGCATGTACAGGACAACGCCGAGGAATCGGTACGCCGCGTCATTACCTCGCTGCGAGACGGCCATTTCGTGCTGCCGCTCGACAATGGCGCGCGCATCGAAGTCGCCGTGCGCGTCGATACGCTGCGGCGTACGGCGTGCATCGACTTCACCGGCACCAGCGCTCAGCTAGGCGATAATTTCAACGCACCGAGTGCCGTGACCACCGCCGCCGTGCTGTATGTGTTTCGCACCCTCGTCAACGACGACATTCCGCTCAACGCGGGATGCTTGAGGCCGCTGCAAATCCTGCTGCCCGAGGTCTGCATGCTCAACCCCCGATTCCCTGCGGCCGTGGTGGCCGGCAACGTCGAAACCTCGATGTGCGTGACCAATGCCCTTTATGGCGCATTGCAGGCCATGGCTGCCAGCCAGTGCACCATGAACAATGTCACCTTCGGCAACGGGCAGTACCAGTACTACGAGACTGTGGCCGGCGGCTCGGGCGCCGGACCGGAATTTCACGGCACCAGCGTGGTCCAGACGCATATGACCAATTCCCGGCTGACCGATCCTGAGGTGCTGGAATTCAGATTTCCCGTGCGCCTCGACTCGTACGAAATTCGCGCAGGTTCAGGGGGCACCGGCCGCTGGCAGGGCGGTGACGGCGGCATCCGCCGAATTCGTTTTCTGGAGCCCATGACCGCGTCGATCTTGAGCAACGGCCGCACCGTCGGCGCCTTCGGCATGGCCGGGGGCGAGGCGGGAGCCGTGGGCGAGAATTTTATTGAACGAGCCGATGGCCGTGTGGAGAAGCTTGCGCACATCGGCCAGGTCGAGGTGCGCGCCAACGATGTCATGGTGATTTGCACGCCCGGCGGCGGAGGCTATGGATCGCGGTAAAGGCCGTAGAATTTGATTAGATAATAACCTTTAAATAAGACTTTTATCTTATTGTATTATATCAATATTTATCATGAATAATCCGCCTGATTGATCCAATCTTAAAGTGATTTCTAGTTTCGTCTACACTGTTCATGCGATGTAAGAGGCGTCCCTAATGTCCAAGATTGAGATGGTCGAGGTGGGTCCGCGGGACGGGCTGCAAAATGAGTCCGTGCTGTTCAGCACGCCGCAGAAATTGGAGTTCATCCGGCGTGCGATCGACGCCGGCGTGCGCCGGATAGAAGCCGCCAGCTTCGTCAATCCTAAGCTTGTGCCGCAGATGGCGGATGCCGAGGCGGTTTCCGCCGGTCTGGTGCGCCGCGACGATGTGATTTACATCGGCCTGGTGCTCAACAAGCGCGGTGCCCTGCGAGCCATCGAGGCGGGTCTCGACGAACTGGGCGCGGTATGCGCGGCCTCGGATGGCTTCGCCATGCGCAACCAGGGTCAAACCTCGGAGCAGTCTTTAGAGATGTGCTGCGAAGTGGTGCGCCTCGCGCGTGAAGCAGGGCGGCGAGCGCAGATCACGATTTCCACCGCGTTCGGCTGTCCCTTCGATGGCGAGGTCGATCCGGAACGGGTGGTGAACATGACCCGAGTCGCCGCGGCGGCAGGGCCCGTCGAGGTCGCCATCGCCGACACCATTGGGGTGGCCGGCCCGCGCGACGTGGCTGATCTGGTGGCCAAGGTGAGGGCCGCAATCTCACCCTTGCCCGTGCGCGTCCATTTCCACAACACGCGTAACACCGGCCTCGCCAATGTCTGGGCGGCGGTCAATGCCGGCGCGAAGACCGTCGATGCCTCCTTGGGCGGCTTGGGCGGTTGTCCATTTGCTCCCCGGGCCACCGGCAACGTGCCCACCGAGGATGTGGTGTACATGCTCGAACGATCCGGATACCGCACCGGGCTCGACATTGACCGCGTGATCGAGACCGCCGAATGGCTGGCCGGCGAGATGGGACGCGATCTACCGGGCATGCTCCGCAAGGCCGGCAATTTCCCGGCCGTCACCCGCGCCGATCAGCAGCGCTGACGCTAGTGCTACGCTGCCGCTAAGGCAACGCTGCCGCTAGCGCCGCCGGGGCGCCGCATTCGCTATGCGGCGATTGCACAACACGGTACTCGCGTAACGAGGTAGTCGGGTGGCGCGGCACTCGTGCGGTGGGGTGTTGACGCCAACTGTTCCGCGAAAGCTGCCAACAAATCGACGCGCCTATTTGATGCGTTGCAGTTCGCTTGCCCGAAGACCTGCTGCTTTGCAGTTCCGCGCACCCGAAATCCCGTTGCGTTGCAGTTCCGGTGTACCTGAAAACCCGTGGTACCTGTTCGAGGGAGGGCGTAATGTGGGCGCAACGAGCACATTGAATATCACAATTCAAGGGAGACTCACATGCACATCGACGAAACAAAGCTCAATGAATTCCTCGGTAAGGCGGTGACCGATCTGGGCGCTGCCATGAGTGCAACGCTGGTACTGGTCGGCGATCGACTGGGTTTGTACAAGGAGCTGGCGAATGGCGCAGCCACGCCTGCCGAACTCGCGAAGCGCACGGGAACGAACGAACGCTACGTCCGCGAATGGCTGGGCAATCAAGGCGCCAGCGGCTACGTAGAGTACGATGTCGCGAGCGGCAAATGGTCCATGACACCCGAGCAAGTCCTTTGTCTTGCCGATCCGCATGGACCGGTGGATATGCCGGGCGCCTACAACATCGTCGAGGCCACATTTCACGCGCTTGGCAGAACGATGGAGAATTTCAAGAGCGGGCAGGGCATGGAGTGGGGCGAACATCATCCCTGCCTGTTCCACGGCACCGAAAGATTTTTTCGCGCCGGCTACAACGCGAATCTCATCGGCGCATGGCTGCCGGCGCTGGAAGGGGTCGTGGACAAGCTTGAATCCGGGGCGCGCGTGGCGGACGTCGGGTGCGGCCATGGTGCGAGCACCGTGTTGATGGCCAAGACGTACCCGAAGTCGACGTTCGTGGGCTACGACTATCACGGCGACTCCATTCGAGTGGCTCGCGAACGGGCGGCCGCCGCGGGAATTGCCAATGCGCAATTCGAAGTGAGCGATGCGGTCAGCTACTCAGGGAAGGATTTCGACATGATCGCTTTCTTCGATTGCCTGCACGACATGGGCGATCCGATCGGCGTGGCGCGCCACGCACGGCAGGCGCTCAAGGCCGATGGTACGGCGATGATCGTCGAGCCTTTTGCCAACGATGCGGTTCAGGACAATCTCAATCCCGTGGGACGCGTCATGTACGGCGCCTCCTCGCAAATCTGCGTGCCGGTATCCCTTGCACGCAAGGGCCCCGCATTGGGCGCTCAGGCCGGCGAGGCGCGATTGAGAGACGTCGTGGTCAAGGGCGGCGGATTCGGAAAATTCCGGCGCGCGACGCAGACACCGTTCAATCTGGTGCTGGAGGCCAGGCCTTAGCGAAGCGGCCACGGCGCCTCACGGGGAACTCTGCCAGGCTAGGCCCTAACGGGCCTGCATTCTCACCGCGCCGTCCAGACGAATGGTCTCGCCGTTCAGCATGGCGTTCTCCAGAATTTGCACCACCAGCGCTGCAAATTCATCGGGCTCGCCCAAGCGCGGCGGGAAGGGGGTTTGTTTACCCAGCGAATCCTGGGCTTCTTGCGGTAGGCCCTTCATCATGGGAGTGGCAAACAATCCCGGCGCCACGGTCATGACGCGAATCCCGCTGGACGCCAGTTCCCGGGCCATCGGCAAGGTCATGGCGACGATGCCGCCCTTGGACGCGGAATAGGCGATCTGCCCGATTTGTCCGTCGAACGCGGCAACCGAGGCCGTCATCACGATGACGCCGCGCTCGCCTTGCGCATTGGGCTCATTGGATTGCATCGCCACGGCCGCGGACTTTGCGATCAGCACCGTGCCCAACAGATTGACCTCGATCATCTTGCGAAAGGAGCTTCCCGACAGGGGGCCATTTCTCCCGACCAGCCGGCCTGGGGTGGCAATTCCTGCGCAATTGATGGCGGCAGTGATGCTGCCCATGCCGGCCTGCGCCTGCTTGACGGCGCCATCCACCGCAGCCTCGTCGCTCACATCCACGGCGATGAACGCGGCGCGCTCGCCCAGGCTTGCGGCGGCGGCACTGCCGGCGGCTGCGCTCAAGTCGAAAATCGCGACCTTGCCGCCACCCTCGACGATGCGCTTCGCCACCGCGAGACCAAGGCCCGACGCGCCGCCGGTGACGACGGCATTGACCTGCTTCAACTGCATGCGTGAACTCCTTCCAAGTGAGCCAGCGGATGTTCGGCACCCGCCCAGGGATCGGTAAACATCGCCGCGACCATCTCGGGGGTGACATCTTCGATGTGCGGCGGGCGCCACACCGGCGCATTGTCCTTGTCGATGATCATGGCGCGAACGCCTTCCATGAAATCACCTTGATAAAACGCCTGGCGCACCAGCCCCAGTTCCATGCGGAGGCACTCAGCGAGGCTCAGCGACTTGCCGCGCGTCAATTGCTCCCAGGTGACGGCCAGCATGGTGGGTGAACGTGTGTGCATGAGATCAACGGTCTGCCGGGCCCATTCCGCGAACTCAGGCCGGCTTTCCCCCTCGAGTGACTCGAACACCGCCGATACGCTCGGCGCGGAGAAATGTGCATCGATGGCGGGACGAATCGCGGCCAGGGGCGCCGGCGGCGCGGTGCCGGCCAATACTTGAATGACACCCTCTATCGCGGTGCGCGGATCCTTGCTGCGATCGTCATCCCAAGCGAGGGCGGCCAATTCGGTTTCGAGCCGGCCCATGCTCGCGGGCGGCAGGTACATATCCGCGAGGCCGGTATACACGGCATCGGCCGCGCGAATCTGCACGCCCGTCAAGGCCAGATAAAGTCCCAAGGCGCCTTCGAGGCGCGACAGGAAGTAGCTCGCGCCCACATCGGGAAAGAATCCGATGGCCACTTCGGGCATGGCCATGCGGGTGCGATCTCCGACGATGCGTAAAGTTGAGCCCTGTGAGATGCCCATGCCGCCGCCCATGACGATGCCGTCGATCAGGGCCACGTAGGGTTTCGGATAGGAATACAGCAGATAGTCCAGCGGATATTCGGTCACGAAGAAGTCCAGCTGCACGCTGTGCGCAGTCTTGGCGCGTTCGTAGATCGCGCGGATGTCGCCGCCGGCGCAGAAAGCTTTCTCGCCGGCACCTCTGATGAGCACGGCATTGACCTTGGGGTCTTCGGCGAATTCGCGCAGGGCCGTGCGCAGCTGCACGATCATGTCCAGGTTGAGCGCGTTCAAAGCGGCAGGTCGGTTCAGGGTGATGAACGCGACGCGGTTTCTAACCTCGCAGAGAATCACGCATTCCGCCAAACGGGTTTGCGCTTTTCCAAGAAGGCGTTCACGCCTTCGCGCTGATTGCCGCCGTCGAACAGATCGACGAAGCGCTCGCGCTCCATCGCCAGCGCGGCACCGCGCGGCGTGCCTTGCCGTGCCTGGTGTATCAAGGTCTTGCTGAAGGTCACGGCGCTGGGACTCAAGGTCAAAACCCGCTTGGCCAGTTCCAGTGCCGCGCCCAAGGATTGGCCGCGCGGCACGACTTGCTCCACCAAGCCGATGCGCAGCGCGGTCTCGGCATTGACCCGTTCGTTGGTCAATATCATGCGCTTCGCCCAGCCTTCGCCCACCAGCCACGGCAGGGTTTGCGTGCCGCAGCCGCAGGGGAGCAAGCCGACGGAGGCTTCGGGCAAGGCCATCTGTACCTGCTCCTCGCAGATGCGCATGTCGCAGGCCAGGGCGCATTCCAGACCCCCGCCCATGGCGTAGCCGTTGATGGCCGCGATAAATACCGGACGCGAATCCTGAAGCGCCTCGAAAGCCGCGCCAAATCGCCTTGCCATCAGGCGCGCGTGTGCCTTGTCGCCGTCCGCGAATTCCTTCAGGTCCGCGCCGGCGCTGAAGAATTTTTCGCCATGTCCCGTGACCACCGCCGCACGCACCTCAAGGTTGCGATTCAGCTCGCCGATGAGCGTTTGGAACCGCTCCAGACCCTCCGCAGTAAACGTGTTCGCGGAAGGATTGTTCAACGTCACCAAGGCGACGGATCCGTCGATCGAGCATTCAATCATCGTCGGCTCCCTGAGGGGCTAGACCGGATTATTCATGAAGGACAACTTTTTTGCCCTCCGGCGCCGGGTCTCCTCGCGACATGTACCGTTCTTCATGAATAATCTCGGCTAGGATTTGGGTTTGTACAAATTGATGATGGCGGAGAAGTCCAGGCCGCCCGCGCCCTGCGCGCTGAACATCTGGTACAGCTGCTGTGCCGCGGCTCCCAAGAGGACCGGTTGCTTCGATTGCTTGGCGGCATCCACCGCCAACCCGAGATCCTTGAGCATCAGATCGGCGCCGAAACCGCCGCTGTAGCCGCGCGCCGCGGGCACGTTCTCCATGACGCCGGGGTAGGGATTGTAGGTGTCGGAACTCCAGCAGCGGCCGCTCGAAGTGTTGATGATTCCTGCCAGCACCTTGGCATCGATACCCAGCGCCGTCCCTAAATTCATGGCCTCGGACACACCGATCATGGTGATGCCGAGCAGTAAGTTATTGCAGATCTTGGCCACCTGCCCCGTACCGCCGGCACCGCAATGCACGATGTTCCTGCCCATATGCCGCAGGATGGGTTCGATTTGCCGAAACACCGCTGCATCCCCGCCCACCATGAAAGTCAGCGTGCCTGCTTCGGCGCCGCCGGTGCCGCCGGACACCGGCGCATCGGCCATGGGGTTGCCATGCTGCTCAGCGCGCGCGGCGACTTCGCGCGCGGTATGCGGGTCAATGGTGCTTGAATCGACGAGCGTTACGCCGCGAGCGACCCCGGCCAGAACGCCCTCGTCGCCGAGGTAAACGGTTTTGACGTGAGGCGAGGAGGGCAGCATGGTGATGACCAGCTCCGCCTGATCCGCGGCCTGGGCCGCCGACCCGGCCGCGGCGGCACCTGCGGCCTTCAGCGCATCGACGTTTCGCTGCACGACATCGAACACCACCAAGGCATGTCCCGCCTTGAGCAGGTTGCGTGCCATGGGTGCGCCCATGTGGCCAAGCCCGATGAAACCGATCTTCATTTCAGGCTGATCGTCGTATTCACCCCGCCGCCCGTGGTGCTGTCATCGAACCAGCGCGACGTGACGGTCTTGGTCTGGGTGTAGAACTGGATCACCTGCTTGCCATAGGGGCCGAGGTCCCCCAGCTTGGAACCGCGCGAGCCTGTGAAGCTGAAAAACGGTACCGGCACGGGAATCGGCACATTGATGCCCACCTGTCCCACGTCGATTTCATTCTGGAATTTGCGTGCCGCCGCGCCGCTTTGGGTGAACAATCCGGTGCCGTTGCCGAAGGGGTTCTTGTTGATGAGGTCGATGGCCTCGTTCAATGTCTGCACACCGACGATGACCATCACGGGTCCGAATATTTCCGTGGTATAGATTTTCATCGTCGGCGTGACGCCGGAGAATATCGTTGGGCCGATGAAATTGCCGTTCTCGAAGCCGTTGACCTTGATGCCGCGGCCATCCAACTCGAGCTTTGCGCCTTCCCTGACGCCATCCTCGAGCAATCCCAGGATGCGTTGTTTCGCGGCGCGCGAAATCACCGGCCCCACGTCGGTGCCTTGTTCGCTGCCGGCATTCACTTTGAGCGTCTTCGCCTTGGCCACGATGTCGGGAATCCAGCGCTGCGCCTCGCCCACCAGCACCGTCACCGAGGTCGCCATGCAGCGCTGCCCGGCAGCGCCGAAAGTCGCGCCCACCAGGGCATTGAGCGACTGCTCCTTGTTCGCGTCCGGCAGGACCACTGCATGATTCTTGGCACCCATCATGGCCTGCACGCGCTTGCCGTGCTGTGTACCCAGGTTGTACACGTGGGTACCGACCGCGGTGGACCCGACAAAGGAAATGGCGGCGATGTCCGGGTGGGTGCAGATCGCATCGACGGCGCGTTTGCCGCCGTGGATGATGTTGAGCACGCCGGGAGGCACGCCCGCTTCCAGCGCCAGTTGGGCCAGCAACATCGGCGTCAAGGGATCCTGTTCCGAAGGCTTGAGCACGAAGGTATTGCCGCAGACGATGGCCATGGGAAACATCCACAGCGGAATCATCGCCGGGAAATTGAACGGCGTGATGCCGGCGCAGACGCCGATGGGTTGCCGAAGGGTGTAGGTGTCGACGCCGCCCGCCACATTCTCGGCAAATTCGCCCATTTGCAGGCTACCGATCGAACAGGCGTGCTCGACGACCTCGAGACCGCGAAAAACATCGCCCTCGGCATCGGCGATGGTCTTGCCTTGTTCGGCACTCAAGGTCCGTGCGATGCGGCTCATATGCTCGCGCACCAGGGCCTGTAGTTTCAGCATGATGCGGGCGCGCGCCGCCAGCGGGGTGTTCTTCCAGGTCTTGTACGCTGCCTTCGCGGCGGCCACGGCCGCATCGATCTCGGCGTCGGTGGCGAAGGGAACCTGGGCCAGCACTTCTTGTGTCGCGGGATTGACGACGTCGTGCCATTCGCCGGTCCTGGATTCGACGAAGCTGCCGTTGATCAACAGCTTGACCGTATCCGCGGTCCGGCCCTTGAGTGCGGGGTTGGGGGTCATATCAATACCTCTCTTCAATGTTCGGAGCGCTCGAGCAATTCCCTGGCGATGACCAATCTCTGGATTTCGCTCGTGCCCTCATAAATCTGCGTGATGCGTGCATCGCGGTAATACCGCTCGACATCGTAGTCCGCCAAATAGCCATAGCCGCCATGAATCTGAATGGCCTGGGAACATACCCGTTCGGCCATTTCCGAGGCGTACAGTTTAGCCTGGCAGGCCTCCGAAAGGCAGGGTTGACCGTGGCTGCGCAGGCGTGCCGCGTGATGCGTGAGCAGCCGGGCGGAATTGATCGCCATGTGCATGTCGGCCAGCATGTTGCTGATGCTACCGAACTTGGAGATGGGCTGGTCGAATTGCCTGCGAGTCTGTGCATAGGCCAGCGCCGCCTCGAACGCGGCCCGGGCAATGCCGATGGCTTGCGCGGCCATGCCGATACGCCCGCCTTCCAGGTTGGACAACGCGATGGACAGCCCCTTGCCGCGCGCGCCCAGCAGGCTGTCGGCAGCGATTCTGCAGTTGTCGAAGGTGATGGGGCAGGTATCGGAGGCGCGGATGCCGAGTTTGTGCTCGGGAGGTCCCACCAGGAATCCGGGCGTATCGGTGGGCACGATGAAGGCGGACAGCCCCTTCTTGCGTAACTCAGGGTCGGTGACCGCAA
This sequence comes from Gammaproteobacteria bacterium, assembly GCA_021323735.1. Classification (GTDB taxonomy): domain Bacteria; phylum Pseudomonadota; class Gammaproteobacteria; order Steroidobacterales; family Steroidobacteraceae; genus Bog-1198. Next base: position 170,895 of record JAJPKM010000038.1, read on the forward strand.
ACACGATGGCGACCTTGGCGCGCTTGCCGTTGGTGATGAACTGCTTGGTACCGTTCAGCACCCAGCTGTCGCCGTCCAGGATGGCGCGAGTTTTCAAATTGTGCGCTTCCGAGCCGGCCTGCGGTTCGGTCAAGCAGAAGCAACCGATGCGCAGGCCTTGCGCCATGTCGGCAAGATAGCGCTGCTTCTGCTCCTCGCTGCCGTATTTGAGAATGGGCGCACAGCCCACGGAGCTGTGTACGCTCACCAGCGCCGCGGTGGCGCCATCGCCTGCGGCGATCTCTTCGATGGCGAGCGCGTAGGCGACATAGTCGGTATAGGAGCCGCCCCACTCGTCGGGGACCATCATGCCGAGAAGCCCGAGTTCGCCCAGCTTGGCGACCGCGGAATCACCGATCCAACCGTCCTTCTCCCACTTTGCGGCATGCGGTTTGAGTTCTTGCAGCGCGAACTCACGGGCGGTGTCGCGGATCATGCGTTGTTCGTCGGTGTACAAATCCATGGGTAACCCTTGAGCGCGCGCCGGAGGCCGTATCGCGTAAACTATAAGATGGAGTTGTCGAGGCGGCGTGCCCAAACCGTTCAAAATGCGTGAGCAGAAATGCAACAGTTGCTTAGGGGCTCATCTGGATATTCCCCGCGACCGCGAGCGTGGAGATAGGCTCCCATGGGTTTGAGCCGCGCGCCCGCCGAGACGGCGCAATCCGAACCCGGGACCATTGCGATTTGCTTCGTTGCAGCAGCCCTGGAGAGCGTGCGCGCCCGCAGGCTCGATGCCGATGCGCTGCTCAAGGACGTGGGGCTTTCCCCGGGCCTGCTGCACTCGCCGCAGGCGCGCGTCTCGGCCAAACACTACGGTGCCCTGTGGCGCTTGGTCGCGCTGACCCTCGACGATGAGTTCTTCGGCCAGGATTCGCGGCGCATGAAGTCGGGAAGCTTTGCGATGATCTGCCACTCGGTACTGGGCTGCAAGACCTTAGGGTCTGCGATGGATCGTACCTTGAGATTTTACGCACTGATTCTCGATGACATTCGGGGCGAACTGAATCGCGCGGGGTCCGAGGCGAGCATCTTGCTGCTCCAGGACATGATACCGCAGCGGGTGTTTGCGCATGAGACGCTGCTCATGCTGCTGCACGGGTTGGCTTGCTGGCTGGTCGGCCGGCGCATCCCGATCAAGCGCGCACAATTCAGCTACGCGGAGCCTGCGCATAGCGCCGAATATCGCCTGATGTACTGCACTAACTTGAGCTTCCAAGCGCCCCATACGGCCATTGTTTTCGATTCCGCCCATCTTGCGCTGCCCGTCGTGCAGAACGAGCGCACCGTCAAGGATTTCCTGCGTAATGCGCCGGAGAACATCTTGCTCAAGTACAAGAATGGCAGCAGTCTGGGGGCGAGAATCCGCCGCCGTCTGCGCCAGTCTTTGCCCGGCGAGCTGCCGGAGTTCGAAGAGGTGGCCACTGAGATGGGCATGACGCCGGCCACTTTGCGCCGACGGTTGCACGAGGAGGGCACGTTCTATCAGTCGATCAAGGATCAGCTACGCCGCGATCTTGCCATCGGTTACCTGAGCCATTCGAGGCGCAGCGCCATGGATATCGGTCTGGAGCTTGGCTTTTCCGAGCGCAGCGCCTTTCATCGTGCGTTCAAGAAGTGGACCGGTGCATCGCCCGGCGAATTTCGGCGACGCCTGCAGCCCTGAACTATCCATGAACGATCGTGCGTTGAGGCCTTCCGCAATGTTTTTCCGTGCTCATGAATTGTTCAGTTCTCGCCTGCCGGCGGGCCTCAAGCTTGCGTCCGGCGCGGCTGCATGTTGCAATTTCGCGCAATGGTTTTGAGCGGTTTGGTCACGGGACGGGAGCCGCCTTCGCTCTATAGTTTTATGCCTTAAATTTTGTGCCTTGAATGTCTTGCAATCTAGGACGATAAGCCTATGTCGACTCAAGCTTCCGCAGGCGCGCGTCTTCGTGCCGCCGTCTCCGAGGAAACTCCCCTGCAGATGGTCGGCGCGATTACCGCATTTACCGCGAGGATGGCGGCTGCCTGCGGATTCAGGGCGCTGTATCTCTCCGGCTGCGGCGTGGCGGCCAATTCGCTGGGCATTCCGGATCTCGGTATCAGCACCATGGATGATGTGTTGGTGGATATCCGCAGAATCACCGACGCCTGCCCGCTGCCCTTGCTGGTTGACGCGGATACCGGCTGGGGTGGGGCGTTCAACATCGCACGCACGGTGAGGTCCTTCACGAAGGCCGGCGCCGGCGGCTTGCACATCGAGGATCAGGTGCAGTCCAAGCGCTGCGGCCATCGGCCCGGCAAGGAGATCGTTTCCCGGCAGGAAATGGTCGATCGCATCAAGGCGGCCGTGGATGCGCGCACCGACGATGAATTCGTGATCATGGCGCGCACCGACGCGCTGGCAGTGGAGGGTATGGACAAGGCACTCGAGCGGGCGGTGGCCTGCGTCGAGGCGGGCGCCGACATGGTGTTTCCGGAAGCCATCACGGAACTGGCCATGTACCGGCGTTTCAAGGATGCGGTCAAGGTGCCGATCATCGCCAACATCACCGAATTCGGCCACACGCCCCTGTACACCCGCGATGAGTTGGCGACCGTTGGGGTGGACATCGTGCTGCACTGCTGTTCCGCCTACAGGGCCATGAACGCCGCCGCACTCAACACCTATCAAGCGATTCGGCGGGATGGCACGCAGAAGAATGTGCTGGCCACGATGCAAACGCGCGCGGATCTGTACAAGTACCTCGACTACTACGCATATGAGGCGAAGCTGGATCAGCTTTTTGCTGAAGGAAGGGAAAAGTGAGCACCGATATCCCAGCGCCCGCAGGCGCCTTCAAACCGAAGAAATCCGTTGCACTGTCCGGGGTTACCGCGGGCAATACCGCACTGTGTACCGTCGGCCGGACCGGTAACGATTTGCACTATCGCGGCTACGACATCCTCGATATCGCCACTCAATGCGAGTTCGAGGAAATCGCGCATTTGCTGGTGCATGAGAAATTGCCGAATCGGGCGCAACTCGCCGCCTACAAGGCCAAGCTCAAGGCGCTGCGCACCTTGCCGGCCGCGGTCATGACCGTCCTCGAACAACTGCCGAAGAGCAGCCATCCCATGGACGTGTTGCGTACCGGGGTGTCAGCCCTAGGCTGCCAGGTACCTGAAGCGAACGATCATTCGCCTCAGGGAGCGCGCGATCTGGCCGATCGGCTGCTGGCTTCCTTGGGCTCGATGCTGTGCTACTGGCATCACTATGCCAACGGCGGCCGCCGCATTGAAGTGCAGACCGACGACGATTCCATCGGCGCGCATTTCCTGCACCTGCTGCACGGCCGCAAGCCGCCGGCCAGCTGGGTGCGCGCCATGCACACCTCGCTGAATCTCTATGCCGAACACGAGTTCAACGCCTCCACCTTTACCGCGCGGGTGATCGCCGGCACCGGCTCGGATATCTACTCCTGCATTACCGGCGCCATCGGCGCGCTGCGCGGCCCCAAGCATGGCGGTGCCAACGAAGTGGCGTTCGAGATTCAGAATCGCTATCCGACGGCGGATGCGGCCGAAGCGGATATCCGCCGGCGGGTATCGGCCAAAGAGGTCATCATCGGTTTCGGGCATCCTGTCTATACCGTGTCCGATCCACGCAATCAGATCATCAAGGAAGTCTCCCGAGGACTGGCGCGCGAAGCCAACGACATGCTCGGGTTCGAGGTGGCGGCGAGAATCGAGTCGGTCATGTGGGACATCAAGAAGATGTTTCCAAACCTGGATTGGTTCTCCGCCGTGTCGTATCACTTGATGGGCATACCGACGGCGATGTTCACGCCGCTGTTCGTGATCAGCCGCACCTCGGGCTGGGCGGCGCACATTATCGAACAGCGGGAAGACGGAAAAATCATCCGGCCGAGTGCGAACTACATCGGCCCGGAAAACTTAACCTTTGTACCACTTGCGGAGCGTTCCTAATCTCATGTCCCACGATATCAAGTCTGCCGAGAGACCGGCTCCCGATCAGGTGCTCACCGCCATCGCGGACTATGCGCTGAGCTACGACATCACAAGTACGCTGGCGTATGAGACCGCCGCGTATTGTTTGATGGATACCCTGGCCTGCGGCTTTCAGGCGCTGAAGTATCCGGCTTGCACCAAGTTGATGGGGCCGGTGGTGCCCGGCGCCACGCTCACCGGAGGGGCCCGCGTTCCCGGTACCGCTTATGAACTCGATCCGATCACCGCCGCGTTCAATATCGGCGCCATGATTCGCTGGCTGGATTTCAACGATACCTGGCTGGCGGCCGAGTGGGGGCACCCGTCGGACAATCTCGGCGGGATTCTGGCCGTGGCCGACTATTTGTCGCGTTCAGGCAGGCGCGTGCTGGTGCGGGACGTGCTCACGGGCATGATCAAAGCGCATGAAATCCAGGGCGTGCTTGCCTTGGAGAACAGCTTCAACCGGGTCGGACTGGACCATGTGCTTCTGGTACGCGTCGCCTCCACTGCCGTGGTCACTGCCATGCTGGGCGGGTCGCGGGAGCAGATCATCAACGCCGTCTCGAATGCCTGGATTGACGGCGGGGCGCTGCGAACCTATCGGCATGCCCCGAACACCGGCTCGCGCAAGAGCTGGGCCGCGGGCGATGCCACCAGCCGCGCCGTGCGCCACGCGCTGATCGCACTGAAGGACGAAATGGGGTACCCCTCGGCGCTGAGCGCCAAGACTTGGGGTTTCCAGGATGTCCTGTTCAAGGGTAAGCCGGTGGTATTGGCCCAGCCCTTGGGCAGCTACGTCATGGAGAATGTGCTGTTCAAGATTTCATTCCCTGCGGAATTTCATGCACAGACGGCCGTCGAGGCGGCCATGACGCTGCACCCGCAGATACGCGCCAAGCTCGACCAGGTCGAGCGGGTGGTGATCGAGACGCAGGAACCCGGTGTACGGATCATCGACAAGACGGGTCCGCTTGCAAATCCGGCCGACCGCGATCATTGCATTCAGTACATGGTCGCCATCCCGCTGCTGTTCGGCCGGCTGGAGGCCGCCGACTACGAAGACAAGATTGCCGGTGATCCACGGGTCGATGCGCTGCGCGCGAAGATGCAGGTCAAGGAGAATCCGGCATTCACCCAAGATTACTACGCCGCCGATAAGCGCTACATCGGCAATGCGGTGCAGGTGTTCTTCAAGGACGGCACGGCGAGCGACCGTGTGTCGGTCGACTACCCCATAGGGCACCGCAAGCGCCGGGCTGAGGGGATGCCGGTGCTGGTGCGGAAATTCGAGGCAAGCGTCGCGGCCCACTTCCAGCCGAAGCAAACCGAATCGATCAAGGCTCTTTTTGCGGATCAGAAGGCGCTGTCGATGATGCCGGTCAGTGAATTCGTGGCGAGGCTGGTAACGGCGGGTTGAGAAATATCGGCTCCCGCGGCCCATTATGACGCATTGGACTTGCCTGAAGCAGCGGTAACTCTGGATAGTGGCGTCGATGAAGGAAGCGAGCAGCTCGATGGGTATGAATGACGGCGCGCTGCGGTCATTGAATCATTCAGCGCGGCCGGCTCCGGGTGCGGAACGGCGCGAGCGAGCCGACCGCCGGCGACGTCCCTGGTGGTCCGTCGTCTACGGTAGTTTCAACCCGCGCCGCAGACGTCCCGCGCGGCGGCTCGATGATTCGCGCTTTCACCCGGTTGATTGGTATTCCGCCCATTTGTTGGCTGTATCGATCGGTATCTTGCTGCTGAGCGCGACGGATGCCTTTCTCACTTCCTACCTGCTGCTGCATGGAGCCGACGAGGTAAATCCCGTGATGGCGGTGCTGGTGTACCGCAGTATCGCGATGTTCGCGGTGGTCAAAATGTCCATCACCGGCGCCAGCATCATGACCATGGTGTTTCTGTCGCGCTACCGCTTCATGCGTCTGGTCCGCGTGGAACTTGTGCTGTACGCCGCGTTGGCGGTCTACATCTGGCTCATCGGCTACGAGCTTTGGATGCTGAAGGGCTCGAGCGATATGCAGCTCTTGTAATTTCCGGAAGGGCCGTCACATTCCATATTGCGCCGCCTTCGGCTAAACTACGAAGGCCGCGTGAATTTATTTCCTTCCTCATCCCATTGATGTACTTGAGGTTTGTCACCGCTCGCTTCCGCTCATGAGCCAATCACTTGCCGATCAACTAGCCACCACGGCGCTATCCGGCGGAAACGCCGATTTCATCGAAGATCTCTACGAACAGTTCTTGCGAGACCCCGGCGCGGTCGATCCGGCCTGGCGGCAGTACTTTCAAGCGTTGGCCGGCAGCGCCGACGTTGCGCATGGGCCGATCCGCGAGCGCCTGCGGACGCACATTCGCAGGTCCTCGAGTTCCGCGGCTGCGCCGGGCGGTCCATCCGACGGTGCCAGCGCCAAGCAGGGCGCGGTTTCCCGGCTCATCCAGGTGTATGCGAATCGCGGCCATCTGATCGCCAAGCTCGATCCCTTGGGGTTGCAGGAACGAGCCAAGCCCTATGTGCTCGATCTGGAATACTTCGGCTTGTCGGAGGCCGATCTCGATACCGAATTCTTCACCGGCAGCCGCAATCGCGTGATCCCGGAACGCGCTACTTTACGGAAGATTCTTGTCGATCTGAAATTCATTTACACCGACACCATCGGCGCTGAATTTGCGCATGTCTCGGACACCGAAGAGCGCTTGTGGCTGCAGGACACCTTCCAAGTGCAGCGCATGCAATGGCGCTTCAGCGCCGCAGAAAAGAAGAACATTCTGTGGCAGCTCACCGCTGCGGAGGGCCTGGAACGCTATCTGCATACCAAGTACGTGGGCCAGAAGAGATTTTCGCTGGAGGGCGGCGACAGTCTCATTCCCTCGCTCGACGATTTGGTGCAGCAGGGCGGCAAGAGCGGCGTGGAAGAGACCATCATCGGCATGGCACATCGCGGCCGCCTCAACGTGCTGGTGAATCTGCTCGGCAAGTCGCCCAAAGATCTGTTCAACGAGTTCGAAGGCCAGTATGACCTCGCCAAACTGCGCGGCTCGGGTGACGTCAAATACCACAAGGGCTTCTCCGCGGATCTGAAGACCGCCTCGGGCAACGTACACGTTGCATTGGCATTCAATCCCTCGCATCTAGAGGTGGTGAACCCCGTCGTGGAGGGCTCTGCCCGCGCGCGCCAAGAACGGCGCGGCGATGCACTCGGCGACAAGGTGCTGCCGGTACAGATTCACGGCGATGCCGCGTTCGCCGGACAGGGCGTGATCATGGAGACCTTGCAGTTGTCCCAGGCGCGCGGTTTTTACACCGGCGGCACCATACACATCATCATCAACAATCAGGTCGGCTTCACCACCAGCGACCCGCACGATGCACGCTCCACGCTGTATTGCTCCGACGTGGCGAAGATGATCGAGGCGCCCATTCTGCATGTGAATCCCGATGATCCCGAGGCGGTGTGCTTCGTCACACGCTTTGCGCTCGACTATCGGATGAAATTTCACAAGGATGTGGTCATCGACCTCGTGTGCTACCGGCGGCACGGGCACAATGAGGCGGACGAACCGGCTGCCACGCAACCGCTGATGTATCAAATAATCCGCAAGAAGCCCACCGCGCGGCAACTGTACGCGGACCGGCTCGAGCAGGAAGGCGTTTTGAGCGCCGCAGAAGCCGCGGCCATGATGGAGCAGTATCGCACCGGCTTGGACGAGGGCAAACCCCAGGCGCGCGCGGCCTTGGGGCTCATCGGCAACCGCTACACCGTCGACTGGGCCGAGTACCTGAGCGCGGATTGGTCGCCGGTCAAGACCGGGGTCGACATGGCACTTCTTAGGGTGTTGGGGAAGGCGATCACCACCTACCCGACGGATTGGCACCTGCATCCGCGGGTGCTTGCCATCATGCAGGCCCGCGAGAAGATGGTGAGCGGCGATCTGGCGCTGGATTGGGGCTGCGCGGAGAATCTGGCGTATGCCAGTCTCATCCAGGAGGGGTATCCCATCCGCCTGACCGGGCAAGATAGCGGACGCGGCACCTTCTTCCATCGCCATGCCGTTTTGCACGATCAGGACACCGGACGCCGGTATGCGCCGCTACAGCATCTGGCCGGCAATCAGCCGAGCTTCACGGTGACGGATTCGGTGCTGTCGGAAGAGGCCGTGATGGGTTTCGAATACGGTTTCTCCACCACCGAGCCCCGCTGCCTGACCATTTGGGAAGGGCAGTTCGGTGACTTCTGCAATGGCGCTCAAGTCATCATCGACCAGTTCATCAGTTCGGGCGAGGCCAAGTGGGGCCGCGTCTCGGGCCTCACGCTGTTCCTGCCGCATGGCTACGAGGGCCAGGGTCCCGAACATTCCTCGGCGCGCCTGGAGCGCTTCCTGCAGCTGTGTGCGGAGTTCAACATGCAGGTCTGCGTCCCTTCGACGCCGGCGCAAATGTTCCACATGTTGCGCAGGCAGATGCTGCGGCCGTTGCGCAAACCGCTCATCGTCATGACACCCAAGAGTCTGCTGCGCCACCCCTTGTCGGTGTCGCGGCTGGAGGAGCTGTCCGGCAGCGGCTTTCAAACGGTCATCGACGAAGTCGACGATCTCAAGCCTTCCGCGGTGACGCGCATCGTGTTCTGCAGCGGCAAGGTGTATTTCGACCTATTGAAAGCGCGGCGCGAGTCGAAGAGCGAGTCCGCGGCCATCGTGCGCATCGAGCAGCTCTATCCATTTCCCGCGGAGGAATACGAGGCGGTCTTGCACAAGTACTCCAATGCGCGCGAAATCATCTGGTGCCAGGAGGAGCCGCAGAATCAGGGCAGCTGGTATCAGATTCGGCATCGCCTGCAGGCAACCCTCGCCGAGAATCAGGAACTGCTGTATGCCGGCCGCGCGGGCGCGGCGGCGCCGGCTACCGGCATCGCGGCGCTGCATGAACAACAGCAGAAGAATTTGGTCACGGCGGCGCTGCACGGCCTGCCCCCGGAAGAAACCTCGCGGCAATCGATGCGCATCCCGGCCGCTCAAACAAGGACAGGGTCATGACAATCGAAGTTCGCGTGCCGCAGCTGCCGGAGTCGGTGGCTGACGCCACGCTGGTATCCTGGCACAAGAAGCCCGGCGACAGCGTCGCACGCGATGAAAATCTCGTCGACCTCGAAACCGATAAAGTGGTGCTCGAGGTGCCTGCCCCCGCGGCGGGCGTGCTGCGAGAAATCAAGCTGACCGACGGCACCACGGTGACCAGCGGGCAGATTCTGGCCATCATCGAGGAGGGGGCTGCTGTCGTGCCGGGCGCGAGCGCCCCAGCCATTCTCGCAGCCTCGAGCGGCGCCAAGGCGGCGGCGAAGGATACTGTCGCCAAGGATGCCGCCAGGCCGGAGGCGGCGGGCGGTAAGCTCAGCCCCGCGGCCAAGCGCATGGCGGAGGAAAACAAGATCGATCCCAAGACGGTCTTGGGCTCCGGCAGGGACGGGCGCATTTCCAAGTCGGATGTGGCGAATCATCTGTCCGCTAAGGACACGGCATCGCCGAACTCCCAGGTACCGCCTTCGGGCGCCGCGCCGAAGGCGCCGGCACAATTCGTTCCTCCGCCGAGCGCGCGCGCGACGCGCGCCGAGCAGCGCGTGCCGATGACGCGTCTGCGTGCACGCATTGCGGAGCGCATGGTGCAGGCGCAGGCCACGCAGGCACTGCTGACCTCTTTCAACGAAGTCGATCTGACGGCCGTCAATGAGCTGCGCGCGCGCTACAAGGATGCATTCGAGAAGCAGCACGGCGCGAAGTTGGGATTCATGTCCTTCTTCGTGAAGGCCTGCGTCGAGGCGCTGAAGAAGTTTCCCGCCGTCAACGCCTCCGTGGACGGCAGCGATATCGTGTACCACGAATACTTCGACGTCGGGGTCGCGGTATCGACCGATCGCGGTCTGATCGTGCCCGTGCTGCGGGACGCCGATCTCTTGGGCTATGCCGACATCGAAAAGTCCATCGCCAACTTCGCATCGCGCGCCCGTGCCGGCTCCATCACCATGGAGGAGCTCACGGGCGGCACGTTCACGATCACCAACGGCGGCGTGTTCGGCTCCCTGATGTCCACGCCCATCGTCAATGCTCCGCAAAGCGCCATCTTGGGAATGCATAAGATCCAGGATCGTGCGATGGTCATCGACGGCCAGGTGGCGGTGCGCCCGATGATGTACGTCGCGCTGACTTACGATCACCGCATCATCGACGGGCGCGAGGCGGTGCAATTCCTGGTGACGGTGAAACAGTGTCTGGAGGATCCCGCGCGCATGGTGCTGAACGTATGAGCGATGTCTACGATGTGATCGTGATCGGCGCGGGACCGGCCGGCTATCCGGCGGCGATTCGCGCCGCCCAGAACAAGCTGACGGTGGCCTGCGTCGATGAGTGGCGCAACACGGACGGCACGTATGCCTTTGGCGGCACCTGCCTGAACGCAGGCTGTATTCCATCCAAGGCGCTGCTTGAATCCTCCGAATTGTTCCAGCGGGCGAAGGACGAGTTCGCGGTCCACGGCATCAAGGTCGGCACTCTCGGTCTCGACCTTGCAGCCATGCAGAAACGCCGAGCGGGTGTGGTCAAGACCATGACCAACGGCATCAACACGCTGTTCAAGGCCAACGGTGTGACTGGCATCCAAGGTCATGCACGGTTGCTGCCGGGAAACCAGGTCGCGGTGAAAGGGCCCGACGGCAGCGAGAAGATGCTGCAGGCGAAGCACGTGGTACTGGCTTCCGGTTCCACGCCGATACGCCTGAGGTCCGTGCCGCATGACGGCAAGTACATCGTGGATTCGTGGAATGCGTTGGAGTTCGACGCAGTTCCCAAACGCCTGGGCGTGATCGGTGCCGGCGTCATCGGTCTGGAGCTCGGCAGCGTATGGCGCAGGCTCGGCAGCGAAGTGATCGTGCTCGAAGCCCTGGAGCAATTCCTGCCCATGGCGGATCAAACCATCGCCAAGGAAGCGCAGCGGCATTTCAAGAAACAAGGCCTGGACATCAAGCTGGGTGCCAAGGTATCGAGCGCCGCGGTCGCCGGCAATGCCGTGGACGTTGTTTACACCGACGCGCAAGGCGAGCATTCGGTTCAAGTCGACAAGCTGGTCGTCGCGGTGGGCCGCCGGCCCTTCACGCAGGAATTGCTGGCGCAGGGCACGGGGGTCGAACTGGACGAGCGCGGCTTCATCAAGGTCGACGAGCACTGCCGCACCCAGGCACCCAATGTCTGGGCGGTGGGCGATGTGGTGCGCGGGCCCATGCTGGCGCACAAGGGCAAGGAAGAAGGTGTGATGGTTGCGGATCTGATCGCGGGCCATTACGGTGAAGTCAATTACAAGGTCATACCTTCCGTGATTTACACCGCGCCGGAAATCGCCTGGGTGGGCCTTACCGAAGAACAGGTCAAGGCCGGCGGCCGTCCCTATAAAACCGGCACATTTCCCTTTGCCGCCAGCGGCCGCGCGCGCGCGATGGAGGCCGCCGCAGGCATGGCAAAGATCGTTTCCGCGAAGGATGACGATGAAGTGCTGGGCGTACACGTGATAGGACCGATGGCCGGCGAATTGATCGGCGAAGCCGTGCTGGCGATGGAGTATTCCGCCAGTACCGAAGACCTGCAACGCACCATCCATGCCCACCCCACGTTGTCGGAAGCCGTTCACGAGGCGGCGCTGGCCGTCGACAAGAAGGCCATCGACGGTGTGAACCGCTGAACGCCTAGAATCGGTAGCGTTTCAAGGGCTATTTCTTGCGTCGCGCGCTGATGATGTTCGGCAGCTGCGCGATGCGCGACAGCACCCTGGACAGCTGCGGCAGTCCCGAGATCGACATGCCGATGCGCATGCGCGCGATTTGGTCGCGTGGGTCGGTGACGGTGGTCATGCTCTGGATGCTGATTTTCTCGTCCGCCAGCGCGGCACTGACGTCGCGAACCAGGCCGCGCCGATCGAAGGCGTGCACCTCGATGTCGACGGGAAATTCGCCGTGGCGTATTTTCCCCCAGTCCACCGGCAGAATGCGTGCCGGCGCTTTGCTGCTGAGGCGCGCGAAGTTCGCGCATGACCGGCTGTGGACGCTGACGCCGCGGCCGACCGTGATGTAGCCCACGATGGGTTCGGGTGCCACCGGCTTGCAGCAGCGCGCGTAGGACGAGAGCAGTTCGCCGATCCCGCGTACTTCGGCCTCCGGCGCGCGCACGGCGGCCGCCCGCGGCCGCGGCGGCGTCTCGGGCTGCGGTTCGCGTTTTGCCTCGCGCGCACGCAGCGCCTCGCGATCCGGCAGGGCGCGTCCCTCCGCCTCGGCCTGCGATGCATTCTGCTTGCGAAACCAGGCCCGCACCTTGTTGCGGTGGCGGGGGCTGGCCAGGAATCCTGATTGCGGCGACAGCCAATCGCGGGACGGCTGCGGCGTCTTGGCGGTAATGATCTCAACCGTCTCACTGTTCTTCAATCGATAGTCGAGCGGCACCATGCGGCCGTTGACTTTGGCGCCGCGCGTACGATGGCCGAGATCCGTGTGTACCTGGTACGCGAAGTCCAGCGGTGTTCCGTCCTTCGGCACATCGACGATTTCTCCCTTCGGAGAGATCACATAGACGCGGTCCTGGAACAGATCGGCCCTGATTCGATCGAGGAAATCGGCGCTGCCGCCGTTCTCCTCGGCGGGTGCCAGCAGCGAGCGCAGTTCATTGATCTTGCGCTCGTAAGCCTGATTGCCGCGGCCGCCCTCCTTGTAGCGCCAATGCGCGGCAACCCCGCGCTCGGAATCCGCATGCATTTCGTGCGTGCGAATTTGAATCTCCACCGGCTCGCCGCCCGGGCCGATGACCGCCGTGTGAATCGAACGGTACAGATTGTTCTTCGGCGTCGCGATGTAGTCGTCGAACTCGCCCGGGATGAACGGCCACAGGGAATGAACGACACCCAGCGCCGCATAGCATTCGCCGATGCTATTCACCAGTACGCGTGCGGCGCGAATGTCCATGAGCTGCTCGAATGCCAGCTGCTTGGTCTGCATCTTGCGCCAGATGCTGAAGATGTGCTTCGGCCGGCCGTCGATGTGCGCCTCGATACCCGCTTTGCGCATTTCATTTTTCAGCAACGCTTTCATTTCCTCCATGTAGCGTTCGCGCTCGGAGCGGCGCGATTTCAACGCGGCGGCAATGTGCTTGTACTGCGGCGGTTCCAAATAGCGGAACGCGAGGTCTTCCAGTTCCCATTTGATCTGCCATACCCCTAAGCGGTTGGCCAGGGGCGCATACACCTCGCGCGTTTCGATCGCGAGTTTGCGCTGCCCGAGCGCGCCGACGCCTTTGGCGGAGCGCATTTTTTGCAACTGTTCGGCGAGCCGCACGACGACCAGGCGCACATCGCCGATCACCGCCAGCAGCATTTTGCGCAGTGCCTCGGCTTGCGCAGTCTCGAGCCCGCGATCTGGGGTCCAGTCGGCCGGCAGGCCGAACTGTCCCAACTGGGCCAAGGCGCGTGCCAGTCGAACCGGTTCCTCGCCGAAGCGCTTCCCGGCCGCCACGCGCTCGAGGTATCCCCCGTCGAGCAGTGGCTGGATCATGGCGGCCATCACCACATCGTCGTCCGCATCGAGAGTGCGGACGATTTCGGCGACATCCAGCGCCGCGGTACGCACCACCTCGCCGTCCGGGGGTAGGATGAGGTCGCGCAGCGCCTCCATGCCGGCTTGCAATCGGTCGCTGGCCGTCCGGGTGGTTGCGGTAGTTTCCATGAGAGGCGATCGCTGGCCGGGTGGGATAAGGTGCCTATTGCCGGTATCATAAGGCCATGCCAGTCCCCACGATGCATCAAATTGCTTGAGGTCCCGACCATTCGGGTGCTCGGCATCGACCCGGGTTCGCAGCGCACCGGCTTTGGCGTCGTGGACGTCGCCGGCTTGCGGTTGAGCTACGTGGCGAGCGGTGTGATTCGTACCGCCCAGGCCGATTTTGCCGCTCGGCTGTGCGAGATTTTTCGCTGTATGCAGACCATCGTCGTGCAATATCGACCGCAGGAAATCGCCATTGAGAAGGTTTTCGTCAACCGCAATCCGGACAGCGCTTTGAAGTTGGGTCAGGCGCGCGGTGCGGCGATCTGCGGTACCGCCGATGCCAATGCGGGGGTTTTTGAGTACGCCACACGCCAGATCAAGCAGGCGGTGGTGGGTTCCGGAAACGCCGAGAAGGGCCAGGTCCAGATGATGATGCGAAGCATCTTGAAGCTGGATGGACCGGTGCCCGCGGATGCCGCCGATGCGCTGGCTGCGGCCGTGTGCCACGCTCTGCGCGGGCGCGTCCCGCTGCTGCGGGCGGGTCTCCGCGGATGATCGGCTTTCTGAAGGGTCGGCTGGCGTCCAAGCAGCCGCCGATGCTCATGCTCGACGTGAATGGCGTGGGCTACGAGCTGGAAGCACCGATGTCGACCTTCTACGGCCTGCCGGCGGCCGGAGAGGCGGTGGCGCTGTTCACGCACTTGGTGGTCCGCGAGGACGCCCACATTTTGTTCGGATTCGGTACCGAGGCCGAGCGCCGCCTGTTCCGCGGGTTGCTCAAAGTCTCGGGTGTGGGCCCGAAAATCGCGCTGGGCGTTTTGTCCGGTGCCAGCGTGGAGGACTTTCTGCGCATCGTCGAGGCCGAGGAGGTGGCGATGCTGACCAGAATTCCCGGCATCGGCCGAAAAACCGCCGAACGCATCATCATCGAAATGCGCGACAGCGTGCAGAAACTGGCAGCGCCGGCGGGTGGGGGCGGCGGTGCGCTGAGCCCGGGCATCGCACTGTCGCCGCAAAGCGAGGCCTTCAGCGCGTTGATCGCCTTGGGGTACAAACCGCCCGAGGTCACGCGCCTGCTAAAGTCCGCCGATGAGCCGGGGTTGTCGACGACGGAGATCATCCGGCGTGCCCTCAAATCGGCCGTGAAGGCTTGAGGAAAGCGCATGGGCATCGAACAGGATCGCATCATCGCCGGCACCTTGGGCCGTGACGACGAAATACTCGACCGGGCGGTGCGTCCGAAAACGCTCGCCGACTACATCGGGCAGCCGAACGTCAAAACGCAGATGGATATTTTCATCCAAGCGGCGCGCATGCGCGGCGAAGCCCTGGATCATGTCTTGATATTCGGGCCGCCCGGCCTCGGCAAGACCACGCTGGCGAATATCATCGCCAATGAGCTGAAGGTGAATCTGCGGCAAACCTCGGGTCCGGTGCTCGAGCGAGCCGGCGATCTGGCGGCACTGCTCACCAATCTCGAGCCCCGCGATGTGCTGTTCGTGGATGAGATACATCGCTTGAGTCCGGTGGTGGAGGAGGTGCTCTATCCGGCCATGGAAGACTCGCAGCTCGACTTGATGATCGGCGAGGGTCCCGGCGCGCGGTCCATCAAACTCGATCTGCCGCCTTTTACTTTGGTGGGCGCGACGACGCGGGCGGGCTTGCTCACATCGCCGCTGCGCGATCGCTTCGGCATCGTGCAGCGATTGGAATTCTACAGTACCGAAGAGTTGACCAAGATCGTCATTCGCAGCGCCTCCATCTTGAAGCTGAATTTGCAGCCCGAGGGTGCGGATCGAATCGCTGAAAGATCCCGCGGCACGCCGCGTATCGCCAACCGGCTGTTGCGCCGGGTGCGCGACTTCGCAGAGGTCAAGGCGGCCGGCGTCATCAGCGGTGAAGTCGCGCTGGCGGCGCTCACCATGCTGGAGGTCGATCCGGAAGGATTCGACATGCTCGACCGAAAATTGCTGCTGACGGTGATCGAGAAATTCGAGGGCGGTCCGGTGGGCGTCGACAGTCTCGCCGCCGCCATGAGCGAGGAACGCGGCACCATCGAGGATGTGATCGAGCCCTTTCTCATCCAGCAGGGATTCCTGATGCGCACCGCGCGAGGGCGCGTCGCCACGCGCGCGGCCTATGCGCATTTCGGGTTGGCTGCCCCCGTCATCGAGCGCGACTCGAGCCTGCCGTTGTTCCGGGATGGCCAGTAGTGTCCTCCGCGTCGACGTATACCCACCGCGTTTCGGTGTACTGGGAGGATACGGATGCAGGCGGCGTGGTCTATTACGCGAATTACCTGAAATTCCTCGAGCGCTGCCGAACGGAGTGGCTGCGGGCCTTAGGCGTGGACCAGCAGCACCTGCGCAAGGATCGGCAGCTGCAATTCGTGGTGGCCAACATCGCCGTGGATTTTCTGCGGCCCGCGGTGCTGCATGATGAAGTTCTCGTCACGGCGGAACTTGCGCGTCTCGCGGGTGCCACAATACATTTCAAGCAAACCATTCTGCGGGGCGACGAGCAATTGATCGATGCCACTGTGCGTGTCGCCTGTCTCGATTCCGGTACGCTGAAACCGCGTGCCATCCCTAAGGATCTATTCACGGAGTGGCGGAATGCCCAATGATCTCTCGGTTTGGACGCTGGTACTCGATGCAAGCCCCATCGTGCAGGCGGTGGTGGCGCTGCTGCTGATCGCCTCGGTGGCCTCATGGGCCGTCATCTTTCGCAAGGGCCAGGTGATCGGGCGTTCACGCCGCCAGGCCGAGAAGTTTGAAACCGCATTCTGGTCGGGCGGCGACCTGGCTACTTTGTATCGCAACATCGAGACCAAGGGCCGGGCCGGTACCGGTTTGCAGAGCATCTTTGAATCGGGGTTCGGCGAGTTCAGCCGCCTTAGGCAGCAGGGCATCCCGCAGGAACAGCTGCTCGAGGGCGCCAGGCGCGCCATGCGGGTGGCGCAATTGCGCGAACTCGATCGGCTGGAACAGCACCTGGCGATGCTGGCCACGGTCGGTTCCACCAGTCCGTATGTGGGATTGTTCGGAACGGTGTGGGGCATCATGAGTGCCTTTCACAATCTTGGTAACGTGCAGCAGGCCACCTTGGCGGCAGTCGCGCCCGGCATCGCCGAAGCGCTGGTCACGACCGCCGTCGGACTGTTCGCCGCGATCCCGGCCGTGGTGGCCTATAACCGGCTGGCCGATCAAGTGAGCCGCCTCGAGCTACGTTTCGATACCTTCGTGGAAGAGTTTTCCACGATTCTGCAGCGTCACGGCTCGACCCGGGCGCAGGGCTAGGACGGATGCCCGCGTCGCATCGTCGTCGAAGGTTGATGGGCGAAATCAATGTTGTGCCCTACATCGACGTGATGTTGGTGCTGTTGATCATTTTCATGATTACGGCGCCCTTGCTCAAGGAGGGCATCAAGGTGGATCTGCCGGAAGCCGGCGCCAAACCCATCGATGCGGATTTCCTCGCCAAGCATGAGCCGCTCATCTTGACCATCGATTCGCGCGGCCGCTTGTTCATCAATTTCGGCCAGAATCAGGATCAACCCGTATCGGATTCGACGGTGAGTTCACGCACCGCGGCCCTTCTGCGGCGCGACCCGCAGACGCCGGTGCTGGTCAAGGCGGACACGACCGTGCCCTACGGAACCGTGGTACGCGCCATGGTCCTCTTGCAAAAGGCCGGTGCGTCCAAGGTGGGATTCCTCACCGACCCGGTACGTACCGTGCCTGCCACGGGTCAGGCGCCCAATGGAGCCGCCAACGGCGCGCGCTGATGCCGGGATTTCTCCGCGAACATTCCTGGTCGATCGTATTCTCCGTGGCGCTGCATGGACTGCTGCTTGCGGCTTTCGCGGCCGCCGCCTTGATCGGCATTCATCACTCGCTTCCCACCATACAACCGGTGGCAGTGGATGCGGTGGTGCTCGACTCGCAGGTGCTGCATGCGGCACAGCGTGCGCTGGCGGAGCGCGCCGAACAGGAGGCGGCACGCGCGCGTGCGGAGGCCGAGGCCAAGGCGGCTGCGCAGGCCGCCGAGGCGAAGGCTGCCAGCGACGCAAAGTTGGCGGCCGAAGAAGAGCGCGCTGCGCAGGAGACCGCCGCCGCCGCTGCCGAAGCGGAGCGCATGAAACAGGCCCAAGTAGCGCGGGCGACCGAAGCGCAGAAGGCGGCCGCCAAACACGCCGAGGAACTGAAGCGCGCCGAAGAGGCGAAGCGAGCCGACGACGTCAAACGCGCCGAGGATGCGCGACGCGCGGAAGAGAAGCGGGCGGCGGATGCCAAAGCGGCCGATGAGGCGAAGCGCGCCGCGGATCTCAAGACCAAGGCCGAGCGCGAGGCAGAATTGCGCAGGCAGCTTGCGGAGGAAGAGCACGCCAGTGCCATGGAGGCGAGTCCTGCGCGTGCACAGTATATTGCGCGGCTGGCGAGCAGAATCCAGAATGCCTGGATCAAGCCGCCCTCGGCGCGCGCCGGGCTCGATTGCATTGTAAACATTACACAGGTCCTGGGGGGCGAGGTGACGAGCGCGCATGTGAGCCAGTGCAACGGCGACGCGGCGGCGCGCCAGTCGATCGAGAATGCGGTGTATCGTGCATCGCCATTGCCGGCGCCGCCGGATCCGGCGCTGTTCGAACGGAATCTTGTGATTCACTTTCATCCCGAGGAATAGTTCGATGAATAAACAGCTCGCCGTTTGGGCCTTCCTCGCGATGAGTGTCATCGGTCCCTGCGCCGCTCGCGCCGAGTTCGTCGTTGAGGTCACCAAGGGCCAGACCGAGGCCATCCCCATCGCCATCGTGCCCTTTGCTTCCCCCGAGATCACAGCCGCTTCATTCGATGTGGCGCAACTCGTGAGCGATGATCTGGCGCGCAGCGGGCGCTTCAAGACCATGGACCGCAAGGACATGATCGAGCAGCCGCACAAAGGCGCCGGCATCGCGTTCGACGATTGGCGCCGGCTCAACAACGACTATATGGTTGTCGGCTCGATGACGCCGGACGGCACGGATCACTACAGCATCGCGTACGAGCTCTACAACGTCCTGACCAAGCAGCGACTGCTGGGTTTTCAGATCAACTCCAATCGTCCGGGCCTAAGGTCTGCCGCCCATCAGATTGCCGACGCCGTCTTCGAAAAGATCTTGGGTATACGCGGGGCGTTCTCTACCCGGATCGCCTATATCTCGGTGCTGGGACATTTGCCCAACAGAACTTTTCAACTCATCGTGGCGGATGCGGACGGTGAAAATCCCCACGTCGTCATGCAGTCGCCGGAACCGCTGATGTCGCCGTCCTGGTCGCCGGACGGGCAGAGCCTGGCCTATGTTTCCTTCGAGGAACGTCTGCCCACGGTCTACGTGCAAACCTTGAGGACCGGCGACCGGCGCCGCGTGTCGGCCCATGCCGGCGTAAACCAGGCGCCGGCATGGTCGCCGGACGGCAAGAAGCTCGCGCTGGTGCTGTCCACGCGGGATGGCAATCTCGATGTCTATGTCATGGACTTGAGCACCCAGCAGCTGTCGCGCATCACGGACGATCCGGGAATCGACACCGAGCCGCAGTGGTCGAAGGACGGGCAAAGCCTGTATTTCACCTCCGACCGGGCGGGAGGGCCGCAGATCTACAAGGTGGGTATCCATCCCGGGGACAAGCCGCGGCGGCTAACCTTTCAGGGCAGCTACAACGCCATGCCGCATGTGTCGCCCGACGAATCGCAGCTGTCATTCGTGACCCAGGAAGACGGCGCCTATCGTATTGCGACCCTGGATCTTCGCGGGCGCGGCGAGGTCCAAGTACTCACCAAGGGGCATTTTGATATCTCGCCGAGCTATGCCCCCAATGGAGCGGTGTTGATCTACGGAACTCGCGATCGAGGCCGGGGCGTGCTGGCGCTGGTGAGCGCGGACGGCCGGGTCCAGCAGCGGCTGGTGTCGAGCGAAGGCGAGCTTCAGGCGCCCGCATGGGCGCCGTTTTGAGGCAACAAATATACAAAGCGGCTCAGCGCCGGTACCCTTGCAAATAACTGGTTACTTGGGAATGGAGAGAACAAATGAAACGAATCCTGTCGATCGCCCTGCTAGTCGCCGGCACAGCACTGCTGGCGGGCTGTCCCAAAAAGCACAATGTCAATGAGCCGCCGGTCGCCGGCACCCAGGTTCCCGACTCGGCCTCGGCCGGAGAAGGCGCATCGACCTCCACCAGCCCCTTGGGAGGCGATGCCGATGCCAGGGCCCGTGGACTCGGGGAAGGTACCGGACCCTTGGCCCGCAAAGTGATCTATTTCGATTTCGACAAGTCGGAGATCAAGCCGGAATTTGCCGACATCGTGACGACCGCCGCGCATAACTTGACGGCGAATCCGAAACTCAAGATGAAACTCGAAGGCAACACCGACGAGCGAGGCACCCGTGAATACAACATCGGCTTGGGCGAGCGGCGTGCTCAGGCCGTGCGTCGCGCCCTGATGCTGCAGGGAGTCGCGGAGTCCCAGGTCGCCACCGTCAGCTTCGGTGCCGAACGGCCGGCGGTCGAGGGCGATGACGAAGCCGCGTGGTCGAAGAATCGGCGCGTGGAAGTGGTCTATCTGCCGTGAAGCAGCGGGTCCCATACACCTTAGGCGTACTGTGTCTGCTCTCCTGGACCTTGAGCGGGTGCGCGGCGACGCCACCCGAGGAAGATCCTGTTCAGATCAAGTTGAAGGATCTGGACACGCGCCTCGCTCGCATCGAGCGGGTCATGGCTAATCAGAGCGTGCTCGAATTTTCCAATCAGCTCGAAGCGCTGCGCAGCGATGTGCGCGCCGTGCACAATGATTTGGATCAGGTGAGCAATGCGTTGGAGGCGAACCGCAAGCAGCAGCGCGACATCTACGCCGACCTGGATCAGCGGTTGAAGAACCTCGAAGCACGTGGTCCCTCGGCGCCGGCAGCAGCGGCCAGCGCTTCCGGGACGGTGGCAGCCTCACCGAGCGCGGCTTCGGGCGGAGGCGGCGCGCCGGCGAGCGGGCCGGATGGCGCCGACGACAAGGCGAGCTATCAGGCCGCGTTCAACGTGCTCAAGGACGGCCAATACGACCGTGCCATCGGCGCATTCCAGAAATTTCTGGCGAGCTTCCCGGACAGTGGCTTGGCGGACAATGCGCAGTACTGGCTGGGCGAGGCGTTTTACGTGAACAAAGCCTACCCGGAAGCCCAGGGGGCTTTTCAACGCGTGATCGATAAGTATCCCCAATCGCGCAAGCTCCCCGACGCGCTGCTCAAGATCGGCTTCTGCCGCTACGAACTGAAGCAGTTCGAGTCGGCGCGGGAAATACTCGGCCAGGTGGTCGCCCGCTATGGCGAGAGCCCGGCAGGGCATCTGGCGCAGCAGCGTCTGGACAGGATGTCGGCCGAGAAACATTGAGTGAAACAACGGTCAAACCGGTGCGATTGCGCGTCAATGAAATTTTTCATTCGCTGCAAGGGGAGGCTGATTGCATCGGCTTTCCGACGGTATTCGTTCGGCTGACCGGATGCCCGCTGCGCTGCCAATACTGCGACACGGAATATGCCTTTCACGCCGGCGATTGGTTTGACCTCGAGTCCATCGTAGAGAAGGTGCGGGGCTTCGATACTTCGCACGTGTGCGTGACCGGCGGTGAACCGTTGGCGCAGCCGAATTGCCTGAAGCTGCTGTCGCGTCTATGCGATATCGGCCTGCAAGTGTCGCTGGAGACCAGCGGTGCCTTCGACGTCGCCGCGGTGGACCCGCGCGTGTCGCGCGTGATCGATGTGAAAACGCCGGCCTCGAACGAGGCCGCGCGCAACCGGCTGGAAAATTTCGAGCTCCTGACGCCGCGTGATCAGCTGAAGTTCGTCATCTGTTCGCGCGCCGACTACGACTGGAGCAAGGCGTTTTTGCGGGAACATGGGTTGACCGAGCGCTGCCGCATCCTGTTCTCTCCCAGCTACCACCAGCAGTCGCCGACCACGTTGGCGGAATGGATTTTGGCGGATCGGCTTCCGGTACGTTTTCAATTGCAGCTTCACAAGGTGTTGTGGGGCGACGTCCCGGGCAAGTAGCGTGGGTCCGAAGCGCGCCATCGTGTTGCTGTCGGGCGGCTTGGATTCGGCGACCGTGCTGGCGATCGCGCGTTCTCGGAACTTCGAGTGCTATGCGCTCAGCGTTGAGTACGGCCAGCGCCATCGCGCGGAACTCAACGCCGCCCGGCGGCTTGCCGTCGCTCTCGGTGCGCATGAACATCGCACCATGCGGGTCGACCTGGCCGATATCGGCGGGTCGGCCCTGACCGACATCAAGGTGCCCGTGCCGCAGGCGCCGGGCTCCGGCATCCCGGTGACCTATGTCCCGGCTCGCAACACGCTGTTTCTCTCACTGGCCTTGGGCTGGGCAGAGGTGATCGGTGCCGCGGACATATTCATGGGCGTGAACGCCGTCGACTACTCCGGATACCCCGACTGCCGACCGGCGTTTATTCGAGCATTCGAAGCGCTGGCGCGGGTGGCGACCAAGGCGGGGGTGGAAGGTGGGCGCTTCCACATCCATGCGCCGCTGATCGAAATGTCCAAGGCCGACATCATCCGCGCAGGGGTGGACCTTGGCGTGGATTTCGCCGCGACCGTGTCCTGCTACCAGGCCGATGCGGACGGGAAGGCCTGTGGTAAGTGCGATTCCTGCCGGCTGCGCGCAGCCGGCTTCGCCGCCGCCCGGATTCCGGATCCCACCGTCTACCGCCCGTAGCCCGTCTCGGGTAATCCGCGCCACGTGGCTAGCTCGATGCCCAGGCTCCCGGGATCGGACACCCGGCGCGCTCGCGGAGTACGCCGTCCAGCGGAGCACCCCCGTCACCTGGGGGGCCTTCGCACCCTAAGGCCCCCGGGAGCGCTTAGGCGATGATCTGGGCTTCAAGTTCGGCTATGATGCGCGCCTGCAAATGGGACGGTAGCTCAGTTGGTAGAGCAAGGCCCTTTTAAGGCTTTGGTCCTGGGTTCGAGTCCCAGCCGTCCCACCATA
>JAJPKM010000034.1 GCA_021323735.1 Gammaproteobacteria bacterium
CTGAATCGCCGCACCCACCGCCACAGCCTCGTCCGGATTGACATCCTTGCGCGGCTCCTTGCCGAACAGGTCCTTCACCACTTTCTGCACCAGCGGCATGCGGGTCTGACCGCCCACCAGGATCACCTCGCCCACATCCTTCATGGTGAGGCCTGCATCCTTGAGCGCGATGCGGCAAGGTTCCATGGTTTTCTGCACCAAATCCTCGACCAAGGATTCGAGCTTGGCGCGGGTCAGCTTCATGTTCAGGTGCTTCGGACCCGCCGCGTCCGCCGTGATGTAGGGCAGGTTGATTTCGGTCTGCTGACTCGAGGACAGTTCGATCTTGGCCTTTTCCGCGGTCTCCTTCAGGCGTTGCATGGCCAGGGGGTCCTTGCGCACATCGATGCCGCTCTCTTTCTTGAACTCGTCCGCCAGATAGTTCACCACGCGCAGATCGAAGTCCTCGCCGCCCAGGAAGGTATCGCCATTGGTCGACAGCACTTCGAATTGACGCTCACCATCCACCTCGGCGATTTCGATGACCGAGACGTCGAAGGTGCCGCCGCCCAAGTCATAGACCGCGATCTTGCGGTCGCCGCCGTCCTTGTCCAGGCCGTACGCCAGCGCCGCCGCCGTCGGCTCGTTGATGATGCGCTTGACCGTCAAACCGGCAATGCGCCCTGCATCCTTGGTCGCCTGGCGCTGCGAGTCGTTGAAATACGCCGGTACCGTGATCACGGCCTCGGTGACGGTTTCGCCCAAGTAGTCCTCGGCGGTCTTCTTCATCTTCATGAGGACGCGCGCGGAGATTTCCTGCGGCGCCATCTTCTTGCCCTGGACTTCCACCCAGGCATCGCCGTTGTCGGCCTTGATGATCTTGTAGGAGACCATGCCCATGTCTCTTTTCACCACTTCATCGGTGAATTTGCGGCCGATGAGGCGCTTGACCGCGGCAACGGTGTTGGCGGGGTTGGTGACGGCCTGCCGCTTGGCGGACTGTCCCACCAGCACCTCGCCGTCCTTGGTGAAGGCAACGATCGACGGCGTGGTACGGTCACCCTCGCTGTTCTCGATAACCTTGGGCTTACCGCCCTCCATGATCGCGACGCAGGAATTGGTGGTGCCGAGATCGATGCCAATCATCTTACCCATGGTGAAAACCCTCTAAAGAATTCGGAATGCTGCGACCAGATGTGGGGGCATACGGTGCATTTTTCAATCGGCATCGGCCGCAGGCGCCTTGCTGACGATGACCCTCGCCGGACGCAGCAAGCGCCCGTTCAAGGAGTAGCCCTTTTGAATGACGGAGAGGACGGTATTGGCCGCGCTATCACGGCTCTCCTGGGCCACCATGGCCTCTTGCCAAGCCGGATCGAAGGGCTGGCCTATGGGGTCGATGACCTTGATCCCCGCCTTGTCGAAGGCCCGCTGCAACTGCTTCAAAGTCGCCTGGGCGCCTTCCAGGAGCGCAGGCCCTGGACTCACCGCCGCGGCGGCAATTCCTGCTTCCAGCGAGTCCACCACGCCGACCAGCTCCTGCGCAAAGCGCTCAACCGCGTACTTTCGCGCATTCTCGAGCTCGCGATCGGTGCGCTTGCGGTAGTTGTCGAATTCGGCCACCGCGCGCAGATAGCTGTTCCAGTTCTCGCTGGCTTTGGCCTCTGCCGCGGCCAGCGCCGAAGGCGCTTCCGGCGTCGGTGCCGTATTTACATCGGCCGCCTCGGCTTCCGAAGGCTGGGTGTTCTCATTCACGCTGATAGGCCCCTTGAAGAATGGCGGCTAGGGTGCCGCTCGAAGCCGACCATTTGGGGGCTATTTGCGAGCGTTCAAGGCCGAACCCAAGAGTTTGGCCGTGATATCGACGATGGGAATGACGCGTTCGTAGGCCATGCGGGTAGGACCTATGATCCCTAAGACCCCGACCACCTGATTGTCGACCGTGTAGGGCGCGGTCACGACGCTGATGTCGTCGAGGATCCTGTACCCGGATTCCTGGCCGATGAAGATCTGGATGCCGTCGGCACGCAGGCAGTTGTCCAGCAGCCGCAGGATATCGTGCTTCTCGTTGAACGCTTCGAACAGCCGGCGCAGGCGATCGACGTTGGACAATTCGGCAAATCCCATCAAGTTGGTCTCGCCGGCGATGACATATTCCACCCGCTCCGCGGGCGAGGCATCGAAGACCTTTTGCGCCACCTGGATGGCATCCTTCATGAGCGCATCCATGTGCTGGCGCGTCTCCTGCATCTGCGCCAGCAGCTGAGCGCGCACGTCGGGCAGGGACCGGCCGGAAAATGCCTCGTTCAGATAGTTGGCCGCGCGGCGCAGCTCCTCCGGCGAGTGGAAACGGTCGAGCTGCACCACCCGGTTCTGCACCTCGCGATTGCTCATGACCATGATGGCAAGCGCCCGGTTCTCCGACAACGCGATGAATTCGATCTGCGTGAGCGCGATGTAATTCGGATTCGGCAGGGTTACGAGCCCCGCCATGTGCGTCACGCTGGAGAGCATCTGCGAGACGGTCTGCACCAACGAGCGGCCGTTGGCCGGGTCGGATTTCAAGCGCCGCTCGATGTCTTCGATCTCGTCGTGATGCAGCGGTTTGAGCTTCAGCAAGGTATCGACGAAGAAGCGATAGCCCTTGTCGGTGGGGATGCGGCCGGCGGAGGTGTGCGGTGAGGCGACGAAGCCCAAGTCCTCAAGGTCCGCCATCACGTTGCGGATGGTCGCCGACGACAGACTCAACCCGGAGTCGCGCGACAGGGTTCGGGATCCCACCGGTTGACCGTCGCGGATATAGTTCTCGATCAGGGCCTTGAGGAGCAGCTGCGCCCGCTCATTCAGACCCTCGTCGGCACCTTCTGTCATAGTAGGTCCATATAACATGTTTGAAGCTACCTAGCGCATCCGGCCTAAGTCAAGCCCGGCGCGGGGGCCTAAAACGCGTTTTCAGCGCGTGACCGCCTTACCGCGGTCATGCTACAAGGGATCGATCATGCCTCTGTCATTCAACTCCATTGCGTTGGTGGGCAACGCCAAGGATCTGCGCGTCGCTGAATGCATGTTGGGCCTCGCCGCGCATTTTCGCGCCCGCGGCGTGCCCGTGCTGGTCGACCCCGGGGTCGGCCTGGCGTTCAAGCCCGGCAGCGTCGAGATCTGTCCGGAGCAATCGTTCGCGACCCGCGCCGATCTGATCGTGGCCATCGGCGGCGACGGCACCCTGTTGTACGCCGCCCGGCTGGTCGCCGGCCATTCGGTGCCCCTGCTCGGCGTGAATCGCGGCCGGCTCGGATTCTTAACCGACGTGAGTCCCCACGGCATGCTGGAGGATGTGGACTCGGTGCTGGCCGGACGCTACAGCGAGGACCGCCGTTCATTGCTGTCGGCACGGCTGGAAAGCAGTGACGGCCGAAGCGTGAGTGCGCTCGGTTTGAACGATGTCGTGGTGAATAAATGGGAGACCGGCCGCACCATGGATTTCGAGACCTCCATCAATGGCCGCTACGTCAATTCCCATGGCGGCGACGGCATCGTGATCGCCACCGCGACCGGCTCCACCGCCTATGCGCTGTCCTGCGGCGGTCCCATCGTCGAGCCCGACCTCGATGTCTGGGTGCTGGCGCCCATCTGCCCGCACACCTTGAGCGACCGTCCGATCGTGGTGCGTGCCGGCAGTAAGATTCAGCTGCGGATGTCCGATCGCTTCGAATCGCGCGCGCAAGTGACCTGCGATGGCTCGGCCATCGGTGCTTTGGGACAGGGCGACAACCTGTACGTCGAGGGCGCCGATGTACAGATCACGCTGCTGCATCCGCCGGGCTATGACTACTACCGGCTGCTGCGCTCCAAGTTGCATTGGGGCCGCGGCGGGCACGGCGATGCGTCGCCGAGCGCCAAGGAGCCTGCCTGAGTCGTGTTGACGCATCTGCAACTGCGGGATCTGGTTCTGGTCGACCAGGCGGAGCTGGAATTCAAGCCCGGCCTCACCGCACTCACGGGTGAAACCGGCGCCGGCAAGTCCATCGTCGTCGACGCGCTGTTGCTGATCGCCGGGGGCCGGGGCGCCGGCGATATCGTGCGCCAGGGTGCCGAGCGCGCCGAGATCACCGCAAGCTTTGCCGCCCTGCCCAGCCCGGCCCTCGCCTGGCTCCAAGAGCAGTCGATCGACCACGAGGGTGAAATCGTCGTGCGCCGCGTCATCGGAGCCGACGGCCGCTCGCGGGCCTATGTGAACGGCCAGGTCATGCCGCTGCAGGCCCTGCGGGAGCTGGCGGAACTTCTCATCGAAGTACACGGCCAACAGGAGTTTCAGCACCTGGTGAGCCGCGGCGCGCAGCGTGAGCTGCTCGACGAACGACTGGGCGCACCGACCCTGAAGGCCACCGTCGCAGAACTGTTCAGTCGCTACCAGGCCTCGCGCCGCGATTTGGAGGCGCTACAAAACGCGGCCGAAAACCGTGACGCCCGGCTGGACTTGTTGCGCTACCAGTTGCAGGAGCTGAAAAACGAGGTCTCGACGGTGAGCGAGATCGAGGCGCTGTTTGCCGATCAGAAACGTGTGGCAAGCCGCAGCCGGTTGGCCGAGGCGGCCCGCACGGCGCTCAACGCAGCCTATGACGCGGATGCCGGCAGCGCGCACGACCTGTTGGGCAGGGCGACCGCGGCGCTGCGCAGCGCGGCGGACATTGATCCTACGTTAAGCGAGGCCGGCAAGTGGTTGGGCGAAGCGGCCATTCTGACCCAGGAAGCCGCCGCGGCGCTCAGGCGCTACCTGGACGACCTGGACATCGATCCCGCGCGCCAGGAGGAGATCGAGCGCCGGGCAGCAGCCCTCGAAGCCTTGGCGCGCAAGCACCGCGTGGCGGTACTCGAACTGCCGGAACAGCTGTTACGCGTGGAGCAGGAACTGGCCACGCTCGATCATGTGCAGCTGAGCCTCGCGGACCTCGAGCGTCAGGTCGCGGAACTGACGCGCGACTACCGCGGCGCCGCTGAACGCTTGACCGAGGCGCGACGCACCGCGGCCCAGCTGCTGGCCGTTCAGGTGACGACGCTCATGCAGACCCTCGGCATGGCGGGCGGCGAATTTGCGGTACGGGTCACGACGAGCGAACAGGAGTTTTCGACCCATGGCAGCGATGAGGTGGAATTCCAAGTGAGCGCAAATCCCGGGCAGCCGTTGAAAAGCCTGGCGAAAGTCGCTTCCGGCGGGGAACTCTCACGCATCAGCCTGGCGGTCCAGGTCGCCGGGCGCGCGCACAGCACGTCGCTTTGCATGGTGTTCGATGAAGTGGATGCCGGTATCGGCGGGGCCGTCGCCGAAATCGTCGGCAGGCAGTTGCGCGAGTTAGGAGAGCGTGCCCAGGTGTTGTGTGTGACGCATCTGGCGCAAGTGGCATCTCAGGCGCATGGCCAGTTTCGTGTGACTAAACTCACCGACGGCAAGATCACACGCACTGCCGTCAAGACGTTGAGCGGGGCGGAACGCATCGACGAGATCGCCCGCATGCTCGGCGGAATCGACGTGACGGAGCAGGCCCGCGAGCACGCCCGCGACATGCTGGCGCGTGCAGCGCCTCCCCAGGGCAAGAAGAAGGGTTCACGTACACTGCGTTAATCACACAGACGGCGGCCGAATTAGAGGGGTATTTTCCGGACCGCCGTGAATCCCTCCATGGAGGCTGCGGGAAAAACGTCCTGTTTTTCACGCTCCGTAAAATACCCCTCTAATCCGGCCTTCTTGATGATCTAGCCGTCGTTATCGAGCTAGGCCTGTGATTTGGCCCGCTTCTGATTGGGGCAGTTGGGCTTGCGGCAATGGCCGTACAGAATCAGGGCGTGATCGCTGATCTCGAATCCCAAACGCTTGGCCACGGCATGCTGGCGCTCCTCGATGCCTCCGTCCATGAACTCTTCCACCTTGCCGCAGTCAACACACACGATGTGATCGTGGTGGGCACCCTGGTTGAGCTCGAACACCGCCATACCGCCTTCGAAGTGATGGCGGGTCACGAGGCCGGCTGCCTCGAACTGGGTCAGCACCCGATACACGGTGGCGAGGCCGATGTCTTCATTCGACACGAGGAGCTTTTTGTAGATGTCCTCCGCGCTCATGTGGCGCGCCGACCCATCGGCGAGAATGTCCAGGATCTTCAGGCGAGGCAGCGTGACCTTAAGACCTGCGTTACGCAGATCATTGCTCTCGCTGGTGGTGTCGGGCTTGAGGCGCTGCGGCATGTTAGGCCTTTGGATCAGCCTTGGGTATGATGGGTACCGATTATCAATCATTTGACGTCCGTTAGACCACCTTCATGAAAATAATTCAGTGCCTTGCCCTGGCATCCGCGGTCACCTTGATGGCCTCCGGCTGTGTTTACCGCATCAATATCCAGCAAGGCAATTTCTTGAATCAAAGCGCCGTCGATACCGTCAAAGAGGGCATGACGCGCAGCCAAGTGCGATATCTCTTGGGGACGCCGATGGTGGCCGACAGTTTCAACAAGGAGCGTTGGGACTACATCTACTACCTCAAGAAGGGGCGCACACGCCATGTCGACTCGCGGCGTGTCACAGTCTATTTCGATGGGGACAAGGTCGCTCGACTGGACAAGCCGACCGACGCGGAAGCCGCAGCTCAGGACGCGTCGGCCGCAAAGATCAAGAACGGCCGGCTTTACTGAGCCGCCTTCTGCGCGCCAGCTTCGGCTCTTCCAGCAGCGGCCGGTAGATTTCGACCCGATCGCCATCCTTGAGGGGCTGATCGCGGCGCGCCACCTTGCCGAAAATACCCACCGCCGCCTGGGACAGGTCGACGGCGGCAAAATCCGGGTCCGCGACGGCAGCAGCCAGCGCATCGGCAATGCTCGAAGCCGGCGGCAGCCGCAGTGTCTTCACGATGCTGTGCTGCGGCTGCGCGTAGACGATCTCGATGCAGATCACGGGCGGCCGTAGATCTTCTGGGCCCGCGCGACGAAGGCATCGACGATGTTGCCGCATAGCGATTCGAACACGGCGTTGAACGCCGCAGATGTCAGGCGGTTCTTGAACTCGAATTCCACTTTGAAATGCACGCGCGAACCCCGCGTCCCGATGGCCTCGAAGCCCCACGCGCCGGTGAGGTCGCGGAACGGCCCGTGCGTGAGGCGCATATCGATGCGTGCATCCGCGGTCAGCGTATTGCGCGTCGTAAACTCGGTTTGCAGCACACCGTGCGCTATTTTCAAGGTCGCGACGCGCTGCATGGGGGAGACCTCATCGACCCGCGCCCCCGCGCACCAGGGCAGGAACTCCGGGTATCGCGGCACGTCATTCACCAAGGCAAACATCTGTGCGGGCGTAAAAGTGACCAGGGCACTGCGCTCGACGATCTGCATGGTCACATTGTCCGGTAAAAGCGCAGGCGCCGCCATCAGGGAATGGGTAGGAGCGGCCCCACAACACGGCGGCCCGTGCGATAATTATGTGAACACGGAGCCATTCCGAGTTTTGCCCCTGGCCGCGCGAGACGGATTTAGGCCGTCGAGGCGGGCCCCACGTTTGGGTATGCTCCTAAAATGAAAACCACCGAGAAACTGCCACCCATTGCCGTCAACCGCAAAGCGCGCTTCGACTACTTCATCGAGGAGCGCTTCGAGGCGGGCATTTCCCTCATGGGTTGGGAGGTCAAGAGCATGCGCGCCGGCAAGGCGCAGATCGCGGAAGCCTACGTGTACGTCAAGAACGGCGAGGCGTTCCTATTCGGCGCCCACCTCAATCCCTTGAATTCCGCCTCGACCCACGTGGAAACCGACCCGACCCGCACGCGCAAATTGCTGCTGAATCGACGCCAGCTCGACCACTTGGTCGGCGCGGTCGAGCGGCGCGGGTACACCCTGGTGCCGCTGGAGCTGTATTGGAAGGAAGGCCGGGCCAAGCTCGAGATCGGCCTGGCGAAGGGCAAGAAGCAGCACGATAAGCGGCACACGGAGAAAGATCGGGATTGGCAGCGCGACAAGGGCCGGATCATGAAGGCGATGCGCCGCTAAGCGCCCCCCGGAGCGCCGCCAGGGCACTCTGACGCGAGGGGCGAAAAGAGCGTAAACTACGGTCTCGATTGGGGCCGACCGGTTTCGACATGGGTTGCGAAACTGCAGGTGCGTACCGAGGTGCAGGTTCCTCGTTAAACCATTTGCAAACTTATAGTTGCCAATCAAGACAACTACGCTCTAGCCGCCTAATCGCGGTTGAAACTTAAGCAGCTCGTGCTGATGCGAATGTTTAAGTGTAGCGCTCATCAGCTAGTGGAGCACACGTGCCTGGGGTGTGTTAAACGAAAAATTACCGGGCTGGCTGCGCGCTTTCCCTGCCCGTTGGGTAGTGCGCGGTGAGAACAATAGACGTGGCTACGTACGTAGATCTTGTAGCGTAGGACTTGTGGACGGGGGTTCGATTCCCCCCGGCTCCACCATTTGATCTGGTGACATCGGAGGGCATCCGATGGGCACCGGCTCGCGCAGCCTCGCAGTGCGCGTACATCCTTTGGTCGTTCTTGCCTGGCCACGATCGAATCACTGATGCTGCGCCGCTCTTGCGGCAGCTTTCGCGTCAATCATCCGCGTAACGTCGAGCGAGACCCACACATAGTCAGAGGCATGGCCGTCAGTCTCGAAAAATTCGTTCAACGCCGCAGCTTCTTTTAAGCATGGAGCACACCACGTCGCTGAATAAACGACGAGCAACCATTTGTGTTTGGGAACATCGCCCAAGCCAATAGGGCGTTCGGCCGAATTTTTAAGCCCTTTAAAGTTGGCTGCGATATCGGTTCCAAAGACAGCTTTAACTCAGTCCGCCGGTGGCTCGTTCTCTTTCTCCGGTTTGTTTTCGGATACGCAACAGTAGCCATTACCGACATGTTTTTTCACGTCCGCGAGCTCCGCGGGCCACTGGTCCGTAGGCACCAGATTATTATTGGCGTCGTAAAGAAAGGTCATCGGGAGCAGTTTGGGGGCTGCGCCTTTGACCAGATCCTCATCGGAGTAGTGACCGGTCAAGTGGACGAATTGAGCATTCGATTCCGCATGTCCGGGAGAATTGCAGGAAATACCGGCAGCCAGAAGGATCGTGACCAAAAGAATGACTCGCATATCCACTCCTCGAATCGCCATTGCCTTTTCCATGCTGGTCCTTTGGTCATTTCGCGGCCCCGCGCAGTCCGCCGACGTCCGTCGCTGACGCCGAGTATCACCCTATTCGAACGATGGCGGGTGACAGAGTTTCAGCCGGGGACGATGCGCATCGCTTCAGCAGGCGGAACGCGGGCCGCGCGCCGCGCCGGAGGTAAAGCCGCGCATTGACCCAGTACCAGAACAAACAGGCTGGTAAGCGTGATGTACGTTGGCGGCAGGCTTTTCAGGGCCAAGTAGTGCATCAGGGATATGTTTGCGATCAATGCGATGATCGAGCCACTTAAGATCCCCAGCAGCACGATGAAAAAGTTCTCTGCCAAGATAAGCCCAAGAATGTCCCTGCGTCTCGCGCCCAATGCACGCCTCATACCCAGCGCTCGGCGTCTGCCATCAACCCAAAGTGTGGTCGTTCCGATGATCCCGCCGGCCGTAGCAAGCAACAGGACAATAGAGGCTGCGGAGAGGAGTATCACCAGCCCACGATCAGCCGCAAATGCCTTGGTTCGTAGCGTGTGAAAATGCTGGACGCCTTCCCGGCGATCGAGGATGCGAAGGCGCGATGTCTTGTACAAAATGTCCGCTAGAGACTTTCTGACGTACTCGGCAGCGCCTGGCTGGGTACGCACAATGTAGGGGTCGCCGGCCACATCGGCGATGTGTACAGGCATGAATACCGCTTTATAAGCATGATTGCTGGCGCCCTTCTCGGGCACCTTCACATCCGCGATGATGCCAACGATGGTCCTTGGGTGATTGCTCATGAATACGGTCTTACCCAATGCCTCGCCGGACGGGAATAGGCTACGGCCAAGATCATCCGTGATGATGATGGAGCCGACTTTCGGGTCCGCATCCGTCGAGCCAGGCACCACCTCGTTAGCCTGAAAATTACGGCCTTTGATGAGCCGTAGCCCATATGCGGCTAGCGCGTGTTCATCGGCGAAGTAGGGTTCCGCGCGAGCGGTCGGCGATTTCTGCTCCGGCGTAAGACTTAAGGCCGTGAGATTGGCCCAAGGTCCCGCAATCGGAATGGTGTAGTCCGCGTAGGCGTCGACCACGCCGGGCAGTGAGCGCAAGGCTGCAAGATCCGCGTCTGTCCGTGCATGCGCCTCATCCAATGTCAAAGGCCCCGCCCAGTGGTTATCCACGACAATGATGTTCGCCTCGTCGATGCCGCTGGGTTGCAAGATCAAACCAACGCGCTGCGTGATGATGAAGATGACGTTAGCGACGATGGCGAGGGTCAGGGCAACCTGGCACGCCAGAATGAAGACGCCGGCTTTGTGGCGGACCAGGGATGAGACGATCGGTCGTACGGGAATCGATACCATTTATCTAGCTCGACTTCACTTGCCAGCCCGGCTCCACCCGACCGGCGCGCAAAATCGGATATACGGCCGCCAGCAACACCGTACAAAGAGCGACTATGGGGGCCAGCAGCAAGGTGGCCCACGTAGCCCGTGCAAGGCTTGCGACTTCCATTGGAAACACAAGCCCCAGGCCACTCATGAAGCAAACGGTTAGCGCCGCTCCCAGCAAACCGCCCGCCAGACCGATGACGGCCGCTTCAGTCAGATATTGAAACAGTATCGCGGACCTAGAACCCCCAAGTGCGCGCCTTACCCCGATATCGCCGGAGCGACGCATGAATCTCGCCAGCAGGAGGCCAACGGTATTGACTGCGCAAACCACCAGAAGACCGAGCGCAACCACGAATGAAATTCGCGTCTCGGGTGGGACTACGTGCTGGTAGTTGAGCCAATCTTCTTCATCGCGCAGTGCCACGTTGGCAGGCCATTGAAACCGGCCAGCCGCCCTTTGCTCATCCGCATATGCATGCAGAAAATTTCTATTCTGTTCGGCGGTGGCCGCGTCCGGTAGCTCGACCCAGTAAGATATGAAGGAAATCTCCGATCTTATATCCCAGGGAGGGAATGATTCGCCGTAAGAACCACCGGCCGTGGGTATTCTCAAGTTGAGCGCTTGCCGAAAAGGCAAAAACAGCTGCGGCGCGTGGCGATCGAATGCGTTCTTGTCACTCGCGGCATAGAAGCGCGGCAGAGGATTCCACGGCGCCAGCACACCTGAAATTCGATACGTGTGACCATCGAGTCTGATTTCCCGGCCAACGCTGTTCGCGCCGCGAAACACCTTCTGATTCAGCTCATCGCCAATGACAGCCTCATTGCTGCCCTCCTTGTCGGCGGCCTTGCTCCAGGCTGAGCCGAATCGAAACGGTGCGTCCAACATTTGAAAGTAGCCCACGGTTACGGCATATCCATTGGCCTCGAGCGCATCGATCGTCGGATCGGCGGGAACGAGTGAAAGACTGATTTTGTATATGGCAGCCTGTAAACGATCACCATCGTACGCACGTAATGCCTCGACGTCGCGCAAGGTAAGTACGGGGTCGATTTCGCCATACATCTTCAGGTACTCCGGGCCGTGATTGTCGATCTGCGGAGTAAATAGCCGATGAGCCTTGGCAGCGAATGGATTCGACGAGACCGCGCGCAGCAGCGAAAACGTACTCACCGTTCCCGCAACTCCAAGCGCGATGAGCAGGATCATCCAAATCGTGATGAGTCTTTGATTTACGAGACTTCGAATACCTAGGGCGAGGTAGTAGGAAAACATCAATGTCCCTTTGCAATCATGGCGACATCATCCTTGTTTGCGGAGTGCTAAAATGCCTCAGCGGTACGATCAATCATTGCAGTCTTTATCTGCGCACAGCATTTAGTCAAGTGCTGGTGAATACCCTACTCTGGTATTCTGGCCCGCAGAGAAGATATCGAGGTCGTCACGAGCGCTATGACAAGGATAGAAGTTCCGAATACGGCAGGAAAGCGTCGCTCGGGTCGATCGGGCCGCGCCGGGCGCTGGTTGCTGACACTGTTGTTGCTGCTCATCGTGGGCGGCGGCTTATGGACTTGGTTGACCCTCGCCTGGGCCTATGCCGAGGGTGAGCGGGCCGGTGTGCTGCAAAAATTCGTGCGCCGCGGTTGGGTGTGCAAGACCCAAGAAGGGGAAATTGCGCTGTATTACGGCGGTGGCCAATACTTAGGACCCGGCACCTCGCCGCAGCTGTGGGACTTCAGCGTGCGGGACAAGTCAGTCGCGGAGCAGCTGACCAAAGCGGTGGGGCACCGCGTCCAGCTGCACTACACCGAACATCCCGGCATTCCCACTCATTGTTTCGGGGACACACGGTACTTCGTGGACAGGGTAACGATTACCGACAACGAACCGGGTTCCGAGCCGTCGCTGCCGCCCGCCTCGCCCGCGGCACCGCAGCCGAGCACCGGCCCGAAACCCGGCACTGGCACGGGTACGCCCCAGAGTACGGCCCCTACGCCCGACACCCCCCGCGGTGCGGTAACGACGCCCGCCCCTGCCGGCTAGGCGAACTTCTGCATCGAACGGGTGACCTGTTCGGCGATGCTCACCGCGGTGCGCAGTGCCTTGAGACCGTCCTCGCCGGTGACCAGCGGCGGCCGTCCTCCGGCAACGGCCTCCAAGAACGCCTCGATTTCCGATTTGAGCGCATCGCCCTGCTCGTAGGTGTTCTCGTCGATCGCCACCTGCGGCATGCCGTCGGCGCCCATCCCGGCCCCCTTGCGGATCACGGTCAAGATCTTCTGCTGTAAATCCAGTGACAAGTAGGCATCGTCCTGAAACAGCCGCAGCTTGCGCTCGGTCTTGAGGCTTACGCGGCTCGCCGTGGCGTTCGCGACGCAGCCGTTGGCAAAGCGCAGACGCGCATTGGCAATGTCGATCTCTTTGGAAAACACGCTGCTGCCGATGGCATCGACCGACACCACCGGTGAGCGCACGATACTCAAGATCAGATCGATGTCGTGGATCATCAAGTCCAGCACCACATCCACGTCGGTCCCTCGGTGCTTGAACGGCGCGAGCCGCGCCGATTCGATGAAGCGCGGCACGGTGAGCGTGGGCTGCACCGCCAACACCGCAGCATTGAATCTCTCCAAATGCCCCACCTGCAGAATGCGCTTGGCGCGGGCGGCGATTTCAATCAAGCCCTCGCCCTCGGCGACCGTCACCGTCATGGGCTTCTCAACCAGTACGCTCGCGCCGGACTCAAGGAACGCCTTGGCAACTTCGAAGTGCGCGGCCGTGGGCGTCACGATGCTCACGGCATCCACCGATCCCAGCAGTTCGCGATAGTCTGCGTACGCCGGCACGCCGAGTTCCGCGGCTACCGCAGCACGCGCGCCCTCGGCGGGATCGGCGATGCCCACCAGGCGGGAATTCGGCAAGCTGGCATACTTCTGCGCATGGAATCGGCCCAGGTAACCGACGCCGACAACGGCCGTGCGAATCAAGGCGGAGCGTCTCGGCGCCACTTGCTCTTGGCACGATAATCCTGGCGCATCTGCAAGGTTGCGCCGCCGACGACGGTGAGTCCGACGCCTCCCAGGCAGAGCAGTCCGCGCCACACCGTCCACAGCCCCGCCCACAGCGACCACAGCATCATGCCGATGCCCAATAGGGCGCCGGCCCCCATGAACGCCCAGGGTTTGAGCTCATACAGTCGCTGCGGAGTCCAACTCATGTGCGGGATTCTACCCCGGCGGGGCGCGGCGCCGGGATTCGTTTACAATTGTGCATGGCGTTCGATTTACGCAGTTTTGCAAAAAGCAGCCCGTGGGCGGCTGAATTGGCAGCCGCCGCGGCCGGCCTGCTGCTGGGTGTCGCGCTCATGCCCGTACTGATCTTTTATGCAGGACTCGCGACGCTGGGGCGGTACGAGGGGGCAAGCCTCGGGCGGCTCTACTCCAGCCTTTTCGAGGGCTTGCACGACGCATCCATCGCCTCTTGGGTCGTCCTCCTCGGCCCCTACGGCCTGTATTTGCTGTTACGGGCGCTGCGCGGCTGGTGGCGGGCCAGCGCAAAGCTCTACTGACATATTCAAGTTCTTCGCGGCGCGGACGCTAACTTCCCTAAGCGGATTCTGATCCGTTTTTGCGTCTGGAGTCGCGTTTTGAATCCCGAGCTGGAAGCCCATCTTCGCCGTTCAGTGAACTTCCCATCGCCGCCCGGCGTGGCGACTCATATCATCGAATTGGCCCAGGATCCGGAAATCGAGATGGGCAAGGTCGCCAAGGCGCTGAGCATGGACTCCGCACTGGCGAGCAAGGTGCTGAGGATTGCCAACTCGCCCCTATATGCCCAGCGCCGCAAGAGCGAGAACCTGCGACAGGCCTTGGTCGTACTGGGCCTGAATGCGACGCTCACGCTCGCCTTGAGTTTTTCGTTGGTCAAATCCTTGCGCGGCGCTAAACCCAATGGGCTCAACTTCAAACTGTACTGGCGCCGCGCCCTGCTCTCCGCCACCGCGGCACGCGCGCTCGGCGACGCCATGCGCCAAACTCTCGCGGAGGAAATCTTCCTCGCCGCCTTGCTGCAGGATGTCGGCATGCTGGCCCTCGATCAGGCCATCCCGGATTTGTATCGAGACGGAGAATATCTGCAACGCGATCATGCGGTGCTGGC
This sequence comes from Gammaproteobacteria bacterium, assembly GCA_021323735.1. Classification (GTDB taxonomy): domain Bacteria; phylum Pseudomonadota; class Gammaproteobacteria; order Steroidobacterales; family Steroidobacteraceae; genus Bog-1198. The sequence continues at coordinate 14,667 of JAJPKM010000034.1, forward strand.
CGAGCATGAGAAGAAGCGCGTGCAGGCCGATCATGCCTATGTCGGCGCATGGCTGATGCGCACGTGGAATTTACCCGAGCGCTTGTATCGCGCGATCGAACGCAGCCATCACGTGGAATTGACCCATAGCTCGCAGCCGGTCGATATTTTCGACCGCTGTGTCGCCCTTTCGGGACCCGTCGCCGATCTCTTCCTGCTGGACCCGGAGCGGCGCCAATTCGCGGAGATCGCACTGTGCACGGAACGTAGTCTGGGCCTTGACCGGGTGACGTTCGGACAGGTGCTCGGCACCATCGGCTCCATGATTCCGGAAACCGAAGCGATCTTCGAGTCCGACTTGCTGGCCAAGCAGCATCCGGATTTGAACCTCGAACAGGCACGCGAGGTATTGATGCTGCGCAGCCTGCACGCGCTGCGAGAGATCAATACATTGCGGGCGAACGCCGGCGGCGCCTCCTCGGCGCCGTCGTTGGAGCTCGAGGAGGAGACGCGGCGCGATCCCTTGACCGGCGTTTACAACCAGAATTATCTCGATCAGTTCCTGGCGCGGGAGTTCGACAATTCGACCCGCCATAAATGGCCGCTGAGCGTCGCCTATGTCGATCTGGATAATTTCACGCTTCTCAATGACAGCTTCGGCCCCCAGGCCGGAGATCGCGTTTTACAGGCGACGGCGCGCATTCTGCGCGGCAACACCCGCGAGACGGATCTGATTGCACGGCACGGTGGGGCGCAATTCGTGGTGGTACTGCCCGCAACCGACGCGGAAACCGCGCACAGCATCTGCGAACGCATCGTCATGGCATTTCGCAACACCGGACACGTGGTCGGCTCGCACCACGCCAAGGTCACGGTGTCCGTCGGATGCGCTACCCATGGTGGTCCGATCCAATTCACGCATTATCAGGACTTCGTCAAAGCGGCCGACCAAGCGCTGTATACCGCCAAAACCCGCGGCCGCAATCGTTCCGTGCCATTCGACCGGCAATTGTCCCTCGCAAGTAGTGGCTGACCTCATATCGGCCGATCGGCCAATCTATTGCCCTCGCGCGTAGCGGCCGACCTCGCATCGATCGATTGATCGCACGCGCATTCAGCGTCGAACATCTGCTGACCGCGCTTCGCGGGACTCGTCCAGATTAAGTCGCATGCCGCCGTTATGTCCTGCGGCGACTTGAACTGCGTCACAGTTCTGCAATCCGGTGAGTGCGCATTTGTCGCAATTTGGGAACATCTGGCCAGCGACGACAAGAACAAAAATAGCAATGGGCCGATGTGGCTACTTTTGAAGAGGCGGACGATGGCGAGTGATTTCAAGAAACCGGCGGATGATGCGAGTTTCACCTTCGCGGTGAACGAGCTGCGGTGGGCCGAGGCGGCTCAAACGCTGTCGCTCGATCCGGGGCCCAAGAAACCCTCCTACAGGGAGCAGGGTTCGGATCCCTACAATTCATCCGGTAGCTTTGACCGCACGAAGCACTGGACGCGCGTGGGCAAACGCTAGGAACCCTCCCCTTAAGTCCTAAGGGGCCGGGTCCGAATCCGCGCGGCGATGCGTGCGGAACTCGCTGTTCGGGTACCAGCGCGGAAAGCGGCGGCTGTTCGCCACGCGAAGCCCTATCTGGTAGTCGAGCATGAGATCGATCACCGCGCCTCCGACATCCCAATCCGCTGAATATTGATCGGTGGTCTGGCGATAGCGGTGTGCGAAGTAATCCTCGATGTGCGCCTTGCCCCATGCCGGTCCACGAGCCGCGCTATCGATACCCGACCGCAGGTACAAGGCCGGTACGCCTCGATGAGCAAAGCTATAGCTGTCGGAGCGAAAATACAGTCCCAGCTGAGGATTCGGCTCCGGGCGAGTTTCGCGCCCTTGCAGAAGCGCCTCGGCGCGCGCCGCCTCCTCCAAGTCGGTGTTGCCGAAGGCCAGGATGCTCACATCGCGTGTCCTGCCGCCGTTGAGCAGGCTGTCGACATTGATGACCGCCGCCGTTTCCCGCAGCGGCAGAATGGGGTTGTCGACGTAGTACTGCGAGCCAAGCAAATCCGGTTCGGCCGCCGTCGTGGCGAGGAACGCGATGGAGCGCTCGGGCTTAGGATCGGTGCGCACGAAAGATTGGGCGATGGACAACAAGCCTGCGACACCGGTGGCATTGTCGACGGCCCCATTGAAAGTGCCGTGACCGGGCCGTGTCTCATCCGCGCCGAGCGAGTCCCAATGGGCCGTGTACAAGACGTATTCACCCCCGCGGGTTCCCGGCCACACTGCGATCACGTTCTGCGAATTGAACGCTCGAATGGTGTTGTGGAGCGTCGCATCGAGCTTGAGGCCCATCGGCACTGCCTTGAATCCCGGGTATGCCGCTGCCACCGCGAGCCGTATGAAATCCAGCCCCCCCGCGTTAAAAAGCGCACGCGCGGCGTCGTTTTGCAGCCAGCCTTCGATGGCGGCTCTTCCGGGATTGCCGCCGGCAGCCGCCGGTTCGAACTGGGCGCCCGTCCAAGTGGCTTGAATCGCGTTCCAACCGTAACCCAACGCCTGGCTGTCGTGGACTAGGAGCACGCCCTGCGCGCCCTGCCGGGCCGCCTCCTCGACCTTGTAAGCCAGACGGCCGTAGCCGCTCATGGCGTTGCCTTTGAACACCGTCGGGTCCTTCGATGCAAAGCCCGGGTCATTGACCAAGACCACCACCGTCTTGCCGTGAACATCGATGTTCGCGTAGTCGTTCCACGAATATTCGGGCGCCACGATGCCGTAACCGACAAACACCAGCTCGCTGTGCGCGACCTGCACTTCGGGTACTGCGCGCTTGGTCCAGATCACCATGTCCTTGCCGAAGGCCAGATTGCGCACGCCGCCGGGACCGGTGGCCGACAGGGTGGCATCGGTGCCGGCCGTGATTTGCACCAACGGCACTTGCTGCACATAGCTCTTGCCGTTGCCCGGCTTTAACTTCAGCTTGCGAAAATTCTCGGTCAGGTAGTTAACGGTCTTGTCCTCGCCCGCCGTTCCGGGCTTGCGGCCGAGAAAGTCATCGGACGCCAGCACCCGGACGTGATCGGCAAAGGCAGTATCATCGATTTCCGTGGAGGGCGGAGGTCCCTTGGGGCGCACGGTGCAGCCTGCGAGGATCAGCCCGGCGCAGGCCAAGGCCTTCCCAAGGCGTTTGGTTCGTCTCATGTGCCCATTCTGACGGGTCAATTGCGGCGCGGCCAATACAACAAGACCACCATGCCCAGGGAAATACCTGTCGCGAGATGGGCCCAACCACGCCATGGCCGTAAATGCGCCTGGCCGAGGAAACTCCCGGCGCTGGCGGCGGTCAAAACCGCAAAGGCAGCGAGGCTTCCGGCCAGCCTGGGCAGTTCCCGCGACAAATCCGGGTGTTCGCCCATCAAGACCCAGAATACGACGAGGACCGCGCCCAGACCAAAGGTAATCGAAGCGGCCGACCCTAAGACGATGCCGATCAAAACCGTGAACGGACGCATATCCTTAGGCTCATATACACTTGCTAGGAGGCACGGGCTTCTCTAGCCTTGAAGGGAGTGGGGAATGCAGTTTACAGGAGAACAGCGACGGTGATACTCAAACGGCTCAAGGCCACTCGTTCGCGATGGATTACCGGCATTGCCGTCTGCGCGAGCGCAGTGGGACTTGCCGCCCTGCTGGGCGCCGCCATGACGCCCCCGGCCGCGGCACCCGCCGCCGCCACCGTGCTCGCCCCCACCGAGCAGGAGAACTACGTTGCCCGACGTGTCGCCGACATCGTCGCGCACGAGCACTATCGCCGCGCGCCGCTCGACGATCATCTTTCCAGCCTGATCCTCGACCGATATCTCGATGCCATCGACGGGGCCAGAAGTTATTTTTATGCCAGCGACATCGCCGAGTTCGAGCGCTACCGCTACCAGCTCGACGATGCCATCAAGACCGGCGATGTAGAACCGGCGTTCGTGATCTTCCGCCGCTATCAGCAACGTAACCGCGAGCGCATGGCCTACGCCATCGACCTTCTGAACAAGAAGCCGGACTTCGAGGTGGACGAGTCGTTTAATTTCGACCGCGAGAAGGAACCATGGCCGGCCAATGCGGCCGAGATGAACGAGCTGTGGCGCAAGCGCGTCAAGAATGACGCCCTGTCGCTGGTGACCGCCGGCAAGCAGTGGCCCGACGTCGTCGACGTGCTGCGCAAGCGTTACGAACACGTGGCCAAGCGCATGGATCAGAGCAAGCCGGACGATGTGTTCGAGGCGTTCATGAATGCCTTCGTGCTGTCGCTCGACCCGCATTCCAATTATTTCTCGGCGCGCAACTCCGAGGAATACAACATCCAGATGAGCTTGAGTTACGAGGGCATCGGCGCCTCGCTGCAATTGACGGACGACTATGTCACAGTGATCGACGTCATCGCCGGCGGCCCCGCGGCGAACAGCGGACCGCCCGCCAAGATCGCGGCCAATGATCGCATTACGGCGGTCGGGGAAGGAAAAACCGGCGAGCTGACCGACGTGATCGGCTGGCGCCTGGACGATGTGGTGCAAAAGATCCGCGGTCCCGGCGGCACGACCGTGCGGCTGCAGATCCTTCCGGCAGGCGCGGCCCCCGGCTCGGTGCAAAAGGTGGTCGAATTCACCCGCAACCGCGTCTCGCTCGAAGCGCAGGCTTCGCACAAGGCCATGCGCACCGTGACGCGCAACGGCAAGGACATCAAAGTCGGCGTCATCACGGTGCCGAGTTTCTACCAGGACTACGATGCCAGCCGCGCCGGCGCGAAGGACTATCGCAGTACCACGCGCGACGTGCAGCGGCTGATCGGTGAGCTGCGCAAAGACGGCGCCGACGTCATCATCATGGATTTACGCGCCAACGGCGGCGGCTATCTGCCCGAAGCGGAATCGCTCACCGGTTTGTTCATCGATCGCGGACCTGTCGTGCAGCTTCGCGACACTTCCGGGCATATCGAGGTGGACGATGACCCGAACCCGGCCATCTTCTACAGCGGTCCGATGCTCGTGCTCGTCGACCGTTTCAGCGCCTCCGCCTCGGAGATATTCGCCGGCGCCATTCAAGATTATGGGCGCGGGCTCATCATCGGTCAGCAGACCTACGGCAAGGGAACGGTGCAGAATGCGCACCCGTTGAACTACACCATTTTCGGGCGCAAGCCTGAACTCGGCCAGCTGAATGTCACCATCGGCAAGTACTACCGGATCACCGGCGAAAGCACCCAGGACCGCGGCGTTACGCCCGATATCGCCCTACCTTCGCTCATCGACGCCAACGAGGTCGGCGAGAGCACGCGCGATCGTGCCCTGCCCTGGGATCACATCGAACCGGCCAGCTTCCGCGTCGAGGGTGACTTGAAGCCGATCGCCGCGAGCTTGGAAAAGCTGCATAACGAGCGCACGGCAGGCAGCGCGGACTTCAAGTACCTGCGCGAGGATATTGCGGCTCTCGAAGCCATGCGCAGCCAGAAAACCCTGTCCTTGAACCTCAAGACCCGCGAGACGGAACGCAAGCGCCTGGAGAGCGAACGGCTGGAGCGCGAAAACGCCTGGCGCGCCGCGCACGACGTCAAGCCGGCCAAATCGCTCGAAGAGATCAAGGACGATGCGACGGCGGGCATTTTACTGGATGAAGCCTCACAGATCGCCGCCGATATGGTGACGGTCGCCGCGCGCCGCACGGCACCGACGCAGGCGCGACGCGCCGACGCGCCGCACTAGGCACCGCTCCGCCGCTAACGCAGCAGCAGGCTGTAAAGATCCCAGTAGTCCTCCGCCAGCACGTTCCATGTGCCGGCGGAGGCTGCCTTTGGCTTGTCCAGATCCGACTCAGCCATGGGCGGCGACAGCGAATCCGCCGACGGCACCGTATCGGCCGAATTGCGGTATGCACACGTAGTCCGCAGGCGATCGAGCTTCGCCCTCACTAAGCTTACGATTTGTTTCTGATTGACCACCGCCAGCTGCGCCTTCTGCACGCGCTGCATGTAGCCCTCGCAATCCGCGCGCGAACCGAAGGTCATTTCGTGAACCCGCCTGGCGACTGCCTCCTTGGCGCGCGCCGCCAGCCCAAAGGCGTCCGCGTGCTCGCACAGCAATTCGGCATAGCTGATGATGGCAAGATTGATGTTGCGCCGAGACGCCAAGGACAGGCCGGGAAAATCGGGCAAAGCCTCACGTTCGATCGCGCTGCGCTCGGCATGTAAATCGCCGACCGCCTGATCCGCCGTCACTAGCTGACCGCGCAGCGACTCGAGGGACTTGAGCCGGCGCCGGCGCCTGAAGTAGTGCCAAAAGGCGGCCAAACGTCCGATCTCGGCTTGCGCTTCGGCCAGCAGCCGGCGCTGATTGTCCGCGGCGGCGCTCGCCGCCCGCAGACGCTCGTCCGCGTCGGCCAACCGCGCACTCTTCTCCGCCTCGACGTCCGCGGTGTGTTTCGCCACCTCGCGCGCCTCTTGTTGGCGCGTCAGGTCGGCGGCAAATCCCGACAGCTGCTGATGGCAGGTTTTCCACAAAGCGCGAAGCTGGAAGAACACCAGCGCGCCGAACCCGGTTTTCGGATCGCCGAGCAGATCGCCAAGCGCGTCCATCTGTTCTTGAATGCGGATGGTCGCGCCTTCCTGCTGCTTGAGCCGGTCGCGCAGCAAATGAAATTCGTCCTTGAGATCGGCATAGGCCTTTTTCAAGCCGGCGCGATTTTGGAACAGCTGCATGAGCCGTTCTTCATCCGCACTCGCCGCGCCTCCCTCCGCGCCGCCTTTTAGAAACGCCAGCTTATCGATCAAGGTCCCGCCTCATCCCAAGATACCCGCAGGTCACCCGATACGAAGCCAATCTTCGCGGCTAGAAGTGATGTCCCCGCTCGGCGCAATATTCCAGCCATTTATTTAGCATCATGTTGCGGGCCCAGCGCTGATCCAGTTCACGCTTGAGTCCGGACTGCAGCTTGGCGAGTTGCGGATGGCGCTGAAAACCCCGAAAACTGCGCACTTCGGCCAAACGTGCGTCGTGGTACACGCAAACCTCCAGGTCCGGGTCGCGCAGCGGCGCAGTCTCGCCCTCGAACTCATAGGTCAGGCGGAAAACACCGGTGTAGCGGCTGAGCTCCAGCGGCGTGAGATACAGATCACAGTCCGCGCCCACCTTCGACACGCGCTGCGTATCGACCTGACGCAGATCGTGAACCAGCCACCTTAGGCGCACGAAATTGCTTTCGTACAGCGTCATCAGGCTTACGAAGCTGCCGGGACGTGCCCGCCACGATGTCTCACACCACTGATCGGCCAACATGGGAGAACTATACCATGCAGCCTGAAGATTTCAGGGCCGCAAGCGCCGCTCGAGTCCCATGCGATCGAGGATTCTCGTGGATATTTCCTCGATCGAGACTTCGGTCGCATCGAGAACCGGCACGCCGTGGCGCTCGAACAAGGACTCCGCAGCGCGCACCTCGAACGCCACTTGTGCTGCCGATGAGTAGCGGCTGTCGGGCTTGCGCTCGTTGCGAATTTGCTGCAATCGATCGGGCCGGATCGTCAGGCCGAATAGCTTGCGGGGGTAGCCGTCGAGCGCGCGCGGCATTTTACGGGATTCCAGGTCATCGTCGGTGAGGGGGTAATTGGCGGCGAAAACTCCATATTGCATGGCCAAATACAAACAGGTGGGCGTTTTTCCGGAACGCGAGACGCCGACCAGAATGACATCGGCGCGTTCATAGTCGCGCACTACCGATCCATCGTCGTTCGCCAACGCGAAATTGGTGGCATCGATGCGCGTGGCGTAGGCGTGAGTGTCCGCCATGCGATGCGTCCTACCTGCGGTATGGCTCGACTGCGTCTTGAGTTCGCCGGCAAGCGGTGATAAGAACGGATCGAAAAAATCCAGGAAAAATCCGGTACTGCCTCGAACCACGTTGCGCACATCCTCTTGCACCAGCGTGCTGAACACGACCGGGCGCACACCCTCCTGCGCCGCGACCAAATCGATCTTTCGAACGGCCTCAATTGCCTTGTCAACGGTGGAGATAAATGGCACAGTCACCTGACGAAATTCGATGCCGTCGAACTGCGTCATGAGACTGTGGCCCATTGTTTCTGCGGTAATTCCCGTTTGGTCGGAAACGAAGAATACAGTTCGTTTAGTCACGGTAACCTCATTCAAGCCGGCGCCTTCGCCGTAAAGTGTTTCACTTAAACCATCGTCGGACAAGCTGCACCATGAAGCCTTACATCATCCCGTTTGAAAAACTCAAGAACACAGACGTCGAACTCGTAGGCGGAAAGAATGCTTCGATCGGCGAAATGATCTCCGGCTTGGCGAATCTCGGTGTCTCCGTGCCGGGCGGCTTTGCGACCACTTCGCATGCCTATCGCGACTTCCTGGCGCAAGGCGGCCTCGATGAACGTATTCGCGCAGCGCTGGCAAGCCTGGATGTGGATGATGTGGAACGGCTGGCGGTGGTCGGCGCGCAAATTCGCGCCTGGGTGCTGGCGACGCCGTTTCCCGAACGATTGCAATCGGAGGTTCTCGAGGCGTGGCGCGCCATGAAAGGCACCAGCGATCCGAAGGAGTTCGCCGTTGCGGTCCGCTCCTCCGCCACGGCCGAGGACTTGCCGGAAGCTTCATTCGCCGGCCAGCAGGAGACATTCCTCAATGTGCGCGGCGAGGAGCATTTGCTGCAGTCCATGCACGAAGTGTACGCCTCGCTGTTCAACGACCGCGCGATATCCTACCGGGTACACAACAAGTTCGACCACAGCGCAGTGGCCCTCGCCGTCGGCGTGCAGCATATGGTGCGCAGCGACTTAGGCGCCGCCGGGGTGATGTTCACGCTCGACACGGATTCCGGCTTTCGCGACGTGGTGTTCATCACCTCCGCGTATGGACTGGGCGAGACCGTGGTGCAGGGTGCCGTCAATCCGGATGAATTTTACGTCTACAAACCCGCACTGCGCGCCGGCCGCCGCTCGATAGTGAGGAAGAATCTTGGCGGCAAGGCGGTCAAGATGATCTATGCCGACCCGGGCTCCAAGGACAGGGTCCGCACGGTCGAAGTGGCGAACGAAGACCGGCACCGATTTTCCTTGAGCGAGGCCGACATCACTGAGCTGTCCAAACAGGCACTCATCATCGAAGAACATTACGGCGCGCCCATGGACATCGAATGGGGCAAGGACGGCAGCACCGGCAAGATCTACATCCTGCAGGCGCGCCCCGAAACGGTTCAAAGCCGTGCCGGACGCACGATACTGCGCTTCACGCTCAAGTCCCGTTCCAGGGTGCTCGCGATGGGGCGCAGCATTGGGCAGCGAATCGGCGCAGGCCATGCCCGCATCATCAAGGACGCAAAGGAGATGTCCCGCGTCCGGGCCGGCGATGTGTTGGTGGCCGATATGACCGACCCGGATTGGGAACCGGTCATGAAACGCGCCTCGGCCATCGTCACCAACCGCGGCGGCCGCACCTGTCATGCGGCCATCATCGCCCGCGAACTCGGTATCCCGGCCGTGGTGGGCTGCGGCACCGCCACCAGCGACATCCGCGAGGATCAAGCCATCACCGTGTCCTGTGCGGAAGGCGACACGGGATATGTCTATGACGGCAAGCTGGAATTCGATCAGCGCAGCATCGAAATGGATGCGATGCCCGCGATTCCCGTCAAAATCACCATGAATGTCGGGAATCCCGACCGCGCGTTCGATTTCGCGGGCATTCCGCATCACGGCGTCGGGCTCGCCCGCCTGGAATTCATCATCAATCGCATGATCGGCGTCCATCCGCGGGCGCTGCTGGAATACGACAAGCAGAGCGCCGAAATCAAGGACAGCATCAGGAAGCAAATCGCGGGTTATGACGGTCCGGTGAATTTCTACGTCGAGAAGCTCAGCGAGGGCATCGCACAGATCGCGGCCGCGTTCGCACCCGAGCCGGTGATCGTACGGCTGTCGGATTTCAAATCGAACGAATACGCCAATTTGATCGGCGGTAAGAACTATGAGCCGCACGAAGAAAACCCGATGCTCGGATTTCGCGGTGCGTCGCGCTACATCGACAAGGTGTTTCGGCCCTGCTTCGAGCTCGAATGCCGGGCGTTGAAGCGGGTGCGCAACGAGATGGGACTGACCAACGTTCAGGTCATGGTGCCGTTCGTGCGCACCTTGAGTGAAGCGCGCGAGGTCACGCAGCTCCTCGCCGACAATGGCCTGAAGCGCGGCGACAACGGCTTGAAGCACATCATGATGTGCGAATTGCCGACGAACGCCCTGCTCGCCGAACAATACCTGGCCTATTTCGACGGCATGTCGATAGGCTCGAACGACATGACGCAGCTGTGCTTGGGGTTGGACCGCGATTCCAGCGTCGTGGCCAAGTCCTTCGATGAACGCGATGATGCGGTCAAATCGCTGATGGCCATGGCCATCAAAGCCTGCAGAGCTCAGGGCAAGTATGTCGGGATCTGTGGCCAGGGGCCCTCGGATCACCCTGAACTCGCGCGCTGGCTGGTCGAGCAGGGAATCGACAGCCTGTCGCTGAATCCGGATACCGTGGTGGAGACCTGGATGTTCCTCGCCAGTTAGGTGAGGCCGCGAGAAACTCTCGGACGGGGTCGCATCGACCCCGTTTAGCTTTGGCGCGAAGCGCCTAGAAAACCCGCAGTAGGTGCTCGCGGTAGTATTGCAGCTCGCGGATGGAATCGCGGACATCGTCGAGCGCGAGGTGAGTGGAGTCCTTCCGAAATCCTTCCGCAACCTTCGGTGCCCAGCGTATGGCCAATTCCTTCAAGGTGCTGACATCGAGATTACGGTAATGGAAAAACGCCTCGAGTGAGGGCATGTGACGCGCAAGAAAGCGCCGATCCTGGCAAATGCTGTTGCCGCACATCGGTGAACGCTTGGGCTCGACCCACGATTCCAGGAACTCCAGCGTGCGTTTTTCGGCCGCCGCCGCGGTGATATCGCTGGCGAGCACGCGCGCGGTCAGGCCGGACCGACCGTGCTGATTGCGGTTCCAGTCATCCATGGCGTTCAATGCCGCTTCGCTCTGGTGCACGGCAAAAACGGGCCCTTCGGCAAGCACGCTGAGGTGCTTGTCGGTTACGATCGTAGCGATTTCGATGATCAGGTCGGTTTCGGGCTTGAGGCCCGTCATTTCCAAATCGATCCAAATAAGATTTTCAGGGGATTTCATAGTGCTCAACCGAAGTAATCCAAGATGGTAGCAGGCGGCACCGGCACCGTGCTTGCGAGTTTCGGCAGGAGCGTGCTCGTCCTGGGAAGCACGGGTCTGGTTCGCTGCGGACTCAAGGGGCGCAAACTTCGCGTGGTATGCGGAGATCGAGTCGTGTGGGGTTATCCACTCTCCGCAGACTGTCCGTCGGTTGAAGCGGTGGAGCCGCGTCGAAATCTCATTGAACGAATCGACTCGCGCGGCCGCCCTGAACCGGTGGCCGCCAACATCGACAGGCTGGCGGTGGTGGTGGCGCCGCAGCCGGTGCCCGACTGGTTCCTGGTGGACCGCTACTGGGCTGGCGCCGTGCTGAAGGACTTGGCGGCATTGATCATCGTTAATAAAAATGATCTCGGCATCGATGGGATCGAGCTGCAGCTGGACGAATACCGCAAATTGAATCTCACCTGCATCGAGGTCAGCTGCGAAGCGGGGACCGGCATTGCCGATCTTGCGCGCCTGCTCGCCGGCAGCGTGACCCTGCTGGTCGGCCAGTCCGGCGTCGGCAAGTCATCGTTGGTCAATGCCATCGTTCCCGAGGCGGCGGCGCAGACGGCGGAACTCACCCGCGATGCGGAAGGCCGGCACACCACGACCACTGCCCGCTGGTATCAGCTTGCGCCGACTTCTGCCATCATCGATGCCCCCGGGGTGCGGGATTTCGCACCCCCCGCCCACCTCGTACGCGCCGCCGAACGCGGCTTCATCGAAATCCACGAACGCAGCGTGCAATGCCGCTTCAAGGATTGCCGCCACATGGAAGAGCCCGGTTGCGCGGTGCGCACGGCCGTGATCCATCAGCAAATCTCGACGCGCCGCTACGAAAGCTATCGTCGGCTATTTCGCCTGTACGAGAAATTGGCGCCTTGAGGAGCGCGATGCCGAGTCGAACGACATTCGCAACGCGCCGAACTGCGCGGATTCGACCCTAAAGGAGCCCTCGGCCAGACACAGCGAAGGGCTGTCGAAACAGGCTCGGGAGCTCAAGAAACCGTGGTGCGCCCGGCCAGGGCATGCGCCAGCGTACCGCCGTCCACGTATTCCAGCTCGCCGCCGACCGGCACGCCATGCGCGATTCGCGACGCCTTGATGCCAAGTCGCAGCGCCAGCTCGCCCAGATAGTGGGCGGTGGCCTCGCCTTCCGCGGTCGGATTCGTCGCCAGGATCACTTCGCGAACCTCACCCGCTTTCAGAAGTTCCTCGAAATCGTCCAGTCCCAGTTCCGCGGGGCCGACTCCGTCGAGCGGCGACAAATGGCCCATGAGGACGAAGTAGCGCCCGCGAAATCCGCCCGACTGCTCGATGGCCACCACATCCGCAGGCGACTCGACCACACAGAGCTGCGCGAGATCGCGTTGCGTGGAGGCGCAGATTGCACACAGCTCGCTCTCGGTCAGCATGCGGCAACGCTTGCAATGGCCCACCTGCTGCAGCGCCTCGGCCAAAGCCTGGCTCAAGGTCCTGCCTCCGTCTCGGTCGCGCTCCAGCAGGTAGAAGGCCATGCGCTGCGCGGATTTGGGACCCACCCCCGGCAGGCATCGCAGCGAATCGATCAGGCGCGCCAGCGTCGGCGTGTACTTCATCTGATTGCGGCCTCAGAACGGCAATTTCATGCCCGGCGGGAGATTCATCCCCGACATGAGGCCTGAATATTTTTCCTGAGTGCGCGCGGCAATCTTTCGAACCGCATCGTTGACGGCTGCGACCAGCAAGTCCTCGAGCATTTCCTTGTCCTCGCCCAGCAACTTCGGCTCGATGACAACTTTCCGCGCCTCATGCCGTCCGTTGAGAGTCACCTTCACCATGCCGGCGCCGGATTCTCCGGTGACTTCGATCCCGGCCAATTCGGCCTGCGCCTTCTGCATGGTCTCCTGCATTTGCTGCGCCTGGCGCATCAGATTTCCCAATCCACCTTTCATCCGGGGCCCCTTCTTAGTTTGTCGGCTTGACCGAGGCTGCGTCCACATCGGCGCCGAAGCGCTCGCGCAGCCCCTTCACGGCCGGGTCCGCTTCGAATGCGCTGGTCGCGCGCGCGATCCGGTCTTGTTCCGCAATCATTCGTTGGCGCGCCGGTGAGTTCAAGGCAGAATCCGCGATTTCGAATGTCACGCGAATATCCCGGCCAAAATACTTGGACAGACCCTGCACCAGTTTTTCCTCGAGGGGTCGGGTACGCCGATCCGAGGCGGCCTGGTCCAATTTCAAGGTAAGCAGGCTGTTCTCAAAACCGCCGGGCACACAATTGAGCGCAAGCTGGCGCACCATGCCGCTCAGCCCGGCTGCCTCGACGACCGCCGGCCAATTGTCGGTGTCAATGTGAACCGGGGGCGGCACCACGGTGGACTGCGCCGTCCCGAGCGCCGCGGAGGAGCCAGCCGCAGGGGAGCCAGCCTGAGCAGCGGCCGCCGGCCGCTCGACTCTTGCCGGTTGCATCGCCGTGTCGGGCCGGAACGCCAGCATTCGCAACAAGGTCATTTCGAAGCCGATGCGCGGCTCCGGTGCCATGTTCAAATCACGGCGACCACCCAGTGCAATCTGGTAGTAAAGCTGCGCATCCGCCGGTGAAATCGCCTTGGCGAGCCGGCTCAATAGCGCGGCATCGAACTCCTCATCTTGGTGCGCGGCCTCAGGCACGATCTGCACGATGGCGATGCGCTGGAGCAGTGCCGCCACCTCAGCCAGGGCGCGGTCATAGTCAGGGGCCCCGCGATCAAGTTCCCGTACCTCGGCCAACAGCGCCGCGCCGTCGGCTCGGGACAGCGCATCGATGAGACGGCCCACATGTCCGCGATCGATGGTTCCGAGCATCGCGCGCGCATGGACTTCGTCGACGGCACCGCCGCCAAATGCGATCAGTTGATCGAGCAGGCTCAGCGCATCGCGCATGCTGCCTTCGGCCGCGCGGGCGAGCAGCGCCAGCGCCGCGGGCTCAAAGGCCAGATTCTCGGCCGCCGCAATGAATTTCAGGCGTTCGACGATCAATGCGGCCGGCAATCGCTTGAGGCTGAACTGCAGACACCGCGACAAGACGGTCACCGGGAGCTTCTGCGGGTCCGTGGTCGCCAGCAGGAATTTCACGTGCGGCGGCGGCTCTTCCAGAGTTTTCAGCAGCGCATTGAATGAATGGTTCGACAGCATGTGGACTTCGTCGATGAGGTACACCTTGTACCGGCCGCGCGTCGGCGCGTATTGCACATTGTCGAGCAGCTCGCGGGTGTCATCGACCTTGGTCCGCGAGGCCGCATCCACTTCGAGCAAGTCGACGAAGCGACCTTCGTCGATCTCGCGGCAGGCTGCACACGTGCCGCAGGGGTTGGAACTCACGCCCGCCGTCTCGCAGTTCAAGGATTTCGCCAGAATTCGCGCGACCGTCGTCTAGCCGACGCCGCGAGTTCCGGTGAAGAGAAATGCATGGTGCACTTTGCCGCTGTCCAGTGCGTTGCTCAAGGCACGCAGCACGTGCTCCTGCCCGACCATTTCGGCAAACCGTTTGGGGCGCCATTTGCGCGCTAATACGACGTAGCTCATCCGGGTATTGTCGCATTTTGGGAGGCGGCCCGCGCCAGCAGGACTTCGGCGCCCGACTTAAAGCCTCTACCGCTGCTCCCTTCCGGGCCTGACGGGGTTCGTGGCCAGTCGTCGCGAAGATGCAAAC
>JAJPKM010000049.1 GCA_021323735.1 Gammaproteobacteria bacterium
AAGTTCGGCTATGATGCGCGCCTGCAAATGGGACGGTAGCTCAGTTGGTAGAGCAAGGCCCTTTTAAGGCTTTGGTCCTGGGTTCGAGTCCCAGCCGTCCCACCATAAATCAATGAGTTAGACATGATTTACGGCGATCGTACGGAAAATGTACGGAAAGAGAGCACGTAGGCCGAGTTCATATGGATGTGACAATTTCGCAGCATTCCCATTCACGCCCAAAGCCGGGGTGCACGTCACACGGTTTTATAATAAATTTGGGATAATCTTTGAGCGACAAGGACCTCGAGTTTTGGGACGACGACGAGTGGCGGGCCTTTATCCAGGACTGGGACCACGACTTGCGAGCATACTTTGGGAGTCGTCTTCGTACTGCACAGCAGGGCAGACTACCTGAGACAGGAGTGAAGCCGTTGCAGGATTTCGGTATCGCTCTGTTTGAGATCAAGCACAGTTGTGGCGCTCGGGTCGTGTACACGACCGAATACGCAACGCTGACTCGTTGCATTTATGTGGTGGACGCCTTTATGAAGGATTCCCGCGAAGGGAAGAAAATGAGAACTTCGGACAGAACTCGCATCAGGGCGAGAGTGAAGCGGATCAAGGAGCAAATGAAACCTCTCATTGAGCGGGAAGCGGCTCGGAAGAAAAGATTGCACTAAAGGAGTAGCACACCATGAGATACAAGAACGCATTTTCCGCATTGGGCTTAGACCCTGATGTGGCGACTATTGACACTTTAAGAACCGATATCGCGCTCGCTTTGACTCGGTACATTGAGCTGACTGGAATCAGCCAAGAAAGAGCAGGCCAGTTGTTCGGTGTTAAGCAGAGCGTGGTGAGTCAAATTGTTCGAGGTAACGTCGCGCATTTGTCTGTGGAGCGATTAATTCGAGCGATGGTGCGGTCTAAGCTGCAGGGATTCGCGGAATGGGGTGAGTCATCGGAAGATGCGCGTGCCGGCACCGGATATCGTCCGTCGGCGTTGAGCATACCTGTCTACTATGTAGGCAGCCTAGAATTAAATTATTCGAGTAGTGAGGGCGGCTGGACCGGCGTCTCCAATATTTCTCAACGAAACGCGCTCATTAAGCCTAAAGGCACAATTAGGCGGCAAAGCAATGGCTAAGGTTGATTGGGTTATTCTATGTGAGCGAGCGGTTGCGGAAGCGCAGACGAACACGGTGTCTCTCGTTTGCATTCTAGAGAGCATCACTTTGGCTGGCGCACCTCCTGCCGACGTTAAGGGTGTCGGGGTACCTTTTCGATTTTTTGTAGTTCAGCAGTGGCTGCGAACGAAGGTTCAGATTTCTGAAATGGTGGAAGCCCGCCTCGCCTTGAAGTCTCCCGACGGCAAAATGCTTGGCCATATTGACTATATAGTTGACCTACGAAAGACCCCCGCGGCTCGCGTTATCAGTCAGATTCCAGCGTTTTCTTTTGCTGGGGCTGGTGTCTATAAGGTTCATATTCAAGCCAAATATGGATCAACTTGGCGAGCGCTCCGTGAAACACAGTTTACCCTCGTAGTCGGCCCTGGCGTGGCGAACGTTGCGCCAGTTGCTGCCGCCCCCCCGCGTCGACGGCTTAACTCATAGCGCCGATTTGGATTCGATTTATTTTTCTTTGGCGAGCGTCGGCTGCTGCTCACGCCGCGCGGCCGCAGTCGTTCAGGCCATTCAAGTAGGCCGCTGAAATGCTGGCCGTCACGCCTGCCCTGGGGTGCGAGCGTGTTTCGTCAGAGGCGTCACATCTTTCGGCACTTGACACCTAGCCATGGCAACTAAACGACGCGGTAAAGAGGCCTACACCCGGTGGGACCCGGCGCAGAATTTGAAGTCTGAGACCGACATCCGCGCATATCTCGTCGCCTCCTTCGAAGAGGCCCCCGACGATGCTGCCTATATTGCAGCGGCACTCGGGGACGTGGCCCGTGCGCGTGGAATGACACAGTTGGCCAAGAGGGCGGGGCTGACTCGCATGGGCCTCTATAAGTCCCTCTCGAAGGACGGTAACCCGAGTTTTGATACCGTGCTCAAGGTGCTGCGCGCGCTTGGACTGCGGCTGACGGCCAAGGTGGCCTAAAACCAGGACGAGTTCGGTCATCTCGTCCGCCATGGAGGCCATTCGAGTGCTGGGGTGGGTCGAAATGTCCGTGTTCTACTCTATTTGAGCCATTATTGTCCGTAAAATACCGAATAGTGGATCCGACGCTGCCGCGCGCCATATTGCCGATGCGAAGGTCAAGACGGTAAGCGCCGAAACGCGGTTCGCGAGTGCATACACGCGGTGGCCCTAAATTCGATCCAGCGCGTCTGGAGCCTTGGATGAGAATTGTCTAAATTGAGGATCTAACGACGTGACTCGGCGTTTTTTGCTGCTGTCTTGGGTCGTCACGGTGGCGACGCCTGCGATCGCGGACACCGACGCGGAGTTCACCGGCTTGCACGGCTATGCGGTGTTTTCAGACTACTCTGCGCTTTCCAGCAGTGCGGAATTGCAGCACCGTCTCCTAAGTCCCTTGAATGCAGATCAGGCGAGCAAGCGCTTGGCGCACTCGGCCGTGGCACTGCGCGACCAGCCGATCGACCTGGCGCGGGAGAGGTTTACCGTTTATGTTCCGCCGCACCCGCAGGCCCAGGGCTTTGGGCTATTGGTGTTCATACCGCCTTGGGAGAACGCGATGCTACCGCGGGGATGGGCCGAGATCTTGGATCGCCACGGCGTGATTTTCGTGAGCCCTGCGAATTCGGGAAACGCGGCAAATGTACTCGATCGCCGCGAACCCTTGGCGTTGCTGGCCGCGCACAACATCATGCAGCACTTTCGAGTGAATCCGGTGCGTGTCTACATTGGCGGTTTTTCCGGCGGATCGCGTGTTGCGTTGCGTCTCGCGCTTGGGTTTCCGGACGTCTTTCGAGGGGCATTGCTCAATGCCGGAAGCGATCCGATTGGAGATGCAGAGACGCCGCTGCCGCCGGTGGAATTATTTTCACGCTTTCAGGAACTGACGCGCATCGTGTATGTCAGCGGTCAAAATGATGCCGTCAACGTCGAAAAGGACGCGGCCAGCGTCCGCTCCATGCTTGGGTGGTGCGTATTCGATTGGTACGCGGAGCGGTCGCCTTGGGTGGAGCATGAAGTGGCCGGCTCAGCCGCCCTGGACCGAGCGCTCGTTATGCTCGATAAACATGCGAAGCTCGATTGGGCCAGGTTGAACAATTGCCGTTCCCGCCTCAGTCAGGAACTGGCACAGGAAATCGACCAGGCAAACGACCTTCTGGCCGCCGGCAATGTCGACGGCGCACACAGACTGCTCAATAAAATCGATGCGCACTACGGGGGTCTAGCCGCGCCGCGAAGTGTGGACCTCGCGGCGCGTATCGATGCGATGAATTGACCCCGTCGCTCCTAGAATGTCGCACTCAGCCGCACGTACCAAAATGCGCCGTTGAAGCCGAAGGGACCACCGGTTCGCGGGTATAGCTCGCCGTCCGCTTCTCCACCGGTTATCGGGGAAATCGGCGAGAGCTTGCTGTTGGCAATCTTGTCCGGAAAGGCATTGAAAATATTGCGCCCGCCGATCGCGGCGGTGAGATTTTTGAGCACTTGATAACCGACCTCCAGATCCGTGGTGTACTTGGCCGAGAACAGCTGGCCCGGATAGTCGTTCTCGTCACGGAATGTACCGTAGTAATTCTCGTGCAGCACGACATGTACCGGCCCCAAGCCATAGCTCGCATTGAAGTTGACCCGGTTGTTCGGGGCGTAGTGCTGGATGTCGACGATGCGTGCCGCGTCGATGACATTGGGATTGTGCTTCGTCACATCGGTTTTGTTGTAGTTGTAGGCGAGAGCCGTGTCCAAGGTTCCGACGCTCAAATCCCACGGATAGCTCGCCACCACATCCACGCCCTTGGTCTTGGTGTTGAATCCGTTGGTGAAGTACTGCACCGTGCCGCCCGCGCCCACGTAAGCGAGCGCCGGCTGCTTGGCGATGTCCGTATCCATCACCATGAACTGCTGGGAAATACCGATACGGTTGCGGACTGCAATTTGGTAGCCGTCGATGGTGACCAGCAAATTGCGGACCGGGGTCAGTACGAGACCTGCACTCAGGTTCGTCGACTCCTCGGGTTTCAAGGGTACGGCGTGAAAATATTGGGCATCCACGCTGGTTACCGGGTAAGTGCCGATTTGGACCTGTGTGGTGGTGCCCGGAAGGAACGTGGTGCTCAAGGTCTCGACATTCGACTGCCCGGGCGTGGGTGCGTGGAAACCCGTGCTCGCCGTGCCGCGCAGGGCGAGCCAGTCTAGCGCTTTGTAGCGGACCTGAAATTTTCCTAGGGTGGTGTTGCCAAATGAGGCGTAGTGCTCGAAACGTCCGGCGACCCCGAGCGTCAGGTTGCGCACCACGTCCGCTTCGACGTCCAAGTACCCGGCATAACTGACTTGCGACGCATCGACCGGTGCGGCAATTCCGCCATAGCCATTTGAGGCCGTCGATTGCGTGGCAGTGATCTGCTTGCCCTGGGCGTCCAGCGCCGCCGTGCAGGCTCCGGCTGTGCAGTTGTAGAGCGGCTGCGAGGCATAGGGGCCGGATGCGAACGAGGCTGCATCGCCCAAGAGCTGCTGATAGTTCTCGTCACGCCATTCGGCACCGGCGGCGATGGAGATCGGGCTGGCGAGCCAGCTCACTTGCCAGGGGTAACTCAAGTCCAGGTTGAAGTTGTTTTCCTTTTGAACGAACTTGCCGTCGTAGAAGCTGGTGGGAGACAGCGGGCCCAAGGACGGGTTGATCGAATCTTTCAAAGAAACGGCCAGGGAGTTCTGGGCCGTGGTGCCGGACACATCGTAGTTGATACCCCAGCGATTCGTGCCCTTGTAGCCTACGGCACCGAAGAACTGCTGCGTGACACCGAAGAAGCGCGGCGTGAATCCGGCGGGATAGAAGGACTTGGAGTTGAAGTTGAAGGTATTGCCGTCGTTGATATAGCCGCCGGCCGGGCAACCGGTAAATGTAGACTTGCACGGATCCAGGAAAATATCATTGAACGCCGGATGATTCGCGTATGTATTGCCGCTCGTGTCGGTGACGGTCTTGGGCAAGCGATAATTGAAGCTCTCGTTGGTCTGAATATTGGCGTAGTTGGCGAAGAAATATACTTGATCGCCGTTGTCGAGTTTGATGCCGGAATTCAGGAATGTCTTGACGCTGTCCTGCGGCGGCGTTCCCCACTGCTGAACGGGGCCTGGGTAGTTCGGCAGCTGCGGTGCCAGCGCAGGAAAGTTTTCGGCGAACGCCAGAGCCGAGGGCCGTGTGGGATTTCGAACCGTTTGTTCGTTTTTATCCCACTCGGCGCTCAAGTTGACGAAGCCCTGGCTGCCCAGGGGTAGACCCACATTGGCCGCAAATTGGCCGTCGCCCCCATCCCGCCCGAATCCGGTGGGAAAATATTCGCCGTAGCGTCCGTCGATCTGAATACCGCTGGAATTGGTGCGGAATTGATAGTTGAGGACACCGGCGATGGCGTCCGAGCCATATTGCGCCGATGCACCGTCACGCAGGATCTCGAGCGACTTGACCGCGATCGAGGGGATGGAGTTCAAGTCAGGCCCCTGTGAACCGAAGGCCAACTCGGTCTCGCCGCCTTGAAATACCTGCACCAGCGCCGAACGGTTCATGCGCTTGCCATTGAGCATGACCAGCATTTCATCCGCAGGTAGACCCCGAAGGGAGGGTGAACGAACGAAACTCGATGCATCGGAAATCGCGTTCTGTCCCACAATGAAGGAGGGTACCAAGTTGGACAGCGTATCGAGCATGCTGGCCGCAGGGTAATTCTGTAAGTCGCTGCCGGTGAGCACGTCGATCGGCGCCGAGGACTCGGCTACCGTACGATCGGTGCGGCGCGTTCCGGTGACGATGACTTCATTCAGCTCGCTCGTGGAAGCCGCATTGCCTGTATCCGCGATCTGAGTCTGGGCATTGGCAGTACTCAACGACATGGTTAGAACGGAAGCGATCCCGACAAGCAACATAATTTTCATGTGGATCTCCAGGTCGAGGATGAAGGCTGGGATATGAGGCGGAGCGGACGAGCCGTGCTCGGCCTGAGTAAATTCGTCGGCGGATTGACGCAGGCCGATCGGGTCTCGCCGCGCGAGCCACCCTCGAGGCTGCCTGCCTTGCAGTTCGAATTAGCGATCATCGAAGGCCCTCCGCGGTATTCGGCGCGGCATACGCCCACGCCCGATTCCTAGAGACTCACATCGACTCTTTTTTCAATCCCGTGCCGGTCAGCGGCTCCCGCCGATCAACGGCGGGTGTTCTTATATTTCAGGAACAGTGTAGAACCGAAGTTCGCGGTCTGCAACCACTCCTTGGGCGGAGAGGTGGCCGACGATGAGAGGGCAGACGAAGTTAGGCTGATCCTTCAGGCGACTAGTGAGCGGCTGGGCCCACCGCGAACAGCTGCGCCTCGATATCCTGGAAGGCCTTGAATTCCAGGGCATTGCCCGACGGGTCCAAGAAAAACATGGTCGATTGCTCGCCTGTTTGGCCTTTGAACCGGGTATAGGGTTTTACGACGAACTCCACGCCGGATCGCTGCACGCGCTCCGCCAATGCGCTCCATTGCTGAGGCCGAAGGACCACGCCGAAATGAGGTACGGGTACGCCCTGCCCATCGACGGGATTGTAATGACTCGACAGCTTGCCGTTGCGTCCCAGATCGGGATTCAGATGACACACGAATTGATGGCCGAAAAGATTGAAGTCCACCCAGTGAGCGGCACTGCGGCCTTCAGTGCACCCCAAAATGTCCTTGTAAAAGCGGCGAGCCTCATCGATGTCGCGCACTTGAACGGCGATATGAAACGGAGTCAGCGGGTCATTCACGGTAATTAAGCATACCATCCAAGCGTCGATCAGCCCAATGTGGAAACTAGATTATCACCCAGCATCACTTGGCATCACTCGGCGTTACACTCGGCATCCCTCGGCGGCATCACACTCAGCGCGACAGCCGCTTGACTAGTTGGGCGCGCAGCGCCGCGATTTGCAGGGTCGAAAGTGTCCCCAGAATGCCGCGCCGCTCCTGTGGAATGTGAGCGGTGGCCTCGGCTTCGTTGCCGAACACATACTGCTCGAATAGTTCGCTCCAAGCTCGCCGCGTGGCCGGCGGCAGGGCACGGATGCTGAGGATGCCATGCAGGAGTGCATCGAAACCAGAATCCGCGCGCGCGAGGTCCTCGTCATTGTCATGCCACC
Organism: Gammaproteobacteria bacterium; assembly: GCA_021323735.1. Classification (GTDB taxonomy): domain Bacteria; phylum Pseudomonadota; class Gammaproteobacteria; order Steroidobacterales; family Steroidobacteraceae; genus Bog-1198. The sequence continues at coordinate 7,274 of JAJPKM010000049.1, forward strand.
AATAGTTCACCAGCACGTTGAATGGTTCGAGCGACTCGACGTGATGCCACCAAAGCGGCGGAATGATGATGGCGTCTCCCGGTTGCAACTCGGCCGTGACGGCTGCTCCTAAGGCCGCGCGAAATTTAGGGAAGCGCTCGAAGTCCGGATTGCGCAATGAAACGATGCTCATCGGGGCGCCTGTATGTCCGAAATCCAGCGGACCGATATAGAGATTTTCGATCTGTTCGGGCGGGAATAGGGTGAAACGGCGGCGTCCGGCGACCACGCAGCCCACGTTGTTCCATTCATCGAGATGCGTGGGAGTCGTGATGCGATTGCCAAGCCAGATGCGAGGCAGCACTTTGTCGTCCACCAGGCTGAGGCGATTCTCTTCGGCAAACCCAGGCAGGCAATCGCGGATGAGAGTGCTTTGAGCGGCGACGGCCGGCGGGTTGGGAAAGTGAGCGTATCGCAGTATTTGCTCGATGAGTGCGGCCAGCGGGAGACGATTGCGAATGAAGTTGATGCCGGTCATCGCCGCGTTGTAGTAGTGCTGACCGTCGATGTGCGGCGGAGTCATCTGAGCATCGACCGGCTTGCCATTGTCGAAACGGCTTAAGTACTTGATAAGGGCAACCGGAGAATCGGATGCGTGCCGGACGGCAGGCCAATCGTTGACGAAGCCGCGCAGAACGGCCGGCCGCTTGTCCGGCAGCAGGTCGCGCCGGACGGCATCGCGGTCAAGCCCTGCGAATTCGCGGATTGCTTGCGGTGCGGGCAGATGAGGCACGCGACATTATAGCCCGTCGATCCAGGTGCGCTGCACCCGCAGGTCCTCGTCCAACAGCGCCAGATTGGCACGGTAACCTGGGGCGATTCGGCCGAGTTCGCCGTCCAGTCCGAGGAATGCGGCCGGATACTCACTGGCCATGCGTGCGGCCTCGGCAATCTCGAGGTCGAGCAGAGATACGGCATTGCGCACGGCGGTGGCCATGTCGAGCCCCGTGCCGGCCAAGGTTCCGTTCTCGTCGCGGCACACGCCGTCTTTGACATGGATTGTGCGCCCCTGCAGTATGAAGCTCGGCTCCGGCGAACCCACGGGCGGCATGGCGTCGGTGACCAGCATGAACTTGTCATGACGCTTGCAGCGCAGCGCGAGTTTCAGCATGACCGGGTCCACATGGTGTCCATCGACGATGATGCCGCACCAAGTGTTTGCATCGAACAGCGCGGCGCCCGCGATTCCCGGTTCCCGCGGCGCGAGCGGCGCCATGGCATTGAACAAATGTGTGAAGCCGCGCACCCCGTGCGCGATCGCCGCCGAGATCTGCGCAAAATTTGCATCGCTGTGACCCGCGGAAATCAATATGCCCTTGGCGGCGAGCTGCGCAATCATCCCGGTGGTGGTCATTTCCGGCGCCAGCGTCAACACTGTGCATCCGCCGCGCAAGCTGCACAGCAATGAAATCACGCCATCGTCCAACCGACGCAGATGCTTGGGATCGTGCACGCCGCGGCGCGCCCAATTCAGGAACGGGCCTTCGATGTGAATGCCGAGCGGACCCGGCAGACGGGCATCCAGCGAGGCTTGCACGGCGGCGATCGCCTGGCCGATGGTATCCAGATCATCGCTGATCAACGTAGGCAGGAATCCCGTGGTGCCGAATCGCCGGTGCGCCGCGCCTATGGCGCGGATCGAATCAAGACTGGGATCATCATTGAACAGCACGCCGCCGCCGCCGTTGACCTGCACGTCGATGAAACCGGGCAGCAAAATATGTCCTTCCAGATCGACGATGACGGCATCGCGGCATCGCGGATCCCCTGGAGGAACGACGCCTTCGATGCGGCCCGACGAAATCAGCACGGTTTGACCGCCGGCGATCCGCTCGCCGGTAAGAACCCGGCCGTTGACCAGTGCCGTGCGCACTAAACGGTCTCCGTGATCTTGCATAAATGCGGCGGACGATCGGGATCCTGACCTCGTCGCACGGCGAGGGAGGCGATCAGGCGGTAGGCGGCCTGCACCAGCAAAATGGGCGCGATTTCCGCCGCCGCATCGATCGTGGGCAGCAGCGTGGCACCGGCAGCGTCGGCGGTACCGCCGCCCGCCAGCAAGGTCGGCACGCCGCGGCTGGCCAAGTCACGGGCGAGTGTTTCCATCCCCTGTCGTGTGGCATCGGACTGGGCAAGCAGCAGTGCGGGAAATCCTTTGCGCAGCAGGGTGTACGGACCGTGCCGCAGCTCCGCGCTGCTGAATGCCTCGGCATGCAGTGCGCAGGTTTCCTTGCACTTGAGCGCCACTTCCTGCGCGGCGCCTAACCCTAAGCCGCGGCCCACCACATACAGGTTGTCCGCCGATTCGAGCACGGCCAGCGCCGCCGACCAGTCCAGCCGCCAGCTTCTGTCCATGAGGTCGGGCAGGGACGCGAGGGCCGCCTCGAGCACGGCGTCCTGCGTCCACGCCGCGACTACGCGGGCGATCCCAGCAAGCGATGCCAGGTAGGACTTGGTTGCCGCGACGCTCGTTTCCGGGCCGGCACGCAGCTCCACCGACAGATCCGCCGCCGCCATGAGCGGTGAATCGGCGCTGTTGCACGCTGCCAGAACCGTAGCGCCGGACGATTTCGCGGCCGCGACCGATGCCAGCAAGTCGGGACTGCGTCCCGATTGGGAAATGGCAATGAACAGACATCCGCGCACATCCTGGCTGATGCCGTACACCGAACTCACGGACGGAGCGGCCGACGCGGTCACCACGCGTGCGTGCGTTTCGATCAGATACTTGGCATAGGTCGCCGCATGATCCGAGCTGCCGCGGGCGCAGGTAATGACGGCACGCGGCTGCAACTTGCGCAGTGTCTCGCCAATTGCGGTGACGCTCGAGGCATCCTGCTGCAATTGGGCTCGCACGGCATTGGAAGCATCAGCGGCCTCCGCAAACATGTGAGTCCGTTCCGCCGATGGTGAAACCGCCGCGCTCAAGTGCTGAGTTCGGCGACGAAGTCGTAGGTGTCGCCGCGATAGAACGACTGCGAGAATTCGATGGCGCGCCCGTCGGGCAGCGAGCCCAATCGTTCCACCAGCAGTCCGGCATCGCCGGGCTTGGCCTTCAAAAGTTCGGCTTGATCCGACGTAATGAGCACCGCGCGCAGCCTTTGCAAGGCGTGTACCGGTCGATGACCCGCGAGCTCCAAGGCCTCATACAGCGACGCATCGACCGCCTCGAGCGATGGCAGCGCCGTGGCGACAATGGTGGCGTATTCCAGTGCCATCGGTGCATCGTCCGCATAGCGAATACGATTGAAGCGAAACACCGGAGTCCCGGGACTCAATCGCAACGCCAATGCCTCTTCGGGCGTCACGGTCCCGGCAGCCCTTTTCAGCCACACGCTTCTGGGTGTACGGCCGCGAGCGCGCATGTCCTCGGAAAACGAGGTGAGCATCGCAAAGTTCTTATCGACGCGCGCCGATACGAAATTGCCTGCACCTTGGCGCCTGACCAGCAGTCCATCGGCAACCAGTCCATCGAGCGCCTTGCGTACCGTGATGCGCGAGACAGCGAAGTCCGCCGCCAGATCCCGCTCCGAGGGCAGCGCGTCGTCCGGGGCTAGAACTCGGCTGTCGATGGCTTTGCGCAGCACGCGCTGCAACTCCTGATACAGCGGCAAATTGCCCTGACCGTCGAGCGGACCGATTGCTTTGGCGAGTGATGACATAGGAGTGGACGTTAACTCTAGATTTTGGTTAGTCATTTCAATAATACCAAATAAATACCACTATGAGAACAGTAGGAGAGATGTGTAATATCTAAATCAATGATTTTATTAATAAAGTAATTCTTACCTGCTTTTTTATTACATGACACTGGCGAATTTATACAATTGGTATTATATTGGGTCCTAATTGGTTCGGCTTCGGCCTAACCACCGAGCGGATACAAGTGAACTCTCTCATCAAAATTAGTCAGGACAGGGGGACGACATGAATCGGACAGGGGATATCTATATGAATCGGATCGCATTAGCGGTCAAGTCGGCTCTGGGGCTGGCGTTTCTGGTGCCGTCATCCATGGCGCTGGCGGCAACTGCCGCGCCTGACGACACAGCGCTCCAAGAGATTGTCGTTACCGGCATCCGTCAATCGGTTCAACTCTCGCTGGAGGCGAAGCGAGCGGCCGTTGGCCTCGAGGAAGTCATCTCCGCGGAAGATATCGGCAAGTTGCCGGACAAGAACATCGCGGATTCATTGGCCCGGGTGCCGGGGATCACCACGAGTTCTGCCGGAGCCAATGAAGGCGGCTTCGATGAGAACGATCGAGTAAGCATGCGCGGCACGAATCCTAGCCTGACGCAGACGCTGATCAACGGCCACTATGTGGCTTCCGGGGACTGGTTCGTACTCGATCAAACCGGTACGGTCGGCCGCAGCGTGAGCTACACCTTACTGCCGTCGGAAATAGTCAGCCAGGTAAGAGTCGAAAAGAGTTCCAGCGCTTCGCTGGTCGAAGGCGGCGTCGCGGGCTCCATCGACATCATCACGCGCAAGCCGCTGGATTTCGCCAACCCCTTCACGGTTCAAGCCTCGGCCGGCGCGGTTTACGCCACGCTCCCGAGCAAAACCGACGGGCAGTTCAGCGCACTCGGCGCGTGGAAAAATGATGCCAACAACTTCGGTGTCATGGTGCAGCTGTTTTCGGAAACCCGGCACCTGCGGCGCGACGGCAGCGAAATCTTGGGCTATGAAACCATTGCAGGCAAGGATGCCAAGGGCAATCCTACTCCGATTGCCGTGAGCAATCCGGACCTCGTGGGCGTGCAATACCCGGCGCTCATCGGCGCCACGGAGTTCACACAAAAGCGCGAGCGCAATGGCGGTTTATTCGATGTGGAATTCAGGCCGCTCGATGGTCTCACCTTCGATTTATCGGCGTTTTCATCACGCCTGCTCGCACCCAACTTGAACGACAACTATCTGTTTTTCGGGTCGAGAGTTCTAGCTCAAGGGAGCGGCCAGGCGCCTCTGCCCGGGTACACCGTTGCAGGGAATACGCTCACCTCTGCGACCTTTGCCCCGGTCGCCGGCACCGCCTACGGCGTGTACGACCAGATTTCGCGGCCTAGCTCGGAAGCCACGGCGCACTTCGTCGATCTCGACACCACCTGGAATACCACCGATTCCCTGTCGTTCTTGGGTCAAATAGGCTATTCATGGGGCGATGGTAAAACGCCGGAACAAGACGTTTCGGAGACCAATCCCGGCACCGGCGCTGGTGCAAGTTATCAGTTGAACGGCTTGGGAGCCGCGCCGAACTTCAGTTTCGGCAACACCAACAATTCCACTCCCACCCCGAACGGTGTTCCGGTTCCCTTCGGCTTCATATTCGGCGATCAGTTCGTGGATGTTAAAGACTCCGAAGAGTGGGCCAAGATCGACGCTACGTTTAAGCTTCAGTCAGATCTCTTTCGCGATCTGAAATTCGGCGTGCGATACGATAAGCATGATCGCACCTCGAACGGCGTGGTCGGCCAAGGCCCCACGGCTGCCGGGGGCACGGCGCCATATCCCACGGGATTCTCGAACTATCCGTCGAACTACGATACGTTCGGCGGCAATCATCCTTCCAACGTCTGGTTTTGGTCGCCCGGGCAACTCCAGGCCTACAACAGCCCGGCAAACGTGGTTCGAGATCCCGCGGTGCGCCTCGACTTCAATTCGATGTACGAGGTATTCGAAAAGGACACGGCGGGCTACGTGCAGGCCGACTTCAAGGGCAGCAACTGGGCAGGCAACGTCGGCGTGCGTGTGGTGCGCACCCAAGAAGATATTGTGAACTACACCGCGGTGAGTCCCACCACGCCGGGCTCGATCTTTTCTCTGTTCGGCCAGTTCATCGGAGTGCCCATCACGCACTCCTACACCGACGTCCTGCCGAGCTTCAATTTGAAGATCGACGTGGCACCGGATCTGGTGGCTCGATTCGCCGCGGCTGAGACCTTGACTCGCGCCGACTATTCACAGCTTGGCGGTGCCGTGAGCCTGTCGCCGCCGGGAACCCCGACCGGCATAGGCAGCGGTACGGGCGGCAATCCGGACCTCAAACCCATCTTGTCGAATAATTTCGATGCCGGAATCGAGTGGTATTTCGCCAGGCAATCATTGCTGTCGGCGACGCTCTTCTACATGGACTTGAAGAACTACGTGAGTTTCGGCTCGTCCGAGCGGGATATCTTTAGTTTCGGTAATGGGTTTCTGGCGGGCGGCCAGACAGTGCGCTACTTGCTGAGCACGCCGGTCAACGCTCAGGGCCGTGTGGAAGGTGCCGAGTTCGCCTACCAGCAGGCGTTCACGGAGAACTTCGGATTCATCGGCAACTACACCTATGCCGACGCCCGGCAGACCTCGCTGATTACCAACGGAGATGCGCGCCTGGTGGGTACCTCGAAGAATACTTACAACGTTCAGGGCTACTTCGAGAACAAGGTGTTCAGTGCGCGAGTGGCGTACACCTACCGGTCTGCCTTCTTCAGCGGCCTGGATCGAAATACGGCGTTCTCCCAGGAGGCAATTGGCACGCTGTCGGCTTCGCTGGTCTACAACATCAATCAGCAATTCTCGCTGCAGTTGGATGGACAGAATCTCAATAATCCCATCCTGAAGTACGCTGCCATTAACGACGATCAGCCGCGCGCATTCTACAAAAACGGGGCTCAGTACTACCTGACCGCGCGCTTCAAGATGTAGGCCGGCTTGGAACAGGCCTGTGCGTGCGGCATGAGTTAGAGTGTCAAGCGTGCGGCAGAACTCCAGGATGGTACAAGGGGCGAGGGCGGCGGTTTTCACCGTTGCCCTTGCCATTGGCACACGGCCGGCAAACGCGCAGCAGGCCGACATCATACCGTTGCCCGCGACGATCATTCCCGGCACCGGCACGTTCCAGCTGAATGCGGCGACGGCCATGCAAGTGCCGCAAGGTGACCGCAAGGCCTCGAGCGCGGCTCGGTATCTCGCCGGATTGTGGATGCGCTCCAACGGACTGACGCTGGCCGTATCCTCGAAAGCGCCCGGCAACTCATCCGACGCGCACATTGTGTTTCGCTCGGAACCGGGATTCGGACCCGAGGCGTATCGGCTCGAGGTGGCGCCGACAGGCATTACCGTGTCGGCGACCACCGATGCGGGGCTATTCTACGGCGCGGCCACGCTTTGGCAGCTCTTGCCCCCCGGCCGCGATGCCGCAACCATCCCGGCGCAAACCATCATCGATGAACCCCGATATCCCTGGCGCGGGCTCATGCTCGATTCCGCGCGGCACTTTCAATCGCCGGGCTTCGTGCGTGCCATGATCGACTGGATGTCCTGGCACAAGTTGAACGTGCTGCACTGGCATCTGACCGACGATCAGGGCTGGCGCCTGCAAATACGCAAGTATCCGCGGCTAACCTCGGTAGGGGCTTGGCGCATCCCGGCCCAAGTTCCCGGAGTGCCGGCACCGAACCCTTACGGTGGCTACTACACTCAGGATGACGTGCGTGCCATCGTCGCCTATGCGCGTAGTCGGCATGTGCTCATCGTTCCGGAGATCGACATGCCGGGACATGCGCAGGCGGCCATTGCCGCCTACCCTGAACTTGGCGCCGCCCCGGATGCACGCTCGCTGCCGGTCTCCAATAGATGGGGCGTGCACTCGCACCTGTTCAATCTTGAACCCGCCACCTTCGAGTTCCTCGACAACGTTCTTACCGAGGTGCTGCAGTTATTCCCGTCGCCCTACATTCATATCGGCGGAGATGAGGCGGTGAAGGATGAATGGAACACCTCCCCGGTCGTGCAAGCGCGGGCTCGGCGGCTCGGCATTCACGACGCCGATGCCATGCAGACCTATTTCACGCAGCGGATCGGCCGGTTCCTGAGCCGCCATGGCAGGCGCCCGGTGGGCTGGGACGAAATCATGCAACCCGGCTTGCCGAGCGATGCCGTGGTCATGGCATGGCATGGTGCCACGGCGGCGCGTGCGGCCGCCCTGCGCGGCAATGACACGGTGCTGGCGCCGGACCCGGCATTGTATTTCGATCATCGGCAAAGCGTGCTGGCGTATGAGCCGCCGGGCCGGCTACCGGTTATTTCGCTCGAGGACGTGTATCGTTTCGAACCGCATGACCTTAAGCTCACCGAGATCCAGCAGCGACACATTCTCGGTCTTCAGGCCGACCTGTGGTCCGAGCACATCAAGACCGTACAGCGGCTCGAATGGATGGCTTTGCCACGGGCCGCGGCGCTCGCCGAGGTCGGCTGGTCTCGGACGCCGCGCAGCTGGCCCGATTTCCTACGTCGCTTGGCGGCGATGTCGGTGCGCTACCGTGCCTTCGGGATCGACTATGCGGACAGTGTGTTCGGCATCGACGCACGGTTTGCACGCACCGCCGGTGGTATCCGCGTGACGCTCTCGAACGGACGCGAGCTCAAAGACGCCGAGCTCACGACCGATATTCATTATACCTTGGACGGTCGACAGCCGAGTGCGGCATCCGCGCCGTACGTGGCACCCGTGCTCGTTGCGCCCGGCACGCTGATTTCCGCTGCCACATTCCTAGGGCAAGACCCGGTGTCGCGTACTTGGAGCGCGCGCGTCGATGAGCACGCGGGCACGCGGCGCAGCAGCCACGAACTCGACCTGTGCAGCGACGGCGTCGGTCTATTGCTCGAGCCAGGCGGGAATCGCGGCGATGCGCCACTCGCGGGCGAGGCACCACTGAACCTCGATGTACCGCTCGCTGTCGACATCATGAACCCCTGCTGGATTTACCGCGATGTCGAGCTGGAGCAGGGCGCACGAGTGCTCGCCGCCGTGGCCGCGCTGCCGTTCAACTTTGAACTGGGCGCCGATACCGCCAAGATTCGCGTCGGCGATAATAGAACGCCGCAGGGCGAGCTCGAGGTGCATGTTGACGGCTGTGAGACCATGCCCTTGAGTGTGCTCCCGCTCGCGCCGGCATCCGTGCATGAGGGCATCACGGTGTTACCTGCGCTGGCATTGCCGCCGCTTCCGGGCCGCCACGATGTTTGCCTCAGGTTCGCTCGGCCCAGTCTCGATCCGTTGTGGGCGCTCGACTGGGTAGAGATTGGAGACTAGGAGCCTATCCTTTGTCATCGCTGAAAATCATGGCCCCGTTCGGCGGCTGGTGCGCGCCTCTGGAGGAGGTGCCGGATCCCGTGTTTGCGGGCCGCATGCTGGGCGATGGGCTTGCAATCGATCCGACCGGCGGCGTCGTTTGCGCCCCCTGCGACGGGGACATCATGACATTGCCCGCGAGCGGCCATGCCGTTTCCATCCGCAGCCCGCAAGGCGTCGACGTCCTGATCCACATCGGCATCGATACGGTGCAATTGGCCGGCCGCGGATTCGAGGCGCGCGTCAAACCGGGCGAGCGCGTCAAGGCAGGCGATGAACTCATCCGCTTCGATATGGACACCGTGGCACGCGGCGCCAGGAGCCTGATGACGGCCATCGTGGTCACCTCCGAGGGTGCTACTCTGCAGGCCCGCCGCGCCGCCGGGCCGGTCGTCGCCGGCGAGCTGCTGTTCGACGTGGAGGTGGACAACGCCGCGCAGGCGCCGCCACTGACTAAACCCAGCGTCGTGGCTGCGCCGGGCGAATCTCGACGCAGCATCGTAGTCACCTTGCGACAGGGATTGCATGCGCGCCCGGCGGCCTTGCTCGCGCGCAGCGCCAAAGGCTGTCGTGCGCAGATTTCTCTGGCCGCCCATGGGCGCACCGCCGATGCTCGCAGCGTGGTGTCCATCATGGCCCTGGGCGTGCGGCACGGCGATGAGCTGATCGTCCGCGCGATGGGGGATGAAGCGGTACAAGCCGTGGCTGCGATCATGCAGGCGCTTGAAGAAGCGCTGCATATTGAGGCCGCGCACGAACTCTCTCCCAAGGCCGCACACGAATCGGCTCCCGCATATACCGCCGATGCAGCCACGCCGCAGTCGGGCACCGCCGATCGGGCACGGCGCACGCAGGATCGGGCGCTGCGCCCCGGGGAACTGGCCGGCGTATGCGCCGTGCCGGGAATAGCGCTTGGCCGTGCGGTTCGAATCGAGCGCCGCGAAATCGAAGTCAGCGAGCAGGGCGCGGGCAGCGCCCATGAAGTGGCCGAGCTTGATCGAGCACGGGCGAATGTACGGCTCCGATTAGAGCGGGTCCGCAGCGCCGGTGGTGCCTCCCGCCAGGAGATCATCGCGGCACATCTGGAGTTCCTCGATGACCCAGCGCTGAACCAAGCTGCGCACCAGAGCATCGCGGCCGGCAAGAGCGCGGCCTACGCCTGGCGCAGCGCCGTGCGAGGTTTCATCGCGGCGCTCGAATCGCTGGGTGATTCACGTTTGCGGGAGCGTGCGGACGATCTTTTGGATGTCGAGGCCCATATATTGCTGGCACTGGCCGGCGAGGCGCGGCCCATGCACCTGCCGCTGCCCGAGCAGGCCGTTCTGGTGGCCCATGACTTGCTGCCTTCCGAGCTGACTGCGCTCGACGCGCGCCGGTTGGTCGCCATCGCCTTGAGCGGCGGTGGCGCTACTTCGCATGTCGCCATCCTTGCGGCCGCCATGGAAATCCCGATGCTGATCGGGGTCGGTCCGGCTCTTCGCGAGGTGGCTGCGGGGCAAACGATCGTTGTCGATGCCGATCAAGGCAGAGTCTTGAGCGCACCCACGGCAGAAGAATTGGCCAAGGCCAAGTCTACGGTCGATAAGCGCCTGGCGCGCCGCGCCGCGCTGCGTGCGGCGGCGGCGCAGGAATGCCGTTCGCTCGACGGCACGCGCGTCGAGATCTTCGCCAACTTAGGTCATGTTGCCGACGCCGTGGCCGCGGTCGCAGGCGGTGCCGAGGGCTGCGGGCTGTTGCGCACGGAGTTCCTGTTTCTCGACCGAGAAACAGCGCCGACCGAGGACGAACAACTGCAGGCGTACCAGAGCATTGCCGGTGCGCTCGGCGGACGCCCGCTGATATTGCGCATGATGGACGTGGGCGGTGACAAGCCTCTGCGCTACTTGCCGTTGCCGGAGGAGGCGAATCCGGCACTGGGATTGCGCGGCGTGCGCACGGCGCTGCTGCATCCGGCCGTGATGCGCACGCAACTGCGCGCGGCGCTGCGCGTGCAGCCGTTCGGCGTGGTGCGCTTGCTCATTCCCATGGTGACCGATCTGTGGGAGGTACTGGCGGTGCGCGCCGTGATCGATGAACTGGCGGAGGAACTGAATTTACCGGGGCGCGTCGCGCTGGGCGCCATGATCGAAACGCCGGCGGCCGCTCTGACGGCCGCCGCGCTCATTCACGCGGCCGATTTTCTGTCCGTCGGCAGCAATGACCTGACCCAGTACACATTGGCCATGGATCGGGGTCATGCCGAACTCGCGCGGCGTACCGACGCCTTGCACCCGGCCGTGTTGCAGATGATCGCCTCGGCAGGACGTTCCGGCGAGGCAGCCGGCAAGCTGGTGGCAGTCTGCGGCGGCGTGGCCGCCGATCATACCGCCGTACCGATTCTGCTCGGTCTCGGCATTCGGGAGCTGTCGGTCGTGCCGGCCGCTATCCCTGAGCTCAAGGGCCGGATCGCGCGGCTGCGCATCGAGGACTGTCGTGCGCTGGCGGCGCGCTGCCTCAGCTTGGGTTCAGCGAATGAGGTACGCAGCCTGGTGGAACAGATGGACGGGGAGGGAGGCAAATCGTGAAAGTCCGCTTCTCAGGATTGCAGCAGTTGGGCCGCGCATTGATGCTGCCCATTGCGGTACTGCCCATTGCCGGTCTGCTGCTGCGCTTGGGGCAGCCGGATCTTTTGAACTGGACGGCCATGGCCGCTGCGGGCAATGCGATTTTCTCCAACTTGGGTCTGCTGTTTGCCGTGGGCGTCGCGGTGGGACTGGCGCGCGAGAACCACGGTGCAGCCGGACTTGCCGCAGTGGTTGGATACTTGGTGACCACGCGGGCGGTGGAGAGCATGATGCACGTGCCGCCAGGCTCGCTGACCAAGCTCAGCATTCCGGTCGGATTGTTGTCCGGCATCGTTGCCGGGATCGCGTACAACCGCTACAGCAATATCACGCTGCCGAGTTATCTAAGCTTCTTCGGCGGGCGGCGCTTCGTGCCCATCGTGAGCGGTCTCGTGGGACTGGTATTGGCCGCGATCATAGGGCTCGCGTGGCCCTTCATCGAGCACGGCATGGATGCGGCCAGCCATGCCATTTTGAACGCCGGACCGACGGGCCTTTTCGCCTACGGGGTTTTGAACCGCATCTTGATCGTCACCGGCCTGCATCACATCCTCAATAACTTCGCCTGGTTCATCCTGGGCGACTATCACGGAGCCACCGGCGATCTTAACCGCTTCTTCGCCGGCGATCCGAGCGCGGGCGCATTCATGTCGGGATTTTTCCCGGTCATGATGTTCGGGCTGCCGGGTGCCTGTCTCGCCATGTATCACACGGCGCGTGCGGAGCGGCGCGCCGGCGTCGCCGGCTTGCTCTTGTCGTTGGCGCTAACCTCGTTTCTCACCGGGGTCACCGAACCGGTGGAGTTCACCTTCATGTTCCTGGCTCCCGTGCTGTATGCATTGCACGCCATTGCCACCGGGCTGGCCATGGTCATCATGGATGCCTTCGGCGTGCACCTGGGCTTCAGCTTTTCCGCCGGGCTCTTCGACTATGTGCTCAATTTCACCCATGCGCAGCGTCCGCTGCTGTTGATTCCGATCGGAGCGGCATACTTCGCGCTGTACTACACCGTGTTTCGGTTGTGCATCCTGCGCTTGAATCTGCTCACCCCCGGCCGGGAGCCTGATGAGGCGTCGCCACTCGCACCGCTGTCCGCGGGCGCACGCGGCCCATCCTTCGTTACCGCGCTCGGCGGGGCCGGTAACCTCACCGAGGTCGCAGCGTGCACGACGCGACTGCGACTCGGCCTCACGGACAATCATGCCGTCGATGAGGTAGCCCTCAGGGCTTTGGGCTCCCGCGGATTGCTGCGCTCCGGGACAACGGGTTTGCAAGTGGTTCTAGGACCCATCGCCGATCAAGTGGCAGGCGAGATCCGCGATGCCATCCGTTCCGCTGCGGGTACTCATGCCGCGCCAGCCGATGCGCCTCGGCCCGATGCGCCGCGGCGGCTCGGGGCGCAGGTGCAGACCGTGGTGGGTCCTCAGGCCATAGCGAGTCCGGACCACGGCGCAGAGCCAGAGGCGCGCGCCATGCTCGCTGCCCTCGGCGGGAGCCAGAACGTCAGCGGCTTCGAGGTTCTCGCCGGCCGCTTGAGCATGCGCATCGCCGACCCCAAGGCGCTCGATGAGCGGGTGCTGATGAGCCTAGGTATTCGCGGTATCGCGCACCCCACCGTGGGCTCGATTCAACTGTTGGTCGCGGGAACTGCGGAGTCGTGGGCGCAGCCGCTGCGCCGGCTGCTGGCCTGAGATTCGATGCGGGGCGCGGCGTCGGGACGCAGTTTCCGCTAATGCCCTTGCCGTACTGCGGACTCCTTGTCGACCGCATCCAGTAAGGCGGCGAGGTCGGCCAGCGTGCGCTTCACTTCATGTCCCGCTTGGCCGATGTGCGCGTCGTCTACTGCAACGACCAGCGTCTGGCGTGCATCGGAACTCGGGATGATCGCGAGCGGCTCCAGAATGACGCCGTGCCCGATTGCAAAAAGAACCGTCGCGCGCCCTGAACGATTACCTATTTGCACTGGAAATCCTCCTAGATCTCCTAGATCCGACGCTGCAGGCATCCCGGAAAGCGTCGATGCCAATGCCTGATCTAACGTCGCGCGGAATTGGCTGGGGGAAAGCGGTCCGTGCTCGCAGAGCATGATCGTATAGCGGGCATATTCCTCCCACGCGACGGTGCCATTGATGGCCGGCATAGGATCGAGCGTGAACATCAGGCGAAAGTCATGCCGCTCACGGCACTCCGGCGCCGCGTCGGATTTGACCTGCTGATCCTCCTCGAAAATGAAGCGACTGCCGGCGAAGGGGGCTTCGCGCCGTGCGGCAAAAAATACTTGGAGAAAAAGCCGATCGATACGTGCGAGGCTCACTGGGCCCGTATGTGCAGGCGCAGATTCCCGTGCAAAGACCACGGCGTGCGGAGGAGGGCTGGGCTGGGCGCCGCGCGCCTTGAGGATGTTCTCAAGATCCTCGGCGTGCCGCAGACGCGCCATTTGAAGCGCACCAATGCCGTTGACCGAGCCTAAATTGACGTCCGCGCGCCGCGCGAGCAACAAGTCCATGATCGGACGATCGCCTTTGCTAACCGCCATCAGGAGCCCGGTCTGGCCATCGGTCATTTGTGCGTTAACGTTTGCCTTATGATCAAGAAGGGTCGTGACGGTATCGAGGTCGCGGGCTTCGATCGCAAAGTGCAACGCGGTCGCGCCGGCCCACACGTCTCCGGTCGAGGGTCGTCCATCCGACAGCAACATCGGGGCTTTTGTAGCATCGACGTCGGCGCCGCCGGACAATAAGGCTTCAACCGTTGCGCGATTGCCACATCGGCTCGCGGCCTGCAACGGCGTGAGCCCCGTGCTCGAGTGCTCGGTGACCAGAGCTCCATGGACCAACAGCAGGGAGACGATAGCTCCCGAATCATCGACCCTTCCCGGTAGCGGCTTTGGTCCCGGACAAGCCGCGAGAAAAATCATTGGGTCATACTGTATATTCGGCCGCGATCCGTTGCGCTCGTTGAAGTCGGCGCCGGCTTGAACGAGGGGCTGCACGAGGTCGAGTCGGGACGTCGCGATGGCCTGAGCGAGAATCGAGCGAACATTGGGTACGCGCGCGTTCAAGTCGACTCGGTGCGCGATGTTTTGACGCACCATGTCGGCATTCCCGGCTGCGATCCAGTAACTCAAGTTTTCGGGCGAGAATTCGCGGTAGCGGCGCGCCAGTTCAATCTGTTGTACCGATGCCTTCTGCAGCGATTCCCTGAGCTGGGGCGACAGGTCTTTTGCGAGAAGTTCACGGACCAGCGGCTCATAATCGCCGCGCAGCTCTGGGGGCTCGCGCGCCGGACTCAGGGCGGCGACCAGGGCGGAGATCTCATCGTCGATCTCGCGGCTCTGGGGCTGAGACGCCAGCCATCGCGCCCTTTTTAGCAGCGCATCATTGCCGGCCTTGATCTGGAAGCTCGCCACGGCTTCCATGATCCGATTGTCGTAATAGGCGCTCGTCACGGCCATGCGCAAATACGAATCCCGCAGACGGTCGAATCCTTTGAGGTAGTGACGCCGTTGAATGAGCCCCGCCAAGGAACCTGCCCACCATGCCTGATCGATGAGCGGCAACAAGGCCGCATCGGCTTCTTCGATGTCCGGCAGATCAGGCACCAAAAAACTCGTGTCGACCCAAAAATATCCCTTGGGCTTCCTTCCCGCGCGTAAGTCGATCAACGCGCGCTTGGCCCCGTCGTAAAACAGCTGGAATAGCTCCGGAGATTGATAATGGCCCAGCAACCTCAAGAATTGGGTGCGCGTCGACGAGCTGGTATCGTCGGCATCGAAGCTCGGGTCTTTAACTGCGGCGAGCGCCATGGCATCGAGCGTCGATTGCGCGACCTTTGGCGGAACGCCGCGCAAGTACTCGTTGACGTACCAGTTCATGGCGATTTCGTCCCGCAACTGCAGCAGTACCGGGACAGCGTCTAAGTTCTTTTCGGTCCCGAGCTTGCGCGCCAGTACTCGGGCTGCATCCTGCTGGGCGGGGCCCTGTTTTCCTGCACGCAGCGTCGCGAGTTCCGCCTCATCGAGCGCGCGGGCATGCGCCACATCAAAGCATATCGGCAGAATGATCGAGAGTAGAAAACCCGCGCAGCGACCCATGGTGGCGAACGATCCTTGTCGGTGCAAAGTGGATGGGGTCCCCCATGTTGCCTTTCGGGAGCAAAACTAGCGATTCAATTGCCGTTAGAATGTGATCAAGTGCGCGTTCCGGCGTGTTTGCATGGCTGTGTAGGTTATTTCACTTGGGCGCCCCAAAGGGATAGCACGCGCAGATCATTAAACACCCTTTCATATGTCACACCGTTGCTTGCAACCGGGTCGTTTGTGAGCCGATTCCGGACTAGAGGGGTCAAATATCCAATAATTGGCCGGGAAGTATCCATTGAACTATGTGATCTGGATGTGCCCTGAAGGTAGCCAACGATGCGTTTATTCAGCAGCTCAATTGTAACGGCGGGGGCCTTGGCGGCGCTGATATTTGCCGGACGGGCTCAGGCCATCAGGACCGAGGACCTCGCTTTGCGCAGAGCCGCGCAAGCGGGCGATGTGCCGGAAATTCAGCACCAGCTGCAACTCGGAGCGGACCCCGATCAGGCGAATGCCCTGTTGGCCGCGGTGGACGCCAATCAATTGACCGCGGTCAAATATCTGCTGGCGCATGGCGCTCATCCCAACGCGTGGGCGACGTCCCCGACAGGGGCCGCCAGCATTCCGGTCTTCGTCGCGGCGAGGCAAGGCAACCGCGAAATGTTGGGGTACTTAAAGGCGCACGGCGCCGACTTGAACGCCGAATGGTCTCTCGACGGCCATTACTCTTCGACCCCTTTGGGACTGGCAATCCTTTGCGGCAATCTAATTGGCGCACAACTGCTGATTGAATACGGTGCGGACGTCAATTATCAACCCAAGCATGGAGATTCGCCGTTGCGCCAGTCTCTATCCGTCTCGCAAAACGGTATGGAACTGAGCGAGCTACTGCTTCGTCACGGCGCGGATCCGGACGTCAAGAATGCGGCGGGCGTCTCGGTACGCGATGCGGCTCGTCAGACGCCGATGCTCTGGTCGCTCATTAATCAAGTTAAACCGCTACCGTCCGATGGCGTGCTGGAACCGGAAGACCCGGTTATTGTGGCGCAGACATTGCATTTCAAGGCCATCTGCGATGTGGGGTTGCCGAATTTTAGCCAAAACATGGCTGCCGACTATTCGCGTTGGCGGGCATCACAAGCAAAGGTCATTGCGCAGCTCGAGAATTCACCGGATTTTAAAGAACAGCAGATGGAGGCCAAACAGAATTTTCTAGAAAGCCGGGCAAATTCGAGCGGCGAAGAAGCAATTGAGCAAACCGCCATGCTGCATAGAGTCTGTGATCAGGCGCTGGCGAACGTATTTCGCACCGGCGTTCCAATGTATGGACCCACGGTGATCAAGCCCGCGTCCGCGGCCGTTACATATGCTCCCCCTCCGGCCACCACGAAACCTACGGTGATCATTCACAGAATGGCGCCGGCACCGATCAGCGGCGGGGCTGCGCCTACGCCCGCGCCCGCTCAATAATTTCACGCAATTAGGTGACCACCGATATCCACCGGTGCGCGAATTCCTGCTGATCGCCAAACTGAAGCGGGTAACGCCGAATTAGCAGGCCGCAATGCATGTGATTGCGCATGACAACCGTGCAGCACTAACGAGATAGTAATCGGCCCGCCCCAAATGGCGGGTGCGGGCCGACCGGTTCGATCTTAGGCGGGGCTGCCTTCCGCTTGGATCTGCAGCTTCACTTCCTGGTTGAAGCCGTACTTGTCGCCGTAGTTCACGCCGAAATCGGCGCGATTGATGGTCGAGGAAGCTTCCACTCCGCAGACTTCCTTCTTGGTCAACGGGCTCAAGATGCACTTGAAGGAATCGATTTTAAGTGTCACCGGCTTGGTCACGCCGTGCATGGTCAACGTGCCCTGCGCTTCCGTAGGGGCCGAGCCGTTGAACTTGGTGAACTTGCCGGAGAATGTAGCCGTGGGGTACTTCGCCGCGTCGAAGATCTCGGCGGACTTGGCGTGCTCATCCAACTTCGGCATGCCGAAATTGATCGAACTGATATCGACGGTTACGTCGATGGAACCGGACTTTGCGTCCTTGTCATACACGACTTTGCCTGAGGTGGAGTTGAACTTACCGCGCCATACCGACAGCCCGCCAAAATGGTCGGCGGCAAAACTCGGATAGGTATGGGCCGGGTCGAGGACGTAGGTGACCGGCGCTGCGAAGGCGCTCGCGCCCGCCAGTGCGGCGATTGACGCCAAAACAATACGGTTCATTGAAGGCTCCTTGAGACGTACAGGTATAATTTCGGACTGCCACGGTCGGCATCTCGGGCGCAAATCATAGCCGAAAGCGATGATCCGCTCAGGCTTATTGCCTTATGTGCTTATTCAGGGGTCTTCTGATGGATTTATTCGATGCCATTGCCTCGCGCTCAACGGCCAAGCGGTTGGCCCAACCGGGGCCCACCGCGCAGGAGCTGGAGCGTCTGCTCGAGGCCGCCGCTCGAGCGCCGGATCACGGGCGCCTCAAACCCTGGCGTTTCCTGCAGGTTGACGGCGCCGCCCGCGAGTCCTTCGCCAACGCGGTGGCCGAGGCCCGGCGGGATCAAATCCCGGCATTTACCGATGAGCAGATGGAACTCGAGCGCGAGAAGGTCCGGCGCTCACCGAGCATACTCATTGCCGCCTGCGCGGTGAGGAAGGACATCCCGAAGGTGCCGGAGATCGAACAAGTAATCGCGGTGGGCGCGGCGGTCGAGAACCTGCTGCTGGCCGCGAACGCCCTGGGGTACGGTGTGATGTGGAAGACAGGACCCGCGGCGTACAGCGCCAAAGTCAAAGCAGCCGTCGGTCTGCATGCCGATGACCACATCGTGGCCATTTTGCACCTGGGTACCTCGGTCAAATAGGGTGCGGCCGCAGCGACACAGTCTTTACCAGCGCCCACACCGGTAGTTGCGGGGCCAGCCCAAGCTCGCGCGTGGCCGCCTTGGTGACGCGCGCCATGATGACGGTTCCGCCGATGTCCACGCCCACGAGATCGGAATCCCCGGCATCGTCCATGATGGCCGTTATCACGCCGCTCAAACTGTTGCGCACGCTCAAGTGCTGGGGCGGCTGAGTCGCGACGATTAAGTCCCGTGCCAACAGCTGCACTCTCAGCTTGGCGCCGACAATGGCGTTGGCTGCGTGAACCTTGAGCTCGCCGCTGCCGACCCGTACGCGCAGCAGTCCGCTGTCCGGATCCGGCCCCAAGACCGTGGCATCGACGACCGCGCCCACGGCGTCGGCGCCGACGATGGCCCGCAGATGTGGGTTCAAGCTCATATCGTTCAAGTTTCCCTGGGCAATGGTTTTTCCCGCTTCCATGAGCACCAAGTGGGTGGCGAGCCTCAGGACCTCATCGAAATCATGGCTGACGTACACCATGGGAATGGCCAGCTGATCGCGCAAGGTTTCCAGATAGGGCAGAACCTCTTCGCGGCGCGAGGCATCGAGGGAGGCCAACGGTTCATCGAGCAGCAGAAGGCTGGGTTGCGTGAGCAGGGCGCGGCCGATGGCCACGCGCTGGCGTTCGCCGCCCGAGAGCTGATGGGTGCGCCGATGCATCAGAACGCCCAAGTCGAGCAGATCGGCCACCAGATCGATGCCCACGAAGGGCGGCACCTTGGCACGCCGTTGCGCATAGTGCAGATTGGCGGCCACGCTCAAGTGCGGAAATAACCGAGCATCCTGGAATACATAGCCGATGCGCCGCCGTTCCGGCGGCAGGTCGATGCGCCGCGCGGTATCGAGCAGTACGGCCTCATCGAGGGCCACGCGTCCTCGATCGGCCTCGAGCAAACCCGCAATGACATTCACCAGCGTGCTCTTGCCGCAGCCGGAACGGCCGAACAATCCCACGACGCCCGGGGTGGGTAGTTCGAATTGCGCGTTCAGTTCGAAGGCGCCGCGGCGCTTTTGGGCAACGACTTGAAGCATCAGTGCCCCAGCATGCGCCGCACGCGGCGCGCGAACCATTCCGACAGCAGCAATCCGCTCAAGCCGAGGAGGCAGGAGATCACGGCCAGGCGCGCCGCGGCCCCATCGCCGCCCGGCGTTTGCAGCGCCGAATACAACGCCAGCGGCAGCGTGCGCGTCTCGCCGGGAATGTTGGACACGAAGGTGATCACGGCGCCGAATTCGCCGAGCGCCGCGCAAAACGCGGTGATGGCGCCCGCCAGAACGCCGGGCAGCATCAGCGGCAGGGTAATCGTGGCGAACCGGTCCAGGACGCCTGCGCCCAAGGTGCGCGCGGCATCCTCGAGGCCGCGATCGACATTCTCCAGCGAGATGCGCATGGCCCGCACCATCAGCGGAAAGGACATCACGGCCGTGGCGAGCGCGGCGCCGTTGCGGGTGAAAATGAGCTCGATGCCGAATGCACGTTCGAGCCAGCCGCCGATCGGTCCGCGCGCGCCGAACAGCAACAGCAACAGATAGCCGATGACCACCGGCGGCAGCACCAGAGGCAGGTGCACGAATGCATCCACAACCGTACGCCCCACGAATTGCCGGCGAGTCAGTACCCATGCAGACAAAACCGCGAAGGGAAGACTGAAAAGAACGCTGCGGGACGCAACGCTCAAGCTCAAGGCAAGCGCTTCGCTCTCATTGGCACTCAGCCACATCACAATAGATTTGTACCCATACAAGCTCCTGAACGGTGCGCAGGATGCGGATCATGAGGCAGTATACTGTGCGAATATGCGCGGAACTTAAGATACGCGGCGCACGCGGAATATTTGAGGCGTGCGCGATTTTGTTGCGCGAGTCATTCGGACTAGAGACAGGCCGCTAGGTTAAGGATCGATATGCCCTATTTTCACGCCGCGGCCTCGTCCGCCGCGTCGGCAGACTCCCCGTCATCCGGACGGATTGGGGTGCTCATGGTCAATTTGGGTACGCCGGAGTCGCCGTCCTATTTCGCCGTGCAGCGCTACTTGCGCGAGTTCTTGAGCGACCGGCGCGTCATCGAGACCTCGCGCTGGATCTGGCTGCCTCTGCTGTACGGTCTGATTTTGCCGTTTCGCCCGATGCGAACCGCGCACAAGTACCGCAAGATTTGGCTGCCGGAAGGTTCGCCCTTGGCGGTGTATTCGAAGCGCCTGACCGCGAAGGTGGGCGCGGTGTTGCACGCCCGCTTCGCCGATCGTGTCTGCGTCGAGCTTGCCATGACCTATGGGAATCCGAGCATCGCCCGCGCCCTCGAGTCCTTGAGCGGACGCAGCGTCAGGAAACTGCTGGTGCTCCCCCTGTACCCGCAATACTGCTCGTCGACGACGGGCTCGGTGTTCGACCGCGCCGCCGGAGCTCTGCAACGCCGTCGTTGGCTGCCCGAAACCCGCTTCGTCAACGACTACTATCATCACGCGGCGTATATCGAGGCGCTGGCGGCACGGATTCTGGGCCACTGGGCCGAAGTCGGCGAACGATCGCACTTGTTGTTCTCGTATCACGGAATCCCTGCCGCGTACGTCGCCGAGGGCGACCCCTATCAAGTGCAATCGGAGGCGACCACTCGCCTAGTGGTGTCGCGCTTGGGAATGGCGCCGGACCAATGGTCGCATTGCTATCAATCGCGATTCGGCTCAGTGGAATGGCTGCAGCCCTATACGGAAAACACCCTCGAACTGCTGGCCAAGCGCGGCGTGCGCACGGTCACCGTGGTGTCGCCGTCGTTCGCGGTGGATTGCCTGGAAACATTGGAGGAAGTCGCGATCGAATACCGGGAAAAGTTCCTGGCGATGGGCGGCGAGCGTTTGACACTGGTACCCGCTCTCAACGACGACGACAGCCACGCCGAGGCTCTGGGGGCGATCGTGAGCAACCAGCTGCAGGGTTGGGTCTGAGCCTTCGGCGGACTAGGAAAGGAGTTGGAACTCGGGAAGCTTGGATGCTTTGCGATCGAATGTTGCGGTGTATTCGCATCCTGCGCCCACGTTGTTGACGCCGATCAGGCAGTCGGCGAAGTCGGCCGAACTCGACCGAAACCGCTGCAAAGCCGTACCCACTGCCGATGCATCGACCGCCCGTAGTTGCGCCGTGGCAAGGAGGCCGTCGATAGCTTCCCCGATCTGTGTCCGCGAATATTCATAAAGATCTTCCAGGACCCATGCGCACTCGACCAGCACGATGTCTGACAGCAAGGCCGGCTCGTCGCTGCAATGTTCCTTCAGATAGCGCGATGCCGCGTCCGCTTGCTTCTCGTCGTCGGCAACCAGCAAGCGCACGATGACGTTGGTATCGACGCCGATCACGGATCCGCTCGTTTGGCCGCGCGCCGACGAATGACTGATTGCATATCGTCCACGGTGGCACGGCGTTTGGGCCGCGGCAGAATGTCGCGCAGCGTCGAGACATCACGCGTGGCGGCAGCGAGCCGAACCGAGCCGTCGGGTTCGACCACGAAGCGCAGCCGATCGCCGACTTTCAAATGCATACGCATTCGGATTGCCTTCGGGATCGTGACCTGTCCTTTGCTGGAAATCGTGGACTCGCTCATCGTGGCTTACCTTGAATAGAATTCTTTACGGTAGGTAAAGAATTCTACCAAGCAAAGCAGGTTCGGGCAACGGCGCTATTTCGCCCAGGCGCGATCCATGATGGCATCGACATCGAGCGCTGCGCCGCTTGCGCCGAAAACCGCACCCCAACCCGAATCGACATCCAATCGAGTCGCGCAAAATCCTTCCGCCGCGGCGCGCGAGGGTGCGCCGGTCGCGCCGCTGAGCAGGATGGCAGCCTGCATCATGGTCACGAAGGACTGGGTGAACCGGCGCGCATGCGCCTCACTCAAGTCGCCTGCATCGAGGCCGGCGACGAAGCGCTCGAATGCCGCGTCGTAGTTCGGGTGCTTGCCCCGCGCACTCGCCAATTCTTGGAGCACGACCTCGCGAGTGGCATGGGATCTGCCGAAGGCACGCAATACATCAAGGCACATGATGTTGCCGGATCCTTCCCAAATGGAGTTGACCGGCATTTCGCGCGCCATCCGCGCCAGCGGTAGCTCTTCCGTATAGCCGTTTCCCCCGAGCACCTCCATGGCTTCCGCGGCGAATTCGCAGCCACGCTTGCATACCCAGAATTTGGCGGCGGAGGTGAGCACCCGGCGCAGCGCGATCTCACCCGGCTGCTCCGAGTCGAAGGCACGGGCCAGGCGCAGGCTGAGCGCAGTGGCGGCCTCCGATTCCAACGCCAAATCGGCGAGCACGCTGCGCATCAAGGGCTGATCGATTAGCGCCGCACCGAAGGCTTTCCGGTGACGCGCGTGGTGTAAGGCCTGGACCAGCGCCTGGCGCATCATGCCGGCGCTGCCGGTGCAGCAATCCAAGCGGGTAAAGGTTCCCATCTCGAGGATGGTCGGAATGCCACGGCCCTCCTCGCCGAGCAGAGTGGCCCAGGCATCTATGAATTCGACTTCCGACGAGGCGTTCGAGCGATTGCCGAGCTTGTCCTTCAAGCGCTGAATATAGATTCCATTGAGGGATCCGTCGGGCAGACGCCGCGGCATGAAAAAACACGACAGGCCGGCGCCGGATTGCGCGAGCACCAGATGCGCGTCGCATTGCGGCGCGGAGAAGAACCACTTATGCCCGGTAATTCGGTAGCTGCCGTCGGCCGACTTAAGCGCGCGCGTGGTGTTGGCGCGGACGTCGGAGCCACCCTGCTTTTCGGTCATGCCCATGCCGATGAGTCCGCCGCGCTTGTAATGAAACGCGATGTCGCGTGCATCGTATTCGCGGCTGAGCAGTCGCGGCACCCACTCGAGCGCCAGCGATGTATCGCGGCGCATGGCGGCGATGGCCCCATAGGTCATGGTGGTCGGACACAGCGTGCCACTCTCGATTTGCGCCTGCATCAGATAACCTGCCGCGCGCGCCGCATGTGCCGCCGGTCTGGCAGACTCCTCCCAGGGACTGCTGTGATATCCACGGGCGGCAATACCCTGCATCAGGGCATGCCAGGAGGGGTGAAACTCGATAGAGTCGACTCGCTCACCCTGGGCGTTGAAATTATGCAGCACCGGCGCGAAGCGGTTGGCCAGGCGGGCATGCTCGAAAAGGGTGCAGGTGCCCAACTCCCCGCCGGCACGGCGAAGATCTGCGGCGGCCCAGCCGGCGCCCTCACGCTGCACGGCCTCCTTGAGGGCGTCGTCGCTGTCGAACAGGTTGTAATCGGTCAGCGGCGGTGTTTGATTGAAAACTGCATGCGTGCCTGAGCCGTGTTCCATGATTCATCTTGCACCCGTCGCGGCGTCACGGCTATTCCAACCCCGCGGGGTCGATTCAGGCGGACGCGACAATTACGCTAAAGTACATGCAGAATAGTTATTAATATATTGATAATAAAAGATTATAAGTGTTCATCGAAGGCATCCGCTTGTTGCGATGCTTCGGTCGGACGCAGCGAACCCGAACCGCGAATCCGAATCGAGAGGGATGCCATACGTTGCGCCGGTGCTCGTTGCAGTCCGTTTCCGGCAGGCGCAGCGATTTTGCTCACGGGCCTAAACGGCTCGGATCCCGCAGGCGAAAACGGTTCTGGTCCCCCGGGGGAGGCGGTTCCGGTCCCGCGGGCGCTCGATTCCGATCACGCTAGTTGAATGCCGGGCAGAATCGGCTATAGTGCGCAGCTTCACGATCCCAAGCTGATCGATCCCATTGATTTGAAGGGCTTTTCTCTAAAAATGAGCGAACGCGAAGACGAACATTTCGATATAGACGATGAGTTTCTCGGGGAAGCCGAAGAAGCCCACGACTTCGATCCCCTCATTGAGCGCACCGAGCGGCGCCCCAAAGCAGTGGCCGCCGGCAAACGCGGGAAAGCGGCCTGGAGCCGGGTTGAAGACGTGCTGGCTGAGCGCCAGCTGGAAAAAGAACTGCGCGATATTTTCGAAGACGATTAGATTCGTTGCACCCCGGCAAGCGCCGGGTCCGCGGGACTTACAATTTATGTCTTCTCCCCTTGAGCCAAACACAGCACGGCCCTGGCTCGTGCTCAAATTCGGCGGCACCAGCGTGTCCAGCGTTGCCAATTGGCACAACATTGCGCGGGTGCTCCGGGCTCGCATCGCCGAAGGGTTCCAGCCGGTCGTGGTGCATTCGGCACTCTCGGGAATAACCGACCGGCTCGAGTTGCTATTGTCGGCGGCACTTCGAGCCGCGCACGCGCCGATCCTCGACCACATCGAAGCGGCGCACCGCAATCTTGCGGCGCAGCTTCAGGTAGTGCCCAACGCGCAATTCGAGGCCTTCATTCGCGAGCTTCGGGACATGATCACCCAGCTGGCGGAGCGTCGCCGCATCGATGACGCCACGCGTGCGCGCGTCATGGCCATGGGCGAGTTGTTGTCGACCACTCTGGGTGCGGAATTCTTGAACGCCCAGGGAATCTGCACCGAATGGGTGGACGTGCGTCAGGTGCTGCGCGGCGACGATCGCAATCACGCGACGCACCAGGCCAGTGTGCTGTCGGCGACCTGTGACTTTACCCCTGACTTGAAGCTGCAGGCCGCTTGGGCCTTACTCGATCGGGTGGTGATCACCCAAGGTTTCATTGCGGCGAACGCGGCCGGCGACACCGTGCTCCTGGGGCGCGGCGGGTCCGACACCTCGAGCGCGTATATCGCGGCAAAGCTGCAGGCGGCTCGCCTGGAAATTTGGACCGATGTACCGGGGCTGTTCAGCGCCAATCCCCGCGCGGTGCCCACGGCGCGGCTACTGCGCCAGCTGCACTACGACGAAGCGCAGGAAATTGCCAGCAACGGCGCGAAGGTCCTGCATCCGCGCTGCGTGCTGCCGGTGCGTCAGTACAAAATTCCTTTGCATGTGTATGCGACTCAGGCGCCCGGCTTGGAGGGCACCATTGTCTCAGAAAACGTGGCCGACAGCGCCGCGCAGGTCAAGGCGATCGCCATCAAGAAGGGAATTACCCTAGTTTCGATGGAGAGCCCCGGTATGTGGCATCAGGTGGGCTTTCTCGCCGATGCTTTCCAGGTGTTCAAGCAGCACGGCTTGTCCGTGGATTTGGTGTCGACCTCGGAAACCAATGTCACGGTGTCCTTGGATCCCACCGCCAATACCTTGGATGGGGCGGCACTCACGCGGCTGTCGACGGCCTTGGGTGAGCTGTGCCGGGTCGAAATTCTCGGACCGTGCGCCTCCTTGAGCCTGTTGGGCCAGAATATTCGCGGCATCTTGCATGAGATGGGTTCGGCCTTTGAATTGTTCCAGGACCAAAAGATCTACCTGGTGACCCAGGCCGCCAATGATCTGAATTTCACCTTCGTCATCGACGAATCCCAGGGAGATCGGCTGGTAGGGCAGCTGCACGAGCGGCTCATTCAGAGCATCGGTTCGGATCGGGTGCTCGGACCCACCTGGGCGCAACTGTTCTCCGACAAGGACTCGGCAAGCACCCCGGCCGTCCATTGGTGGGAGCTGCCGCAGAAGCGCAGCGCGTTGCTCGATATCGCGGCGCGCGAATCGGCAGCCTATGTCTACGACACCGAAACATTGGAAGCCGCAATCGCCGCCGTGCTGAACGTAAAGTCGGTCAAGCACTGGGCCTATGCGATGAAGGCCAATTGGCACGCCGACATTCTGCGCAAGGTGTATGCCTCCGGCTTGAACTTGGAGTGCGTTTCGCGCGGCGAGCTCGAGCATGCCTTTGCCTCGGTGCCGGCGCTGGACCCGCAGCGGATCCTGTTTACCCCGAACTTCGCGCCGCGCGCCGAGTATGAATTCGGCTTCGCGCGGAACGTGCGGGTCACGCTGGACAATCTGTACCCCTTGAAGAGCTGGCCTGAGGTATTTCGCGGACAGCAGATCTTCCTGCGCATCGATCCCGGGTTTGGCCGCGGCCACCACAGCCATGTGCGCACCGCCGGCGTGCATACCAAATTCGGCATTTCGCTGTCCGAGATCGATGAACTCGTTGCCCTAACCCGTGGCTCGGGTGTGCGGGTTACCGGATTGCACGCGCATACCGGTAGTGGAATCTTCGATGTGGCCAATTGGCTCGAAACCGGGGCATTGCTCGGGAATCTCGCCAAGCGATTCCCGGAGGTCACCGTGGTGGATTTGGGGGGCGGCATCGGCGTCCCGGACCAACTCGGCCACGATGAAATCGATCTCGGCGCACTCGATCGAGGGATCGCGGGATTGACGAGGGATTTTCCGCATCTCGAGTTTTGGATGGAGCCGGGCAGATATCTGGTGGCGAAGGCGGGGGTCCTGGTGGCGCAGGTGACCCAGCTCAAGACCAAGGGCGACGTTCGCTATGTGGGAGTCGCCACGGGGATGAATTCGCTGATTCGCCCGGCGCTGTATGGCGCGCATCACGATATCCGCAATCTCACCCGGCTCGAGCAGTCCATGACTCATCGGGTCAATGTGGTGGGACCGATCTGCGAAAGCGGCGATCAGCTGGGCTCGGATCGCTGGCTGCCGGAGACGCACGAAGGCGATGTCATTCTCATCGCCCACTGCGGTGCCTATGGCTATGCGATGTCCTCGAACTATAACCGGCGCGCTCCGGCGAGGGAGTTCGTGATATGACCTTGCAAGAAGT
This sequence comes from Gammaproteobacteria bacterium, assembly GCA_021323735.1. Classification (GTDB taxonomy): domain Bacteria; phylum Pseudomonadota; class Gammaproteobacteria; order Steroidobacterales; family Steroidobacteraceae; genus Bog-1198. The sequence continues at coordinate 34,679 of JAJPKM010000049.1, forward strand.
CGGCATCATCGGTTGGCGCGGCATGGTGGGTTCGGTGCTGCTCGATCGCATGCGGGAGGAGAAGGATTTCGATCTCATCGCCCCGACTTTTTTCAGCACCTCGCAGGCCGGCGCAGACGCGCCTCGAGTGGGCTCATCCACCTCCAAGGTGCGCGACGCCAACGACATCGCCGCGCTGGCCAAGATGTCCATGCTCATCAGCACGCAGGGCGGTGACTACACGGAGGACATCCATCCGCGCCTGCGCGCCGCGGGCTGGAAGGGCTATTGGATCGATGCAGCATCCGCGCTGCGCATGCAGCACGATGCGGTGATCGTTCTCGATCCGGTGAATCTGGCCGTCATGCAGGACGCGCAACGGCGCGGCGTGAAGGACTATATCGGCGGCAACTGTACCGTGTCGCTCATGCTGATGGCGGTCGCGGGCCTGATGCAGGCCGGCCTGGTCGAGTGGATCACAGCCATGACCTACCAGTCGGCCTCCGGTGCAGGTGCGCAGAATATGCGCGAGCTGCTCGAACAGATGGGCGTGCTGCACGAGTCGGCCTCGGCGCTGTTGCAGAATCCGGCGTCCGGCATTCTGGAGATCGATCATGCCGTGAGCGACGCCCTATCGGGTGAGGAGTTTCCGCGCACCCACTTCGGGGTGCCGCTGGCCGCCAGCCTCATCCCCTGGATCGACAAGGATTTGGGCAACGGCCAGAGTCGCGAGGAATGGAAGGCCGGCGCCGAGGCCAATAAGATCCTCGGGCTCGAGGCGCATCCGATTCCCATCGAAGGGCTGTGCGTGCGGGTGGGGGCGATGCGCTGTCATTCGCAGGCCCTGACCATCAAGCTATCGCAGGATCTACCCATGCCTGAGATCGAAAAGCTGATCGGCGCCGGCAATCCTTGGGTGCGCATCGTGCCCAATAACAAGGACGCGACCATTCGTGCATTGTCGCCCGCCGCCGTGAGCGGCAAATTGGAGGTGCCCATCGGGCGGCTGCGCAAACTCGCGATGGGCGGCGACTACCTGTCGGCTTTTACGGTGGGCGATCAGCTGCTGTGGGGTGCGGCGGAACCCTTGCGGCGTACGATGAGGTTTCTGCTCGAGCGTATGTAGCTCGTATCGAGTACTCGTATCGGGACTTCGTATCGCGTTTTCGCCGCGTTCACGGCGACCACATCACCTCGACCGGTGTGCGCGTCTGGCGCAGCACCGCGCGCACCGGCATTTCCTGAGGAGGGCCAGGCGTGCAGGCGGCAAGATACGTGCGCCGCTTGGCATCGCCGTTGATCAGCAGGGTAATCCGGCGCGAATCGAGCAGGGCGCTCAAATTCAAACTCAAGCGTGGGCGCGGAGCAGCGGGGGCACGCATGCCCACGCAGCCCGCCGCGGCAGCGGGGTTGAGGGCGTTGGCAAGATTGGGCGAGCCGGGGAAAAGCGATGCGGTATGGCCGTCATCGCCCATGCCGAGCACCAGGGCATCGAAGGGCCGCGGCACGCGCGCAAAGGTTTCCCATGCCGATACGGCGCCCATGTCCGGCGTCGGAGCGCCATTTTTCAGGCCCTGAAACCGCGCCGCGGCGGCCGGGCCCTTGAGCAGCACCTCGCGCACCAGCTTTTCGTTGCTGGCAGGGTCGGAAGGATCGACCCAGCGCTCATCGGCGAGCGCGACGCATACCGAACTCCAATCGAGTTCTTCGGCTCGCAGCAATTCGAACAGCCGGAGCGGCGATTTCCCACCCGACACCACCAGGCTTGCAACTCTGCGTGCTGCAATGGCGCTCTTGAGGCTGGCGGCGATTTGATCCGCGAGTGCGCGCGACAGCGACTCGAGGCTATCGAAGGTCGTGGCAGGGGGTTCAGAGTTCATCATGCCAGGCGAATCCGTCACGGCTGAGCATGGCGCTGGAGGCCGCGGGTCCCCAGGTACCGGCGATATAAGTCTTCGGGCCTTCGTCGAACTGCTCCCAGGCGGCGCGAATCGGGTCGATCCAGGCCCAGGCGGCGTCGAGTTCGTCGCGGCGCATGAACAGCGTCAGATTTCCCTTCACCGTGTCCATCAGCAATCGCTCATAGGCGTCGAGGCTGCGGGTCTTGAACGACTCTCCCAGGTGCAGGGCGAGGCTCACGGGCTTCAAGCGCATGCCCTCGCCGGGATTCTTAGCCAGTATGGTCATGGTAATGCTTTCGTCGGGCTGCAGGCGGATCACCAATTCATTGGCGGTGTGATTGGTATTCGGCATCTCGAAGATCGGATACGGAACCTCGTCGAAGGTCACGACCAGTTCGGTGACCCGATCCTGCAACCGCTTGCCGGTGCGCAGGTATAACGGCACACCCGCCCAACGCCAGGTATCGATCTCCACTTTCAGTGCAACGAAGGTTTCAGTGGTGCTGTCCGGCGCAATATCGGCCTCATCCAGATATCCGGGCACGGCAACTCCACGCGATGCGCCGGCCTTGTATTGGCCGCGTACGGACTTGGTCAGAACGTCGCGGTCGCGCAACGGCCGCAGCGCCCTCAAGACCTTCAGCTTCTCGTCGCGCACGGCATCCGGATCGCTGCTGGCGGGCGGCTCCATCGCCATGATGCATAGCAGCTGCAGCAGGTGGTTTTGCACCATGTCGCGCAGGGCGCCGGTCTTGTCGTAGAAATTACCGCGGCGTTCCACGCCGAGCTCTTCCGCCACGGTGATCTGAATGTGCTTGATCAAGCCGCGGCGCCACAGAGGCTCGAACAGCGCGTTCCCAAAGCGCAAGGCCATGAGATTCTGCACCGCTTCCTTGCCAAGATAGTGGTCGATTCGGTAAATCTGGCTCTCGGTAAATACCGCCCCGACTTGCTCATTGATGAGATCGGCCGATGCCGTGTCATGGCCCAGGGGTTTCTCCAAGACCACCCGTGACAGCGGCGTGACGACCCTTGATCTGGCCAGATTTTGGCAGATCACCGAAAAAAGATTGGACGCGGTGGAGAAAAAGAACACGCGTATGACCGCTTCCCGATCCTTCAGCGTGTCGGCAAGCGCCGCGTAGTCCTTTTCGGCGCCGGCATCGAGCCTCACATAGTCGAGCAAGCGGCTGAAACCCTCCCATTGCCGCGCATCGAACTCCTTGCCGACGAATTCACGGCAGGCCGCTTCCGCCTGCGCCGTATAGGTGCTGCGGCTCAATGCCGATCGGGCAATGCCGAAGATGCGCGATTCCGCGGATACCTGTCCCGCCGCGTAGCGCCGATACAGCGCCGGCAACAATTTGCGCGTCACGAGATCTCCCGTGCCGCCGAACAGCAACATGTCGAAATGCGGAAGGAATGTCATCGGTGCAGCGTAGCATTTGCCGCGCGGAATACCCAGACAGGTTCCGGGTAAGTCTCCATGCTATGGCACAATGGCGAATCAATCAGAGGTGGCATCCGGTGAAGGATCTGACCGACAGTTCGATCGCCAAGAATATCCTGCAGATGGCCATGCCGATTGCCGCCGGCATGTTCTTTCAGACCCTGTACTTTCTGATCGACCTGTACTTCGTGGCGGGATTGGGCGATGACGCGCTCGCGGGCGTCAGCGCCGCCGGCAATGTCATGTTCATCGTCTTCGCGGCAACGCAGGTCCTCGGCGTCGGCACCGTGACGCTGATTTCGCACGCGGCGGGCCGCAAGGATCAGGCCGATGCCACGCTGGTGTTCAATCAGAGCCTGGCGCTTGCCGGCAGCCTGACGGTCATCACCTTGGTGCTGGGGTTCTTCGCTGGACCCGGTTATGTGAGCACCTTGGGCTCGAGTCCTGCAACCGTGGCGGCTGGGATACAGTACCTGCATTGGTTCTTGCCAAGCCTCGCGCTGCAGTTCGCCATGGTGGTGATGGGCTCCGCGCTGCGCGGTACGGGAATCGTTCAACCCACCATGGTGGTACAGGTCTTGACGGTGGTCTTAAATGCCATCCTCGCGCCCGTGCTGATCGCCGGGTGGGGAACGGGGCATCCCATGGGAGTTGCCGGGGCGGGGTTCGCGAGCTCGATTTCCCTGGCGGCGGGCGTCATCCTGCTGGCGCTTTATTTTCATCGCCTGGAGAAGTACGTCGGCTTCGTTCCCGCGCAGTGGCGTCCGCAGCTCGATGTCTGGCGCCGGCTGCTGCGCATCGGCTTGCCCGCCGGCGGCGAGTTTTTTCTCATGTTCGTGTTGATGGCGGTGCTCTACTGGGTTTTGCGCCGCTTTGGCCCGGACGCTCAGGCCGGTTTCGGCATCGGCATGCGCATCATGCAGAGCATGTTCTTGCCCGCGATGGCGGTGGCATTTGCGGCCGCGCCCATCGTCGGGCAAAACTTCGCCGCCGGTAAATTCCTGCGCGTGCGCGAAACGTTTTTGTTGGCGACTCTGATCGGCAGTTGCATCATGGTGTTCCTGACGCTGTTTTGCCAATGGGGATCGGCGTGGGTGGTCCGCGGATTCACCAAGGACGCCATGGCGTTGGCCGTCGGTACCCAGTATCTGCGGATCATTTCCTGGAACTTTCTGGCCTCGGGGTTCGTGTTCACTTGCTCGGCCGTCTTCCAGGGGCTGGGCAACACGGTGCCCGCGGTCTTGAGTTCCGCAAGCCGGCTCTTGAGCTTCGTATTGCCGGTGTTGTGGATGTCAGCGCAGCCGAATTTCGCATTGATACACGTGTGGTATCTGTCCGTCGCCAGTGTCGCGCTGCAGGCCGTCTTCAGCCTCTGGCTGGTGCGCAGAGAATTCAGGCAGCGCCTGCCCGCCACGGCGGAATCCGTAGCCGCCTAACCTGCATTGCGCATGAACAATCACATAGTCGCCGACGGCGGCCTCCTTGATGAGCTACCCGTCGTTCAGGAATAAGGAATAAGGGCTAAGGGCTAAGGGCTAAGGGGCTACCCGCATGACGCTGAAGACCTTCGTGGCAATTTCCGGGTGGGTGGCCGCCGTGCTCATTCTCGGCGCCTATAGCTTGTTGTCGTTCGGCAAGATCCAACCGCGCTCTTCGCTGTATCAGGCCATGAACATCGTCGGAGCGGCCGGATTCATCATCAACTGCGCCTACAACGGTGCGTGGCCTTCTGTGGCGCTCAATGTGGTATGGATGGGAATCGGCTTTTATGCGCTGCGGCGGAACTATAAAACGTAACGTCTCAAAATATGACGTACAACGGCGAAATCAGGCTTAGCAGGAGAAGCGCAGCGAAGCACACCGCTGCCGCGGGATACAGAATCGCATAACCGGCCCAACTGGCGCTGGATGTGAGGACAGTCCTCGTAGGCCAGAATCCCGGCACGGGTCCCCAGCGATAGATGCATCGCAGGATGGGAATCATCATCACGGCGACGAAGATCTCGAGGCCGTAGCGGAATTGCAGCGCGCATAGCGCGGCGAGAAGCTCGATGCCGAGGGAATCGACGAATAGCATCAGCACGCGCAGTTCGGGATTGAACGTGAACAGCAGCGCAACGGCGAGCAGGGCGCCGGCGAGCAGTCTGATGTCGACTCTTGAAGTGAAACGGAGATGAGAGATTTGCATTACCGAGATTTTCCCTGGCCTTCGTGCCTTAACCGGCGATCCTTATGCGACTCTTTTCGTCTTTGCGGCGAGCGTCGAAATCCCTGAGGCTCGAATGCGCTGATACATCGCGTCGGGCGCCAAGTCGATGCCGCCTGGCCATGTTAACGCGCCATGCTCCAGGTAGACCTTCGAAAAGATCTTCTCATCACATAATGGGTCGAATCCGTCACCGAGTGGCCCTTGCGATAAACGAGGAGCAAGGTCCGCGATTCCAGAGGTCCCGTCGGCAAAGCCAACCTCTACCCGATAGTTTGACAGCGCTTTGAAGCGAATAATGGACCAAACTGCCATAACACCTACTCCAACGGTTCGATGGGAACTGTCGGAGCCGGTACTTGGCATCGTTCCCAATTCTTCATGAGCTCATCCTTATGAAGCGAGGCCCATTCTACGACAAGCGCGTGAGCGCGACGAGGTAAAGACCCGTTTAAAACGTCAAGCGTTGTTATGTTGTATTGTGCCTCATGCTCAGCATAAAGCGCATGAAAGTGCGGCGGGGAATGATCATCCCAGTACATTCGAATGAGGATTCCGAAGAACTCGCTGATCGTCGGCATACGGCCATTTTAGGCTCCAACGACACGATAAACTAGAGCAAAACCCTGTGGCGGGATTGCAGTTCCGCGACAACTTGCGCCAGCGATAGGCCCTTGGCCTTCAGCAGCAGTACGGTGTGGAACAGCAGATCAGCCGCTTCGCCGATGACTTCGCGGTCCGATTGGGCCACGGCAGCCAGCGCCAGTTCCAGGCCTTCCTCGCCGACCTTCTGTGCGATGCGCGTCATTCCTGAGTCGAGGAGTTTTGCGGTGTAGCTGCCTTCGCGGCGGGCGTCGATGCGCTGTGCGACGATGCGCTCGAGATTCCCTAGGAAGGCTAGATCCTCGGCGAGGGAGCGCGGTGCATCAGTGCCCCAGCAAGTGGCGGTACCTAAGTGGCAGGCGGGTCCGGTGGGTTCAACCAGGACGAGCAGGGTGTCCTGATCGCAGTCGACGGCAATACGGCGAACTTCCAGAAAGTGACCGGAGCTCTCGCCCTTGGTCCACAGACGGCCCTTGCTGCGGCTCCAAAACGTGACGCGGCCGGTGCTCTGCGTTGCCGCCAGCGCCTCGCGGTTCATATAACCCATCATCAACACCGCACCGGAGTTCACATCCTGAATGATGGCCGGGATCAGTCCCTGCATTTTTTCCCAATCGACGGCTGGCAGTGTCAAGGTCGCACCTCGATTCCCAACACGCGCAACTCGCGCCTAAGGTCCGGAATGGTAATTTCGCCGGAGTGAAAGACGCCGGCGGCGAGGGCGGCATCGACCTGCGCCGATTGAAAGACCTCGGCAAAGTGCTGGAATGCGCCCGCGCCTCCGGAGGCTACCAGGGGTACCTGGCAGATCGCACGCACGGCCCGCAATTGCACGATGTCATACCCGGCGCGGACGCCATCGCTCGCCATGCAGTTGAGCACGATTTCCCCGGCGCCGCGCGCCTGTACTTCGCGGACCCACTCCAGGGTACTTCGCGCCGTGTTGCGGGTGCGCCGGACGTCGCCGGTGAATTGCTGCACGAGGTATGTGTCGCCGATGTTTTGGCTGTCGATGCCGACCACCACGCATTGGCTGCCGAATCTGCGGCTCAAGTCGTCGATGAGGCTCGGGTTCTCGAGCGCGGGTGAATTCACCGATATCTTCTCGGCGCCGGCCGCGAGCACTTCTTCGGCCTCGGCGATGGAGCGAATGCCGCCCGCGACGCAGAAGGGAATATCTAAGGTGCGTGCCACGCGCGACACCCAGGTGCGGTCCACGCTGCGCCCTTCGGGGCTCGCGGAAATGTCGTAAAACACCAGTTCGTCGGCGCCATCATCCCGATAGCGGGCGGCCAGATCCAAAATGTCGCCTACGACGCGGTGGTCACGAAATCGGACGCCCTTCACGACCTGTCCGTCGCGCACATCGAGGCAAGGTATCAGGCGTTTGGCAAGAATGGCTGCAATTCCTCGAATGGAATCAGGTTTTCCAGCAGCGCCTTGCCGCTGATGGCCGCGGCGGCGCCGAGCTGTGCCAGGGCATGCAGATCCTTAGCATGGCGAATGCCTCCCGACGCCTGCCACTGTATTTGCGGATGGCGGCGCACCGCTTCGTCGTAGAGGGAGAGATTCGGTCCGGTCAAGGCGCCGTCGCGCCCGACGTCGGTGCAGAGCACGTACTTGAGGTCAGAGTCCGCGTACTTCTCGATGGCGCTCCAAAGAGAAAGTGCGGACTGACGCTGCCATCCGTGGGTCATCACTCGCGGTACGCCGCTATCGTCGATCGATACGTCGAAAGCCAGGGTGATGCGGTCGGGTCCGAAGTGCGTAAGCCATGCCTGAACTTGTTCGACCTGAGTGAGGGCCGCGCTGCCCACCACGACTCGCTGTACGCCGGCATCCAGCATCTGAGCGAGCGCCGCGGTATTGCGCAGGCCGCCGCCCACCTGCAGCTTGAGCGTTTTCTGCGCGGCCAATTGCAGGATCATGGAGCGATTGTCCGGCAGGCCTCCGCGAGCGCCGTCGAGATCCACGACATGCAGCCAGTCCGCGCCCAAATCTCGATACCTCGCCAGCAGCGCCTGCGCATCGATGGGATAGCGCGTCTCGGCGTCGAAGTCCCCATGCAGCAGGCGCACGCAGTGTCCGTTTTTCAGATCGATGGCGGGAATGAGTTGCATGCGGCGTCCGCCGTTCCTACGTATATAGACCTACCGTTCATGACTGCCTGAAGCTACAGCTGAAGGAAATTTCGCAGCAGGCGGGCGCCCACCTTGGCGGAGCGTTCCGGGTGAAATTGCACACCGTAGAAGTTGCCCTGCTGCACGCAGGCACTGAAGGGCTCGCCATAGCGGCTGCTCGCGATGGTCGCCGCGCCGGTGGAGAGCGCATAGCTGTGCACGAAGTAGGCATAGTCGCCCGGAGATATGTCTTCGAGCAGCGCGCTGGGCCGGTCGATGCTCAAGGTATTCCATCCCATGTGCGGCACGGGGAGGCCGGCTGCCGCGGCGAAGCGGGTGGCGAGTCCCGGGATGATGCCCAGACAATTTGCGGGACCCTCCTCGGAGGCCTCGAACAGCAGTTGCATCCCGAGGCAAATGCCGAGCACAGGCTGCTTCAGTGCCGGTAGCAGGGTATCCAAGTTCCTCTGGCATAAACGCGACATGGCATCCGCGGCCGCGCCCACACCGGGCAGAATGACGTGGCTGGCGTTGCGAATCCGTTCTGGGTCCGCCGATACCTGCGAATTTGCGCCGAGCCGCTCCAGGGCAAACTGCAGCGACGCGATGTTCGCGCCGCCGCCGGCGATGATCACCACGTCGCCGGCACTCATAGTGCCCCCTTGGTGCTCGGCAGCTCAGCACCTTCCAGGCGAATGGCCTGCCGCAGACTGCGCCCCACGGCCTTGAAGCAGGACTCGATCATGTGGTGCGAGTTCTCGCCGCGCACACTGATATGCAGGGCGGCACCCAAAGACTCGCTCAAGGATCTGAAAAAGTGCGGCACCAGTTCCGTGGGCAGTTCACCGACGCGCTCGCGGCCGAACTTCCCCTCCCAGACGAAGAAGGGCCTGCCGCTCAGGTCGAGCGCCACCTGGGCCTCCGCTTCGTCCATGGCCAATAAAAATCCGTAGCGTGCGATGCCGCGCTTGTCGCCCAGCGCCTCGCGCAGCGCGGCGCCCAGGGCCAGCGCGCAATCCTCGACCGTGTGATGTTCGTCGATGCGCAAGTCGCCCGTGCATTGGAGTGTCAAGGCGAAGCCGCCGTGCCTGGCGATCTGCTCCAGCATATGGTCGAAGAAACCGAGACCGGTGGCAATGCTGCTTGGGGCCTCGCGCGACAGATCGACCTCGACCGCAATGTCGGTTTCCTTCGTCTTGCGGCGGAGGCTGGCGCGGCGCGTATGGCCGATGATGCGTGCGACGATGGCCGGCCAGGATTCGGCGGGATCGCCGCTTAAGCGGATGCGCAAGCCCTGAACGCCGAGGTTCGCGGCAAACTCCAGATCCGTGTCGCGATCGCCGATCATGAAGCTGTGCTGTCTGTCGATGTGGTTCGCGGCCAGGAAGTCGGCGATCATGCCCAGCTTCGGTTTGCGGCAGGCACAGTCCTCATGCTTGAAGTGCGGGCAGATACAGATGGCCTCGAACTCGATGCCCTGGGAGGCGAACAAATCCAGAATGAACCGATGCGCCAGCTCGAACGATTCGCGCGGGAAGCGCGGCGTCCCCAGGCCATCTTGATTGGTGACCAGCACGAAGGCGAAGCCGGCACGCTGCAATTCCAACAGCGCCGGTACGACCCCGGGCATGAGACGGATTTTCGCCAGACTGTCGACCTGCTCGTCCGATACCTCCTCGTTCAAGGTGCCGTCGCGATCCAGGAAGAGAATGCGCCGGCCGTTCATGCTGGACCGACGCAGCGCAACAGCGCATCGTTCTCGGCGCGCGTGCCCACCGAGACTCGCAGGGAGCGGGGCAGGGCGGGATGGGCGCGCAAGTCGCGAACGATCAGGCCGCCGGCCATGCTGGCGCTCATGAAGCGGTCCGCATCGCGGCAATCGATCATCAAGAAATTGGTATCGCTGGCCCAAACCTTATCCACCAGTGGCGATGCGGCCAGCCCCTGGCGCAGGTACTCCTTCTCCACCAACAGTGCATCGACGCGGTTTTGAGAGGCGGCAATTTCGCCGGGCTCCAAGGCACGCAGCGCGGCCTCGACCGTCGGCTGCGCGAGCGCGTAGGGCGGAATGACGCGCTTCGCCAATCGAATCAATTCCTCGGAGGCTAAGAGAGCACCGATGCGCGCGCCGGCCAGAGCGTGCGCCTTGGATAGCGAGCGCAAGATGGCCAGTGTTTCGAACCGCCCGAGCCATCGCGCGACGCTGGCCGCGCGGGACCATTCGATATAGGCCTCGTCGATGACCACGATGGCCCTCCCGTCCAGCGCCGTGCAAATCTGCTCGAGCGCGGCCAATCCTACGAGATTGCCGGTGGGGTTGTTCGGCGAGCACAAGTACACCAGCTTTACATGGGGCCGCCACGCCGCCAGAAGTTCGGCTGCGTCCACTTGCCAACCCTGGGTCGAGCGCAGGGGCAGTTCAATGACCTCGGCCCCTTGGACACGGGCCGCGACTTGATACATGCCGAAGGTCGGGACGCACTGGATGATTGCGTCGCTGCCGGCGCGCAAATAAATTCTCGACAGGACGTCGATCGCTTCATCGGCACCGCGCGTCCCGAGCACTTGATCGGTGTGTACACCGTAGAGTGTCGCCAGGCGGCTGATGAGAGCTCGCGGCTGAGGTTCGGGGTAGCGATTTAGGCCTGCGACGGTACTGTCGCCGCTGGGGCGCCACGGCGCCTCATTCGCGTGCAGCCGGGTGAGCGAGGGCAGCCAAGCGGCGTGGGCATAGGGCTTCAGTGTCACGATTTCCGGGCGCGCCAAAGAGATTACCGCGCTCACGACAATGCCTCCAGGCGAATGCTTACCGCCGCGGCATGGCCATCCAAGCCTTCGAGATCCGCCAACACCTGTGCGGTCGGCCCCAGACCTTGAAGGCCAGCCGGTGTGAGTTCCTGAATCGTGATGCGCTTCTGGAAGTCCTCCAGCGACAAGCCGCCGTGCGACCGGGCGTAACCGTAGGTCGGCAGCGTGTGGTTGGGTCCGCTGCAATAATCTCCCATCGATTCCGGCGACCATATCCCCAGGAACACGGCGCCCGCTGCCGTGACCTTCGGCAGCCAGGAACGCGGCTCGCTCACCTGCAGCAGAAGATGTTCCGGGGCATATGAATTGGCGATGTCGAATGCCGTCTGCAGCGCGTCGACCACGATGATTCGCATCGACTGAAGCGACTGTGCCAAGATCCGCGCGCGAAACAGCCTGCTGCTTTGGCGCTGCACCTCGCGCATCACCGCTGCCGCCAGCCCCGCGTCCGAGGTCAGCAGGATGGCCTGCGCTTCGGGACTGTGCTCCGCCTGCGCCAGCAGATCCGCCGCGATGAAATCGGCGCGCGCGCCGCCATCGGCGATGATCATCACCTCAGTGACGCCGGCCGGAAGGTCGATGGCGGCGCCGTCCGCGTCCTGCGCCACCAGCATCTTGGCCGCGGTCACATAGGCATTGCCCGGTCCGAAAATCTTGTCGCACTTGGGAATGGTGGCGGTGCCGTAGGCCATGGCGGCAATGGCCTGAGGGCCGCCGATCTTGAAGACCGTGTCGACACCTGCTTTGCGTGCCGCGACCAGAACGGCCGGGTCGGCGGTTCCCCGGCGGGTTGGCGCCGTGCACAGGATGCGCACCGGGCATGCGGCAATGCGCGCCGGAACCGCCAGCATGATGGCCGTGGACGGCAACGGTGCCGAGCCGGCCGGCACGTACAGACCCACGGCGCCGATAGGCACGCTGAGCCGCTCGCAGAGCACGCCGGGTGCGGTTTCCACGCGCAGCGGCGCCGGCATTTGCGCCGCATGGAATCGATGTACCGTGGATACCGCGCGCTCGATGGCGGCATGCTGTTCGGCATTCAATTCGTGCTCTGCATCCGCGAACTCTTCCGGCATCACCTGCAGCTCATCCAGTCGTACGGCATCGAATTGTTCGGTGAGCGCGAATAACGCCGCGTCGCCTTCGGTGCGCACCCGCTCGATGATGTCCTGCGCGGTCGCGGCAACGCGCGTGGCATCGCGCTGTGCAGGCCGCTTGAGCGCATCGCGGCGCTGCATCGCAGAGAGGGCATTCCAGTCGAGGATTCTCATTGCACGCGCTGCAGCCTATGCCAGCATCTTCTCGACCGGCAGAACCAGCACTGAGGTGGCCCCCGCACCTTTCAAGTCCTCGAGCGTCTCCCAAAAGACATTTTCACGGCACACGGCGTGCACCGCCACGCGATCCCCGCGGCCCTCCAGCGGAATGACGGTCGGGGCCTCTGAGCCGGGCAACAGTTTCGCGATCGCGGCCAGCGCGGAGCGGGGCGCGTGCAGCATGATGTACTTGCTGCCCTTGACCTGTTCGACGCCGTCGATGCGCATCAGCAGGCGCCGCGTCCACTCCTGCTTCTGCAGCGGAATGGGCATCGGCGTGCGGATCAGCGCCGCCTGGCTTTCGAGCACCGTATGCGCATGGCGCAGATGATTGGCGGCGAGCGTGGAGCCGGTCGAGACTAAGTCGCAGATCAAGTCCGCGCGCCCGAGACGCGGTGCTATTTCAACGGAACCGGAGAGCACGACGACCTCGGCGGCGATGCCGTTCTCTTCCAGGAAGCGGGACAGGACATTCGGGTAGGTGGTGGCGATGCGTCGGCCCTGCAGTGATCGGGCGTCCTCGTAGGCAAAGCCGTCGGGTACGGCAATGCACAGTCTGCAGCGGCCAAAGTCCAGGAGCTGCACGGTCTCGAACAGCGGTCCAACATCACGGGCCTGGAAGGCCAGCCGCTTCTCCTCGATCACGTTCAAGCCGACCAATCCTAGGTCGCACACATCTTCTTGCACCAAGTCGGGAATGTCGTCGTCGCGAACGAACAGTACGTCGAGCGGCATATTCTCGCCGTAGCACATGAGCTGATCCTTGCCGCGGCTGTACTTCAGGCCGCAGCGTGACAGCAGATCGAGCGAACTGTCGGTAAGGCGGCCGCTCTTTTGCACGGCGATCTTGAGGCGCATGGGATCGCCGGCGCCTTGAAACTCACGCATGGAGCTTCAGCCGTTCTGTCACCGCCCGATAGCCGCCGTTCCCGGACACAAGATAGCGCGCGACGCGGCCGATGGTGGTGACGCTGACGCCGGTTTGCCTGTGGATTTCCCGATATGGCAGCCCGCGCTCCAGCAGCTCGACCACCGCCCATCGGTCTGCCATGGCCTGCAGCTCCGCGGGTGTGCACAGATCGCGGAAGAAGCTGCGGCACTCCTCGAGCGAGCGTAGGGCTAGGATCGCCGTACAGAGCGCGCGCTCATGCTGCTGCTCCTGCCGCAAGGTTACCGGCCGATTGGTCTTCATGGCGCCCGCATGTTCTCGATCGTTCAATCCACCACTGTGTTAATGCGTTAGTACATTAATGCATTAGTACAGGAAGATGCAAGTCGGATGACCGCGGATGCCGCCAAAATGCTTGACGCGCTATGCGCGGGTGCCTAAAATTCCCGGGCTTATCTAGACCGGCTGAGGGAAAGGCCCTTAGAAGCCGGGGCAACCACCGATTTGCGCGCTCGCGCCTTTCGGAACGGTGCCAACTCCTGCGGGTATGCGCAATAGGCGCGAATCCGGTAGATAGGCAGCCGATTGCGCAGGCGTCCTGCGACTTCAATGGGCTACGAGCCGACGCTCCAGGGGTTATGTCACCTTCAAGGAGTTTTACGCGGCCGTGGTCGAAAATGCGCTAAATCCGGTTGATCTCAATCCTGTCGACGAGACCTTGGGTCTCGAACCCTTCGATCTGCACTACGGAGATTCGTTTGCCGATCCGCGGATCAGCTTCCGCCTGGTCGGCAAAGAGTCGGGGCCGGTCGTAGCGGTTCTCGGCGGAATTTCCGCCCACCGCATGGTGACGGGGCAGGGCGAGGGCTGGTGGCCGGAAATGGTGGGGCCTGGGCTTGGCGTCGACACGCGTCAATATCGCGTCCTAGGTATCGACTATCTCGGCGGACGGGGCGGCAGTTCCACACCCAGCGCCGGCGGGCGCTTTCCACCCATCAGTTCATTCGATCAGGCCGCGGCCTTGAGCCGCATCGTTCGGCACCTGGGGCTGAAGTCTCTGCACGCCATCGTCGGCGCCTCTTATGGCGGCATGGTGGCACTGTGTTTTGCGCAGCGCTACGCCGCTTTGGTGAATCACATTGTGGTCTTGAGCGCCGCCGACAGAGGGCAGGTGCTCTCGACTGCGTGGCGTAGCGTGCAGCGTCAAATCGTGCGCGAAGCGATTGCCCGAGGCGACGGTGCGGCGGGACTGAAATTGGCGCGCGCGCTCGCGATGGCCACGTACCGCAGTCCCGTCGAGTTCGCGCTCAGGTTCGGCGGAGCTCCCACCCGAACGGCGGATGGCTTCCGTTTCCCGATCGAAGACTACCTGTTCGCGCGCGGCGACGACTACGTGCAGCGCTACCGCGCCGAATCATTTCTGGTCTTGAGTGAATCGATCGACTTGCACGCGATGGATGCGACGCAGGTGCATACGCCCGCCACGTTGATCGCCGTACGCGAGGATCAACTGGTGCCTTTCATCGACATGCAGGCGCTGTCGGCGCGTTTGGGCGGCCCGCGCCAGCTCATCGAGATCAATTCCATTTTCGGTCACGACGCCTTCCTGAAGGAAGCCGCCGCCCTGACCCCCATCATCAAGCACGCGCTGGCGGAGCATCGGACATGACCCAAGCACCCAAACACATTGCGACACGATCGGTCCGAGCGGGGCTCGAGTCCGACGCGCATCATGGTTCGGTGGTGCCCCCGATTTATTTGTCGTCGAATTTCGCCTTCGAAAGTTATCGTCAGCCGCGTAAGTACGACTACACGCGTTCCGGCAACCCCACCCGCGATCAACTTGGGCTTGCCTTGGCGGATCTCGAAGGAGGCGCCGGGGCGATCGTGACATGCACCGGGCTGGCGGCCGTCACGCTGATCCTGTCGACCTTGCCGGCCGGCGCGCGTGTGCTCGCCCCGCACGATTGCTATGGCGGGACCTATCGCCTGCTCGCGGCGCTGCATGCCAAGGGAAACCTGACTGCAGATTTCGTCGATCAAAGCAATCCGGCCGAGCTGCGCGCGGCGCTGCAGAAGGCGCCGCAACTCGTATGGATCGAGACGCCCAGCAATCCGCTGCTGCGGGTGGTCGATATTCGTGCGCTCTGCGACGCGGCCCATGCGGCCGGTGCGCTGGCGGCCGTCGACAACACCTTCCTCTCGCCGGTGTGGCAGCAGCCTCTGGCGCTCGGCGCCGATTTCGTGATGCACTCGACGACCAAGTATCTCAACGGCCACAGCGATGTGGTGGGCGGGGCGGTGATCGCGGCGACCGCGGAGCTGCACCAGAATCTGGCATGGTGGGCCAACGCCATCGGCGTCACGGGCGCTCCGTTCGACAGCTTCCTCACGCTGCGCGGCGTGCGCAGCCTGCATGCCAGGATGCGCGTTCACGGCGAGAACACGGCGCACATCGTGGAGTTCCTGGCGCACCATCCGGAAGTGCAGCGCGTGTACTATCCGGGACTCGAGAGCAATCCGGGTTACGCCATCGCCTGTCGGCAGCAAAGCGGCTTCGGTGCGATGGTAAGCTTCGAGCTGTCCGGCGGCGAACCGGCCGTTGGCGCGTTTCTCACCGGACTGCAGAGCTTTACGCTGGCCGAATCCTTGGGCGGCGTTGAAAGCCTCATCGCTCACCCGGCGAGCATGACGCACGCCGGTATGGAGGAATCGGCGCGATTGAGCGCAGGAATAGGCGCGGCACTGCTGCGGGTCTCGGTGGGCATCGAAGATCACACCGATTTGATCGCGGACTTGCGTGCGGGCTTGGAGCGCGCCGCCAAAGTGCAGCCATCGCTGCGTCTGAAGCGGCACGCGTCGTAATCGCTCTACCTGGCGCGGCCAGATGCCAAAGAATCGCCTATGATGCAAGGAGGCCCAACGCTCCAGTGGGCTGCGTGAGGAAGTGTTTTCATGAATTCCGGTGACCCTGTGTCGATCCCCCTGTGGCTGTTGTACGAAGACGAGATCGAAGCCTGGTGCGCAGCGGAGCCGCCGTCGGTGCGCCACTGGATCATGGAGCAGAATTTCAGAGGGGAAAAACACCGTGTCGTGCTGGTACCCGATGCCGGCGGCGGTCTGACGGCCGCCGTCGCAGGTCTCGGCAAGCGGCAGGGAGAGTTGTCGATGTGGCACGCGGCCGGCCTGGCGGAAAAGTTGCCTGCACGCCGCTTCCGTTTGGCGCAAGAATTTCGCGCATCGGATGCCACTCAGCTGATGTTGGGATTTTCATACGGCGCGTATCGCTTCGATCGCTACCGCTCGACGAAGAACGAAACGGCGAGCCTGGATCCGCCGTCGAATGCCGACATGGCCTATGTCGGGAATGCCGGCGAGGCGCTGCGCATGGCGCGCGATTGGATCAACACGCCGGCGGGCGATTTCGGTCCGGCGCAGCTGGCTGCTGCGGCGCGGCAGCTCGCCGAACGCCACGGTGCCGCCTGTACGGAGTGGGTGGGCGAGGAATTGCTGGCCGCAAACTTCCCGGCGATTCACGCCGTGGGGCGCGCCAGCAGCGAAGCCCCCAGGCTGATTGAGTTGCGGTGGACACCACCGGATGGCGCAAGCTTGCCGACGGTTACGTTGGTAGGGAAGGGCGTATGTTTCGACAGCGGTGGCTTGGACATCAAGTCGAGTACCGGCATGGCCCTCATGAAAAAGGACATGGGCGGTTCGGCCGTTGCACTGTCGTTGACGCACATGCTGATGAACGCCAAGATTCGCGCACAGCTGCGGGTGCTGGTGCCGGCGGTCGAGAATGCCATCAGCGGCAACGCCTTCCGGCCCGGCGATGTGCTCAATACGCGCAAGGGGTTGACCGTCGAGGTGGGCAACACCGACGCCGAGGGTCGGCTGGTATTGTGCGACGCGCTGGCCTATGCCGATACCGAGCGGCCGGAGTTGATCGTCGACTTTGCCACCCTGACCGGGGCGGCACGGGTCGCCCTCGGACCCGAGCTTCCGGCGCTGTTTGGCAATGATGAGCGGGTGGTCCACGAATTGGCGCGGGTTGCCGCGGCCGAGCACGATCCGCTCTGGCCCATGCCGCTGTGGGCAGGGTACGAGGATGAACTCGCCAGCAAAATTGCCGACTTGAACAATGTGGCTTCGTCTGGGTTTGCAGGCGCGATTTTCGGCGCGCTCTTCTTGAAACGCTTCGTCACTGAATCACCCTGGGTGCACATCGATCTGTACGCCTGGAATTCCAAGGATCGCCCGGGCCGTGGCGTGGGAGCCGAGGCACAGGCAGTACGCGGCACGTACCGCTACTTGGTCGAACGCTACGGGATTGCATAGTTTGCCGGCGCCGATTTGCTGCATGGCGATTACCTTACTGTAGCGGAAGCACGCTGCGGGAAAACCTTCGGGACCGGGCCGTATCCTTTAAGATGATCGGTCAGTCGATCGTGCGGCCATGGAGTGATCCCACAATAAAGAGACAGCCACTTGGTGGTCTTGTGCGACAACCTCGCATGAGGGGTGCGGTTGCAATATTTACCGGCAAAAAGGCTGGGTTTCAAAGCAGGGCATGCGCGAAATGTTAAGTCCCACCAAGCAACTGCGGGCACAGGCTTGGGAAATGAGGTGGCGTCGATCACCGAAATCATGCGGCATGTGTCCGCGGCGGAACTTTAGCGGCGCCGCAAATCTTTGATCGCGCCCAAACCCTTGAGCACCGCCAAGCTTGACTGCAAAGACGGCAGGATGTCTGACGTTCGTTTCAGCCATTCTTGTCTTACAACGTGCTTGCAGTTCGGGCGGGATATGTGTCAGTCTTCTTTACTCGCCGAAGGGGACTTGTTGGCACGCTGTCCGGTTAAAGCGGCAGGTGCCGAGGCGCGCGCGAGATGCGCAAGATCAAGATTTAGGGGTAGGGTCGCACAGACTTATGTATAGATACGAACAGCCATCGCTATTCTCCGGCAAGAGGGGCGCGGCCCTCGTTGCCGTCCTCCTGCTGCACGTGCTGATCGTGTGGGGATTCTATTCCGGCCTGGCCAGCCAACTCGTTCAGAAGATCATCCCTCCCGTCGAGATCGCGCAGATCGACAAGCCGAAGGAGGTGGATAAGCCACCGCCGCCGCCGCCCAAGCTCGAAGAGATCAAGCCCTATGTTCCGCCGCCGGAATTCGTCGATATCCAGGCGGCTCCCCCCGAGACCACGGCCATCTCCGTGGTGACTCAGGAGAAGACACCGCCGCCGCCGGCGCCGGTGGCCGCACCGGTGCAGCATGTGATCATCGGAGCCAAGATGGATCCGAAACATCCGTTCAAAATCGGCGAGGAGTACTATCCTGACGCCTCGAAGCGTGCCGGTGAGGAAGGCCGTTGCATTGTGTTGGCGCATGTCGCCGCGAACGGCAATATTCTGGAAGCCCAGATACAAACCAGTTCCGGCTTTCCGCGTTTGGATGAGGCTTGCCTGAAGGGCGTAAAGGGGCAAAAGGCGCTTCCGGGCATGGAAGATGGCAAGCCGGTCGAGGGTCAATTCGCATTTGCAATCGTGTGGAAGCTGACGGGCAAGTAGCCGTTGCTTCGCTTAGGGTTTATTTCACTCCATTAATACTTACGCTTTATAAAGTAGAGGAAATCGGTCAATGCAAGAGACAGTTGTTGAAAATCCATATGGCCTAAGTGCACTGATTGCCAATGGCAATATCGTTAGCAGATCGATCCTCGCCGTTTTGTTGATCATGTCGCTGATGACCTGGTTCATCATGATCACCAAGTTTTTCGATCAGCGCCGCTTGCGCCTTCAGGCGATCGAGGCGGAGAAAGAGTTCTGGAGTTCCTCCAGCCTCACCGACGCCATCGGCAAGCTGAAGGGCGGCTCCAATCCGTTTCGCGCACTCGCGGAAACCGGCAAGCAGGCCTACGAGTACCACGAGTCCAATAAGACGCGTCTGTCGGGTGCGATCGGCACCAGCGAATGGATGAGCGAATCGCTGCAGCGCACCGCGGATGCCATCATCAGCCGCATGCAAACCGGTCTACCGGTGCTCGCTTCGGTCGGCGCCACGGCACCCTTCGTGGGCTTGCTCGGCACCGTGATCGGTATTTACAACGCACTCATCGCCATCGGCGTTTCGGGACAGGGTTCCATTGAAAAGGTGGCCGGCCCGGTCGGCGAGGCCTTGATCATGACGGCCATCGGCTTGGTGGTCGCCGTTCCCGCCGTGTTGGGCTATAACGTTCTCCTGCGGCGCAACAAGACCGTGCAGGAACGCGTCAGCCACTTCACCCATGAGCTGCATGCCTACCTGATTTCGGGCGTCAAGATGGGTCTTGGTATGGACAAGCCGCCTGCTGCGATGGGCAAGCCGCCCGCTGCCGCGCTCGCCCGCTAGGAATCATCGTTCATGGCGTTACACGTATCAGGCGGTGAAGAAGAGGGCGTGGCAATGTCCGACATCAACGTCACGCCGCTCGTGGACGTGATGTTGGTGCTGCTGATCATTTTCATCATCACCATTCGAGTCATTCTTCAGCAGGTACCGCTGACGCTGCCCAAGGCGACCAATCTGGTCACGCAGACTCGCCCGGAGAACATCACCATCGCCGTGGACAAGCAAGGTGCCATTTATTGGAACACCAAGCTGCTGTCCGGGCAGGATGAGCTCCAGACGATGCTGCGTGGGATCGTGCGCCAGGACCCGCAGCCGGAAGTGCATATTCGGGGCGATTCGAATGTGCGGTATCAGTTTGTGGGCCAGGTGCTCGTGGCAACTCAACGCATCGGCATTCGCAAGGTGGCGTTTATCACCGAGCCCGATCGTCCCGGCGCCTCACGGTAGGAGAGATTAAAGATGGCGATGAGCGTAGGCGGGGGCGGCGAAGGCCAATCCTATTCCGAAATCAACATGACGCCGCTGATCGACGTGATGCTGGTGCTGCTGATTATTTTTATCATCACGCTTCCTAACCAGACACATGCGGTCAAGATCGATAACCCTCTGCCGCCGCCGCCGAACTTCGTGCCGCCGCCGCCGCCGGAGGTCATCGATCTGACCATCGATTTCGACGGCACCTTGCTGTGGAACAAGACGCCGGTGGACCGAAGAACCCTTCAAGGCTACATCGAGTCGGAAGCGCAGAAGCAGCCGCAGCCGGAAGTGCATATCACGGTCGACAAATTTGCGAAGTACGAGATTGTGGCGCAGACGTTGGCCGACCTGCAGCACCGAGGTTTGAAGAAGATAGGTTTCGTCAACAACGATTTCTTCTAACGACGGTACCCTCAGGTGGTATTACGGCGCGTCATGCCCTTCAACCGGTGTACGCGCCGTTTGTTTGACCAGAGATGCCGGGCGCGGGTGAAGGCCGCGCGAAAAATAAATTCGATACATAACGAGGTCTCCTAATGAGTCATTCGATACGCGATAGTCGACGCCGCCCGGCGATGCTCTGTTTGATGGCCCTCCTAGGCTGCGCGGCGATCTCTCCGGCAGCGTTTTCCGCCGACAAGCCTGCCGACAAGCCCAAGGGTCAGGAGATAAGCCGCGTCATTGCCAAGGAAATGACCGCGGCGCAGAAGGCGCTGCAGGCCAATCAATGGACGGAGGCGCTCAAGAATCTGGACGCAGCGGAAACCAAGTCCGGACTGACACCGTTCGATGAGATGAAAATTTCCTATTTCAAGGGCTTCGCCAACATCAAGCTCAACAACTTGAAAGCGGCGCAGGCAGCATTCGAGAAATCGCAGGCCACCGGTGTGGCAACTCCCGAAGATAAGGTGAATATCACTCGGGCGCTGTTCGGTATCTCTGCCAGCACCAGTCAGTTCCAGAAGACCGTCGAGTACGGCAAGGAGATGGCGGATGCGGGTACCGCGTCGCCGAATGATCTTGCCATCATTGCGCAGAGCTACTATCAGTTGAAGGACTGTAAGAATTCAGGTGTTTGGGTGGAGAAGGCCGTCGCTGCCAGCCGCAAGGCTGGAGAGGCTCCGAAGGAGAACCTGTACCTGTTCAAATTGCAGTGTGCGTCCGATGCCGGCGACAGCGGAGCCATGGTTCCCGTATTGACCGATTTGATACATCTCACCAACAAGACTTCCTATTGGAACACGCTGATCCGCCTGGAGCGCCAGGATGAGCGCGAGGATCGCAATACTCTGATGATTTATCGGGTGATGTACGACGTCAATGCGATGCAGGCGGACACGGACTATATCGAAATGGCGCAGCTGCTCGGCGACGCGGCGTTGCCCGGCGAGGCGCAGTTGGTGCTGGAGAAGCTGCAGAGTTCCGGGATCTTGAAGGATGATCACAAGGAGCGCACCACGCGCTTGTTGAACGCCAT
>JAJPKM010000011.1 GCA_021323735.1 Gammaproteobacteria bacterium
GATCGGATTGACGAACAGCGTCCACCCGTACTGCAAGTTCGCCACGCACGCCATGCAGATGACGCCGATGACCAATTGAATCCAAGGATTCGCTAACGGTGATTTAGCGACTGCTGCTTCGTTCATTGTAATTCTCCGTGACAAGTGCGGCGCCGGGTACTCTGCTATGCAAAGTATTGTGAAGTCAAGGGTGGGCATTTGCCCATCGGGTATCAGCCTAGCGGGCCGGCTAGCCCGCCGGCTGTCCACCCGATCCGGCGGGGCGCAGACGGACGTAGCGCTGCGCCAAGGCCGGCAGGACGAATAAATTGAGCAGCGTCGAGGACAGCAAACCGCCGAGCACGGTGATGGCCATGGGGCCCTCGATCTCCTGCCCCGGCCGATGGATGCCGAAGGCGAGCGGCGCCAGTCCGAGGGCCGTGACGGCCGCGGTCATCAAGATCGGCACGAAGCGCTCATTGGCACCGCGTATCACCAAATCAACATCCCAGCTCGCGCCCTCGACCTCCACCAGATGTTCGTAGTGAGCCAGTTGCAAGATGGCATTGCGCGCGCTGATGCCGAACACGGTGACCAATCCCACGACGGCTCCGAGCGAGATGCCGATGCCGGTGACGGCAATCGCCATGACGCCGCCGATCAAGCTAAACGGCAAATTCGCCATGACCAACCAGCTGTTCGCACGCCAATGAAATGAAACGAACAAGATGAGCACGATCAGTCCCAGCGCCAGCCCTGAGTACAGCACCAATTCATTCCGGGTCTGTAGTTCCGCCTCCGCGGCACCGGTAAATTCGACGAACACACCCGCGGGCAGCTCCACGGCGCCGGCGATGGCCCGCTGCGCCTGCCGTACGACTTCTTGAAGCGAACCCTTCCCAACGTTGAATGTCACGCTGATGCGCCGCTGTCCGCCATCGTGTTGGATGCTGTATCGATCCTGGGTAACGGAAAGGCGCGCGATTTGTGCCAGCGGTACCGGCCCCGCGGGACTTGCGATCATGAGCTTCGCGAGCTGCGCAGGCTGATGGCGCACAGTGTCCGGCAGCAGCAGGACCACGCCGACGGTGCGCGTTGCCTGAAAAGTCTGTCCCACGTCGGCCCCGGCGTAGGCCGCTTCGACGGTGTCGAGAACATCCTGGACCTTGAGCCCGGTTGCCGCCAGCGCCTGCGGCAGCAGTTCGATGGCGATCTCCGGCGTGCCGCTCTGACGTTTGAACTGCAAATCCACGACGCCGGGAATTTTCCCGAGCACACCGACAATCTTGTCACCCGCGGCATCGAGCGCATCCAGATCATCGCCGGTCACCTTGACCGCCACCTGCGCCGTCTCGCCGCTCAGGCTTTCACTGATGCGATCTCCCAGAAAGGTGACCACTTCGCTTTGCAGCCCGGGGTAGTCGGCCAAAATCTTGCGCAACTGCTCCTGCGCGGCGTGCTGATCGATCTTGGCATCCGCCTTCAACTCCACATGGAATTCGCTGCGATTCGGCCCCCAGGTATCCTCGCCCAGTTCCGCGCGGCCGACCTGTTGTTCGATGCTTTCCACGTAGGGCAACGCCAGTACTTCGGCGCTGATCCGTTTACCCATGTCGAGCATGGCCTCCAAAGAGGTTCCCGTGGCCGCGCTCGAAACCTGCATGACCAGATGCCCTTCCAAGAAGTCGGGCATGAACGTGCCGCCGAGGAAGGGCAGCGCTGCGAGAGCCGCAATCACCAACCCGATGAGCACTGCCGCGATGAGGCGAAAGTGGCTCGTCACGCCGTGAACCGCAGACCTCTGCCAGGTTTTGAGGCGCACCAGCCACTTCGCTTCCGCGCGCGCATCATGCCGGCGCAGCAACAGCGCGCACAGCGCCGGCGTCACGGTCATGGCCACCAACAGCGAAGCGAGCACGGCGAAAATAAATGCCAGCGCCAGAGGACCGACGAAGCGGCCCTGGACGCTGGAGGTGAACAGTTCCGGCAGGAATACGGCGACCACCACGGCGGTGGCGTAAATAACCGGGCCGCGCACTTCGACGGAAGCGTCGCGCAGGACTTCCAGCCTGGCTTTGGGCTCAGCCAGCCGGCCGTTTTCCCGCAGGCGCCGCAAAATGTTTTCAATGCCGATGATGGCATCATCGACCAGAACGCCCAGCGCGACCGCAAACCCGCCGAGCGTCATGGTGTTGAGCGTCAGGCCCATGCGATTCAGCACGGCGATGGCGGCCAGCAGCGACAGCGGGATGGCCATGAAGGCGATCAATGCCGCACGCACGTCGCGCAGAAACAAATAGAGCACCGCCAGAATGAGAATCGCCGCAATGGCCAGCGAGTCCTTGAGATCGCCCAAAGCCCGTTCGATGAAATTCGCGGGCCGATGCAGGCGCGAATAAAGGGTGATGCCCTGCGCCTTCAAGGTCGGCTCCAGATCGCTTAAGACCTTCTCGACGGCCAAGGTCGCGGTCAACGTATTGGTGCCGTACTGACTCGCCAGAGACAGCATCACGCCCGGCTTGCCCATGACCAGCGCATCGCCGAACTTGAGCGCGGGGGCAAATTTCACCTCGGCGAGGTCGCGCAGTAAAATGGGGGTGCCATGGTGCTCGGTCACCACCGCCTGCTTGAGCGCATCGATATCGGGCTGCGGCGTCGGGGACTTGAGCAGCACCCGCTGCGCGGGCAGGTCGATGAAGCCCGCACCCCGCATGGGCAACGCCGCGTGTGCCGCATCGGCCACCTCGGACAGCGTGATGCCGAAACTTGCCAGCTTGAGCATGTCGGGCTGTATTTGTATTTGCCGCACATCGCCGCCGAAAACGAGGACGTGGGCGACCCCCGGCACGGCCAGCAGGCGCGGCCGGATGATCCAATTGGCGGTATCGCGCAGCGTGTAGGCGTCAACCTGATCGGACAGGAGGCCGATTTTCAGCAAGTCCATAGTGCTCGAGACCAGGGGCGAGAGCTTCGGCGTACCCACGCCCGCCGGCAGACTGCTGCCGAGTTCGGACAGTCGCTCCGAAATTCCCTGCCTCGCCACGTGAACATCAACGCCATCGGCAAAGGTGATGGTCACCACCGAAAGGCCCGGAATCGACTCGGAGCGCAGCGTAGCCAGCCCGGACGCTCCATTGACGGCGTTCTCCACCTGCTTGGTGACCAGCTGCTCGACTTGCTGCGGCGCGAACCCCGGCGCTTCGGTTTGAATATCGACCTGCGAGGGAACGAACTCGGGAAATACATCCAGGGGCGCACGCATGGCACCCCAGGCTCCGAGAATCAGCGCGAACAGACTCAAGGCGGTTACGGCGCCGAAATGGCGCACGCAAAGGCTGACGAGGGCGCGCATCATGGCTAATCAGCGTCCGCGCCGGAATTCGATTCCTGCGCGAGAAGCTGCGCCGTCCCTTTGACGACCACCTTATCGCCCGCTTTGACGCCCTCGGTCACGAAGTAGCCGCTCTCGAACGGTCTGCCGGCGTCTATTTCCGTTTTGAGAAAGGTGCCCGGCTTAGTTTGTACATAGCACCAGTACTTGCCATCGCTGATGACCGCGGCTTGCGCCGGAACCCAGGCACCGGACTGCGTCGATCCGATCGGCGCCCACACGATGATTCTTTCACCTTCGCCCGCATCGCCGGCGCGCAATAGCGCGAAGAAACTGCGCCCGGGAACGGCTGCGTCTGCCGGCGCCGGCCAAACCGAAGTCAACTTCCATCCCTTGCCGGCCGCCGTACCGATGCGCGCGCCGCGCAGGGTTTTCGGAGTGCCCGCAGGTAGTGCACCGAGCGGGAAAGAGGCGCGGACCAGCAACGTGGAGCCATCGGCAAGCGCCTGCAACATGGCCTGATTTCCATCCTGGCCCCACGGCGGCTTTTGTCCGTATGTGGCGGACAGCCGCTGTCGCGCCAGCGACAGAGCCGCCCGATCGACCACCGCCTGGCGTGCGTTGGTCTCCTCGACGTCCGCGGACAAAGCGCCCGCGGTGCCGGCCAGGCGTTGGGTCCTCGCCAATGCCGCACGGCTTTGTTTCTCGGTGGCTTCCGCCGTGGCCAGTTCCGCGACGGCCTGCGCGATCGCCTCGTGCGCCATCACCGTGCCATATCCGGACGTTTCCTCCGCGTAGTCGCTCGCCTTGACCTCCTCGGTCTCGAGACCGATCTTCTCCACCTGCTCGGGCGTCAGGCTGAGTCCCTCACCGGACGGCTTCTCTTTGCCATCCACCGGCTGCGAAGCGTTGGCGGCTTTCGAATCTGACGCCGATTTCGGGTCTGACGGCGACTTGGTGTCCGGCGCCGACTTTGCGTCCGGCACCGACTTGGCCGCATCGGTGGGCGCGGCTTTGTGGCAGGCGGCCATCGCGAGCAGGGCAATACATGCGGCAGCAACAACACCCGCACGCGGCGATGTCGCCCGAAATGATCCAGCTGCGCCCCGCAGCGGCAATATCGTGTTCATTGGGATTCCTTGATCGCAGACTTTGGGGCCGACGCCTGCCAGCCTCCGCCGAGTGCCTTGCAAAGTGCAACGACCGCTTGGAGGCGGGCGAGCTTGTATTGACTGTATTGGTCGCGCGCCGCGTATAGCGCACGTTGCGCCTCGAGCACGGAAAGAAAATCGCCGGAACCCGCCTTGTACCGTAACGTCGCTCCTGCGAATGCGCGTTCGGTTTCGGCGACGCTCTGTTCCTGCAGTGCGCGCGCCTCGTCCAGATGATGCAGCGCGGACAGCGCATTCTCGACATCCACCAGAGCGGACAGAATCGCCGCGCTGTACGCCGCCACCAACTCTTCTTCCTTCGCCTGGGCTTCGGCGCGCACCGCCCGCAGCCGGCCGCGATCGAAGATGGTCTGCGTGATGGATGCACCGAGATTCAACGTCGGCCCCGCGCCGCTCAAGCTGATGACGGCGGCATTCAACGCCGGATTCTGTACGCCGCCGCTGGCCGTCAGCGTCAAGGAGGGAAACAACGCGGCACGCGCTACCAGCAGATCCGCGTTTGCCGCCCGCATGTTGGCCTCCGCCATGAACAAATCGGGCCGGCGCCGCAGCAGCTCCGCAGGCAGCCCTGCACCCACCGGCGGCTCGACCAGTGCGTCGAGTGACCGGCCTTCAACCGTGAACTGCTCAGGAGCGCGCCCCAATAGAAGCGCCAGGGCCGCCAATGCCTCGGCTTCCCGCTGACGAAGTTCCGGCAGAACCAAGCCGGCAGTTGCCAGCACCGCCTTTTGGGTCGAGAGTTCCACCGGGTTGGCCACCCCGACGTCAAAGCGTGCCTGGATGACCTCGAGCAATTTCCGCGCGGCATCCCAATTCGCACCGGCCACGCCCAAGCGCTCGCGTAACGCCAGCACTTGAAAGTATCCGTCCGCGACACCCGCGAGCGTGGTGAGTGCGACGGTGTCGCGGTCGGCTTTCGAAGCGTCCGCCAGCGAACTCGCCGCGCGCGCGGCCGCACGATTCTTGCCCCAGAAATCGACCTCATAACTGGCCGACAACAGGGCCGCCCAATCGGTCTCGTGTGCACTGCCGTTCACCGAATGACCCGCGAGGTAGTTGCCATTGCCGCCGGCATCGACGCTCGGCAGAATCGCGGCGCCTGCCTGCCGCGCGCGCGCGTCGGCCTGGGTTACCCGGGCCCGCGCCATGACCAGGTCAAGATTGGCGCTCGCCGCCTGCTCGATGAGCGCTTGCAGTTCGGGGCTGCCGAAGCCCTTGTACCAATCCAGGCTCGGCCAGGCCGCATCGCTCGGGGCAGGCGCCTCGAAGGCGGCGGGCAAACCGACGGCCTTCGGTTGCGTTTCATGCAGAGCGCATCCAGCGCAGAGCATGACTGCAGCGGCACCGGCAAGGCGAACGGTAGGCGGGCTCATACCCGAAACCCTACCACGGCACGCAGCGGGGTGACTCTTTACAAATCCGACAAGAACGCGAGGAATCGTCCAGCCTGAATAATTCATGCGCAACGGAAAAAGCACGCGCCGTAAGGTTACAGTGCCGTCAGGATCACACCGCCTGCAATGAGCATGGAGCCCAATCCGACCTTCCAGGTCAACTTCTCTCCGAGCAGAAGGACCGCGAATAAAACCACCAGTACCACGCTGAACTTGTCGATGGGCGCCACTCGCGAGGCAGGGGCCATTTGCAGTGCGCGAAAGTAGCAAAGCCACGACAGGCCTGTGGCCACGCCAGACAAGACCAGAAACAGCAGCCCCTTCGAGGATACCGCACCCGGCGCCTGCCATTCCTGACGGGCCGAGACCAGCAGCGCACTGACGGCCAGAATGACCACTGTCCTGTAGAAGGTGGCGAGATCGGAATTGATCTCGGACACGCCGACTTTGCCGAGAATCGCCGTCAGCGCCGCGAAGAATGCCGATCCGAGCGCGAAGACTCGCCAATCCAAATTCATGCCGCCGACTATGCACGCAACGCGGAGGATCCGCCAGGCCAAGCCAGCCCGCCTCGAGTATTCTCCCTTTTCGGGGCGGCGAGATTTTTCCCCGAGAGTGAGGCATAGTTGCGCTTTGCCACACAAAGGTTAAACGGGGGAATCTTTCATGCTATCGACACGCGCTGCCTTGGGTCTCTGCATCAAATTGAGTTTGGGGTTGGGACTGCTCAGTGCGCCGCTCGCGCAAGGCGCGGCGGACGGCACGAAGTTGGAAATACTGCAGCGCTGGAAGGTGGGCGGCGAAGGCGGATGGGATTACCTCACAGCCGATTCGGCCAAAGACCGGCTTTTCATCAGCCGCGGGACGCGCGTCGATGTAGTCAGCACCGAATCCGGGAAACTCTTGGGTTCGATTCCCGACACCTTAGGCGTGCACGGCATTGCGCTGGCCAAGGCTTTGAATCGAGGCTACACCAGCAACGGTCGCGGCAACTCCGTGACGGTCTTTGACCTCGACACCCTCAAGGTCATACAAGAAGTGAAAATCCCCGCCGTCAATCCCGATGCCATCCTGTACGAACCCAACGGCAAACATGTGTTCACATTCAACGGCGGGAGCAAGAACATCACCGTGCTCGACGCAGCAAGCCTCGCCGTCGTCGCCACCATTCCGGTGCCCGACAAACCCGAATTCGCGGTCGATGATGGGCACGGACAGATTTTCGTGAACATCGAGAGCGACCCGGGAAAGATGGTGGTGATCGACACTGAAAAACTGGCGGTCAAGAACACCTGGTCCCTGCCCGGTTGCGACAGCCCGAGCGGGCTGGCCCTCGATGGCGCCCACCACCGCTTGTTTTCCGTTTGCGATGGCAAGGTCATGGCCGTCACCGATGCGGTAAGCGGCAAGCAAGTGGCTCGCGTGACTATCGGCGAGCATCCGGATGCGGCGGCCTACGACGAGAAGCGCGCCACCGCGTACAGCTCGAACGGCGACGGCACCCTGTCGGTGGTCCACCAAGACACGGCGGACCATTATTCGGTGACCGACACCGTGTCCACGCAACGCGGCGCGCGCACCATGGCTCTCGACGGCAAGTCGGGGAAGATCTACTTGGTCACTTCCGATTTCGGACCCGCGCCAGCGCCCACCGAAGCGCAACCTCATCCCAGGCCCACGATGGTTCCGGATTCTTTCGTGGTGCTGGTCGTCGGAAAGCGCTGAGAGCATCCGCACTTCTTGAGCCTACAACGATGTTCGCGCTGCCCGTCGCATGGGTGGGCAGCGCGAGTATCAAGCAAAACCTGCCGAATTCGCGCTGTCCGCAGCCCGCTGCAATGCAACGCGAGTTGTTTGGCAATCGCCGGCGCACCGGGTAGAGTCGAGGCATGACTGAACTGCGCCAGGCGCTCGACGACATCAACGCGATTCGAACCCAGGTGGCTCGCGGGACGCAGTTTCGCGGCTACGGACCTCTGTCCATAGCCTCGAGCGGGGTGCTCGCACTGCTGGTCGCCGCCGCGCAGAGCCATTGGTTGGCCGACTCGGCCTCCAACTTGAAGTCGTTCCTGGCCATCTGGATATCGACGGCGGCAGTCGCGCTGTTCCTCTCGAGCGCCGAAACCATCGTGCGTGCCCGGCGGGTGCATTCAGGGCTGGCGATGGAAATGATTCAAGCCGCGGCCGAACAGTTCCTGCCCTGCATTGTCGTCGGGATGCTGCTGACCGTCGTGCTGATGCGGGTTGCACCGCAGGACTCGTGGATGCTCCCGGGTTGGTGGGAAGTCATATTCAGCTTAGGGGTGTTCGCCTCATGCCGTTTCCTGCCCCGCCAAATGTTCGGGGTCGGAGCATGGTATCTCGCGTCAGGTCTGGTCTGCCTGCTCTTTGCTTCCGGCCATCATGCGCTGTCGCCTTGGGCGATGGGCATTCCTTTCGGCGTGGGTCAGTTGTTGATCGCCGCCGTTCTACGTTATGGATTTGAGGAAGCCGTTGAAGAAGTCTAGCTCCAAATCGGCGAATCCTTCGCCCTTTGCCTATGACGGGCTCAGCCGCATCATCCATGAGCGCGCTCGCTTGGGGGTGTTGACGTGTCTGGTCACGCACCCGAAGGGGCTGCCCTTTCCACAGATGAAAAAACTTTGCGCGTTGACCGATGGCAACTTGAACCGGCACCTGCAGGTGCTACAAGACGCGCAATTGGTAAGTCTGGCAAAGGGCGCTGACCGGAATCGCCCCCAGACGATCTATCGGATCACGACGCTGGGACGCAAGCGTTACTTGGAGTATCTGTCCGTGCTGGAGCAAGTCATCCTCGATGGCGCTCCGGCCGCGAAGACATTGATCGAAAAAAGCTCCTGACGGGCATATTCGTTAGGAATCTCATGATGCACTCCAAGGTCTCATGATGTCGGCCATTCGCCTTCCCGCGACCCTGCAGCGCCGCCTCGACGCGACCGTGAACTCGCTCTTGTATGGCGTATCTTCGGGTCAGAACGAGTTCAATCGGCCGTTCAAAGAGGAAGCGCTGGTCTCGGCGAACTCAGTGTCGTGGCGGATCTTCAAGAATCCCGTCGCGCTATTCGTCGGTGGAACCGCCGCCGTCATACTCGAATTGGCGGAGCCTTCGGTGCGCGCCGGTATCTGGGAGTATTCTTCGTTCCGCAAGCATCCCTTGGGCCGTCTGCAACGCACGGGGTTGGCGGCGATGATCACCGTCTACGGCGCACGCAGCGTCGCCGAGCCCATGATCGCGCGCATCGTGCGCATGCATGCGGGGGTCCAGGGCAAGACACCCGATGGCGCGAGCTATTCGGCCAACGATCCACGACTGCTCACCTGGGTGCACGCCACCGCCGCTTTCGGCTTTGGTGCGGCGTACCACCGCTATGTCCGCCCCTTAGGCGAGGATGAGTTCGATCGCCTGTATGCGGAGGGAATTCCGGTATCGCGGCTGTATGGCGCGGTGGACCCCCCGAACTCTGCCGCAACGATGCAAGGCCTTTTCGAATCGGCTGCCACGCACCTCGCCCCTTCCCCGATTATCTTCGAGTTCCTGAAAATCATGCGGGAAACGCCAGCCCTTCCCCGCCCGCTCCATTGGGTACAACCGATGTTGGTACGCGCCGCGGTGGAACTCATTCCCGATTGGATTCGCGATCGCCTGAGGCTGTCGTCCGGCTACGGACTCGATCGACATGAACTCTGGCTGACGAAATTGCTCGGCGCTTCCTCGGACCGTATCGTTCTGCCCGCAAGTCCCGCCGTTCAATCTTGTATTCGCCTCGGGCTGCCGATGACTTATTTGTTCAGGTAGCAGTACAGGTAGCGGTGCAGGTACGAGTACAGGTCGGGTATAAGTACAGGTCAGGGTTCGGATCGGGGTGAAGGTAGGGATACGGTTGGGGTACGGCTAACCTTTCAGCGGGTGGCCGTCAGGCAATTTGTGGGCATACCAGGTCGCCAGCCGATGCCGGATCGTCTTCTCGCTCACTTGATCCTCGGGCATGGGCGCAATCACCTTGTCGTGCACCAGCAGGCGATACACATACAACGCCTTGTCGCTGGCAGAATCGGTGGCCTCGAACTCAACCGCCTTACGGCCTTCCGCATATTCGACGCCCGCGAGCAATGCCGCCTTGAACAACTCCGATTCGTGCTTGAGCTTTTTCACGGCCCGGCCGGCATGAGGTGGATACGATCTTCGGCGTCGCGCTCGACGGCGGCACGGCTGAACCTCAACGGCACATAGGAGCCTTCGGCCCACATGGGGAATAAATCCCGGTAGTGCGCACTCATGGGGTCATCCGATTGGCCGGGCGTATTGATAACCACTGAATTATCCCACGCACCCACATCCATCACCATGCGCACCGAGGCCCCCGCGATTACGGAGAAGTCGGATGGGCGGTAGGATTGGGCGCGCGGCGTGGAAGAGGAGCCCGGAGTCTCGAGCGGTCCGACCGACATCTGCGCGCGCAGCTCCGGGTCGGCCAGGACGGCGGCGGCAGGCTCGAACATCGCGCGGTGCAGCCGACCCCATGTCCACGACGTCATGATAGGTCCCAGGAGTTGCCTCAAGTCCGCGAGCGCTGCGCCCAAACTGTCCAGCAGGATGGCATCGCGTGCCCCCGCGGGATCCGCGCCCAATGCACCATCGGGATGTTCGAGATAGCCGATCACAGCCTCCAGATGGGGGTCCCCGATGAGTTTACGCGCGGCCTCCGGGGTCGCTTTTGCCACCGTTGCCTTGCCGAGGTACTTCGTCGCCCATACCTCGTAGATCGCGGCAGCCGTGCTGGATGTGCTCTCCTCATGATCCCAGCTCTTGAGCAGCGCGAGCGCCTGCGCGACATCGGCGTCCTGCGAATTCAAGGATGCCAGCAACGCGACCGCACGGCGTGACTGGGTGCTTACCGCGTCGGTCTGGATCGCCATCGAATCGGCCAGGGTCATTTTGGGGTTGGCGCGCAGCAGCTCGTCGATGCGCTCGATGCGCGATCGATCGGTCCACTCGAACGCGATGCGCCTCTGCTCGTTGGGGAACCCTTCGGGCAAGTTCATCTCGTTCGCGGTCGCCAAGAACCCATCGCTCGGGTTGTACCTCCAGGGCAGCACGTCCTTGCCGTGGAAGCCGGCCCATTCATAACGGCCGTCTCCCGGAACCGGCATGAGGCCGTCCCAATTCTTCCGTACCGGGACGCGGCCCGCGGCCGCCCAGCCGATGTTACCCCTCACATCCGCATAAACGATGTTGAGCGGCGGTGCGCCCCACTGGTCGCCGGCTGCCTTGAAGTCATCCCAGGTTTTCGCCATGAGCAGGCGCGAGGATCCGAAATAGCCCGAAAGTCCGGGCTCGTTCCACACGGTGCGCATCGCGAAGGCACGCCGGTTTGCCGCATCCACCGCCAACACCGGGCCGTGGCGGGTGAAGCGCAGTTCGACCTCGCGCGTCGCACCTCCCTTCACCTCGATCGACTCGTGCACCACGTGCATTTTTTCCCAGCCGGATTTGTAGCGATAGCTGTCCGGATCGCCGGCTTTCAGTGCGTAGACATACAAGTCTTCTTGGTCGATGGCGAATATGGTGATGCCGAATGCAATGTCCTCGTTGTGTCCGATGGAAATGCCCGGCAGCGCCGGTTCACCCGCGCCGATGATATCGAGACCCGGCGCGTTCAATCCGACCACGTAGCGTAGCGACGGTGCGCCGAGCTGGCGGTGAGGGTCGTTTGCCAGAATGGGCCGGCCCGTCACGGTTCGCGAGGGCGCGATCACCCAATTGTTCGAGCCCTCCATGGACTGCGCATCGATCGCCATCGCCAATTGCCTCTCGGGGGAAAGGTCTGCGTGCCGTTCGGTTCCGGCAAGCGCATTGAAGTCCACGGCCTTGGTGGCCAGCAGATAATCCTTCAGTACCTCGGCAGGCACGTCGCAGGGATTGAGGCCGGCGGGGATCACCATGGTGTGGCCCACCGGTTCGATCTTGCGGCGCAGCCGGTCCGCCTTAAGACCTGCCGCGCAGACGACACGGGCGCGCGCGACCTCCGAGGTGATGTTCGATACCAGCGCATGGCTGCGGATGCGCACGACATCCTCCGCTTTCCAGGTATCGGGCTGACTGCCGGTCAGCTTGAATTCGATGGGCAGCGGTTTCGCGGCGCTGCGCACTTCGGCGACGTAGGCGTTTACGCCGTCGACGAAGGCCGTGACCCACTCTCTTGCATTGGCGGCGTATGCGTCCCACTCCTGCGCCATGTCACCCCGATAGAGGAACAGCCGGGCGGCGCGATCCTGATCGACGTAGGTAGGACCTAAGGATTTCGACAGTAGCCCTAAGCCACGCTTGCGCCATAGATCGATTTGCCACAGCCGATCGCGCGCCGCGTTGTAACCCTGCAGGAAGAAGGCGTCGTGGACGCTGGCGGCGAAAACATGTGCGATGCCCCAGTGGTCGATCACGATGTCGGCCGGAGCACCGAGGCCTGCAACTTTCCAGCTTTGTTCACGCACGGCCGTCGAGGCCTCTGCGGCTGCCTGGGCCCGCACCGGCGACGCAAGGTTGAGCGTCAACACCAGCAGTATGAATCCAGTGCCGCCCAGGTACTTCATCCGATCTCCCGCATCGTTATTTCTCGTCCGGCCAGCCGCGCGTACTTACGCTAGACCCGCCGAGTGATCATAGCTCACCACAGATTGTTCAGGACTGCAGATGGGCTAGCGGGATGCGCGCGGTGCGCTTGATGGTGGCGAGCACCACGCTCGATTGCATGTCGCGGACATTAGGCACCCGAATGAGCTTCTTCAGAACCACGTTGCTCAAGGCATCGAGGTCTTTGCCATAGACCTCGAGAATAAAGTCGTAAGTTCCGGTCATGGCGAAGCACTTCGTGACCTCGTCCATGAGTCGTATCTCGCGTTCGAAGCGCGCCACCGTTTCATCGGTATGTTCCGTCAATTTCACTTGCACGATGGCCAGCACCGCCAGTCCGACGCGGGCCGGATTGAGTACGGCGGCGTAGCCCTCAATGGCCCCCTCGGATTCCAGCGTCTTGATGCGGCGAGCGCAGGGAGTCGCAGACAATCCGATGGATTCGGAGAGGTCTACCACAGAGAGGCGACCGTCGCGCTGCAGCGCGTCAAGTATCTTGGCGTCATAGCGGTCAAAGTTCATTTTTCAATTACTCATTGATGATTTATTAGTGATTATCACTAATATTTATCAATTATTCGAGACTTTTTGGCGATTCCTGTCGCCTGCGCTGCATTAGTCTTCGGAATTCCAAAGCCATGAGGGATCGCGATGGTGGCCAGTCTCCGCAAGATGCAGCAGGCACCGACGGCGGGCGCCTTCGAGTGGCGCACCGTTCTGCGCCACGTGGCGATTTCGCGCGCACTCGATGATCTTGAAGAATCGACGTTGTTGCCCGACCGCAAGGTCCTGTACCAATTCTCGGCGCGTGGCCACGATCTTACCCAGGTGCTGCTGAGCACCCAATTGACCGGTGACCAGGACGGCATCGGCGCCTACTACCGATCGCGGCCGCTGTTGCTCGGCTTAGGGCTTCCGCTGGAGGAGGCCCTTGGATCTACGATGATGCGTGCCGGCGGCATGAGCGACGGACGCGACATCGGCGTGGTCTTCAACATGCCGCGCAAGGTGGGTCCGTGCGTCCTGCCCGTATGCGGGGGCGTGGGTGCGCAGTACACGCCGGCGGTGGGATGGGCTCAAGCCCTGCGCTATCGCCTTACCCGGCTGGGCGATCAGACTTGCAAGAACAGTATTGCGGTGGCGCATGGCGGAGAAGCATCGACGGCAACCAATGGGTTCTGGGCGGCGCTCAATATCGTCACCACCGAACGGCTGCCGTTCTTGTTCTTCATCGAGGACAACGGCTACGGCATTTCGGTCAGTTCCCGCCATCAAACGCCGGGGGGCAATATCGCCCGCAATCTCGAGAGCTTTGGCGGGTTGCGGGTGCTGGATGGCGATGGGTCGGACCCGTCGGCCGCCGCTGCGCTCATCCAGAGCGCCGTGGCCGGAGTGCGATCGGGAGACGGCCCTGCCCTGATCAGGCTCACGGTACCGCGACTTTCGGGCCACTCCGGACAGGACACCCAGACCTACAAGAGCGAGAGCGAAATCGCAGCCGAGAACGCGAAGGATCCGCTTGCCAAGCTGCGCGAGCAATTGGTGCCGCACACGATCAGCGCGGCCGACTGGGACCGGGAAATGGCCGAGGGCCGTGTCGCCGTAGCTTCTGCACTTGCGGCGGTCGAGCGGCGCCCGACACCCGACGTTTCGCGCATTCAGCGCTACGTGTTTTCCGAGCACGGCGACGACGGCTCGATCGATCTGCAGCAGCAGGGCGGCCTGCGTTGCGCGGGGGTGATGCCCGCGCCGGGCACGGAGCGGCCCAACCCGGAGGGTCCGCGCATCAATCTAGTTACGGCGGTGCGCCGCACGCTGGAACATGAACTGAGCACGAATCCTCGATTGCTGATCTTCGGCGAAGACGTCGGGCGCAAGGGCGGGGTTCATGCCGCAACCCTTGGGCTACAGGAAAAATTCGGCGCGGACAGAGTATTCGACACCAGCCTCTCCGAAGAGGGCATCATCGGCCGCGCGGTCGGCATGGCGGCCTCGGGCCTCATGCCGGTACCGGAAATTCAATTCCGCAAGTATGCGGATCCGGCCGCGGAGCAACTCAACGACTGCGGCACGATGCGTTGGCGCACGGTCAATCGCTTCGCAGCCCCGATGGTGGTGCGCATTCCGGGCGGATTTTTCAAGTGCGGCGACCCATGGCACAGCCAATCGAACGAAGTGCAGTGGTTGCACGGCGTCGGCTGGCGCTTGGCCATGCCGTCCAATGCACAGGATGCGGTGGGTTTATTGAGAAGCGCCTTGCGCGGCAACGATCCCACGATATTCTTCGAACATCGATCGCTGCTCGACTCCGCTTCAGCCCGACGTCCCTACCCCGGCGACGAATTTGTCGTGCCGTTCGGCAAGGCCACTTTGCTGCGTGAGGGCACCATGCTGACGGTGGTGAGCTGGGGCGCCATGGTGGAGCGCTGCGAGCAGGCTCTCGAGGCCAGCGGCAAATCAGCCGACCTGCTGGACCTGCGCACCCTCTCCCCCTGGGACCGCGAGGCCACGCTGGCATCGGTGCGCAAGACGGGCCGCTGCCTGATCGTTCACGAGGATACGATGACCGCGGGCTTCGGCGCGGAAATCGCCGCAGTTCTGGCCAAGGAGGCGTTCTTCGATCTGGACGCGCCGATCGAGCGGCTGGCGATGCCGGATGTTCCGAGTCCGCACCATCCGGCGCTGCTCGACGCCGTACTGCCCAGCGTCGAGACCATTACACAGTCGATTGTCGCTTTGTCCGAAATTTAAGCATGAACGCCGTTGAAGATGTGTTGGCCCCGCCGAACGAGGAAGGCACACGCGCCACGATTTTGCGCTGGTGCAAAGCCGTCGGCGACCGCGTCGCCAAGGATGAACCCTTGGTGGAGTTGGAGACCGACAAGGTCACGGTGGAAGTGCCGGCGCCGGCCAGCGGCACCTTGATCGAAGTACTCAAGCCGGTGAATGCCGAGGTCAGCCCGGACGAGGTTCTGGCCCGATTGAGGCTGACCGATGCGAGGATTACTGCTTCCACGGCTGCGCGAGATACCGTGCCCCCGGCAGATGCGCGGGAAGCCGTGAAGTCGAACGAGGAAGCTCCCCCGCCGGCTGCTGCCGCGAGCGGCGCTCGCGAACTCTTGAGCCCCGCGGTTCGACGTTTGCTGCGGGAACATTCCATTGCCCCCGAGAACATCAAGGGCACGGGCCGAGGCGGCCGAGTGACCGCCGAAGACGTGGCACGGCATGTCTCCAATGGGCGCACCTCTGGTGCGCAGCCCGTCGGCGCGCAACCCGCGGACGCGCGAATCCAGTCGCCCCCGGTTGCCGATGCGGCGACGTCGACCAGGGTCCCCCACACCGCCATTCGACGGCGTGTGGCCGAACACATGGTGCGCAGTCTCGCCGACGCTCCCCATGTCACCACACTCTTCGAGGCGGACCTGACGCGCGTACTTCAAGCGCGCGCCTTACATGCGCCGACGTTTGAATCCCGCGGCACACGATTGACGCTGACGGCATACTTCATCGCCGCCTGTGCTCGCGCATTGCAGGCCATCCCCGAGGTGAACGCGACGTTCCATCAGGATGCCATGGAGCTGCATGGCGACGTGAACATCGGCGTCGGGACGGCCCTCGGAAATAAGGGCTTGATCGTGCCCGTCATTCACCGCGCCCAAACGTTGAACCTGTTCGAGATCGCGGAGCGCCTCAACCGGCTGGTCGATGCGGCGCGCGCGGGCACACTCGCGCCGCAGGAGGTGCGCGGCGGCACTTTCACGATCTCGAATCACGGTGTCGGCGGAAGCCTGCTCGCGGCGCCGATCGTCATCAATCAACCGCAGGTAGCGATCCTCGGCGTCGGTAAAGTCGAACGCCGGATCCGCGTGATCGAAGCCGGCGGCAGCGAATCCATCGCCGTGCGCTCCATGTGCTATCTGACCTTGACGATCGATCACCGTGCGCTCGATGCATTCCAGGCCAACGCCTTCCTGAAACTAGTGGTCGAAACCCTGGAGCAGTGGCCGCAGACCGCCGAACCTAAGCATGACTGAGGGGTCGGCCGGCGGCAACGGTCCCGCGAGCGTTGCCGCAACCCGCGACAGGTGAACCTCCGAGGCTTCGAACACGCGCGAATAAATATCGCGGCATAAGGCCGCGGCCTGCACGCCCGGCCAGTCGGCCCGCAACAGCTGCGCCGGCAGCAGCGGATCGCGCAGATGCAGGCGCCGATATTCATGAATCAGCAGCGTGCGCACCAGGAAGGCGTCCCGCGGCACGGCATCAGCGCGGCGCCTAAGTTCGGCGTACACCGCCGCGAAACGCCTGACGAAGCGCCGATACCGCATCCCCAGATCTTCAAGATTCCATCCCAATTCGATCACGCGCTGCGGCGCGTCGTCCGCGGCCGGCGCCGCATCGAAGGCAATCACCGGAGCCAGGACTCCCGCGGAGCGACGCTGCGCGCGCAGCGCTCGGGGATCGAATTCCGGATGCGCAAAAACACCGGCGGAAATTTGCCCGAATCCTCGCCACACCAGTTCTTCGCGAATGGCGCGCCGCTGAGCGGCGCGCATCGGAGGCACGACGATCAAGGTCCAGCGGCCGGACCAGCGCGCGTCCGGTTCGCTGTAAATGCGCTTCGTCGCCTCGGCGAAGCGCTCACGGCCGTTCTTCGAGAGGTGGTACTCGCTGAGCTTGCCCACGCGGCGTCCCTCGAGCCAGCCGTCCTGCGCCAGCCGTGCGGTTGCGGTGCGCACCAGGCGCTCATTCAACCCGAACGGCGCCGCCAATTCGATCAGGCTGCCCAGCGCGATTGCACCGCCCCGCGGCGTGATGGCATCCCCGAAGACGGTCACGATGAGCGATCCGCCGCGTAAGGGCCGCTGCCGGCGAAAGCCGGCCACCAGTCGGGCGGCGGTGAGGGGAAATTCGGCCATGGTGCAGCGCTTATTCCAAGGGGTTCTTTTATGACACAAAAAACATTGCACTTCCAATTTTTACGTATCATTATTGACACGCTGGATAAAACCGGAGGCTTGAGGTCATGTACACGCAAGGCTTGGATGGGCAGCCGGCCGAGGCTGCGGTGGTGGACGAGAGCGCGCTCGAACAGCGCTTCCTCGCCCGCGTCGATGCCGAGGAGAAGATCGAGCCCAAGGACTGGATGCCGGCACGCTACCGCAATACCTTGATCCGGCAGATCTCCCAGCATGCCCACTCCGAGATCGTCGGCATGCTGCCGGAGGGAAATTGGATTACTCGCGCACCCACCTTGAAGCGCAAGGCGATATTGATCGCCAAGGTGCAGGACGAAGGCGGACACGGCGCCTATCTGTACAGCGCCGCCGAGACCCTGGGCGTGAGCCGCGATCAACTCATCGAGCAGTTGTTGTCGGGCAAGGCCAAGTACTCGAGCATTTTCAACTATCCGACCCCGACGTGGGCCGACGTGGGCGCCATCGGTTGGTTGGTCGACGGCGCCGCCATCATGAATCAGATTCCATTGTGCCGCTGTTCATACGGTCCCTACGCGCGCGCCATGGTGCGCGTTTGCCGCGAAGAAAGTTTCCATCAGCGCCAAGGCTACGACCTGATGCTGCAACTGGCGCGAGGCACGCCCGACCAAAAGCGCATGGCGCAGGAGGCGCTGAATCGCTGGTGGTGGCCGGCCCTCATGATGTTCGGCCCGTCCGATGCCAATTCGACCCACACGGGCGACTCGCAGCGCTGGAAGATCAAGCGATTCTCGAACGATGAACTGCGCCAGAAGTTCGTGGACTTTACGGTGCCGCAGGCGAAGTTTCTGGATCTGACGGTCCCCGACCCGCAGTTGCACTGGGATGAATCCAAGCAGCAATATTCCTTCGGGCCCATCGATTGGAGCGAGTTCGATCAGGTATTGAAGGGCAACGGTCCCTGCAACACAGAGCGCCTTGCCGCACGGCGCAACGCCCATGCCGCCGGGGCCTGGGTTCGCGAGGCGGCAAGCGCCTATGCCGCGAAGCGGCGCCCGTCCGCCGCCGGTGTCGCGGCTTAATCACGAGAGCAGTGAAATGGAAGACCAGCGTCAATGGCCCCTGTTCGAAGTGTTCATCCGTGCACGCGGCGGTCTCGACCATAAGCACGTGGGCAGTTTGCATGCGGCGGATCCCAGTATGGCCCTCGATCACGCGCGCGATCTGTACACCCGCCGCCAGGAAGGCGTCAGCATCTGGGTGGTGCCCTCCAAGGCCATCATCGCATCCGATCCTGCCGAGACCGATTCGCTGTTCGAACCCGCCCGGGACAAGATCTATCGTCATCCCACGTTCTACGTCATCCCCGATGAGGTCAAGACGTTGTGAAAGGCGCGGCTGAAACCGACGCTCAGGCGCTGTTTCGTTATGTGCTGCGCTTAGGCGACTTGAGCTTGGTCCTCGGACAGCGGCTGGGCGAATGGGTGGGCCATTCGCCGGCGCTCGAGGAGGACTTGGGGTTGGCGAACATCGCCCTGGACCTGATCGGCCAGGCGCGCTTGCTGCTCTCCTATGCCGGCGAGATCGAAGGCCGCGGCCGGGACGAGGATCAGCTGGCGTACCTACGTGAACAGGGTGCGTATTTCAACGCGATATTGGCCGAACAACCCAATGGCGACTTTGGACAGACCTTGGTGCGCCAGGTGCTGATCGACGCGTTTCAACTCGAACTCTATGAGCGTATGACGGATTCTATGGATGCGCGCCTGGCGGCGATCGCCGCCAAGTCCGTCAAAGAGGTGCGTTACCACCTGCGTTACAGCAGCGGCTGGCTGGTGCGACTCGGCGACGGCACGCCGGAGAGCCACCAACGAGTCCAGACGTCGCTCGAATTGCTTTGGCCGTATACGGTGGAATTGTTTGCCGAGGACGATGTGGATCGCGCCATGGTCGACCGCGGCATTGCGCCTCGGCTTTCCGAGGTGCGCGCCGCCTGGGTCGAGCGCATCGAGGCCATTTTGGCCGAGGCGACACTGAAGCGACCGGCCGATCGCCCGCATGCCTGGCATGGCAAGCGCGGCCAACATAGCGAGCATTTAGGCTACATCCTGGCCGAGATGCAGTATCTGCAGCGCGCCTATCCGGGTGCACGCTGGTGACCACGGGCGCGTCGGACATGGATGAGCCGGTGGGCACGGTGGTGTCGGACGTGGACGAGCGGGTAGCCGTGGCGTGGGACACCTTGCGAGGGATTGCGGATCCCGAAATCCCGGCCATCAGCATCGTCGAACTCGGCCTCATTCGCTTCGTCAAGGCCCGACACGGCGGCATCGAGGTGGGTCTTTCGCCGACCTATGTCGGATGTCCCGCGACCGAGGTCATTAGGCGCGCCGTGAAAGACGCCCTTCAGGACGCCGGGGTCGGCGACGCCCAAGTGACCCATGTGCTGTCGCCGGCTTGGAGCAGCGATTGGATCACCGAAGCGGGCCGGCGCAAGCTGCATGCCTATGGCATCGTGCCTCCCGAGCACGTGTCGAACCTGCGCGACATCCTGCGCGCGGATCGCCCGGTGGCCTGTCCTCGCTGCCATTCCGTCGACACGGAAAACTTAAGCGAATTTGGCTCAACGCCCTGCAAGGCGCTGCATCGATGCCGCGCCTGTCTCGAACCGTTCGAATATTTCAAATGCATCTGATGGCTTCATTGATACGGCTATTGACATGGCGTCCTTGAATTTACATGCGTTGAAGGTCACGTCCGTCGAGCGCGTGGCGCAGGACGCAGCCTGCGTGACGGTGGCCATACCCGAAAGCTTGCGCGAGGCGTTCGCGCATCACGCCGGACAGTACGTCACGGTGCGTCGCGTGATGGACGGGCGGGATGAACTGCGCACCTATTCCATCGTCACGGCCCCCGGCGACGGCGAACTCAAGTTGGGAATCCGCATCCAGAACGGCGGCCGCGTATCCGGCGACATCGCCAATATGCATCCCGGCGACCTGCTCGATGTCGGCCCGCCGATGGGGCGCTTTCGCACCGCCATCGATCCTAAGCGCAGCTTCCGTTATGTGGCCTTTGCGGCCGGCAGCGGCATCACACCGATCCTGTCGCTTGCCACGGATATCCTGGCACGCGAGCCGCACAGCCGGTTCACACTGATCTACGGCAACCGCAGCATGTCCACCACGATGTTTCTCGAGGAAACCCTCGCCCTGAAAAATCGTTACCTGGAGCGGGTGTCATTGCATTTCGTGATGAGCCGCGAGCCCCAAGAGACCGAGATGCTCAACGGGCGAATCGACGCCGGTAAGGTGACGGATCTTGCCCGGCACATCGTCGAGATCGGCATCGCCGATGAGTACCTGATCTGCGGTCCGGGGACGATGGTCGACGAGGTGCGCAACACCGTCAAG
The DNA here is from genome assembly GCA_021323735.1 of Gammaproteobacteria bacterium. GTDB lineage: Bacteria > Pseudomonadota > Gammaproteobacteria > Steroidobacterales > Steroidobacteraceae > Bog-1198. Next base: position 20,879 of record JAJPKM010000011.1, read on the forward strand.
GCGCTCAACGCCGCGGCCACCATCCGCTTCGAACGCTTCACGACGGCGAATTCACGTCCCGTGGAAATACCGAGCCCATCACGCGGCGCACCGGCTGCAACGCAGAAACCGCTGGCCACGATTTCCGTCGTGATAGACGGCCGGCGCCGCAGTTTTCCGATGCTCCAAGGCGACCCATCGGTGCTGCACGCGGCGGAAAGGGCGGGATTGGATCTACCGTTCTCGTGCCGCTCAGGGATCTGCGCCACTTGCCGGACGCGCATCACCGAAGGGGCCGCCGTGATGGGCCATAACATCGCGCTCGAGCCCTGGGAGATCGACTCCGGTTTCGTGCTGTGCTGTCAGGCCCGGCCCACCACGCCCACGCTCGAAATCACCTACGACCAGAAATAACGGCGAACACGTTCGGGGAACCCATGTCATACGAGACCATTCTGTTCGAAGTGGAGAGCCACATCGCCCGCCTCACGCTCAATCGGCCCGACAAGCTCAATAGCTTCAATACACAGATGCACCGCGAGGTTCGCCACGCGCTGTCGGGCGAGGCCATACGCTCGGCCCGCGCACTGGTGTTGACCGGCGCCGGCCGCGGCTTCTGCGCAGGGCAAGACCTCAGCGATCGCGCCGTAGCCCCGGGCTCGGCGGCCGTCGACCTCGGCGAGTCGCTGGAGAATCGCTACAACCCTCTGGTGTTGACGCTGCACAACTTGCCGATGCCGGTGATTGCCGCGGTGAACGGCGTTGCAGCCGGCGCCGGCGCCAACATCGCGCTGGCATGCGACATCGTGGTGGCCGCGCGCTCGGCCAGTTTCGTGCAGGCATTCTGCAAGCTGGGACTGATGCCCGATTCAGGCGGAACCTGGATTCTGCCGCGCCTGGTCGGCAGCGCGCGTGCCATGGGGCTCGCGCTGCTCGGCAATAAGTTGCCGGCGGACCAGGCCGCCGCCTGGGGCATGATCTGGCAGTGCGTCGAGGATGCTGAGTTGGCCGGCACGGTCGACGCGCTGGCGCGCCAATTCGCCGTCGCGCCCACGCGCGGCTTGGCAGCCACCAAGGACGCCATGCGCCGCAGCTGGCAGCGCTCGTTCGCCGAACAACTCGACGTGGAACGCGACATGCAGCGCGAGCTGGGCCTCACGAGCGACTTCGCCGAAGGCGTCACGGCATTCGCCGAAAAACGCACGCCCCGATTCAGCGGCCGCTGACATGCCGTACATCGCGCGAGGCACGAGAGAGGCGCTTGCGCATTTTTGCGGCCGTTGCACGCGCCTGCGCGTTTCCATACTCAGGGACATCCCATGAATCTACAGAGTTATGTCGGCGGTCATTGGCACAGTGGCAGAGGGCAAGGCGTCGCGATGCGCGATGCCACCACGGGAGAAGAGATCGCCACGGCTTCGTCGGCCGGGATCGATTTCGCCGCGGTTCTGGCTCATGCCCGCGACGTGGGCGGCCCGGCACTCCGGGAGCTGACCTTTCACCAGCGCGCGGCGCTGCTGAGAACGCTCGGCAAACGACTGGCGGACATCAAAAGCGAGTTCTACACCCTCTCCTATCGCACCGGCGCGACCATGAACGATGCGCTGATCGACATCGACGGCGGCATCGGTACCGTGTTTGCCTTCGCCGGCAAGGGCGCGCGCGAACTGCCGAACGCCCACGTCTATCTGGACGGCGGCGTGGAAGGCCTTTCCAAGGGCGGCAGCTTCGTCGGCCAGCACCTCTACGTCTCCCGCGAGGGAGCCGCGGTCCACATCAACGCTTTCAATTTCCCGGTGTGGGGAATGCTGGAAAAACTGGCGCCCGCGATCCTGGCGGGCGTACCGGCCATCGTCAAGCCGGCGACGGCCACCGCCTACCTGACTGAACTCGTCGTCCGGCGCATCATCGAATCGAAGATCCTTCCAGAGGGGTCGCTGCAGCTGGTGTGCGGCAGCCTGGGAGACCTATTCGATCATTTGAATTGCCAGGACACGGTGTCCTTTACCGGTTCGGCGCATACCGCCGCAAGGCTGCGGGTTCATCCGACCATCATTCGACACGCGGTTCCGTTCATCGCCGAAACCGACTCCTTGAATTCCAGCATCTTAGGCGCGGACGCTGCGCCGGGCACGCCGGAGTTCGACCTGTTCATCAAAGAGGTCGTTCGCGAAATGACCGTCAAGGCGGGACAGAAGTGCACGGCCATCCGCAAGGCGCTGGTGCCGGCGGCCGTGGCAGGCGATGTGATGGCCGCCCTGCAAGCCGCCGCTTCCAAGATCGTGGTCGGCGATCCGCGCGCCGAGGGCGTGCGGATGGGACCGCTGGTGAGCCAGGAACAGCGAACCGATGTGCTGGCGCGCCTCGCCGAGCTGCAGCGCGAGGCGGAACTCGTCGCCGGCAACCCGCGCAAGTTCGACCTGAAGGATGCCGATGCGGAACGTGGCGCCTTCGTGCCGCCGCTTCTCCTGCTCTGCCGCCAACCTCAGGCCGCGCGCGCCATTCATGAGGTCGAGGCGTTCGGGCCCGTCGCCACGGTGATGGCCTACGCCGACACGACCGAGGCGATCGCGCTCGCCCGGCGCAGCGCGGGAAGTCTGGCCGCATCGGTGTTTTCAGCCGACGATTCCCTTGCGGCCCGGATCGTGCTGGGGTTGGCGCCTTATCATGGCCGCATTCTGGTGGTGAACCGAACTTGCGCGAAGGAGTCCACGGGCCATGGTTCGCCGCTCGCGCCGCTGATTCACGGCGGCCCCGGCCGCGCCGGCGGTGGCGAGGAAATGGGCGGGATTCGCGGGGTGCTGCACTACATGCAGCGCACCGCGGTCCAGGGCTCGCCCGACACCATCACAGCGATCGGCGGGCGATGGGTAAGGGGCAGCCGCCTGCTCGATCCCGGTCGTCACCCGTTCCGCATTCCCTTCAGCGAACTCAAGTTGGGGGATACGCTGAAATCGAAGGATCGCGAAGTTACGGTGGCGGACATCGAGCAATTCGCCGCCCTGACGGGGGATAACTTCTACGCTCATATGAGCGAGACGGAAGCCAAGCGCAATCCGCTGTTCGGCGGTCGCGTCGCGCATGGATATTTTCTGATCTCGGCGGCGGCCGGGCTGTTCGTCGATCCCGACTATGGCCCCGTGCTCGGCAACTATGGCCTCGATGAGCTGCGCTTCGTCAAACCGGTCAAGCCCGGCGATCGCATCAAGGTGCGGCTGACCTGTGCGGCCAAGAGCCTGCGGGCCGAGAAGGGCTGGGGCGAAGTGGCATGGGATACGGAAATCACCAACCAGAACGAAGAGACGGTCGCGTCCTATCAGGTGCTCACCATGGTCAGCACGCAGGCGGTTCCCGACTCACCGGGAAAAAATTGATGCCGATCGATACCGCACGCTACGCCCGGGACTTCGCCAGCCTCCGGTTTCTCGCGCCCGAGGAGGGGATACTGGAACTCGTCATGTCCAACGAGGGGCGTCTGAACGCCGCCACTGAGGCCATGCATCGCGATCTTGCCCAGGTTTGGCGCAGCATCGACCTGGATGATGCGGTACGCGTAGTTCTGGTCCGCGGCGAAGGCGCCACGTTTTCCTCCGGCGGCGATTTCCGCATGATCGAGCGCATGATCGAGGACGAGGCCACTCTGATTCGGGTCTGGAAGGAAGCCGGCGATCTGGTCTACAACCTCATCAATTGTTCCAAGCCCGTGGTCTCCGCGATCCGCGGCAGCGCAGTGGGCGCGGGGCTGGCCATTGCGCTGCTCGCCGATGTGTCGGTGGCCGCGAATGAGGCAAAAATCCTCGATGGCCACACGCGGCTCGGCGTCGCCGCCGGCGACCACGCCGTCATCATCTGGCCGCTGCTGTGCGGTCTGGCCAAGGCCAGATACCATTTGCTGACCAACAAGCCCCTGTCGGGCGCGGAAGCCGAGCGTATTGGGCTCGTCGCCGTGGCGGTGCCGGATGCGGACGTGATCGGTACCGCGTTCGACATCGCACGCACCTTAAGGTCGGGCAGCGCCACCGCCATGCGCTGGACCAAGCACGCTCTGAACAACTGGCTGCGCCTCGCCGGTCCGAGCTTCGATGCCTCGTTGGCTCTGGAATTCCTGGGCTTTCGATTGGCCGATATTCGCGAGGGACTGGCGGCCGCGCGCGAGAAACGCCGGCCGAACTTCGAACCGACCCCGCGCGACTGACCCGCGGTACGACAGCGATGACGGACAGGCAGGAATTGGCGGCGGATCCGATATTCAATGCGAGCCGCGCGGACATCGAGCGCTTGCAGCTCGAGCGCCTGCGCTCGACACTGCACCACGCCTACGCCAACAACCCGGTCTATCGTCGCAAATTCGATGCCGCCGGCGTCCATCCCGACGACTTGCACACGCTGGAGTGTTTGGCCCGGTTCCCTTTCACGACCAAGGACGATCTTAGAGAATCCTATCCATTCGGTTTGTTCTGCGTGCCCATGACCGACATCGCGCGCCTTCACGCCTCTTCCGGCACGACCGGCAAGGCGACGGTGGTCGGTTACACCAAGAATGATTTGGCCGCATGGAGCGCTCTCGTGGCGCGTTCCATCCGGGCGGCGGGCGGGCGCGCCGGGATGAAAGTCCACATTGCCTACGGGTACGGTCTTTTTACCGGCGGCTTGGGCGCGCACTACGGTGCCGAAGCGGCGGGGTGCACCGTGATCCCGATGTCGGGAGGACAGACTGAAAGACAGGTTCAGCTGATCTGCGATTTCGCGCCCGACATCATCATGGTGACGCCCAGCTACATGCTCGCCATTCTCGATGAGTTCAGGCGCCAAGGGCTCGATCCCCGCGCCACCTCGTTGCGCATCGGTATCTTCGGCGCCGAACCTTGGAGCGAAGGCATGCGCAATGAAATCGAAAGCGCCTTCGGCATCGATGCCTGCGACATCTATGGATTGTCGGAAGTGATGGGGCCGGGGGTCGCGCAGGAATTCGCGCACACCAAGGAGGGCCCCACCATCTGGGAAGATCACTTCATCCCTGAAATCGTGGACCCGCTCACGGGAGAGCCCATGCCCGACGGCGAGGAAGGCGAATTGGTGTTCACTTCGCTCGTCAAGGAAGCCATGCCCGTGATCCGCTATCGAACCCGGGACCTGACGCGGCTGCTTCCGGGCCGCAGCACGGCCATGCGCAGGATGGCCAAGATCAGCGGCCGTTCCGACGATATGCTCATCGTGCGCGGCGTGAACGTGTTCCCCTCACAAATCGAGGAACTGATTCTGCGTTGCGCGGGCCTTGCGCCGCACTACGAAATCGAATTGACCCGGCCCAATCGCCTCGATGAAATGCACATTCTGGTCGAGGCACGCACCGATCTTGAGCCTGAGGCACGCGCTGCCCAAGCGCTGCTGCTGGCCGCCAAACTCAAGGAGAATGTCGGCATCTCGGCACAGATCCGCATCGTTCCGAGCGGCTCGCTGCCGCGCTCCGCGGGGAAAGCGCAGCGCGTGCGCGATCGGCGCTAGATACGCTCGATCATCGCCAAGGGTAGTCCCCGGGGAGCACCTATACACCGGAGCCTATCTGAAGTATTCCCATTGGCCGCGAACGAGAAGGATTTGCCGACGTTGAGGGCTAGCCTGCCAGTCCGGAAGCGTGCTTATACTGGAAGCCTGCCCGAATATAGGCTGACGCGCACAACCTTGAGACCCTTGTGACAACACCCGCCATCCAGTCGAAGAAGAACCTGGCAGGCCTCGCGCCTCCGCCGCAGAAACCCGCCTCCTTGCTCGCCACCGTGCGCGCCACAAAGGGCAATTTCTTCGAAATCATTCCGCTTGCCGCCTACGAGCAACCCTACTATCTGTGGAAGTCGATGTTGGGTTCCGTGCTCATGGTGAACGACCCGGAGGGCGTGCGTCGTGTGCTTCTCGATAACGTCGCCAACTACCCGAAGAACGAGATGGAGATCAAGTTCTTCTCGGCCATGTTCGGCGAAGGCCTGTTGAGTGCACCGGGCCCTAAATGGCGCGCACACCGCAAAGTGATGGCGCCTTCCTTCGGCACGCGCACGGTGGAATCGTATGCGCCGGCCATGGTCGAGACCACGGTCGCCTTTGCGCACCAATGGGATGCACTGCCCGACTTGGCGGAAATGGATATCGCCGCGCAAATGAAGGCGCTGACCTTGAAGATCATTTGCCGCACCATGTTTTCCTCGGACGCGGAAGAATTGGCCGCGCACGCCGGCGAGGCGCTGGAGTTCGCGCAGGCATCCTTGGAATTCGGCCTGCTGGACATTCTGCCCCTGATCGGCCCCCGGCGCATCAAGCGCAAGGAGGAAGCCATACGCACCCACTTCAAGGGCATGGATGCGGCGATTTATCGACTGATCGGCGAGCGTGAGAAGATCCGCCACGAAGCGCCCCAGGATTTTTTGACCCGCCTGGTTGCCGCCAAGGACCCGGACGATGGTGTGGGCCTCAACGCCACGGAAGTGCGCGACGAGGTGATCACCATTTTCATGGCGGGCCATGAGACCACTGCGGTGACCATGACCTGGGTATGGTATCTGCTGTCGCAGCACCCGGGCGAAGAGGCGACCCTGCACCAGGAATTGGATACGGTGCTCGGCGGCAGAATTCCGACGGTGGAGGATCTGCCCAATCTGCCCTACACCCGCATGGTCATCGAAGAAGCGATGCGCGTCTACCCACCGGCACCGGGAATCTCCATGCGAGAGGCCAAGGAGGCCGACGAGTTGTGCGGATTCAAAGTGACCCCAGGTCAGCAGGTGATGGTCTCACCCTGGATAATGCATCGCCACCGCCGTCTATGGGACGACCCGGAACGCTTCGATCCGACACGCTTCGCTGAAGGATCGAGCGAAAAGCGCCCGCGCTTTGCCTACCTGCCCTTCGGCGGCGGTCCCCGGGTATGCATCGGCGCGACCCTTGCCATGACCGAAGCCATATTGATCCTCGCCGTGCTCGCGCAGCGCTTTCGCCTTCGGCTGAAGGATGGCCACGACGTTAAGCTGCAAACTCGCATTACTCTGCGCCCCAAGAATGGAATGATGACTATTTTGGAGCGTCGCCGACCGGCACCGGCGCGGGGAGACGCCACGATCTGAGATGACAACGCCGGTCGAACAAGCGAGCGATTTCGTATTGACCGATCAGCGCCAATGAATCGATTGCACTCAGACCGGTTTTCGCATCGCGTCCAGCGCCGCTCGGGCAAGAAACCCGGACCGGGTTTCGCCCTGCTTACGCGCATGAGCATCTACTGCCCGAAGAATCCGCTGCGGCAAAGTAATGTTGACTCTGGCGGCCTTATCTCCGAGCTCGCTGACGTCGACGTCTACGATCGCCCATGTATGGAGCTGATTTATCCAGTCGCCACTCATCCGCCATTGAACTGCGGATGATTGAGCACCGCTTCGTGCCAGGTGGCATCCTCGACGGAACTGCCGAAGGGTGCCTGGGCATCGCTGCGCCGCCACTTGGCCAGCCATTCCTGCCCCAACAAATCATGGGCGTGCGGAGCAGCCGCCGCGCGCGGCGATAGGCCGATGGTGGTCTCCGACTTGGGGCCGGTCGCCCTACCCTTAGCCACATAAAAGCCGGCGGCCAGCATGGCCGCCCGGACGCTCGTGGAGTACGTATAGGTAAAAAGTTCAGCCGGTTTGTGTGCACAGGCCTCGGCCAGTTCGCGAAACGCCGGCAACGTCCATAGTGCGCTGTCGGTCCTGAAGGAGAACGGATCGAAGAAAATAATGTCGGGCGGTGGCGCGTCGAATTTCCTGGTGGCGAAGTCGCCACGCAACAGTCGCCAGTCGATCGCGGCGCTGCCACTGGTCCAGCGATCCTCGGACAGCATCGACCGCGGCGCTGCATGATGCAGATGTTTGAACCAGCCGGGATGGTCCAACGCCAACTTGAGCGAGTCCAGGTCATTCTCGAAGCTGATGAGGACGAGGCGCCGTGCCGGAGCGGCGCCCGCGACGGCGGATGCGGAGCTCAATCCTTCCGCCGCCAGTACGGCGGCCATGGCATTGGCTGCCGCTCCCAATCCCACGTCCCAAACCACCAGCGGCTCATCCTGGGGAGTAAGCAGGCGCTCAACCAGCCGCGACTGCTCCAAATACAGCGAACGGGATTCTTCGGCCGGATCACCGCCGGGATGCATCACCTCGCCCGAGATCATGTCGCGAATGTACCCTGCGCCGTCCTTGACGAGGAGTTCGTAACGCCCCCGCTTGCGCTTGGCCGCGCGCGCCGCGGCCTTGGTCACGTGAGTGGCGCGCTTGCCGTAGCTGTCGCGCGCGTCGAGCACATCACGCTGCGCACGGTAGAACGGCAGCCATGTGTCCGCCAGAATGTGCGCCCGCATCGTGCGCATCAATTGCATGTAGAAATGGATATTGTGCAGGCTGAGCAACTGCCAGCCCGCGGTCTCATGCACGCGCTGCAGATGGAACAGATAGGCGATGGAGTGCGTCTTGCAGGTGTAGCAATCGCATGCCGGATCGATGGGACCTTCCATGCCTCGGTAGGCTGCGCGCCTCAGGTCGCGCCTGCCTAAGCTGGTGAAGGCCACACCCTGCTTGGCCAGCGACGTGGGGAGAATGCAATCGAACATATCCACGCCGCGATGCACGGCTTCGAGCAAGTCGCGGGTCGTTCCCACGCCCATGAGATATCGTGGGCTGTCGCGCGGCAACCATTCGGTGACGGTAGCCGTACAGTCCTCGCGCTCTGCGCTGCTTTCGCCTACCGCAAGACCGCCGATGGCGTATCCGTCGAAGGGCATTTGAGCGATGGTTTGCGCGCTTTCGATGCGAAGATCGGCATAACTGGCGCCTTGCACGATGCCGAACAGCGCCTGCGTCGAGTCGCCGCGCGCCGCCAGGCTGCGCTGCGCCCAGCGATGGGTCACCTGCATCGTCTCGCGGGCGACACCGTGTTCGACGGTCGAGGGAACGCATTGATCGAGCACCATCATGATGTCGGCGCCGATGGCCTTCTGCGCCTCGATGCTGCTCTCGGGGCTCAATCGAACCAGGGTGTTGTCGACATAGCTGGTGAATTCGGCATATTCCTCGCGCAGCGTCCGGCTGCCCGGAAGGGAAAATATTTGATATCCGCCGGAATCGGTCAATACCGATCGCGGCCAGTTCATGAAGCCATGGATGCCGCCGAATTTGCGGAAGATCTCGAGACCCGGCCGCAACAGAAGATGATAGGTATTGGCCAAAAGAACCTGGGCGCCGCAGGCCAGCAGGTCGTCGCGGCGCTGTGACCGCACGGCGGCATGAGTTCCCACCGGCATGAAGGTGGGGGTGAGCACTTCGTTGTGGCGGGTCGTGAAACGCGCCGCGCGGGCACTCGACCCTTCAGCCGTGGCTTCGAGCGTAAAATGCAGCCGCTTTGAGGCGGCATGGGTCATAGTATAGTGTGGCATACGATGCAGAAATGATTCGACAGAGAGGATGATATGCTCGATTTGGCCAAGGCCAGCGCAATTGTTGACAAGGCACTGGAACAAGCACGCGCCTTGAAGCTGCCGCCGCTCACCGTCGCCGTGCTCGATGCCGCCGGCTGCTTGGTTTCCTTCAAGCGTGAAGACGGCACCAGTCTGCTGCGCCCCGATATTGCGCAGGCCAAAGCCTACGGTGCCCTAGCGATGGGGATGGGCAGCCGGGCAATTGCGGCCCGGGCAGCGGTATCGCCCGCCTTCATATCGGCGGTAAATGCCTTGGCGGGCGGACGACTCATTCCGGTTCCCGGCGGTGTGCTCATTCGATCCGGCGACAAGGCAATTATCGGTGCGGTCGGCATTACCGGCGCACCTTCGGAGCAGGATGAGGCTTGCGCCATAGCGGGCATCATGTCAGTCGGCCTGACGGCGGATACCGGCGCGGAGGCAGCCACGAAATGACAGGCTAGTTGGGGGAACTGCATGCCGCTTCTGCCACGCATCGATTCTCGATCGACCACCTTTATCGGCGGATATCTCACGCTCTGGGCCGCGGCAACGGGCTATCTCGGCCTCACGGGAGTCGACTGGACATTCCCCGTTTTTTCGCTGGCGGTGTTCGGCGCCGCGCTGCCCGCCTTGAGCATCGCACTGACCCACAAAGCCACGCCGCCACCGGTTGCAGTCCCACGCCCGAAAGTGGAACTCACGGCGTTGCTCCTGTTCCTCGCGGTCTATGCCGTGATTTTTCTCGGTTGGGGAATGAGCGCGACGCGCGCCCTGGCGCCCGCCGGCCGGGAGCGTGAACTGCTGGTGCTCGGGGTCAAGCTCATCGTACACGTCGCCGCGCCGGCAGCCTTGTTGGCGGCGCTTGGGGCACCGCTCGCGGTGTTATTCGGCAGCGGAATTCGGCGTCCGGGTTTCTGGCCACCCCTGCTGGCGCTGGGTGCCATCATTCTTGCGCTGATGTGTGTGGTCTCGCCGTCGCTCAGCGAGATTGCAGCGCTGCACGCCTCAGCCACAACGCTTGCCTGGGCCGCACCGGCGACCTTCATCTGGCTCGCCCTCGAGGCGGGCCTGTGTGAGGAATTTCTGTTTCGCGCGGTCTTGCAAACCCGGCTCGCCGCGGCGCTGAAGAGTGAAGCAGGCGCCGTCGTGACCGGCGCGTTGCTGTTCAGTCTGGCCCACGCGCCGGGGCTGTATCTGCGCGGGCATCCCGGCATCGACGGCTATTCCACCGATCCCGTTCAGGTGATGGCCTTTACCGTCGCCACCCTTTCGCCGATCGCGATTCTCTTCGGTACGTTATGGGCGCGCACCCGCAGCCTGCTGCTGATCGTGCTGCTGCACGCGGCCGTCGATGTGCTGCCGAACCTGGCGGACTTCATTCGCACCTGGACCGGTTGACCACGCCGCATTGTCAGGCCTTGCGCGAGAATGCCAGGCAGACCGTTCTCGAACGCACGACACCCCGCGCCGCGCTTCCGCGCAGATGGGGCACGCGCCAGAAAACCCGATGTTCACGGCGAACGAGATGTCCCCGGACATGGTGCAGGCGGGGTGATTGGCGGCCGCTGGGATCGCCGCTTGGTTCCGACGTCAACACGGTATCCAGGGCGGCATTGATTTCGATGTGGTCGAGCAGCGGCGCACGCCCGTGGGCCAGGCGTTTGCGATTGATGGCGGCGCGCGAGACGGCCATCGAACGTGTGGCGTCCTTCGCGTTCAGCAATAGCAGGAATGCGATGAGGAATGGCGCATCCCAGGCGACCGAGTTGATCGAATCACCGACCAAGCGCCTCTTGAACGCCGCATCCCGTGCGGCCTCTCGATAGTAATTGGCCCATAGATCATCAAAACGAAACCTGACGTGGTCCAAAAGCCCCGACATTCCCGGATTGTCCCCATGAGTGGCGTCGAGTAGACCGCCGCCCAAGACGTCGCTCGCGACCTCGGGGTGCGCAAACGCACTGCGCAGATCCAGGTGAGTCTCGAGCGGCGAGAGGATCAAGGCGGCGCCTTCGTCGGCGGGCGCATCGACCCAGAAGGTTCTCACCACGGCGGTCTGCCCATCGGCCGAGGCTCGCAGCAGTACGCCCACCTTGCGGCCCTTGGCCACGGAATCGAGCGCCGCGCCTGGATGCGTCTCATGGATCACGCGCTTGTGGGCTTCGTCGTTCCATTCCAACCACAGGTGGGGTGCAGGCATGCGCAATAAATCCAAGCAGCCGACCAGCCGCGCGCCGTCCGCGAAGGCCAATTCCGCACAGGCGCGCGTCAAATCATCGCCGAGCACGAAGCGCAGCGGGCAAGCCGCCACTTGAGCTGCAAAACGACCGGCGCCGAGAACCTCCGGTGTCATGGACGGCAGGTAGGCCGGCACCGATGGCGGCAGCGCCGGGCAATGGGCAACGCTATCCAGTAAACGCATCGGCGCGGCATCCTCACGAGCTGGGTAGTCCAGTGAGATAGCGGATTCGTTGTTTGCGTTGTGGAGAAGTCGACGAACTCGTCCCGTTGATCGACGGATTCGTCCCGGATCGATGCTACCGGTGACCTAAGCAGGAGGACAGCAGTTCACGGCGCGCCTAACGGGCATCCATGAACAACGAACCATCAGCTCACTCGTGATCGGTTCGGGCGGAGCTTCGGTCCGCCCTTGAACAGTCGCCGCTAAATGCCGATCATTTTCACCACGACACCGGCACCGGCCGCACCCAGCAAGGGGCCGACGATGGGCACGAAGGCGTAGCCGAAATCCGAGCTGCCCTTCCCGGGGATCGGGAGCACGGCGTGCATGATGCGAGGACCCAGATCGCGCGCAGTGTTGATGGCGTAGCCGGTGGGTCCGCCGAGCGACAGGCCGATGCCCCACACCAGGGAGCCCACCAAAAAAGGACCCAACCCTGGGCTCAAGCCGACTCCCGTACCGTACTTCGACGAGATCGAGGCGGCGACCAGCACCAGGACAAACGCACCGATCACTTCATTGAGAATGTTCGCCAGCGGCGCCCTGATCGCTGGAATGGTGGAAAAACAGGCGAGTTTGTCCAGAGGATCCGGCGTCTTTTCCCAATGCGACCAATAGCTGAGCCATACCAACGCAGCGCCCAACATGGCTCCCAGCATTTGGGCCGGCACGTAGATGGGGAGCCGGCTCCAATCGCCGGTCGATACGGCAACACCCACGGTGACGGCGGGATTCAAGTGACCGTCGCTGCCTACCGCGAGTGCGGTAAATACGCCCGCCATCACGGCAAAGCACCACGCGGCGGTAATCACCATCCACCCGGATTTTTCCCCCTTGGTCTGCCGCAAAACCACGTTCGCGACCACGCCATTACCGAGCAAAATCATGATCATCGTGCCGAAAAGCTCGCCGAGAAATGCGGAATGCATTATTTCCCCCTTAGCACCGTGTAACCGGCGTCGTATTAGTCCAGCCAGTCCAGCGAGCGGGCGACAGCCTTCTGCCAGGATGCATACAGCGCGCTGCGGCGCTCCTGCGGCATCCGGGGTGCCCAGCGCTTGTCCACCGCCCAATTGCTGACCAGATCCTCCCTATTGCGCCAATACCTTACCGCAAGACCGGCCGCGTAGGCGGCGCCCAATGCCGTGGTCTCGGTGATTTTCGGCCTGACGACGGGAACATCGAGAATGTCGGCCTGAAACTGCATCAGCAGCTCGTTGCCCACCATGCCGCCATCGACGCGCAGCTCCGGGATGCGTATCGACGAATCCTTCTCCATCGCGCCGAGTACCTCGCGCGTCTGATACGCCGTGGCTTCCAGCACGGCGCGGCCGATGTGCGCTCGGGTGACGTAGCGCGTAAGACCGATGAGGGTGCCTCGCGCTCTTTCATTCCAGTGCGGTGCATACAAACCGGAGAATGCGGGCACGAAATACACCCCGCCGTTGTCCTCTACTTCGCCGGCCAGCTTTTCAACCTCCGAACTGCTGCCGATCAAGCCCAGATTATCCCGCAGCCATTGCACCAAGGCGCCGGTCACCGCGATCGAACCCTCCAACGCATAGCAGGCCTTTTCCTGCGCGATTTGATAGGCGACGGTGGTGATCAAACCGGCGGTCGAGGCGATGGGCTTCTCGCCCGTGTTCATGAGAAGGAAACACCCGGTGCCATAGGTGTTCTTCACTTCGCCGGGGCGAAAGCAAGCTTGGCCAACCAGGGCCGCTTGCTGATCGCCGAGAATCCCGGCGATGGGGACTCCGGCAAGCACCGGCGTCTTGGCTTCCGCATAGACTGCGCTGGAGGCAACGATGCGTGGCAGCAGTGCGCGCGGAATCAGCAATTCTTCGAGCAGCTTGGAGTCCCAATCGAGGGTGGCGAGATTCATCAATTGCGTGCGGCTGGCATTGGTGACGTCGGTCATGTGCAATCCGCCGTTGATGCCGCCGGTCAGATTCCACAGCAGCCAGGTATCGATATTGCCGAACAGCAGAGCGCCCGACTGCGCTCGTGCGCGGGCGCCCGGCACGTTATCCAGAAGCCACTGCAACTTAAGACCGCTGAAATAGCTGGCCAGGGGCAAGCCGGTTTGAGCGCGAAACCGATTGGGCCCGCCTTGCCTCGCATACTGCGCAACCAGCTGGTCGACGCGGGTGTCCTGCCAGACCAGCGCGTTGTACAACGGCTTGCCGCTGCGACGATCCCAAAGGACGGTGGTCTCGCGTTGATTGGTGATGCCGACCGCGGCTAGATCGCCGGCCACCAATCCGGCCTTCGCCAGGGCGGCGCCCGCAACTTCTTGCGTGTTGCGCCAAATTTCCAACGGGTCGTGTTCGACCCAACCGGGCTTGGGGAATACCTGGGCATGCTCCTTCTGTGCCAGGGTGATGATGTTGCCGCCACGATCGAACACGATGAACCGCGTGCTAGTCGTGCCTTGATCGATCGCCCCTACGTATCGAGACATGGTGATCCCCGCAAATTTTATTATCTTTAAAGCGCTTCTCTAGCCGGCGTCCGCGTACTTATCAAGCCGGCGAGAAAATCTCTGTCCACTCGGAGCGCACGCTGCGGCGCTCCTATATTGCGCCAACCACAATTCATACGTGCAATTTCTGTGGACACCCCACGCGATGGCACTCACCAACCAATACCGTAGTCCTCGCCGTGGTTGCTCGAGCCACCCCACATCGTTCCATGCACGCTGTCGAGTTCGATCGCGTTGATGGGGCCCGAACTTCGCTCTTCGAATTCGAGCTTGTAGCCCATGCGCACGAGTTCCTGACGTACCCATGTCGGCGTCGCGGTATTCACCGTGAGGCGGCCGGGTATGGATTCGTGCGCGCCGAATGAGTCGCGCATCTGGTAGCTGGTGATGTTGGCGGCCTCGGTGGCTTCCTGCGGAGTCATTCCGAACTCGACCACGTTCAGGAAGAACTGCAGCAGGTTTTGATCCTGGGTGTCGCCGCCCTGCACGGAGAATACGAGGAACGGCTTGCCGCCCTTCAGAGCCAGAGTCGGTGTGAGCGTTGCACGCGGACGCTTGCCGGGCTCCAGCACATTGAACGGGTTCTCGGAGGCATCCAGCACGAAACTCTGCATGCGCTGGCTCAAGCCCACGCCGGTGTGCCCCGCAATCACGGCGGGAGTCCAGCCGCCGCTGGGAGTTACCGACACCGCCCAACCTTTGTCATCGGTGGCTTCGACACTGGTGGTCCCCAGCCGGAACGTGCGGTCGTACTCGACCAGCGCCGTCGGGCTCCACTGCGATGGGGCAGCAGGGGATGCACTGGGCATCTTGCTGTGCCATTTCTGCAGAATGGCCGTGAAGGGATTCTTGCCGCCCTGGTATGGATACGGATCGCCGGGGCGGATGTCCGGATCGTTGTGGTCGGATTGAATCAGCTTCGCGCGCTCCCGCGCATAGTCCTTCGACAGCAGTCCCTGAATCGGCGACTCCGGCGGGAAATAGGGGTCCCCGTAATAAAAATCCCGGTCGGCATAGGCGAGGTTCATGGCTTGATACAGCGTGTGAATGTAGCGGGCGCTGTCGTAGCCCATGGCCTTGAGGTCAAACCCCTCCAGGATATTGAGCGCCTGCAGCATCACCGGGCTTTGCACCCACGTGGTCAATTTGTAGACCTCGATGCCCTTGTAGTTGGTGTGCACGGGCTCTTCTATATGCACCTTCCATTTGGCCAGGTCCTCCATGGTGAACAGGCCGCCTTGCTCGCGGGTGCCGCGCACCAACTCCTGCGCAATATCGCCCTTATAGAAGCGGTCGTATGCGGCGTATATGGCGGCCTTGCGGTCCTTGCCGGCTGCACGGGCCTTGTGTTCGGCTTCCACCAGTTTGCGCAAGGTCGCAGCGAGCTCCGGTTGATGGAAGATCTCGCCGGGCTGCGGACCCTGGCGCGCCTCGCCGGGGTGGATGAGGATGGTGCGCTTGGAGTAGGGCCACTGCGCGATCTTGTCCTTGTATTTCTCGATGGTGTTGGACAGCTCCGCCTCCATGGGATAGCCGTCGGCCATCTGGATGGCAGGAGCCAACACGTCGGCGAGGCTCATGGTGCCGTACTCGGCGAGCATGGTCATGAGGCCGCCCGGCGTTCCCGGGGTCACGGCGGCGAGCGGACCGAACTCGGGCGGATAGTTCATGCCCTTTTGATGGAAAAATTCCGGTGTCGCTCCGGTGGGTGCGACGCCGAGCGCATTGATGCCGATGACTTTGCCGGTGTTCGGGTTGTAGATCAGCGCCTGCGTCTCGCCGCCCCAGGAAAGCGTGTCCCACATGGTGGAAGTCGCGGCAATCATGGCGCATGCGGCATCCACTGCGTTGCCGCCTTTCTGAAAGATCATGGCGCCTGCCGTCGCGGCCAGCGGCTTGCCCGTGACTGCCATCCAGTGCTGGGCGTGGAGCGCAGGTTTTTGCGTGCGTCCCTCGGCGGCCGGCATTGAACCGACCATGATCGCGGCCGTGCATAGAATCGTTGCCAACCGATTAACCTTGAAGGTAATTCTCATTCGTCACCCTTTAAAGAGTCATTTGCTTGTTCTTAAGGATACGGCAGAGTGGCCCGTCGCGCACTTGAGCGTGTGTGCGAAAGGGTGCCGCCGGATCAAAGGTGGCCCTGAACTTTAAATCCGGGACGCAAGTCGGAGCCTGCCTGCCGGAGAAGGATGCGGCGCCCTTCTGCTATGCTGACCCCAAACTCTTGCGGGGGCCTCATGAAAAGCATAAACATCGTCCACGCTGCGCTTTTCACGGCCCTGCTCATGGGCGCCGGGCCCGCGATCGCCAAGGATGCGAGCCTTAAGAACATCAAGGGCATCTGGGATCGAGTCGAGCACCACGATGCCGATTCGAGCGGAGTCAAAATCCATTATGTCGCCTTAGGTAAAGGCCCGCTCATTGTCATGATCCACGGCTTTCCGGACTTCTGGTACACCTGGCGCCGGCAGATGGACGCGTTGAGCGCACACTATCGCGTGGTCGCGGTGGATCAGCGCGGCTACGATCTGTCAGATCGTCCCGCTGGCATCGAACAATACGCCATGCCCTTGCTGGTCAATGACATCGGCGCGGTCATCAAAGCCGAAGGCCGCACCAACGCCGTCATCGTCGGACACGACTGGGGCGGTGCGGTGGCCTGGACTTTAGCCATGACCCACCCAGAATGGATTCAGGCGCTCATCATCTTGAACCTGCCCCACCCCACCGGCATTCAACGTGAGATCAGGAACAATCCGGAGCAGCGCAAGAACAGCGAGTACGCGTTCAATTTCCAGAAGCCGGGCGCTGAAAAGAATCTCAGCGCCGAAAGGCTGGCGGGGTGGGTGAAGGATGACGCCGCCCGCGCACACTACATCGAGGCATTCAACCGTTCCGATTTTCAGGCCATGCTCAACTACTATCGCGCCAACTACCCGCGTCCCGACCAGGACCCGGCTGCCTCACCGCCCCCGCCCCTGCCCAAGGTCACCGTACCGGTACTCGAGTTTCACGGGCTGGCCGATCAGGCGTTGCTGCCCGGCGCGCTCAGCGGTACCTGGGATTTGGTGGACAGGGATTTCACCCTGGTGACCATTCCTGGCGCGGGACACTTCGTGCAACAAGACGCATCCGATCTGGTGACCACCACGATGACGGATTGGCTGGCTCGGCGGATTCACTAAGTGAGATGGCGGGGCGAGCTTGCGAGCCCGTGGCCGGAAGCTGTCGGCAGCGCGGTGCTTGGCGAGTCGCGCGGTAGTGCGAGCCTACGACTGTGCGCGACGGTGTGGCGATAGGCAAGCCCGGTATGTGAAGATCGCACCATGAACACAAATGGCGCGACCGCGAATATTTCCGTGGTGTTGTTTGACGTGGGCGGCGTGCTGGTCGAGCTCAGCGGTGTGGACACCATGCTTAAGTGGCTCGGGAACAGCCTCAGTACCGACGAGTTCTGGCGAAGGTGGCTGCAGTCGAAATCGGTACGGGATTTCGAGACGGGACGCGTGACGGCGGACGAATTCGCGGCCGGCATGATCGAGGAATTCCGGCTGCCAGTTGGCAAGCAGGAATTTTTGACATCGTTCACCGGCTGGCTGACCGGGCTTTTCCCCGGTACCCTGGAGATGCTGGCATGCATACCGAGGTCTTATCGGCGCGCGCTGCTGTCCAATAGCAACTCATTGCACTGGACACGCGTGGTCGATGAGCTCCAGCTTGGGCCCGCGTTCGACCACCATTTCGTGTCGCATTTGACAGGGCGCATCAAGCCGGACGCCGATGCCTTCGAGCAGGTGGTGACCTCGCTGAACTGCAGGCCGGAGCAAGTGCTCTTTCTCGATGACAATACGCTGAACATCGATGCCGCCCGGCACTTCGGCATGCAAGCGGTGCGCGTCCGAGGAATCGAGGAGACAAAGCGCGCGCTCGTGGATCTGGGGGTAATCAGGCGCTCATAGCGTCACTTATGAGCGGTGCACCAGCCAAGTCCGTCTCAATGCACCAACCGATACTGTCTTCCCCTACTACATTGCGCTAATGAATATCGAACGGCTCGGTGACTCACGATGCGCCATTACCAGCCTCCGAAGGAATAGCGGGCAACAAAGTCCGGTTTCTCTACATTGCCGGGGCTTATTGGCATGTCGGGGTTCGCTATAGCGTGATAGAAGATCGAACGCCTGACACGATTACCTGTACAGAAGGCCAGGGAAAAGATCGTTATGGAGATACTCGACAGTGTCCTCGCTCAAACCAGCCGTTAAGCCCGTGACCAAGTCCAAGGCCTTAGCAACCGCCGAAAACATCACCCGAGCCATCCTCATCCTGCGCGGCCAGCGGGTACTTCTCGACAGCGAACTCGCCGGGCTCTACGGCGTCGAGACGCGTGCGCTTAACCAGGCTGTCAGACGCAACGCCGAACGCTTTCCCGAGGACTTCCGGTTTCAGCTCACCGCCAAAGAGGCAGCCGCTTCAAGATCACAATCTGTGACCTTGAAGCCAGGTCGTGGACAGAACATCAAATTTCTACCCTACGCGTTCACCGAACACGGTGCCATCATGGTCGCCATGGACCTCCACCGCCTGGGCGGTGAGCCGGACATCGACGCGCTCCCCGATCAATCGATAGGGAACCGAGTAATACGCTCGGGCGACCTCGATGTGATAGTCGGGATGTACCTTGGCCTTGCGCCACTCGCCGAACTCGTAGGCTCGGGGCGGCAAGGGCTTGAGGGTCGCCCGCTCGAACTGCTCGAAGCGCGAGCGGCGGTTGCCCTCGATCTTTTTGAACGCCCGGGTGTTGAGCCGCTCGACCAGAGAAGCAACCGTGCCGTTCAGCTCACCGATCGAGAAGAACGTCTGGTTGCGAAGGCGCGCCAAAATCCAGCGCTCCACGACCAGCACGCCGGTCTCGACCTTGGCCTTGTCGCGGGGCTTACGCACGCGCGCCGGCAGCACCGCGAGCTGATAGTACTCGGCAAAATCCTGATACGCCCGATTGATGTCCGGATCGTAGCGGTGGGCCTTGGTGACGCCGCTCTTGAGGTTGTCCGGGACGATCGCCCGCGGTGCGCCGCCGAAGTAGTTGAGCGCGCGCACGTGCGCGCCGAGCCAATCACCGGCCCCTTGGCTTAAAGAAGCCTCGGCGTAGGTGTAGTTGGAAAATCCCAGCACCGCGACGAAGATCTGCGCCGCGCGGGTGGATCCTGTGTGCCGGTCCTGGATCGGAACCGTATGACCGGCATAATCCACGAACAACTTGTCGCCGGGCGTGTGTTCCTGGCGCAGCACGAGCTCTTGGGTCGCGAGCCAGCGGCGGTACTGATCGCAGAACACGCTGTACTGCCAGCCATCGGGATGAGTGCTCTTGTACTCCTCCCACAGCAACAATCGCGTGACGCTGCGGCGGCGAAGCTCGGCGTGCAGGTAAGCAAAATCCGGACGTGGCGTGCGCGACAATGGCACCACCCGCCGATACATCTTGGCATGCAGCGCTGCCTCGTCCATCGTCGGCGGCAGCGGCCAAGTGACACCGGCATCGCGCGCTCGGCGCACGCACTCCTGCACGGTCGAACGCGCGCTGCCAATCGCAGCGGCTATCTGTCGGTCGCTGAAGCCTTCGGCCTTGAGCCGCAGGACCTCCCGAATCTTGCGCACGGGTAACCTCTCTTGCCCCACCGTAGCTCCCCTTCCCATCGGAAAAAGAAACCACGGTAGCGGCGGTTAACCCGCGCCACACCCCCTGCCGGCATCGACCGGAACGGTGGCCCGGCATGGACCGGAATGCTGGCCCGGCATGGACCGGAATGCTGGCCCGACATGCTCCGGAACTGGTGGCCGGCTTCGACCGGAATACGCACATGTACGGGGACGCCATCCCGGCCAGGAACCTACACCTTATCATGGGCACCATGCTCGCCCATCCGCGCACCTTCATCATCATCGGTCTGCTGTATCACTGCTGCGCTCAGGGCTCCCCGGAAGAGATCAATAAGTGGCACACCCTCATCGACGATTCTATGATCGCAGGTGCCACGAACTCCTCCACGCGGATACGAACTCATGAGCTACGACTTAGCGGTCTTCGATCCAAGAGATGATCTGCGGGATCCATCCACATTTTCCAACTGGTATGATGCCCGTACAAAGTGGCACGGTGATGTCTACTTCGACGAGGCGCCCATCTCAACCTCGTCGCTCCAGGCGTGGCTTCAGGATATGCTCAAGATATTTCCGCCGATGAATGGACCTCGCCGACCGTCGTTCGAGGATGCAGAGCGATGGGACTGGGTTGCTGACTACGCGATTACTTCCGACCTCATTTATATCGCTTTCTCCTCGTCAAGAGCTGGCCTTGTCTATGACACCGTTTATCGATTGGCGGCGAAGCACGGGGTTGGATTCTATGACGTCGGCGAGAGTCCGGGAGAGGTCTGGTTTCCGCGACCCGGAGGCGGCCTTGAGTTGGTCTATAGAGTGCAGCGATGATTGGGCTCCTGAAAGGACTTGCGAGAGCTAAGTTATCGTGACTATTTCGCCATTTGATTTTCTTATATGCACTGTCAATCGTCGCGGGATTATCGCCCCCATTGATCCATTTATTGCGTTATCAAACGTGACCCACCAAGTATCTCCCCGATCAATAATATTCCCTGATCCTCGAATAGAGAAAATATTCTTTGGATATTTTTCCTCGATGACAAGGCGTGCCAGTCGCTCCGCAAAACTCTGCGAGACGAAGGGCTCGGTGATATTTTGAAGCTTCATAAACGGGTCCAACATAGCTCTGTGATCCGTGACGCATCCAGTCATTGAGAGCAACATCATTATGGCAGTGACTTGCTTCATGGAAAAAAAGCCCCTAAGGGGATTATAGTTTGAGGCGTCGTTGCATTTGGTTGATACCAAACAACTCCGAATATGGACGGTAACGATTGGCCGGGAGCTATGCCGAATGCCAACAGTTGTGGACTCGCCGAATAAAGGCTCCCAGGGGAATCTAGGTGCGAGTACACCAACGTAAGCGATTAGATAACCACACTCTGTCGCCGCGGGTAAGTAGCTGATGGTATGTCTCCCTTCGTAGGCAGAGGGAGTGCGGCAGATGACACGGGACCAGGCGAACGCGATGTGGCACGCGCGATGGACGCAATTTCGCAATTCGGGCCTTACGATGAAGGAGTATGCGCAACGCGAGGGCTTTTACGCGCCGAGCGCATATCGATGGCTGCGTAAAGCGCGCCGCTGTGGGTTGTGGCCGGACGAGACGAAGCCCGGGAAGCTGATCGCGGTGAGGAAGCCGCGGGCCGCTGCGGTGTTCGCACGCGTCGCTGTGAGGGACGCGGTTCGAAGCTCGATGCTGCTACGATTGGTGTTGAGTAACGGTCGTCGCGCCGAGCTGGAGATCGGCAGCGTTGGTGAACTTGCCGAGGTGATCGACGTGCTCGAGCGTCGTGCATGATCCGGCCGACCGCGGCGGCAGTGGTGTATCTGTGCGTGGCGCCGACGGATCTGCGCAAGCAGGCGGCCTCGTTAGCGTTGCTGGTGGAACAGAGTCTGAAGCGCGACGTGTTTGCCCCCGCGTTGTATGTGTTCAGCAATGCGCGCCGCGATCGGATCCGTATCTTGTATTGGGAGAGGAACGGCTTGGTGTTGTGGTCAAAGAGGCTTGAGCAACAACGATTTATCTGGCCGCGGATGAGTGATGGCGACACGGTCTCAATGAGCGGCACTGAACTCAACCAACTGCTCGACGGCTTTGATGTGTGGGCGCAGGGGCACCGGGAGATGGCACTCAAGAGAGTTGGATAAAATCGCGCAATAGCCTGTAAATAAAGGCATATGCTGCTGCAAGGAGAACTTCGACATGCGATAATCCTCGCATGTTGGAGAGCCCTGAGGTTGGCGCCGATACCGCAGTCACTGCGGACGATCGCGCCGCGCTGCTCGTAGAGAACTCAGAGCTTCGCGCTCGGGTTGAGGCAGGAAAACATCGCATCCATTTGCTCGAAGAAGCCCTGAGGGTCCTAAAGGCGAGCACCTATGGGCCGAGCCGGGAGCGCTTGAGCGTCGCCGCCGGTCAGGTCGAACTGTTCAACGAGATCGAAGCCACCCTCGACATTACCGATACGGTGGGCATCGAGCCCGAGCTCAAAGCCACACCGCTGCGCGAGGAGAAGCTGAGTGCGGCCAAGCCCGGACGAGCCAAGCTTGCCTCGCATCTGCCGCGCGTCGAGGTGCGTCACGAACTGACCTTGGCCGAGCGCCAGTGCGCCTGCGGCGGGACCCTCGAGGAGATCGGCGCCGACTTGAGCGAGCAAATCGACTATGTGCCTGCCAAGGTGCAGGTGCTGCGCCACGTGCGCGTGAAGTATGCCTGCCCCGGCTGCGAGCAGTGCGTGAAGACGGCAGCGCTACCCGAGCATATCCTGCCGAAGACCAATGCCTCGCCGGGACTGCTTGCACACCTTGTGACCAGCAAATACGTGGACTCCCTGCCGTTGTATCGGCTAGAGGGCCAGTTCGAGCGCCACAACGTGCGGTTGCCGCGGGCAACTCAAGCGGCCTGGATGATCAGCCTCACATCGCCTCTGCAGCCGCTCTATAACCTAATGGATGAACGCGTACGCGCCTCTGGCTATGTGCGCATCGATGAGACCCGGATACAGGTTTTAAACAGCGAGAAGGCGCCAAGTGCCCTGCACTGGATGTGGGTGCGGGTCGCCGGCCCCAAACACCAACGAATCATCCTCTTCGACTATGACCCGAGTCGCGGCGGCGAGGTCGCCGATGGTCTCATCGAGGGCTGTAGCGGCTATCTGCAAAGCGATGGGTATCAGGCCTACGAGGGCGTGAGCCAGCGTGCGGGTCTAGTTCACGTTGGATGCTTCGCGCATGCGCGAAGACGCTTCTTCGAAGCCCTCAAAGCCTTGCCCAACGCACAGCGCAAACTCGCCAGCACCGCCCAGGAAGCGGTGCGCCGTATCGATGCGTTATACCTGATCGAGCGAGAGATTAAAGATCTCGACGATGAGGAACGCACGCGCATCCGAACCGAGCAAGCCGTGCCGAAGCTGGCATCATTGCATGCTTGGGCATCGCAGATGCAACATGAGACCATGCCCTCAGGCAAACTCGGCGAGGCGCTCGCATACTTGATCACGCAATGGCCGAAGCTGCGAAGCTGGTGCGTTACGTCGAAGATCCACGCATCGCCATCGATACCAATCTTGCCGAGAACGCGATCAGGCCCTTCGCACTTGGACGGCGCAACTGGCTGTTCAGCGATACCGTGAGAGGTGCAAAGGCGAGCGCCATGCTCTACAGCATCGTCTCCACCGCACGCGCTAACGGGCTTGAACCATACGCCTATCTACGGCGGCTATTTGATCAATTACCGAAGGCGAAAACCGTTGAGGACTTCGAGGCGCTCTTGCCGTTCAATGCCTCGCTCAACTAGGCAAGAGCGGTATTTGTCGATCGCTTACACACCAACACCTGGCCTGGTGTAAAACTAGGATTCTCACCAGTTTTTACCTCGATAATCGTCAAGGCCCCAGTGATGGGATCCTTTGCGAAAATATCCGGCCTCGCGCACGGAGAGGCCCCAGTCAAACAGATCGTTGGTCCATTAACAACCTGAACGCCAGCTCCACGCAGGCCACCTGTGAGCTGGGCTACCAACTGGTCATGGTACGCGCCCTGATAGGCCGTGGCGATAACCGTAACAGTCTCGCAGTCCGGGCAAGCATCCGACGTCTGACCTTGCGCTATACCCGCGCTCTGCGCGGATGGATCCTGACTTTGCGCCAAAGATGGCTAAAGCGATAGGCGAGCCATCGTTACCGCTGTCCAGCCCATTGCGGCCCCCGTCATTATCGGAAGCACGATCACGACAAGGCAGCCAACAATTTTTGTTGAATTAGAATATCCGTCAAATTCGCCTTCGAATTGCTTCCATCGGCTTTTATGTTGCACCCCGTAATAGTTCAACGCCGTGATCGCCGCGGCCAAAAAGGCGATAAAGAGAGTCGCTCCTAATCCGTGAGTCGGGATGAAGCTGCGCTTCAGTAATATTGAAGTGATTCCCAAGAAATTTAGAATCAGCCCCATTTGAGTGCAAACTAGCAAACTCATTGCTCTGAATTCAACCCAACTATCATCGGATATAGCGTTGAGGACGCGACGAAGTTCCCAGAAGGCGAAAGCGAGCACTTTTCGTGGTTGTAGCATTTGTTAGGGTCCTAATCCGTTGCTCGATATATTGTTGAGCAAGTTGCCCAAGGCTTGCCAAGCCTGCTGAGATCCACCCGGATAAAAATGGTTATAAGCCCACGTTGCGATGAAATATTGCGCTGACGGAAGCGCCGTCAAGGCACCTCCCGCTAGGCCAGCGGCTCCAACGCCCAAATTGATGTTAAATTGCGTCTGTGAAATACCGCCATTTTGAAGCGATATAAAATCGGCACCGGTGCCGAACGCTAAACCGGCAGCGCCAAAAGAATGTGCAAATTCCGCCAGTGAGGACACAGTTGCCTCGACGAAGCTAGCAACAATACTGAGTCCGGTAGTATCCTCAGACGCGATGTCTGCAATTGCAGCAACACTAAGAAAGTTGCCGCCCACTGCCGAGCCTTGCACCGGCTGATTGCCCGGACCATGGCTCGTATCTATAAAGGGGCCGCTATTTAGATCAAACGCGTTCGGATCATTGAAGGCGTTATTGGTCCCCGTGCAGTCGCCACAGCCCGGACTTTGCGCCGATGAATCACTGTTGCCTGCCTGATCAGATGAAGAGGACGAACTATCTTCCTGTGTACCTGCGGCGGTATTTGCATCGTTCCCATGGCCTGCGTTGCCATAACAGTGCGGAGCACAGGCGGCTGGCGTGACTGCTGGATCTGTGAAGCCACCGCCATCACTGCCTAGACCCAGACCATCACCTAAGATGCCACCACCGCCGCCACCACCGCCGCCACCACCACCGCCACCGCCACCGCCACCGCCACCGAGATCCGGACTCTCATTGTCCTCGAACCCCGTCGGATCAATCAGCGTCAACGGATTATTGAGCACGTAGCTGTATCGATTGTAACTCTGCGCGTTACTGGGATGGGGGATATGCGGATCCGGCGAGAGGAACCTTCCTAATATCGCGTCCTCTACCCGCCCGTTCATGTGATTAAGACCCATCGATTGGCCGAGCCAGGTTTGGAACGTGTACCCCTGACGGCTTATGCTTGCAATCGTGTTGAGGTCCGCGGTGCTCGGGGCGCC
Organism: Gammaproteobacteria bacterium; assembly: GCA_021323735.1. Classification (GTDB taxonomy): domain Bacteria; phylum Pseudomonadota; class Gammaproteobacteria; order Steroidobacterales; family Steroidobacteraceae; genus Bog-1198. Next base: position 46,553 of record JAJPKM010000011.1, read on the forward strand.
AACCCAAGTGGCGGGATTGCGCCGCATACCAAAAGCGGAGAAGCTTTCGCTGACATCCGAGGTCCCGGAACTGGAAGCGATGTTGGCCACCCCGCCCTGATGATCCTCCAGCATGTAGCTTAAGGTGTTGGCCCCGGAGCCTAAACGGCTGTACACCGCGATGGGTTCGCTGCCGGCATATATGTAGTGCCGGTAGTTGACGGTTCCCCCGCTGAACACTTCGTCCATCAGGCCGCCGATGTAATAAGTGATTTCTGTCCCGCCGGGACCGCCCGTATAGATCTGCTTCCAGCGCTGGCGATCAGGGCCGTAGGAGATCTGCACTTCCTCAGCTCCAGTTGCATCGGATGCGGAGATATCGATCGGATAGTTGTAACTCGACCAAGCGATGTTGGGCGTGGCGCTGGCGCGGTTGGTCATGTTGCCGTTGGCATCATAGACAAAGCTTGGGTTCACGATGCCGTTGAACGTTCCCGTAAGGGAGGTGACCGCATGCGGCCGGGGCTGTCCGGCGGCCGGGTAGGTATAAGTGCCAACCCCGGCCTGGGAGGTAATGTTGCCGGGGCCTGCTGTGCCGCCATCGTAGACCAAGGTCGGGGTCGAGCAGCTGCCGGTAAGCGATGTGCAGGTCAGGCGCTGATCCGCATCGTAGAAGAAGTTCTCGGTCAAACCCAGATTATTGTCCTGGCGCTGCGTGATATTGCCATTCTCGTCCTCCACGTAGGACTGATTCAAAAGCGCAGCTCCTCCGCCTACCCCCGCAGTCGCGGCACTGAGCCACGAGGTCACCGCATCAAAACTTCGATTGGTCACGACCCCATTCCCTAAGGTCTCCTGGGTAATCTGCCCAAAGGCGTTTGCAGCATTGGCGGTCCACAGCGTGCAGGTGTTGCCGCAGGTGCTGCTAGCATCCGTGGTGTCGGTGACCGACTGCAATAGGCCATTCTGGTACCCATACTGGATGTTCAAGGCACCCGAGGTACTGGTGGGATAGGTCAGCGAGTTAAGGAGTCCCGTCGTTGCACTGTACGTGCTGGTAAACAAGAACACCCCGCCCGGGTCGTTCCCAGCATTGCCGCTCTCGGTGATCGCTCGCGTGGAGGGCCTGCCAACCGCATCGAAGGTGCGGCTCTCATAGTACAGGGCACTGGCGGCGCTGCAGGGACTTGTCGTCTGCGTACACTCGGCAATCAGTTGACCCACGTTGTGGTTCGCTGGCGTGGAGCCCCACGTCCACTGGGTATAAAGATCAGGCTCAGTGCGGGTCAAGGGACGCGAGAGCGCATCATAGGTCTCAGAGAAGGACTGGCCCTTCGCATCCGTCCAGCCAATCCGCTCACCCAAGGAATCCACCGTGGAGGTCGAAGCCCCGCGATCCGCATCGGTGGACGCCGTGCGAAAGGGTTTTAGTCCATAGGCGTAGGTGACTCCGGACAGCAACGTGTTGCCGACGCTGTCGGTTACCCCAGTAAGGCTCCCCGCGGCATCGAAGGTGCGGATGATGTTGTACCCTAAGGCATCCTTGGTCTGGCGCAGCCGGCCATTGACATCGGTAATGGTCGTCTTGGTGTTGCCGTAAGGATCGGTCACCGTGCGTTTGCGACCTGCGTAGGAGTAAGTGGTGCTCTGCAGCGTCGAGTTCGTCGAGCTGATGGGCCGGGAGACTGAGGTCACGCGGTTCAACGCGTCATAGCCAAAGGTCTGCTGATAGGCGGTAGCGCCGCTGACTCGAGGCAGGGACTGCTGAGCCAGCAGTCCTAAAGAGTTATAGAGTTTTTGGACAATCGCCGTGGATCCGGTGACGGTCGGACCCGAAGTCTCCGTGACCCGATCGACAGGATCGTAAAAACTCGTATCGGTACGGATTGCCGTTCCGTTGGTCTGAAGGGTGGTTTGCGCAATCTGATAAAAGCTGTTGCTAAATCCACAGAAGGACGTGCAGGTGCTCCATGTCGAGGAGGTTGCCGTGCCGTCCGGACGGGTCTCCTTGCTCTTGCGGCCGAATGCATCATAGCTCCACGAGGTGGTGAGATTATTGGCATTCGTCACGCTGTCTGGAACCCCAAAGGTGAGGCTCTGATTGGAAGCGAAGCTCGCCGTGGTGGTGGCACCTGAAGGATCGGTAACGCTACTCAAAAACCGCCCCGTGGGGCCCCAGTTGAGGGTTGTCACGCGACTCGCCGGCGATGAGGGCATGTTTGCGCCAGTGACCGTATCGGTTTGGACATTGCCGAAGCTGTCAAAGGTCAGCCCTTCAGTCACTTTGTAAAGGCCGCTGTTGGCCGTGGGCTCAGTCACGCTCGAGACGATGCGGCAGTTGGCCGGCGTATCGGGCGTGAAGGTCTTGGTTCGGGTGACCGAGTTGCTGCCGGCAAGGCTCGAGCTATACACGACTTGGGTCTGATCCAGCATGTTCAAACACCACGCCGCCAAATCCGTCGATGGGTTGACGGAAATATCGGTGGTGTTGGTCGTAGTGGTCGTCCAGCTAGCTCCGTAGTAAGGATTGGAAGGAGACCCCGGATCATTGTCGGTCACGACTTTAACGATTTTGGTCGCGTTGCCGTAAGTGTCGAACGTGTAGTTCGTCGATGTGGTCGTCACGGGGTTGCCGCTTGTGGGGTACCCAATTTCATATTGAGAGACCGTCCAATTACTCAAATACGGGAAGACGCGCTGTTGATTGGTGGTGCTGCTCAGCGGCGTGGCCGCCGGTGTTCCCGTCGATTGCTGGAGGTTCGTCGACCCGTTTGAAATTGTCTCTTGATACAGCATACCGGTGTAGGGAAATGCGAGCTTGTAGTACTTTTTGTCCGTCAAGCTGTTCCGACTGTCGAGCGTGTCGATCTCTGAAAATCCCTCAAAGCCTCGGCCTTGCACATTTGTCCAAGCCCCGAAGTACTGGAAGGACTGGCTGTAGGTGACGCCGGGCGCGGCACTTGGGTCGCTAAATACTGCCTGACTGACCACCGACAGCGGGCCAATGTAGTCCTTGTCGGGGAAAGTCGCGTCGTCGTGATACTCGGTATAGTTACCCTGCGAGATGAACACATAAGTGGCGTTCACCGCATTGCCGTAGCCGTCCGCAAACGAGTTGGCTCGGTCCGCAGCTCCGTTGTGCAAGTAGTACGAGGCCGAACTGCCCGATACGCAGCCTAGGTCATCCAGGCCATCGCCATTGGCATCCATCCACACGTAGGTACACGATGAGTTATAGGGAATTGAGGTGGGGGTGATCGAAGGTGTTACTCCGGTGCCCTGCGACAGATACACCCCTATCGTGGAACCGTTCTGCACCAGGATATCGGTGCGCCCATCGCCATCCCAATCCATGCCTAAGAGAATCGTTCCCGGCAACGAATAGGTCTCTGGGGCGCTGCCGTTGCATCCGGACACATACAGGGTGTTGGAAGTCACGAAATCGGTGCATTTGTCGTCATTCCAATTCGTGAAGAACACCGGGATGGCAGAGGTGCTGACCGGTACGGTGGCGATGGCGACGGCTTGGAAGGCGGTCCCGGTGGATATGAGCTCGTAAGTGATGAGATTGCCACCCGATAGGACCTGCATCACCAGATCATCGCGCCCGTCCCCATTAAAATCGTAGCGGCGCAGTTTTCCAGATTGGGCATCCGGACCCTGCAAGAGCACACTAGCGGCCCCGGACTTGTTTAAGCCGGTAATGGGGTTGCTGCTAAAGCTCGGCGTGCTCGGTGTGCTCGTGTTTAAATTGGTCGAGATGACTGAGGTCAGGCTATTCCTGCCATCAAATGTCGTATTCGTATCCCTCTGACTGACCAGGTCGGGCAGTCCATCGCCGTTGATATCCGCCAAGACATAGTTCTTGGAACTCGATTCATAACTTAAGCCCGTGGAGGTGCCGACGAAGCTCGATCCGTTCCACACGTAGTAGAACCAGGTGCCGCTCACCACCGTGAGGATCCCGTCTTGAGGCCCCCCGGTAATATTCCCAAACAGCGTGGTAGGGGTGCCTACCGGGATGCCGGTGTTGACGGGGGTGCCGTAGCCGGAAGCGGACCCGAAGGCCACAAAGTAGTTGCCACCACCACTCGCACTCGTGGTCACAAGATCCGGGTACCCATCGCCATTGAAGTCATAGCGAGTCTGGGCGACGAATTGGCCACTTACGGCCGAATTGGACACCGTAGACATCCCTGGCAGACCGTCCTGGTAGCCGATGCTCGTTGGGAAGAGGCAGTTGGATTGTGCGGCATCCGCGCATTCCTGCACCGAGATGAGCTCCTTGCGCCCGGTGATCGGTGAGCCTTGGTAGCCGATGAAATAATCTTTGACCACCGTGCTTCCATAGAGAATCTGAATCGAGGACAAGAGCTGATTATTGAGCACCTGTATGCCGGCGACGTACTTGGTGGTCGAACTCGCCGGCACGTTTGTCGTGTAGTTGAACTGCATGGTGTATGCATAGCTCGACGAACCGGCACTGACGGGTGCCCACAGAATCTTCGATGGCACCGCCGTGCCGGTGAGCGCGGTATAGTTGATGACGTAGTTATTACCCGCTCGGTCACTCACCTTGCTCAACAGCCAGGTCATTGCGGTACCGCCGCTCGCCAGCACTTGGGAGTTGACGCCGTTTCCGTTGCTATCCGTGTAGCCATATTGATAGGTCAGGCCGTTTCTCGCCTGAACGGTGAAGTACGCCGGACCATTGCCTGCGGTGCCAACGGCGGTGATATTGGAGAAATCAGCCACTTCGGTTTGGTAAGTTGAACCTGCGGTACCATAGGTGCCCGAGGTTAGGCGCAATCGATTACCATTGATGCAATAGCCATCGGAGGTGAGGAGCGCCACTGGCGCCGGATTGGCATCCTGGGCTGCCGTCTGGTTACATCGACTGATCTGCCCCAGACCGGCAAGCGAAAATCCGATACCCAGAGGCCCTATCCCGCCTCGACTGTCATAGGACAACGATATGTTCGGCTGCATGCCTCGCGGACCTGGCGGCGCCCAGATTGAGATCGAGTATTGCGCGCTGCCCGTCGAAGAAACGCCAAAGCGGCCTGCCGTTCTGCCCACTGCCGTCGGTTCGACCGTTCGCGTGGCAGTGGTCGGATTCTGTACGGAAGCTGTGGTCGTCGCGCCGACCGCATCTGCCACGTAATTGGTTCCCGCTGATGTCAATGCCTGATAGTAAAGCCCCACGCCGCTGCCACTGTAGTTGCCGGCAATCAAGTGCACGCTGTCGGCCGCGAGGTTTACATTGGAAGATAGGGTGGTCGCCGCGGTTGGGAAAATCGCTCCAGTTGAGTTGCCGATGAGCTCATAGCTCGTGCCACCCGAGGTCCTTGACTGCAGGATGACATCTGACTTACCCGACGCATCGGTGCCAATAATCACGTTATTGGTGAGCGGCGACCAGTCCACCCCACTGCTCATTCGGCTCCATGCCTGCACACCCGCCGAGGTAAAAATCGTCGATCCGGTCTGTGCGAGCGCCACACCGTTCATGTTTGGCGGGTACGTTGGGACAGGGAACGGCACGTCATAGTCAATCATGACGAAGTTAGGTTTCGCCTGGACCAGGAGATCCGCGAGCCCGTCCCCATTGAAATCACCCGCAAACACATTAGCGCTCTGCGTCGACCACTTGAACCCTAGAAAGCTGTCGCTCCAGGTTTGATTCGGTGAAGTGGAGGTGAACAGCCCATTCGCCCCGGCCAATACCACGGCATTGGTGCCCGCGCCGCTCGTTGCTTGCAGGAATAGATCGGCCCGATGATCGCCGTTGAAGTCTCCGGCGATGATGTGGTGCTGGTCCGCAGACCAGGTCAACCCCATGGCCCCGTTTGCGATGGTTTGAGAGATGGCGACGACAAATCCTACGCCGCTCGTCAACAAGAGGTAGCAATTGCCGCCTGGGGTCTTACTTTGCAGGAAGATGTCAGCCTTACCGTCGCCGTTAAAGTCAGCGACAATGACGTTGTAGGCATTGCTGGACCAATTGATCCCCAGGTAGTCGCTCGCCCACGATTGCCAGGCCGTGTTGGGCGCACCCGTGCTATCGGATACGGCGATGCCGCTGGGCATTCCGGGATTCTTGGCGATGTAGAGAATGTCGGACTTGCCGTCGCCGTTAAAATCCCCTGAATACAAGTCGTAGTCCTGGGCACTCCATTCCGTGGTCGCGTGAACCACAGTAGCGCAAATCAACAAAAGGAAGGTCCCCAGTACTCGCATCGCATTCTTCACGCTTCATTCTCCCTTCGGGCGTTGCACGCGAAATAGCTGCCACGCCATCCTTAACCCATTGTTGTTTCGCAAAATCCTAGAAAATTTTTTGTGACCTGCTTTCGTCGAGCACTTCGCCCTCACTCATCTACTGAGCGCTCACCAATTGACTGGATTGCGTCTCGTACTCATCGGTAGGAGCGCCTGGCCGGTAAGCGCGCGCGGTGAACATGAGGTCCACGGATGAGCGGTAAATGCTTGCACTTGGCGGTCCCGGCAATGGGGAGGCCTGATGGATCGCTGAAACCAGCGACTGCTGCCAAGCAAAGGACCCATTGCAGCCGCCCAATCGAATGTCCTCGACGTTGCCATGCGGGTCTTGAGTAATGTGAACCTCGCACTGAAACGGCTCGTCCTTACGACGAAGCTTGGACAGCATCCCTTCCGCCACTAAGGTGCGGGGCCGCCGCCAAACGCGTTCAATGCGAGCTTGAATCTGCCTTAAGTAAATCGCCAATAGTGGGTCGCCCCCGGCGGTTGCCGGACTGGCTGCGTCCGGAGACGAAGAGTCACCTGGCTCAACGGACTCGATACTGGGTAGCGCCGGCGAATCCAGATCCAGGGCCGGCTTGATATCCGTCATTTTCAAAACGGCACTGAGCGAGTCGTCGAGCTCGAACCTGACTTCCGGCTGCGCGGGCAGGTCTATGAGCGTCAATGAATCCGGTACGTTCCAATGGACGGCCGCACCGGCATTTCGAATTTTCGCCAACTGACCCGAGGGGCCCGCGCTCTCATACACGATGGTCACTGCCACCCCATGCACGAGAAGCGCAAGGAGCGCGCCGATGAGGGGATGAACCCAGAGCTTTGGCGGCTTCGTTTCCCGGTAGACCGCGGCCGGCTGGGTGTCTTGCCACTCCGCGACTTCCAGCTTGCACTGGCTGTGAATTTCGCTTTTCGCCCGCAAGCCACTTGCCTATGGAGCTTTTTCCGGGAGGCGTTGGTCGCGGAGATTGGCGCACTTGCTCCAATACTCTCTGGCCACATCAGGCGTGTCTCCCGGAGCCTCGTAGAGAGGCTTAATTGTTGACAGACGAATACGCAAGGTTTTCCGTTAGTCAACCAACGTCATCAAATTGATATCCTCACCGTCCGGCCAGCGCGTACAAGTATTATTTCCGTCAATGGCCACTCTCAACCCGCTCGCCTTGGCCGCTAGAAGCATGGCGTATTGCCGCTGCCCCGTAGCCGAATTCTCATTCATGATCATAAAGTAGGTGCGAGCCGCGCACGCCGGTTGTCCAGCCGCCGCGCCGTTAATGTCAACGTAGATCAGTCCGTCGGATGCACGTGTCACGACATCTAGTACCGTACCCACAACCGACCCTGCCTCCGCATTTAAGGCAATTAAGGACAACACCCCAACTATCACTGCTGTTTTTAATCGAAGCATGACTTTCTCCATCTCTCCCTCCCTCACTTGGCCACACTCTGGCAGCTCGACCACTGCTGGGCAGCCGGACTTGCTGGCACCATCAAACTCATCGCCAACATGACGCGTGACCTATCCGCATGAATCTCTCCCCTAAAGATTTTCTGGATGCAGAAATCGGTGCCTGAAGATTTCGCATGGCATGGCGCTGGTTGAAGAACCATTCTGCCCAGAAATCTGGTAACTCAATCCAATGCGCAGCCGCGGCCACCTTCCGTGATGTGGTTGAGACGATACATGGTGATTGGGTCCCATGAGTAACAAATCCGTGTCGCTGTTCTTGTGACTCGAAAGTATCCTTTGGCACGCGGCGCTGTCAATGGTTTTCGTTTCGATATTCAACAGCCCCTGCGGCACGCCTCGTGACCGTTCGGTGCACTGGCTGCGCCCGACGAATTGAAACATGATTGCAATCTGTTTGGACCCTGCTAACACTGAATCCATATGCCCGCGAAATCCGCCTTTCCCGTTGGTGATCGTTAGCCGAGTAGCCAAGTCATTTCGTGGATGCTACATTTCAGGCCGATAAAGGATACTAGTGGCCTGTAACATTCATTTATAGACTATACTGGCGTCTATGACAGACGCTATCAATTTGACGAATGCGGAGCGTATGGAACTGACACGGCGAGCGAACAGCCGAACGGATCGGGCCGAGGATGCCCGACGAGCGCGGCTGATCTTGCTGCTGGCGGAAGGCCATACGTGGGATGAAGTGTCCGAACGGATCGAGTGCAGTCGCGGCTTTGTCGCGAGCTGGAACAAGCGATTCGTCGAACAGCGGATCGCGGGGCTCTACAGTCGACATCTGGGCCAAGTGGCCTCGGTGCTCACGCCGGAGCTCGAAGCGCGGATCCTGGAGGCGACGCGCCGTGCGCCCGGCGATGGCTCGACGCACTGGAGCACTCGCAAACTCGGCGCTCACCTGGACGTCAGCCACATGATGGTGGCCCGAGTCTGGCGCAAGCACGGCCTGAAGCCGCACCGGATCGAGCGCTACATGGCCTCGAACGATCCGGACTTTGAGACCAAGGCGGCCGACATCATCGGGCTGTATCTGAATCCGCCGGCGCACGCCGCGGTGTTCTGCGTCGATGAGAAGACGGCCATTCAAGCTCTGGATCGCAAAGATCCGGTGCTGCCGCTCTCTCCGGGGCGCGCAGAACGGCACGGATTTGAGTACTACCGGCATGGCACCTTGTCCCTGTACGCCGCCTTCAATACGCAAACTGGCGAGGTTCTGGGCAAGACCGCCGAGCGGCACACCTCCGCGGAGTTCGTCGCTTTTCTCACCGACATCGTGATCAATCAGCCGCGCGGCAAGGAGATCCACGTGATCGCCGACAATCTCTCGGCGCACAAGAGCGCGCCGGTCAAAGACTTCCTCGAAGCGCACCCGAAGGTTCATCTGCACTTCACCCCGACATACTCCTCATGGCTCAACCAGGTCGAGCTGTGGTTCGGCAAGATCGAGCGCGACGTCATCGCTCGCGGGGTGTTCACTTCAGTCTCGGATTTGAAGAGAAAGCTCATGCGTTACATCCGCCAGTACAACAAAGCACCACGTACCGTGAAGTGGAAATATGCAGATCCATCGCGTCACATCAGTACAAAATCAGTTGTTACAGGCCACTAGCTTCGTCTCTTGGCCTCGCTAACCCCCAAGGAGCGGCTCATGAATGCCACAGATATCTTCTCGCCGGCAGATCATCTTCCAGCCCCTCGCTTAGCTCAAAGGTCTCACTCACCCCCCTTTAAGCGAAGGGTAATTGGCGCGATTTTGCTGGCCCTTATGGGTTCAATAGTTTTTGCGGAATGCGCTAACGCAACGGCGTGGATCTACGTTCCCGATGTTAGTCAGCTGCAGTATCAGACCACCGGAAATCTCGTATATTTCCGAAACTTCAACCAATTCAACGCGAGTGCCTTGGGTTGCTGCTACAACTATTGGATTGATACGACCACGACTGAGGGCAGGAACACGTTCGCTCTGATAATGGCCGCCGCTGCGCAGGCGAAGCCGATGTATTTTGGCGTACCCGACGGTTACGCCAGCGGCGTGCTAACCGAGAGTGGTATTTGGTAAGGTGATTGCGATTATCGAGTTGTCCTCAAGCGAAATCAGAGATTCGAATCCAGGGGCCTGTAATAAATTTTGTGTGTGAGCCGGTTAATGAACTTACTCGCTCAACACCAATCGATCGCCGAACTGGATGGCCAGCTGCGCCTTAGCAGCATGCCATGAGATCGGTGGGTTCTTCCAGTTCTCGGTAATGTTGCGCAACGCCAGCCAGATGAGCTTCGCTGCAGCCTGATCACTCGGGAAATGCCCCTTGTTGCGCACCGCCTTTCGCACCGAGGCGTTCAGACTCTCGATCGCGTTAGTGGTGTAGATGATCTTGCGAACTTCGGCGGGGAAGCTGAAGAACGGGATAACCGCTTCCCAGTTACGCCGCCAGCTTTGCGCGATGGCTGGATATTTACGGCCCCAGGGGCCCTGATCGAAGGCCTCGAGCTCTGCCGCGGCGGTCTCGGCGTTTGCCGCCCGATAAACCGTGCGCAGCTCGCCGGCGATCTGTTTGCGCTCCTTCCAGGATGCAAACTGCATCGAGTAGCGGATCAGATGCACGATACAGGTCTGCACGACCGTGTCCGGGAAAACGGTGGTAATCGCCTCTGGGAAGCCTTTCAGCCCATCGACGACGGCGATCAGGATGTCCTGGGTGCCTCGGCCGCGGATCTCGTTCATGACACGCAGCCAGAACTTCGCTCCCTCGCTTTGCTCGATCCACATGCCGAGCACCTGCTTGTGACCGGAAGGGCGCATGCCGATCGCCAGATACACCGCCTTGTTCTTCACCAGTCCTTCGTCGCGAATCTTCACCCGTAGCGCATCGAAAAAGACGATGGCGTAGCTGGAATCCAATGGTCGAGCCTGCCAAGCCGTCACTTCGTCGATCACTGAATCGGTGACGGCCGATACCAGGTCCGGGGAAATATCGACCCCGTAGATCTCGCGCACATGAGCTTGGATATCCGTAAGCGTCTGGCCAAGGCATCTTGACTATTGGCTGATCAGCGACGACTGCCAGCGGTGTGGAAGCAGATCTTCAAGTCGGCTGGCAGGGTGGGTCGGCAGGCGCTCGAGGACGTCTTTGAGGTAGCGATACGGATCGTGTCCATTGAGCTTCGCGGACTGGATCAGGCTCATGATGGTGGCGGCACGCTGACCGGCGCGCAGTGACCCAGCGAAGAGCCAGTTCGATCTTTTATGCATGGCCGTTCATAAAAGATCCTATGTGCGCCTGACAATTATGCATGGTCGCAGTCACGGTCACTCGGGTCGCGGAGGCTTTCGCCATAGAATTACAGTCTTTGGGCAGGCGCGCAAGCGAGGGGCCTGCGCACCGGCCGTGCATAATCATAAGCTGTTCAGGAACTGTAGCGTGCGGTCCGTGGGTCGATACCGCAGTGGTCTAGTTGCAGGAGGCTTCAGTGCCGCCAATGCCCGAGCCTTCATAGCGAGGTCCGCTTCCACGTATTGATGCGTGGTGGCGGTGCTCTCATGACCCAGCCACAACGCGATCACCGTGATGTCCACGCCGGACTGTAATAGGTGCATCGCAATGGAGTGGCGCAAGACATGCGGAGAGACTCGTCGCTGCCCCAACTCGGGATGCCGTTGAGAAGCCGCTTTAACCGCCGAGGTCAAACGCTCTGCCACCGACGTGCGCGACAACGCGCCGTCGGTGCGGTTAGGGAAAAGTACCGCATGAGGATCCGGAGGGACCTCCCGCAGCCAGGATCGAAGGCGCGTGCGCGTCGTCGGCCAAAGTGGTACGGAGCGTTCCTTGCGGCCCTTCCCCATGATCTTGATCGAAGCAGTGGGGTCCAGGATGAGATCGGACCGGCGCAGTGCGATGAGCTCAGAGACCCGAGCACCGCTGTTGTACAAGACGGTCAGCATCATCCGGTCGCGACGGCCAACCCACGTGGCATCCGACGGTGCGGCCAGCGTAGTCTCCACCTGCTCCTTGGTCAGATAACCTATGAGCGGCCGCTCGAAGCGCTTCATCGGGATGGCCAGCACGCGTTGGGTGATGCCAATCGCGGATGGCTCCTGGAATGACGCGAAATGCATAAACGAGCGAATCGCCGCGAGTCGTGCATTACGACTGCGGATGGTGTTGTGCCGGTCGTCCTCGAGATGCTTCAGAAACACCAGTGTGAATGAAGCGTCAATGTCGGCAAGCACGAGCTCAGCGGGCTTCTTGCGTAATCGCTCATGCGCAAACGTGAGGACCAGTCGGAACGTGTCTCTATAAGCGGCGACCGTGCGGGGGCTAGCGTGGACCTGGTTCATGAGTCGGTCGAGGAAGAACCGCTCGATGAGGCGGGAAAGTAGTAACGGATCGGTGGTGCTCATGGCTGTCTCCCGGCAGCCTGTTGTGCTCGACGCGCGGCCAAGGCGAGCAGCTCCGGCGTCGCCGTGATGTACCAGTAGGTGTCGGTAACCTTCGCGTGGCCGACATAGGTCGAAAGCGCCAGCATGTGGCGGTCTATCTGGCGGCCCTCGCGGTACCACTGCTCGAGACGGCGGCACAGGAAAGTATGTCGAAGGTCATGCAACCGCAGACCGGGATGTCCGCCGCGAGGTGGCCCGAGGTGGTGACGCAGCAGCTTGAAAGCATAACGCACGTTCCCGCTACAGGCAGATCGCCCACGATCAAAGGTAAAGAAGGAGCTTTGCGCGGCCGCCTGAGGGTCCGCGTCCCGGATCACTGAGTACCTCGTCAGCGCGACGACCACCGACGGGTGCAATGGAACCCAACGCGACTTGCCGAACTTGCTCCGGCGGATAAATAGCAGCCCTTGTGACAAGTCCACATCGTCCCGTTCAAGCCGAGTCCCCTCACTTATGCGAAGACCGCAGGCCGCGATCAGTCCGAAGATGGTCGCGCAAGTAGCGCCCCGCAAGCCGCCGAGCTTGCGCGCCAAAAGCATCAGGCGAGCGACCTCTGCATCGGTGTAAATATGCGGCCGCAGTCGTCGATGTGATCGCCCGAAAAGCCGCCGTGGTGGGACCACCGTGGCTGAGTCATACCGCAGACAGAACTTGGCAAAGCCACGAAGCACCTCAATGCGCCGTGCCGCCGTTAACGGGCGGCGGCCTTCGGAAGACAGTGCCCACTCCGATGCAAGCGCCAGCGTAATCGGCCCGGAATGCCCCCGACCGTCTGCGTAGCGAGCAAAGGCTGCAAGCTGGCTGCCGGAGATGGACATCCCAAAGCCGTTGCGACGGCGTTCTGCCAGATATGCCGCAACGCGATCGGCCATCCTCGCCGGCGCGATCACGGCCGACTCCCTGGCCACGGACGCGCCACGGCAGCGAGTGCCGGTAAATCCACCTTGGCGTAAATGGTCGTTGTATCGACACAGCGATGCCTAAGAAGATCAGCGATCTGCTTCAATGGCACGCCACGCTGAACGAGCCTGGTCGCGAGGGTGTGGCGCAGTACATGGGGACCTGACACGCGAGCGGTTAGGCCTGAGCGTTCCGCGGCGTCGCGCACCACTTGGCGCACGACTGCCGGCGTGGTCGCAATATCGTACGGCGGCCTGTGTCGAACGAATACCTCGCGGCGGCAGGTCTGCGGGCGCCCCTGGCGAAGGTACGCGACGATCGCTTCCGCAACAGCGCGTGGCAGAGGCATGACATCAACGCGGCGGGCCTTGCCGTGAATCCTGACGGTGCCCTCAATCCAGTCGACTTTATCCAGCGTCATCCGTGCAACCTCGGCGCCACGCAACCCAAGGTCGACGAGACAGCGCAGAATCGCATAGTCACGACATCCCGTACGCTTGGAACGATCACAGGACTCAAGTAGCTGGGCAATCTCTTGCGGCGTCAGAGCCCGCGGTACACTCGAGAGTCGCCACCTGACGCTCCGCGGCAACGCCGCAACAAGCGTTGTGCACGCAACGCCGCTCACCGCCTTGAAACGAAAGTAGCTTCGAACAGACGCTGCTGCGCTCTGGACCGATCCGGGCTTCCAGCCCGCTGTGTAACGTGCAAAGAAGCTGGAAACTTCGGCCGCACTCACTTCGGTCAGCGATCGACCGCCGCGCAGCGTACATCCTGCGAGAAACGCGCGGGCGTCGCGGCGCCGGACAATGCGCGTGGCGGGTTGCAACCCACGCGCCTCGACCAAATAGTCATCGAAAGCCGCGATCTCGGCCTCAATCGTGGCGTCACCAGCTATCGCTCGAACAGGGATCACACCCTCTGTCCGGAGCATCTTGAGCCATCCCATCAGCGCCGCGTGCTCCTCGTACGGGGGCCTGCGAGGCCTCGCAACACGGCGTCTCCTCCGATCCCTATCATCATCGATGAAGGCTGATATGAGCGCCTCGTCAGGACCCCGCCCGCGATGGCGGGTTCGCGCCCGCCATCCAAAGAAATCCTTGAGACACTGCCTGTAGAGATCCACGGTCCGTGAGGCGTATCGGCGGCTCTGAAGGTAAGCGGTGTACTCGGTGACCGCCAGGTCCCCGGATCGATCAGCAGAAATGCCATGCATGGTGAAACCCTCCGTAGCGATATGACGCGCGGAGGACACCATCATCAGTTATGCTCGGCAAGGCTCTGTTGGAAACAGGAAATGCAGGGAAAAGACAGCCCAAATGCGTTGCACCATCATGGCACCGTGCATAATCACTGGGCGCACATAGGATCTTCCCAAAGCGACTGGCCGGATCCGGTTTTCGATATGGTTGTTGTCGATGGGCAGTTCGCCATCATCGAGGTAACGGATCAAGGCAGCCCAACGTCCCAGGCTGTACTCAATGGCTTTTCTTGTCGCAGATCCATCCGGGACCAGGCCTCGCTGGCGGGTGAACCACTGCCTCAAGGCTTCGGCCACCGGTTTTGATCTTTGCTGCCGCAGCTGTTGCCGGCCATCGGCGTCCAGTTTCAGTTCGCGCGCTTCTCGTTCGATTTCGTACAGCGCGGTGAAGTATCTCAAGCCCTCTTCGGCGATCTCGCTGCGATGATTGGCGTAAAGATCATGGAGTTTCCTGCGGGCGTGAGCCATGCAACCGATCTCGATTACCCCGCGATCGAACAGCGCTTTGTATCCGGAGTAGTCGTCGCAGACGAGCTTCCCGGACCAACTCCCCAGGAACTCGCGGGCATGCACACCCGCACGGCTGTCGGCAAAGTTGTAGACAACGGCCTGCAACTCGTCGTATTCGCTCGTGCTGTAGCTCCACAGGTATGCCCGGTGTGTTTTGCCAAGCCCTGGCTTTAACATCGGCACCGGCGTCTCATCCGCATGCAGCACCGCTCGAGTCAGCAGCATCGCTCGCATCGCCGCGATGAGCGGCTCAAGCTTCACGCCGCAGGCGCCCACCCACTGCGCGAGCGTTGAGCGCGGCAGCGCAAGGCCGGCACGTGCAAAGATGCTTTCCTGCCGGTACAGCGGTGCGTGATCCAAGTATTTTGCGATCAGCACCTGCGCCAGCAGGCCCGCCGTCGGGATCCCCTTGTCGATGACGTGAGCCGGCACCGGCGCCTGGATCAACCGCTCGCAGGCACGACAGGCCCATTTACCGCGGATGTGTCGCTCGACCTCGAACACGCCGGGGGTATAGTCGAGCTTCTCGCTCACATCCTCGCCGATGCGCTCCAGCGTGCAGCCGCAGCCACATTGGGTTTGCTCCGGCTCGTGGCGGACCTCCCGGCGCGGGAACGAAGCCGGCAGAGCCACGCGCCGCGGCTTTTCCTTAGGAGGCGCGGCAGGCTTTTCCCTAAGTGCCTCGATCTCGAGGCTGATCGCCTCGATATCCGCATCGATACTCTCGTCCAGAAGCGAGCGCTGCACGACATCGAGTTGCTCGCTGCGTCGGTCATAGCGCCAGCGCTTTAACGTCGCCATCTCGTGCGTGAGTTGGTCGATCTTCAGTTGCTTGAGTTTGATCTCTGCGTCGCGCTTGGCGAGGACCGCCGCGTGAGCGTTGCGTTCGGCATCGAGATCGGCGAGCTGTGCGTCGCGATCGGCAAGTTCTTCGAGAAGCGTCGCTGTCAGATTTCGCAGCTGTTCTGCGTTCATTTTATCGAGCGGGCGCGACAACTCCATGCACTCGATGCTGCCATAATTGCAGCGATTTCAACATGCTTTTTGCGCTTTTTTTCTCACAAAATCCGGATCTTCGCGCGCTCATCGAGCCGCTCCCACGGCAGCCCCACGACGATCGCCTGAAGTTGCTCGTGGGAGAGTGGCATGCCACGATCATGGCGTACACCAGCGCGGATGAAGCTGCCTTCGTAGAGCTTTCGCGCACATAGCCAGAGGCCAAAGCCGTCGTGCACCAACACCTTCATACGATTGGCGCGTTTGTTCACGAACAGGTACGCATGATGAGCCCGCGCTTCACCGAACACCGTCACGACGCGCGCCAGCGCCTTATCAACGCCGGCGCGCATATCGAGCGGTTCCACCGCGAACCAGGCCGCATCCACCCGGATCACTTCACGAGCTCGCGTAGCAGCAGCGCGCACTCATGCGCTGCCGATGTCGGCCACTCAATGCCGACACTTCGCCCGTTGCGGCGTATCTCAATGCGGATCGCGCTCGCTGCAGGACTCGGCGGCATTGACACGGGCATAAAACCTTCCGTTCCGGGCATCAACTCGCTCGGCTCGGTCGGCCGTATCGTGATCGGCCTGCCGCTGCGTTCCGCCTTCCTTACCCAGTCGCGCAACATGTTCGCGTTCAGGCCACGCGCCAGGGCGACCGCCGCGATCGATACACCGGATTGCTGGCACGCCCCAACGGCTTCTGCCTTGAACTGCGCGCTGTGGCGCCGACGACGGCGTCTACCCGTCCCTACGACCGTTCCTTCCGAAGTGGACATATGTACACCTAACGTTAGAGTGAAGGCTCATCCTTGCACTCGCGCGGGTACGCTTATAGATGACTTCGGCGGACGCTTACGGATATCCCGGGTACTCATGCCGCGGGCGTACAGCGCAATGATCTTGTCGTCAAAGCCTGGAAAGCGGCGCCGGTACTTGCCGATCAGCGCCGGATCGAAGCGGCCGTGCCGATCGCGGGGAATCGACAGCTCCATCGAGCCCTCTGGCGTCAGCACTGTCTTTGCACTGTGGCCGTTGCGATGGTTGGCAACGCCAGCCTCCGCCTCGTTGTCCAAGTGGACATCCATCTCAGCGTTGAGCATCCGCTCGGCCAGCGCCTTCTTCAGCTCACCCATCAATCCGCCGGAATCTAGTACCGTCTTTGGATCACGACCCGCTAGCAGTTGATCCAAAAGCTCCTTGGGAAATGCCTGTGTATCGTTCTTCGCCATACCCGCTCCTTGCCCTCTCGGACAGTGTATGGCTCATCACACAAAAAATCAGACAGTCCCGAATCCAGCAACCGCTTATGCCTCGTTTGTTTCGTCAATTCACGATGGCACCAATGATGTTACGCGGTAGAATTGTCCGATGCTGCGAATCCAAAGGGCAATCGGTCCATTACTGCCTCCGATAGTGGCTATTGGCTTTCTCGATCACTGAAAATCGCGCGCTAATACCGCTCAAATAGCATCCGCAGGTTCTTTTTTTGAAACACCTTCGGACTGCAATTTGCCCGCGAGTTACTTCATGGCTGACATCACTCAACTCTGAACAGTGAAGTACGCCAGCGTTTCCGATACCGATTGATCACGGCAATCGCCATAGCCGAAAAATGTGACATTCGCCCCCCTGGCTTGGGCGGCAAGAAGGCCGGCGAGGTATTCCTTTGCGTAGGGCCTAGTCAACAAAAACGAATAGTAAGGGCCGTTGCTACCAGCGCAGGCTGGGACACCCACCAATGGGCTTGTGGGGTAAACGTAAACAAGCGGACCGTCACCGAAAATGAGAATGTCGCTGATGGTGGACACCATAGTTGATGCCAGCACGTGCGGACTACCCACCAAGCTGCCTGCCAACAGAAAGGTCACAACAAAGCGCTTCATTGTTTCTCCTGATTACACCTAAGATTGCACATCCACTCGGTACACCGGTACTTCACCGCCGTTTGCGCAGCTGCCCGCGCCGAAGGCCATTTGTTGCCAGCGGGCATTCGCCGGCGAATAAGGGCAATCGAGCGAGCCATGCGCTATTGGGAAGATATTGAGTCAGCTGGAGCTACCCCTACAAGAGTGATTCCGCCACCATCTTCGTTGTTGTCGGGGGATTGGGGTAACGCAATCGGAGTTGCGTTGTTCTGCGCGGCTCATGCCGGCGATGAATGAGATGGCGAAGAGCGCTGTTGTAATCCTTGAAATCCGTTTTCATGTGATTCTTCCCCCGGTGGGACGAAAGCTACACCAACGAGTTAAGGGATGGCAAGCCAAATGGGGCCATATTCGACTGAACAGCTCAGGGTAAATTAGGGTCGTAGCACCAACCGGTAAGCCACACCCAGGCTGGATGCGTCGAACATGTCAACGAGTCGTGCAATGTCGTCTCTACAGTTATTGATTCGCGCTATGATTCCATCCGATGGGGATCTTGATTTTTCAGCGAACACAAGGAGGAGTTGACATGCGATTCGGGGTCTTACGATTTCTCGCCGCAGTCATCGCGGTATGCATCGGCAATAGTGCCGCTGCTGTTGTCATGACGGGTAGTAGTTCTGCCATTACCCAGTTCATAAGCTATACAACCTTTGATAACGGTGATGTCACGTTTTCTTTGGCCAATAGCGGCATAAGCGGTTGCTCGAACGGATTCTGGATCGGCGGTACGGACGCGGGGGCAAAGTCCGTAGTCGCGCAGGTCCTGTCCGCTTATCGCGCAGGCACGCCAATCGTTGTCTATGCGGATCCAAGCCAGCTTTGGCCGGGATCTGGTGGCCAGTACTGCCATGTCTGGGGGGTTCAAGACGGTTGAGCGATCTGGTGCTCTGGGGAAGCTGCTCCCGCGGTTGATCGAGTGGCTTCGTCCCGTCAGGTCAAAGAGGCTAAGCCAAACACACCGAACGATTGGCGTGGATCGGTCCACATGTCATCAATGTACCATCCGGCGCCTTCGACGATTGCCGACAGGACCGGTATGGTGTACTTGCGCGAGGTCTCGGTATGAATGGATTCGCCGGCGTCGAAGTCGAAGCTCTGACCGTCGATGACAACCGTCTGTGCTTCCCGGCTCACCAAGTGCATCTCGACTGCGGAGGCACTGGGGTTCCAGCGCGCCTCGTGGGCGAAGCGTTCCAGCTTGAAGTCCGCGCCGAGTTCACGATTGATGCGCGCGAGCAGGTTCAAGTTGAAAGCGGCGGTAACGCCCTGCTTATCGTTTTAGGCGGCAAGAAGGATTCGGCGATCTCTCGTCAGATCCGCGCCGATCACTGCGGTTCCCCTCGCACCCACGTGTCGGTGCAGGCGCCGAAGAAATGACGTCGTCTCGGCGTGATCCAGATTACCGACAGTCGATCCCGGAAAGAAGGCCGAGCGCGCTCGCATCGGGATGCCGGCGGGAATTTCAAAGTCCTCGGTGAAATCCGCAACGATGGGCCAGATTCTTAAAGTAGGAAAGCGATGCCGCAGCGAGATCACGGCCTGATCGAGAAAATCCCCGGAGATATCCACCGGCACATAAAGGCGCGGCGCTTCCAACGCAGCGATCAATATTTCAGTCTTGATCCCTGCCCCGGCACCGTATTCGATCAGGGACGCGCCCTTGCCGATGAATCCGGCAATGTCGTTCGCATTCGACCGCAAGATACCCGTCTCCACCCGCGTGGGGTAGTACTCAGTAAGATGCGTGATCTGTTCGAAGAGTTCGGATCCCCGTTCATCGTACAGCCAGCGGCAGGGTAAGGTTTTGCGGGGCATGGACAGCCCCGCGAGCACATCTTGGCGGAACAATTCCGGCTGCGTCAGCCGATAGTCTGCAGCGAGCATCATGCATCCTCCGCCAATCGTAGTCCGGAGAATTGCCACCGTGCATGCGGAGCGAAGAAGTTTCTGTACGTGGCGCGCACATGGTCTCGCGGCGTGACGCAGGAGCCGCCGCGCAACACGAACTGCCCGGACATGAATTTGCCGTTGTATTCCCCCAAGGCGCCCTCCATGGGACGAAAGCGGGGATAAGGCAGGAAGGCACTGCGGGTCCACTCCCAAACATCGCCAAACATTTGCCGTAGTTGGCCGTTGGCCGCGGGCGCTGGCTTCGGCCGCAGGCGACCCGAATCCAACAAGTTCCCGTCCACCGGCAGCGTCTGCGCGGCGACTTCCCATTCAGCCTCGGTCGGCAGGCGGCGCCTGGCCCACGTGGCAAAGGCATCCGCCTCGAAGTAGCTCACATGGCTGACCGGTGCGTCGGCATCGACGGGCTGCGCGCCCCGCAGGGTCATGGTCCAAAATTCCCCGTCGCGCGCCTCCCAATACAGCGGCGCGGTCCATCCCTCCTCGCGCACCTTGGCCCAGCCGTCGGACAGCCAGAGCAGCGGGTTGCCATATCCGCCGTCGGCGATGAATTCGGCCCACTCGCCGTTCGTGACCAACCGATCGGCAAGCCGGAAGGGGTCGAGCTGCACGGCGTGCTGCGGCCCCTCGCTGTCGAAAGCGAACCCCGGCCCACGGTGTCCGATTTCAAACTGTCCGCCGGGATAACTCCTGTAGACCGGTTTGTCCCTCGGCGTGAACTCAACCGGCAGAGGAACGGGGTCCGCATAGTTAGGAAGCAGCGGATTCTGCGCGAATAAATGCAGAATATCGGTCAATAGCAGTTCCTGGTGCTGCTGCTCATGCTGACACCCCAACTCGATGACGCCGAGAACGGCTTCCGCGATCTCTCGCTCGAGCAGTTCGGCCATCGCTCTATCGACGTGCTCGCGGTACCTCAAGACCTCCTCGAGCGCCGGCCGCGTCAGCAACCCGCGCAGCGCCCGAGGTTGGCGCGCGCCCACCGATTCATAATAGGAATTGAATAGAAAGTTATACCGTGGGTCGAAGACTCGGTAACCCGGAACGTTCGGCGCGAGGACCATCGCCTCGAAAAACCAGCTGGTGTGTGCCAAGTGCCACTTCGCGGGACTGGCATCCGGCATGGACTGCACGGTGGCATCCGCGTCCGACAACGGTCGCGTAAGCTTTGATGTGGCGGCACGCACATCGCGGTACCGGCGCGTGAGCGCCGCTCGCGCATCGCTCGGATGCCCCGGGGATGCAGTCCCCCGGGAGGATGGGTTCAGGTTTGCCATGGGCGTCTCAAGTGACGGCAAACTTGCATCCTAAAGGGTGTGGGGACCTCGCGGGGCCTTATGTGAGAATACTTCCTTTCACCTCTCTCGATTTTCCGTGTAGGCGATCTCCCACGAGATCGCCGTAACTATCGAAATTACCTGACAATATAGTTGGCCGGACCGACCGTTGAGCACGTCACGCAATTGACTAATTGAGCGCCTTTTCCACCAAGGCGGTCACCTGCACCCAAGGAATCGGCTCCTGATGCATCGCGAAGACGGTCGTCACGGAAAGATGCTCGCGTTCGACCGCTTCGATCACTTCGTGCATCAGTTCGGGATCATAGAGTGACCCGTCCTCATTGAGCGCGAGCGTATCGCTGGCATAGAGCAGTTGATGTTCGGGGAAATAAGCCATGTACTGGCGCTCGGTGGACGCACCACGCAAGGGGTAGAGGACCATGCGATTGCTGCCGCTTCCCACCTGGACCTTTTGAGACACGATCCGCCATCGCGCACGCCGCGGGGATTGCGCCAGCAGATCCGGATGCTCTTTGCGCGTGGAGGCGATCAGGCGTTCCAGCAGAGGCTTGTTCAAATCGAGAATGTAGACCGGTAAACCCAGGGCCACGGCCTGCCGCACCCCGCCGACATGTGGCCAGGAATCCGAGGTCGATATCACGGCGGTGACCGGTGTCCCCGGATATTGCGCCTTCGCCTTCTCGAAGACTCCGCCCAGATAGGTTCCGGACAAGGGCGCTTCCAACAACACGATCCCGTCCTCCTGCTTAACGACGGTGGCATTCCATGCGCCGGGAAACAGGGTGACCCCGGGGGCAAGCTCAACGCCGGCTTGCGCGGCGAACGGCCGTTCCCAGCCTGCCGATTGCAGCGACTTTTGCGCCGCCTGCGCATCCATCTTGAAGTCGGCCGCGTCGAGCGGCGGATTCAATTTCAGGCCAAGGACCTGCCGGGACTGCCAAAGGATACCGTTGCGCTCCTCGACCTCGTTGGTCGGATACACGATGCCGTGAATCAACTGAAAACCCTCGAAGTAAATTCGGCGGCGCACGTCGCCCCACTGATACCAATGATCGTGCAGCACTCCGTCGGTTTCCACGGCATCGGGCAGGCGGGTATAGGGATTGATCATGATCCTCACCGGTTGTCCCTGCCAGGTGAACGCGATCACCGGATGCCGGCTTCCGCGCAGCAAGGTGGGCGTGCCGTAGTGCAAGTCAGCGGCGCGCAGGGCCGTCAGCAGCACCCGCATCGGTCCCAACGCCAAGGCGTAACGTGCCTCATCGACGTTGGCCAGAGAGGCCGGAGTGTCCCTCTGCCCGGTTCGGGTCACCCCGCCTTGCAGGCCGATGACCTGCGTCGAGTCGGATTCAGCCTGGCCCGAATCGGATTCGGGCCAGGTCAAATGCTCCTGCACCCGCAGGCGCTCGCCGGCGAAGTCGATCGTCCACTGGGTGCGTGCGTAAGCGGTGATGAAGGGATCCTGCCGGTACGATTGCTCGACCAGCAGCGTATGCTGAATGCCTTCTATGCCGACGGCGTGGACCGCTTCGAGCCGCTCGCGTCCTCCCATGGCTGCCAGTGCCAGCTCCAAACAGGCGGTCGGCGCCGGCGCGCAGTGCGCGGAAAGATCGGCGGCTCCCGCGCGGATGGTCCCCAGAATGCACAGCGCGAGGCTCGCCAAAACCGCTAGTCGAGCACGTTGAGAGACAACAGTGAACTGCATCATTCCTCATTCCTGAAGGGCGTGAAAGCGCCGGACGGAGAATACAACAGACAAAGCAAGATTCCGACATTTGTTGAGGCGCCTCCCAAAACCGTCTTGTCATGCACGAGGTGGAAGACGGGTTTGCGCGGTGCCTGCTGCTGACGACCGAGGCCATGATCGTAAGATCATGGCCTCGCGCCTTGGAAGATGCGATTATCGATCATCCGAATCGCGCCCAGCGGCAGCGGGCACCGACGGGGTAACCGCGACGCGGGAGCCTGATAAAACCCACGCTCTCTGGCTTGGAGAGAAACGCGGCGCGAGCAAGCCATCGTTGATCTCGCGCGTGACGGCAAAGCGATTGAACGCTGAAGCGGGCAGGTACAGCCGAAAGTTGTTCTCAAAGCCGTCGGATGCTGTGTCCGGATCGCCTTCCGGGGCCGAGATGATACCGTCATGGTTGGTATCGACGCGGGCCACTTCTGCGGCATAGGCATCAAATAATCGGCGCTGGAGGTTCTTCGCACCGGGCTCAAACGATGCCCTTCGCGCATAGACGTCCAGAAATATCTCATTGGCAAGGCCGCTCGGAATGCCACGCTCGCGAAACTCCCGCTGCGCATCTACGTCTCCATCGAACTTGTCAGGGTCGCGGGGAAGGTTGGGATTGTCCCCAACGATGCGCGGATCGTTGGTGATGCCGCGCGGTCCCGAACCAGGAACGATGGACTGCAGCTTGCCAATTTCGCGGTCGCTAAAGGTGTCGGGAGCCTTGCCAAAGTCATCCGGAAATCCTCCGGTAAACGGCAGCTCGTATAAAGGATGTATCCAGTTGGTACCGAGATAGTTGAACTCCCAATAAGAATGCACGTCGCTCTGCTGCATGGAGTTATATGCGCCCATGCTCTCGAAGATCGACACCACATTGGTCTGCCTGTCGGGGAAATGATCCGATTTGCTGGGAAAATGCGCCGCCTTTCCATCTGTGGTGAAGAAATGCCCCGCAATGTTCAGATGATCTCCCATCTCTTTGAGCTCTTCGGCATCTTGTGCCGTGATCTTGCCGAATTGCGCGTGGCCGTCTTTACGCGGCGGTGCTACATCGGGCACGACAAGATCGTGAATCATCCAACCTTCGTACCACCCGCCCTCGTTGTTGATCACGAACAACGGTGAAATGTCCGTGAAGACGTCCAGAAATGCCTTCGGATCATCGGGGTTGGTGGGAAGTCCTGGCTTCAGCTCGAGAATCACCCGGACGGACCCGAGTGTCGGCAAACCGCAGTTCCCCCCCGTGACGGATAGTTGTGCCGCATCGTTGATGCCCGGAAATATCTTTGTAAAGACGTTGGGCTCAAACCCCTCCGTGTCGAGTAAATAGTACTGAACCAGCTGGCCCGGCTTGTCTGCTTCGGCAAATACTTGCATCGGTAGAAACGTATGCGGACGGTCGGCCAATTGCACCAGACGATTCTTGAGTGGATCGGGAACCCCGGCTATGTCACCACGAGTGCTGATGGTGAGACTATCTGCCGCAGCGTTTGGATTGGGATGGCAGGGCGCCGGTGGTTGTTCTGCGTAGGCATTTTTGAGTAAACAAATTGCTAGTGCCGCAGTGGCCGCGGCGAGTGAATATGTGTTCACGTGTAACTCCCCCCAAAGAAGTGATTACCTTCCAGGCCAATTCAGAGTCCGACATTCGGGCGCGAACCCTGAAGCATCGTGCAGAGACACACCGACGCACATTTCTTCGGAGCGTTGTCACCGCGCCTATCGATACAGAACGAGCCGGTGTCGTGCACTTCCGTATGTAACTGCCACGAGCGTTTCGGATCACATCAAGTTTCGACTAACTTGTGTTCGAATCCGCGGTGCAGTTAGACATGTAAGAGTTACACATGTCGGCGTCAGTCGCGAACTTCGGCCATCACCCGTTCCTCTCGAACGTTGTCCTGCCGCACCTCGGACTATTCACGAATCTCGTGCTGATCGGCGAGATCTACATCGCATCGCGATGCTGTTAGGCTGCACAACACGCCTGGCTGCCATGGTATCGATTTTCATGCTGCTCAATTATTGGTTCGCCACATCCTCCGTCACCGGCATCCCGGGACTCGACACCGCCGACCTGGTGCTCTCCATCATCGTGTTGGTGACTGCGGCCGGCCGCGTGTTTGGGCTGGACCAACTCCTGCATCGGCGCTGGCGGCGTGTGCCGCTGTGGTGAGACCCTGGGTGTCGATAAGCTCCGAGGATCTCACCGCGGAGATCGATCCTCTTGGCGCGCAGTTGTCGTCGCTGAAATACCGCACGGCGCTCGATCTTCTGTGGAACGGCGACCCTCAGGTGTGGGCCGGGCGTGCGCCGCTCCTGTTTCCCATCGTGGGCGTGCTCGTCGATGGCACCTATCGACTGGGCTCGCAAACGTACCGGCTTCCCAGACATGGATTCGCACGCGGCAAACTGTTCGCAGTCGAAAACTCCAGTGCGTCCACCGCGGTATTCAGATTGACCGCGGACGCGCAGAGTTTCCAGGTTTATCCATTTCAATTTGAATTGGACGTTCGTTATGAACTCGAGGGCGCGACGCTTTCAGTGACCGCGGAAATACGCAACCGCGGCGATGTGCCCATGCCCGCAAGCTTCGGCTACCATCCGGGTTTTCGCTGGCCATTGCCTTTCGGCGAGGCACGTTCCGCGCACTTCATCGAGTTCGAATTCGACGAACCCGCGCCGGTGAGGCGCATCGACTCCGCCGGACTCTTGACCCCGGAACATCATCCGGCACCGATCGCGGGCCGGCGGCTGGCGCTCGCCGATTCGCTGTTCGAAGAGGATGTCCTGATCTTGGATCGCATCGCGAGCCGGTCCGTGCTTTACGGCGGCGAGCGCGGACCGCGCGTCAAAGTCAGCTTCCCCGACGCGCCCTATCTGGGTGTCTGGACGAAACCCGGCGCATCCTTCATCTGCATCGAACCCTGGCACGGCGTTACCGATCCGCAGGGGTTTTCGGGCGATTTCAGGGACAAACCCGGCGTATTCAGCCTGCAGGCCGGCGAGTCCATGTCAGCCAATTTGAGTATTTCGCTGGCAGACCCCTAGCCGTTCGCGACCCTAAAGCCCCGCCTGCGCCTTAAGGCAGGCCATTTGCCGCAAACCCCGTTGAGCCGGCGAGCCTATGGCTATTGTGCCGCCACGTTCCAACTCAACCGGAGATGCCCATGAAAACCGTAAATTACCTCGCCGCACTGCCCCTGTCGCTGTTCCTCGGGCTCATGCCCTTCGCCGTCATTGCCCTGAACGACATGGCCGCCCCCCGGGCCGAAGTCGCCGTGATGGCAGCCACCACGGCCGGCCATGCGCAGGGAATGGAAGGGCGATAGACTTCAGCCCAAGGCGCAACCTTAGGACCTGCATGAAGACCCAGCCGCAACTCGAGAGCGACCAATTTTCGCCGTTCTTCGACGACACCAAAGACTCGGTGATCGATTTTTTGAGGCGCCGTCTCCCCATGACGCTGGCCATCAATACCGTCATCGCCCTGCTCATTGCCTTGTTGTTGCGCTCATGGGATGCCGTCGTCCCGAATCTTGTGATCGCTTATTGCATCGGCCTCACGATATTGGCGCTGATTGCCGGGGTGCGCTGTACCGTGATGCAGCGGTTCCGCGGCCGCATGGGCTTGCGCTTCGTCATCTACTTTGCGTTGGTGGCGGCCGGCGCCATCATCGGCGAACTGCTCTCCCAGGTGTTCTTGCACCAGCCGACGAACCCTTTGCAGGAAGGCTACGTGTGGGTGGTGGCCATCGTATTCTCGTTGGTCGCAGGCAGCATCGCGCTTTTCATCAACTTCAGCTGGGTTCAGCTGGCGCGAAGCAAGCGCGACGTGGAACGCGCCGAGCGCGCGGCCATCGAAGCGCAGCTGCGCGCGTTGCAGGCACAGATCGAACCGCATTTCCTGTTCAATACCCTGGCGAACCTCGACGCGCTCATCGCGGTGGATACCGGACAGGCCCGCAACCTGCTGGCCAACCTGATCCGCTATTTGCGGGCGGCGCTCACGCACGCGCGCAGCGAGGCGGCCACGCTGCAGACCGAGGTCGAACTGCTGAAGGCGTATCTTGGCATCATGGCACTGCGCCTGCCCAATCGCTTGACCACCGAATTCGAGTGCGACCCGGACTGCCTGCGGCTGAAGTTTCCCGCCATGCTGCTGCAGCCGCTGGTGGAGAACGCCATCACCCATGGCATCGAACCGGCAGGTGAAGGCGGCACCATACGCATCAGCGTGCACTGTAGCGGCGACACCTTGAAGTTATGGGTTGACGATACCGGCGTCGGCCTGGGCAACGCGCACAATGCGGGCACCGGTGCGGGCATCCAAAACATCCGCGCCCGCCTGCAGTCGCTGTTCGGCAGCTCGGCGCGATTGATTCTGGAGCCGGGCACGCCGCGCGGCACTCACGCCGCCATCGAGGTGCCGCTGAATCTGCTCTCCCCGTCTGCCGGATGAGCGCCTCCCACAGCTACATCATCGCCGAGGACGAGCCGCTGCTGGCACGCGCGCTGGCACAGCAATTGATCGAGCATTGGCCATCGGCCCGCTGCGCCGCCATTGCGGCCAATGGGGCCGAAGCGCTCAAGCTGGCCGGCGAGTTGCGCCCCGACGTAGCGTTTCTCGACGTACGCATGCCGCAGCTCGATGGACTGGAAGCGGCTCGGCAGCTGTGCCTGACAGAGCACCCTCCCCTCATCGTGTTCGTGACCGCCTACGATGCCTATGCCTTGGATGCATTCGAGACAGCGGCCATCGACTACCTGCTCAAGCCGGTCGAGAGTGCGCGCTTGGCCAAGTGCATCGAACGCTTATCGAGTCAGCTCGGCCGCGAACCCAAGGATGTGTCGGCCGTCGAGATGGCGAGCCGGATTGCCGCCCTGCTGGGCGATGGCGCAAGCCGCAAAGAGAAGCTGCGCTTCGTACGCGCGGGCGCGGGCTCGACCGTCAAGCTCATCCCGGTGAGCGAGGTGCTTTGGTTCGAGGCCGAAGACAAGTACATCACCGTGGCCACATGCCAAGGCGACAACGTCATTCGCATGCCGCTCCGAGAACTGCTGGAGCAGCTCGACGAGACGATATTCTGGCAGGTCCATCGCGGCACCGTGGTCAACTCACAGCATATCTCGCTCGCGAAGCGCGATGAGCTGGGACACTTGACCTTGACGTTCAAGGGCCGCAAAGACGAAATCGCGGTGAGCCGTCAGTTCGCGCATTTGTTCAAACAGATGTAACAACCGCTCTTTTATACTGAGTGCGACGACCGGATCAACGAACCGAATCCTGGAGTACCCGATGCTTTGGAAATCAGCCCTTATGCTCTGCGCCTTGGGGCTGTACGCCGCGGGTCCGGTGTCTGCCGGCGATGAGTTGAAGATGAACCAGATCCAAGTCATCGGCACGCACAACAGTTACCACGCGGGCCTCGCCCCCAGCGAAGCCAAGCTGCTGCTGCAGAGCAATCCCAAAATTTACGAGGCGCTGGAGTATCGGCACCAACCGCTGGATCGGCAGCTCATCGCGGGTGTACGGCAGATCGAGCTGGACATCTTTGCCGATAGCGACGGCGGCCGCTATGCCCATCCCAGCGGCGTGGACGCCGTGGCTGCTGCGAATCTACCCAAGGACACGGAATTCGACCCTGCAGGCCTCATGAGTCAGCCGGGCTTCAAGGTGATGCACGTTCAGGATTTCGACTACCGCAGTACCTGCCAGCCCTTGATTGCCTGTCTCAAAATCGTGCGTGCCTGGTCGATGGCAAACCCCAAGCACATACCTCTTTTTATCCTTCTCGAGACCAAGCAGGCGGACCTGCCGCCGCAGTACCACGCGCGTAGTCCCGAAAAATTCACTCGAGCAACCTTTGATGCGCTCGATGAGGAGATCCGCTCGGTGTTTGCGCCCGGCGAAATGATCACGCCGGATCAAGTGCGGGGCAAGCATCCGACCCTCGAGGACGCCGTCCTTCACGGCGGTTGGCCGACGCTGGCGGCCGCCCGCGGCAAGGTCGTTTTCATCATGGATCAGCGCCCCGTCGGGCCGGTCTATCTCGAGGGACATCCTTCGCTTACAAATCGCGTCATTTTTACCAATGCCGAACCGGGTCAGCCTGACTGCGCCTTTACGGAAGAGAATGACGGGACGGCGGAAACGATTGCGGCCCTGGTACGCAAGGGTTACCTGGTTCGCACCCGGACCGACTCGGACACCAAGGAAGCGCGCACCAATGACACCCGGCGCCGCGACATTGCACTCGCCAGCGGCGCCCAGATCCTGAGCACGGACTATCCGGCCTCCGAGCCGTCGAGTTGGACACCTTATTCGGTCGGCCTTCCAGGAAGCGTCGTGGCCCGGTGCAACCCGATCGACGCGCCACCATCCTGTTCCACGCGAGCCCTCGCCCCTTAAGGATCTCAGGATCCATCGTAGGAGCTGCCTTCCGCATCGCGAGCCTCGGCAGCCAGGGTGGGAACAGACGCGGCGCGAATTGCCGACGCCATGTCCTCGAGCTTCGGCGGCAACGATGCCTTCCCGATGGTTGGGGTGTAAAATGGTCGGCGGTATTTACGTTGCACCGCTCACGGAGTTAAGTCATGTCTGAACCTACGATGCGCGCAATTCTTGCGGGTGGCTGCTTCTGGGGCGTGCAGGATTTGCTGCGCCGCTACCCAGGCGTCGTTTCCACACGCGTGGGGTATTCGGGCGGCGATGTACGCAATGCCACTTACCGCAATCACGGCACCCACGCGGAAGCCATCGAAATCATCTTCAACCCCAAGTTGCTGAGCTATCGCAAGCTTCTGGAGTTCTTCTTCCAGATCCACGATCCGACCACCTTGAATCGTCAGGGCAATGACCGGGGCTTAAGCTATCGCTCGGCGATTTTTTACACCAACGAAGAGCAGCGCCGAGTCGCCGAGGACACCATCGCGGATGTCGAGGCATCGGGCCTCTGGCCCGGCAGAGTGGTGACGGAAGTGGCCGCGGCAGGGGATTTCTGGGAGGCCGAACCCGAGCATCAGGACTATCTGGAGCGGTATCCGGATGGGTATACCTGCCATTTCATCCGTCCGGAATGGAAGCTCCCGATTCGCAGCGCCGCACGCCAGGCGTAAGCCGCTGTATTTAAAAGGTTTATAGGCGACTAGTGTAATCCGAACTTCCGGGCCTGCTCGGCGCGGTTCCCTAAGTCGTGGGGCCGGCTCGCTATGAGCCTTGGGTCAGCCCGGTTCTGTAAGGCCTGTCAGTGTGGCGAGCTATGGCGCAACGCAGATACTTACACCTCATTTGGGCCAAATTCACTTGAAAGCCCGCGATTTTGTTCCTAGCCTTAGGGTATAAACCGTAGGTAATCGAAAGTCTTGCGCGCGTTTATTCAATAAAATCCGAAACAACCGCGTCATCTGGCTTACGGGATGGAGATATCATGGCTACACAGGCTCGTTCGATCGCTTCACTGACCATCTCTTTCGGACTGGTCGCCATTCCCGTGAAGCTCTACTCCGCGACGGTTTCCTCCGAGAGAATCTCATTCAATTTGCTGCGCCAAAAAGACGGCTCGCGCGTGAAGCAGCAGTACGTCGCCGTCAATGACGGCAAACTCGTCGATCGCTCCGAAATGGTCAAGGGCTACGAATTTGCCAAGGACCAATACGTGATGTTCAGCGCCGAGGAGCTGAAGGCACTCGAGGACACGACCAGTCACGCCATCGACATCGGCCAGTTCGTGCCCCTGGAATCCGTGGACCCGCTGTATTTCGACGGCACGTATTATTTGGCCCCCGACAAGGGAGGCGCGAAGCCCTACACGCTGCTGGCGACGGCGCTGCGCAAGTCGCGCCAATGCGCGGTGGGCCGATGGATCTCTCGCGGCAAGGAACACATCGTGGTCATCAGGCCCATGGAAGAAGGCCTCGCCTTGCACCAGCTGCACTTCAAAGCCGAGGTGCGCGACATGAAAGATTTGGGTATCGAAGCCGCGCCGGTATCGGAACCGGAATTGAAGCTGGCGCATCAACTCATCGAACACTTGGCCGCCAAGCGATTCGACCCAAATGAATACGCCGACGAGCACCGCGCACGCGTGCAGGCCGCCATTCAGAAAAAGGTCGAGGGCAAGGAGGTGTCCATCGCCGAGGGACCGGTGGCCGCCGCCGTGGGCAATGTCATCGACTTGATGGCGGCGCTGCGCGCCAGCATCGATGCGCGCGGGACAAAGGCCACGGATCTGAAGGAGCGCAAACAACCCAAGCGTGCGGCCGCGCAGGGGTCCGCGCGCAAATCCGCCCGACGATGAGATGCATGCCTACGGCACCAAGGACCTGGAGCGCCTGTTTGGATTGCCGGCCTCGGCTGTCCGCGCCTTAAGCCGCGCCGGCAACATTCATCCGGTCCGGCGCGCCGGCAGACTGCATTACTCGTTCCACGACCTCGTGGTGTTGCGCACGGCCAGTGCGCTGCGCGCCGCTAAAATCTCGCCGCGGCGGATCAACAAGACCTTGCAGGAGCTGCGCTCCGCGCTGCCCGCCGACGGAGCTCTCAATCAGGTCTCGCTGACTGCCCTCGGCAATCGAATTGCGATCCGCGAAGGAACAACCCTGCGCGAGTCGGAATCCGGCCAGTACGCACTGGCCCTCGAGATCGTGGAAGAAAAAGGCCGTCTGCATGTCATCACGCGGCCAGACGCCTCCGCCGCACCCCGAATGTCTGCCGAAGAACAGTATGCCAAGGCGTACATTCTCGAGGACACCGATCCGCAGGCAGCACGCTCAGGATACGAGGCGGCTCTGAGGGCCGACCCGAATCACTTGGAGGCGCGCATCAATTTGGGCCGCCTTCTGCACATGGACGGCCGGCTGGCCGAGGCCGAACAGGTCTACCGATTTGGCGGCCAGGCCGAGCCGCTCTTGGTGTTCAACCTCGGCGTATTGCTGGAAGACCTGGGGCGCGAGCCGGAAGCCATCGTGGCGTACCGCGAAGCGCTGGCGCTCGATCCGCAATTCGCCGACGCGCACTTCAATCTGGCCCGGCTCTACGAGCGGGCGCGGGACCCCAAGGCGTCGCTGCGCCACCTGTTGGCGTACCGGCGCATGATGGATCAGGGTGCGTGATGTCGAAACGCGCGCTGACGCCTTATCGCAGCAAGCGCGATTTCTCGAAAACCGCCGAACCCTCCGGCGAACGACGCGTAGCTCCATCACCCCTACTTCGCTTCGTCGTGCAAAAACATGCCGCGCGGCAGCTGCACTACGATTTGCGCCTGGAATGGGAGGGCGTGTTCAAGTCCTGGGCGGTGGCGCGCGGCCCCTCGATCGATGCGGCCGACAAGCGCCTCGCGGTGGAAGTCGAAGATCACCCGCTGGACTACGGTGATTTCGAGGGGACCATCCCCCAAGGCGAATATGGCGGCGGCACCGTGATGCTATGGGACCGCGGATATTGGGCGCCGGAAGGCATCAAGCCGACGCGCGAGGCATTCGAGAGCGGCGATCTGAAGTTCACGCTGGACGGCAACAAACTGCACGGCAGCTGGGTGCTGGTGCGCATGCGCGGCGACCGTTTCGGCGGAAAGCGAACCCATTGGCTGCTCATCAAGCATCGCGATGCGAGTTCCAAACCCGGCGGCACCGATTCGCTGCTCAGCGAGGACCGTTCGGTGGCCTCGGGTAGAACCATGCAACAGATCGCCGACGGCACCGGTAAGCGTCCCAAACCCTTCATGCTGGTGACCGCAGGATCCGGCGCGGCGAATGCCGTATGGACCGGCAAGAACATTGCGGAGGGTAGAGAGCAGGGCGCAGAGACGGACACGCCGGAAGCACGAGGAACGCCGCCGACGGCGAAACCTGGGAAGACCTTGTCCTCGAAGGCGGTCAAGGTTGCGCACCCGCCTCGCACGACAGTGGCATCGAAGTCTGCGCAAAATGCCAAGGCTGCGAAAGCTGCGAGCGCCGGACGTTTGCAGTTGAAGCCCATCATGGCAAGCGCCATGCCGAAGTTCATCGAGCCCCAACTGAGCCGTTTGCTTCCGCGGCCGCCGGACCAATCCGGCTGGGTTCACGAGGTCAAATTGGACGGCTATCGAGCGCAGCTACGCATCGAAAAGGGCAAAGCCGTGATCCGCACGCGCAAGGGGCTTGACTGGACGGAACGATTCGCTGGCATTGCGAAGGAAGCTGCCGCCTTGCGCGACGGCATCGTCGATGCCGAGATCGTCGCACTCGATGACCGTCAACTCCCGAACTTCGGCGCGCTACAGACCGCGTTGTCCGAAGAAAAGACCGACGCCCTTATCTGCTATGCGTTCGACCTGTTGTTCGACGGCAAGGAGGATCTGCGCGCGCTGCCCTTGAGCGAGCGCAAGTCCAGGCTCGAGACATTCTTGGGCAAAGCGGCGAACGGGCGCATCCGCTACGTGTCGCACCTGGTATCGAACGCAGAAGCCGTGCTCGCTTCCGCCTGCAAGATCGGGCTTGAGGGCATCATTTCGAAAAAACTGAACGCTCCCTACCGCTCCGGCCGCACCGATAACTGGGTCAAAACCAAGTGCCGCGCGGGACAGGAAGTGATCCTGGGTGGCTGGACCACCGAGGAAGGAACCGTGCGCTCGTTGTTGGCGGGCGTGAACCGCAATGGGCGACTCGATTATGTGGGGCGCATCGGCACCGGTTATGGACGTGACGTGGTGAAAATGCTGCTGCCGAAGCTCGAAGAGCTCACCCGGGAGCGAAGCCCGTTCACCGGAGCAAATGCGCCGCCGAAGGAAGGCAATGTCCGGTGGCTGAAACCTTTATTGATCGCGGAGATCGAGTTCGAGGGCTGGACCGACTCCGGCATGATTCGCCAAGCAGCCTTCAAGGGCTTGCGTGAGGACAAGGATCCCAGCGAGGTCGTGACGGAGGCACCGGTTGTGCTGCCCACCGTTTCGGCATCGACTGCGCAGGCATCACGCTCTCAGCAAGCGCCGCGCTCCCGGCAGGCAGCGGCCCAGCGGCGACCCGCATCAGTCTCGTCCAAACCGCCGGCATCGGCGAAGAAGACGAAGGCATCGCCGATGCACAAAGGTGTGTGGATCGACGAAGCCTCAGCACCCGGAACATCGGCGAACCGCGTATCCGCGGCCGGCTCGTCGGCGGCCGGGGCCTTGGTGCTCGGCGTCACCATATCGAAGCCCGACAAAGCGCTGTGGCCCGATGCCAGGGATGGAAAGCCGGTCACCAAACTGGACCTGGCTCACTACTATGCGCAGGTAGGCGAATGGATGCTGCCGCACTTGGCGGGCCGGCCTTGTTCTCTGATGCGGGCACCGGACGGTCTCGGCGGTCAGCAGTTCTTCCAGCGGCACGCCATGCCTGGGATGTCGGATTTTTTCGACTTCGCCAAGGTGCGTGGCGACAAAGCAGCCTATGTGCAGATCGATCGTGTCGAAGCGCTCGCCGCGGTGGCCCAGATCGGTGCGCTGGAGTTGCATCCTTGGAATTGCGCGCCGAACGATCCGGAAGTCGCCGGCCGTCTGGTGTTCGACCTG
The DNA here is from genome assembly GCA_021323735.1 of Gammaproteobacteria bacterium. Classification (GTDB taxonomy): domain Bacteria; phylum Pseudomonadota; class Gammaproteobacteria; order Steroidobacterales; family Steroidobacteraceae; genus Bog-1198. The sequence continues at coordinate 80,804 of JAJPKM010000011.1, forward strand.
GATCCGGCACCGGACCTGACATTCGATACCGTCATTGCCGCCGCCGATGAAATCCGTGCGCGTCTGGAGAAAGTCGGGCTGGTGTGTTTCTGCAAGACCACGGGGGGCAAGGGGCTACATGTCGTCACACCATTGACGGGGGGCAAGAAGGCGGTGGCCTGGCCTATCGCCAAGAACTTCGCGCACCTGATCTGTGCGCAGATGGCGCAGGACAGCCCCACCCGATTTCTCGACAACATGTCGAAGCTCAAGCGCTCCGGCCGGA
>JAJPKM010000032.1 GCA_021323735.1 Gammaproteobacteria bacterium
ACGCTTCTCTACGGGGAACCAAAGATGGCACTCAAGTTAGAAGAGAAGAAAGTCGTGGTGGCAGAAGTCAACGCGGTCGCGGCGAAAGCCCTGTCCGTGGTGGGCGCTGAGAACCGTGGCTTGACCGTGACGCAGATGACCGAGCTTCGCGCGAAGGCGCGCAAGGAAGGGGTCTACCTGCGAATCGTCAAGAATACGCTCGCGCGCAAGGCTGTTGCCGGCACCGCTTTCGAGTGCATTTCTCCGGCGTTGAAGGGACCCATCGTCCTGGCCTTCTCCAACGACGATCCGGGCGCTGCTGCCCGCATCGTCAAGGCGTTTGCCAAGGACAACGACAAGCTGGTGACGACGATCGTTTCATTGGGCGGGCAGCTGCTCAAGGCCGACTCGATCGAGCGGGTGGCTGCATTGCCCACGCGCGCGCAGGCGTTGTCGCAGATGTTGGGTGTGCTCAAGGCGCCGATTGCGAAGTTTGTTGGTACGTTGGCTGCTCCCAACTCGAAGTTGGTGCGGACACTGGCTGCTGTTCTTGAAGCCAAGAAGAGCGGTGCGGTGCAGGCGGCGGCGAATTAATCCTGATTCGGGTTTCAAACCCATATTTATTTGGAGACGATAATGGCTGTTACTAAAGACGAAATCCTCGATGCAATTTCCAAGATGTCCGTCATGGAAGTGGTCGAGTTGATCGCCGACATGGAGAAGAAGTTCAACGTCACTGCGGCCGCTCCGGTCGCGATGGCGGCGGGCGGCGGCGGTGGTGGCGGCGCGGCGGCTCCGGCCGCGGAAGCGCAGACCGAGTTCACCGTGACCATGACCGAGTTCGGCGCGAACAAGGTCGGCGTCATCAAGGTCATCCGCGAAATCACCGGATTGGGCTTGAAGGAAGCCAAGGACTTGGTCGAGGGCGCGCCTTCGACGGTCAAGGAAGGCATTCCGAAGGCGGATGCCGAGGCGATCAAGAAGAAGCTCGAGGACGCGGGCGCCAAGGCTGCTATCAAGTAGTGACTACTGCCGATATGCGCAGTTCGGTGGCTGCCGCAATTCAAGCGGCGGCCATCGGCTGCGTTTTTGATTTGAATTGATTTAGGGCGGGGTCGTTTCGGCCCCGTTAAATTCGGCGCGCAAGCGCCTAGGAAGGGTGATCTCTAATGGCCTATTCGTTCACCGAAAAGAAGCGCATCCGTAAGAACTTCGGTAAGCGTCCGAGCATCCTCGGCACACCGTACCTGCTGGCGATCCAATTGGATTCGTACCGGCGATTCTTGCAGGCGGATACTGCGGAATCCAAACGCGATGAAATCGGCTTGCATGCCGCTTTCGACAGCGTGTTCCCCATTTCCAGCTATTCCGGGAACGCCACGCTCGAGTACGTGAGCTATCGCTTGGGCGAGCCGGTGTTCGACGTGAAGGAGTGCCAACTGCGCGGCCTGACCTACGCGGCTCCGCTGCGGGTGAAAGTGCGCCTCGTGGTCCTCGACAAGGAAGCCAGCGGCGCCAAGAAACCGGTCAAGGACGTGCGTGAGCAAGAGGTTTACCTGGGCGAACTGCCGCTGATGACCGATAACGGTACCTTCATCATCAACGGCACCGAGCGCGTCATCGTGTCGCAGCTGCACCGCAGCCCGGGCGTGTTCTTCGACCACGATCGCGGCAAGACTCATTCGTCGGGCAAGCTGCTGTTCTCCGCCCGCATCATTCCCTACCGCGGTTCATGGCTGGACTTCGAGTTCGATCCGAAGGACTGCGTGTTCGCGCGTATCGATCGGCGCCGCAAATTACCGGTCACCATCATTCTGCGCGCCTTGGGCTACACCGAGGAGCAGATTCTCGACATGTTCTTCGAGAAGAACGTGTTTCACCTGTCGAAGAAAGAGATCGAATTCGAAATCATCCCGCAGCGCCTGCGCGGCGAGACGGCGGCATTCGAGATCCGCGTCGGCAAGAAAGTCATCGTCGAGGAAGGGCGCCGTATCACCGCGCGCCATGTGCGGGAACTCGAGGAAGCCGGCGTCAAGCGCCTGCCGGTGCCCACCGAATATGTGCAGGGCAAGGTCCTTGCGCATGACATCGTCAACACCGAGACCGGCGAGATCCTGGCCAAGGCCAACGAGATCCTCACGGTACCCACCGTGGCGAAGCTCATCGAGAGCGGCATCACCGAGGTCAAGACGCTGTATGTGAACGATTTGGACCGCGGTCCGTATATCTCGGACACGTTGCGCATCGATCCCACCAAGACGCGCCTCGAGGCGCTGGTGGAAATCTATCGCATGATGCGTCCCGGCGAGCCGCCGACCAAGGATGCCGCCGAGAACCTGTTCCAAAACCTGTTCTTCAACGGCGAACGCTACGACCTATCGCCCGTCGGGCGCATGAAGTTCAACCGCCGCGTCGGCCGTGAGGAAATCACCGGCTCGGGGGTTTTGAGCAAAGAGGACATCATCGAGGTCATGAAGACCCTGATCGACATCCGCAACGGCAACGGCCATGTGGATGACATCGATCACCTGGGCAACCGCCGCGTCCGCAGCGTCGGTGAAATGGCCGAGAACGCCTTCCGCATCGGTTTGGTGAGGGTGGAGCGCGCGGTCAAGGAGCGTCTGACGATCGCGGAAAGCGAGCCCATCATGCCGCAGGAAATGATCAACGCGAAGCCGGTGGCGGCCGCGGTGAAGGAATTCTTCGGTTCCTCGCAGCTCTCCCAGTTCATGGACCAGAACAATCCGCTCTCGGAAGTCACGCACAAGCGCCGCGTGTCTGCCTTGGGCCCAGGCGGGCTCACGCGCGAGCGTGCCGGATTCGAAGTCCGCGACGTGCATCCGACGCATTATGGCCGGGTATGCCCCATCGAGACCCCGGAAGGTCCGAACATCGGCTTGATCAATTCTCTGGCCGTGTATGCGCGCACCAATGATTACGGCTTCCTCGAGACGCCGTATCGCCGGGTGTCCAACGGCAAGGTGACGGACAAGATCGATTACCTCTCGGCCATCGAAGAAGGCCAGTATGTGATCGCCCAAGCGAACGCCACCTTGAACGAGAAGGGCGAGTTCACCGACGACCTGATCTCCTGCCGCACGCAGAACGAGTTCACCTTGTCCGCGCCGGACAAGATCCATTACATGGACGTGAGCCCGAAGCAGATCGTGTCGGTGGCGGCATCATTGATCCCGTTCTTGGAACACGACGATGCGAACCGCGCGCTCATGGGATCGAACATGCAGCGCCAGGCGGTGCCGACCCTGCGGTCGGAAACTCCGCTGGTGGGCACCGGCATGGAACGTGCCGTGGCCATCGACTCCGGTGTCACCGTGGTGGCACGGCGCGGCGGCAGCGTCGATTCGGTCGATGCCTCGCGCATCGTGGTGCGGGTGAACGACGATGAGACCACGGCCGGCGAGCCCGGTGTCGACATCTACTCGCTGACCAAGTACACGCGCTCGAACCAGAACACCTGCATCAACCAGCGTCCGCTGGTCAATGCCGGCGATGCCATCAAGCGCGGCGACGTGCTGGCCGACGGTCCTTCGACGGATCTGGGCGAGCTCGCGCTCGGCCAGAATCTGCTGGTGGCCTTCATGCCTTGGAACGGCTACAACTTCGAGGACTCCATCCTGATCTCGGAGCGCGTGGTCGAGGAAGATCGGTTCACCACCATTCACATCGAAGAACTCACCTGTGTCGCCCGCGACACCAAGTTGGGTCCCGAGGAAATCACCGCCGACATCCCCAACGTGGGCGACTCGGCATTGGCGAAACTCGATGAGGCAGGCATTGCCTTCATCGGCGCCGAAGTGCGCGCCGGCGATATTCTGGTGGGCAAGGTGACGCCGAAGGGCGAAACCCAGCTCACCCCGGAAGAGAAGCTGCTGCGCGCGATCTTCGGCGAAAAGGCTTCGGACGTTAAGGACACCTCACTGCGAGTGCCTCCGGGCATGGACGGCACCGTGATCGACGTGCGGGTATTCACCCGCGATGGCGTGGAGAAGGACTCGCGCGCTCTGGCCATCGAGAAGGCCGAGCTCGAGCGAGTGCGCAAAGACCTGGCCGATCAGCAGCGCATCCTGGAAGACGACTTGTTCCAGCGCGTACGCGGCATGATCGAAGGCAAGGCCGCCGAAGCGGGCCCGAAGAAGATCAAGTCCGGCACGCAGATCGATGATGCGTACCTGGCCGACCTGCCCCGTGAACAATGGTTCGAGATCCGCTTCAAGGACGAAGACGTCAATACGCAGCTGGAGACCGTCTCCGAGCGCCTGAAGGGTCAGCGCAAGGCATTCGAGAAGCGCTTCGAGGAGAAGAAGGCGAAGATCACGGCGGGCGACGATCTGGCGCCGGGCGTGCTCAAGATGGTCAAGGTGTACCTCGCGGTGAAGCGCCGCGTGCAACCGGGCGACAAGATGGCCGGCCGTCACGGCAACAAGGGCGTCATCTCCTCCATCGTGCCGGTGGAAGACATGCCGTACATGGCCGACGGCACGCCGGTGGACATCGTGTTGAACCCCTTGGGCGTTCCCTCGCGTATGAACATCGGCCAGATTCTCGAGACGCATCTGGGCTGGGCAGCGAAGGGTTTGGGCGCCAAGATCGGTAAGATGCTGGAAGCGCAGCATGCGATCGTGGAATTGCGCAAGTTTCTGGGCCAGGTCTACAACGAGACGGGCGGACAGAAAGAGGACATCAAGTCCATGAGCGACGCCGAGGTGATCGAGTTGGCGCGCAACCTGAAGAAGGGCGTACCGATGGCGACCCCGGTGTTCGACGGCGCCGGCGAGGAGGAGATCAAGAATCTGCTCGCTCTGGCGGACCTGCCGGCTTCGGGCCAGACCACGCTGCACGACGGGCGCACGGGCGAGCAGTTCGAGCGGCCGGTGACGGTGGGCTACATGTACATGCTGAAGTTGAACCATCTGGTCGACGACAAGATGCATGCCCGTTCCACGGGACCGTACAGCTTGGTCACCCAGCAGCCGCTGGGCGGCAAGGCGCAGTTCGGCGGCCAGCGCTTCGGCGAAATGGAAGTGTGGGCGTTGGAGGCTTACGGTGCCGCGTACACCCTGCAGGAAATGCTCACCGTCAAGTCGGACGACGTCAATGGGCGCACGCAGATGTACAAGGCGATTGTCGACGGCAACCATGAAATGAAAGCCGGCATGCCGGAATCGTTCAATGTGCTGGTGAAGGAGATCCGATCCTTGGCCATCAACATCGAACTAGAGAGCGAGGCCTAATCGAATGAAAGACTTACTCAAGTTGTTCAAGCAGCAAGTGCCGGTCGAAAATTTCGACTCGATCAAGATCGGGCTCGCGTCGCCGGACATGATCCGTTCATGGTCGTATGGCGAAGTGAAGAAGCCGGAAACCATCAACTATCGGACGTTCAAGCCCGAACGCGATGGTTTGTTCTGCGCGAAGATCTTCGGGCCGGTCAAGGACTACGAGTGCCTGTGCGGCAAGTACAAGCGCCTGAAGCATCGCGGCGTGGTGTGCGAGAAGTGCGGCGTCGAAGTGACCCAGTCCAAGGTGCGCCGCGAGCGCATGGGCCACATCGAACTGGCGAGCCCCACCGCGCACATCTGGTTCCTGAAGTCGCTGCCCTCGCGCATCGGCTTGATGCTGGACATGACCTTGCGCGAGATCGAGCGCGTGCTGTACTTCGAGGCCTTCGTGGTCGTCGATCCGGGCATGACCTCCCTGCAGCGCGGCCAGCTGCTCACCGACGAGATGTACCTCGAGTCCATCGAGGAACACGGCGATGAATTCGATGCGCGCATGGGCGCCGAGGCCGTGCATGAGCTGCTCAAGTCCATGGACCTGCCCTCCGAGGTAGTGAAAGTCCGTGAGGACATGGCCAACACCAACTCCGAGACCAAGATCAAGCGCCTGTCGAAGCGCCTGAAATTGATCGAGGCGTTCATGGAGTCGGGCAACAAGCCGGAATGGATGGTGCTCACCGTTCTGCCGGTGCTGCCGCCCGACCTGCGACCGTTGGTGCCGCTCGACGGCGGCCGCTTCGCGACCTCCGACTTGAACGACCTGTACCGCCGCGTCATCAATCGCAACAACCGCCTGCGCCGGCTGCTGGAGCTCAACGCCCCGGACATCATCGTGCGCAACGAAAAGCGCATGCTGCAGGAAGCAGTGGATGCCCTGCTCGACAACGGCCGCCGCGGCCGTGCCATCACGGGCACCAACAAGCGACCGCTCAAGTCCCTGGCCGACATGATCAAGGGCAAGCAAGGCCGGTTCCGTCAGAACCTGCTGGGCAAGCGCGTCGACTACTCGGGCCGCTCGGTCATCGTCGTGGGTCCGACCCTGCGTCTGCATCAGTGCGGACTGCCGAAGAAGATGGCGCTGGAGCTGTTCAAGCCCTTCATCTTCTCCAAGCTGCAGCTGCGCGGCGAGGCCTCGACCATCAAGGCCGCGAAGCGCCTGGTGGAGCGTGAGGGACCGGAGGTGTGGGACATCCTGGAAGAGGTGATCCGCGAACATCCGGTGCTCCTGAACCGCGCGCCCACCTTGCACCGCCTCGGCATTCAGGCCTTCGAGCCTGTATTGATCGAGGGCAAGGCGATCCAGCTGCATCCGCTGGTGTGCACGGCGTTCAACGCCGACTTCGACGGCGACCAAATGGCCGTGCACGTGCCGCTGTCCATCGAAGCGCAGCTCGAAGCCCGTGCGCTCATGATGTCGTCCAACAACATCCTGTCCCCGGCCAACGGCGATCCCATCATCGTGCCGTCGCAGGACGTGGTGCTGGGGCTTTACTACATGACCCGCGAGCGCGTCGGCGCCAAGGGCGAGGGCATGGCATTCAGCGACGTCGCCGAAGTGCATCGTGCCTACGAGAGCCGCAATATCGATCTGCAAGCCAAGGTCAAGGTGCGGCTGGTGGAGCATATCCGCGATGCCGGCGGGCAATTGGTCAAGAACATTCGCGTGGTAGACACCACGGCGGGCCGGGCGCTGTTGTCCGAAATTCTGCCCAAGGGTCTGTCTTTCGATGCCATCAACCAGGACATGACCAAGAAGATCATTTCCGCCACCATCAATGCCTGCTACCGCACCGTGGGCTTGAAGGAAACGGTCGTGTTCGCCGACCAGCTGATGTACACCGGTTTCCAATACGCGACCCGCGCAGGCGTGTCGATCGGTGTGGATGACATGGTGGTGCCGCAGACCAAGGTAAAGATCCTGGCGGCGGCCGAGAAAGAGGTGAAGGAGATTCAGGAGCAGTACTCCTCGGGTCTGGTCACCAACGGCGAACGCTACAACAAGGTGGTCGACATCTGGTCGCGTACCAATGACCAAGTGGCCAAGGCCATGATGGAGAAGTTGGGAACCGACGAGGTCACCGACCACAAGGGCCACAAAGTCAGGCAGAAGTCGTTCAACTCGATCTTCATGATGGCTGACTCGGGCGCTCGCGGTTCCGCCGCGCAGATCCGTCAGCTGGCCAGCATGCGCGGCCTGATGGCGAAGCCGGACGGCTCCATCATCGAGACCCCCATCACCGCGAACTTCCGCGAAGGCTTGAACGTACTGCAGTACTTCATCTCGACGCACGGCGCGCGCAAGGGCTTGGCCGATACCGCTTTGAAGACGGCCAATTCCGGATACCTCACGCGTCGGTTGGTGGACGTGGCGCAGGATTTGGTGGTCACCGAGATCGATTGCGGCACGGTCAACGGCCTGTCCATCACCCCCATCGTCGAAGGCGGCGATGTGGTCGAGGGCCTGGGCGAACGTGTCCTGGGACGCGTGGTGTCGGAAGATGTGGTCGTGGCCTCAAGCGGCGAAGTGCTGGTCAAAGCCGGCGTGCTGATCGACGAGAAGCTGGTCAAGCTGCTGGAAAAGATGGGCATCGACCAAGTCATGGTGCGTTCGCCCATCACCTGCGAAACCCGCTATGGCGTCTGCGCGCAGTGCTACGGCCGAGACCTCGGCCGTGGACACCGCATCAATATCGGCGAGGCGGTCGGCGTCATTGCGGCGCAGTCGATCGGCGAGCCGGGAACGCAGCTCACCATGCGTACCTTCCACGTCGGCGGCGCGGCCTCGCGAGCGGCGGCGGCCAACGGTGTGGAGGTCAAGAGCAAGGGCACCATCCGTCTGCACAACATCAAGACGGTTCGCCATGAGAAGGGGCACCTGGTCGCGGTGTCGCGCTCCGGTGAACTCGGCGTGGTGGATGATTTCGGCCGCGAGCGTGAGCGCTACAAGATTCCGTATGGTGCATCGATCACGGTGAACGATGCGGACATCGTGGCGGCGGGACAGTCGGTCGCCAACTGGGATCCGCATACGCATCCGGTGGTCACGGAAGTGGCCGGCATGATCAAGTTCTTCGACTTCGTCGACGGCATCACCGTCACGACTCAGGTGGACGATGTCACCGGCTTGTCCAGCACCGTGGTCTTGGATCCGAAACAACGCGGCTCGGGCGGCAAGGATCTGCGCCCTGTCGTGCGGCTGACCAATGCCAAGGGCAAAGAGGTCACTTTCCACAATACGGACATCCCGGCGGTGTACGCGCTGCCGGCGGGCGCCATCGTCAGCCTCGAGGACGGTTCCAAGGTCTCGGTGGGTGACATCATTGCGCGTATTCCTCAGGAGTCCTCGAAGACTCGCGACATCACCGGCGGTCTGCCGCGTGTGGCCGACTTGTTCGAGGCCCGCAAGCCGAAGGATTCCGCGATCCTCGCGGAGCGTTCAGGCACGGTCAGCTTCGGCAAGGAGACCAAGGGCAAGCGCCGCTTGATCATCACCGCCGAAGGGGCCGACAAGTACGAGGAACTGATTCCCAAGTGGCGCAATCTCAACGTGTTCGAAGGCGAACAGGTGGAGAAGGGCGAAGTCATCGCCGACGGCGAGCCTAATCCGCATGACATACTGCGCCTGCAGGGCGTCGAAGCCTTGGCCAATTACCTGGTGCGCGAGATTCAGGACGTCTATCGCTTGCAGGGTGTGAAGATCAACGACAAGCACATCGAAGTCATCGTGCGGCAGATGCTGCGCAAGATCGAAGTGCTGGATGCCGGCGATTCGGCGCTGCTGCGCGGCGAACAGATGGATCGAGGCAGGCTGCTCGATGTCATTGCGAAGCAGAAGACCGAGGGCAAGCACCAGTCGACCTGGGAACCCCTGTTGTTAGGGATAACCAAGGCATCGCTGGCGACGGAGTCGTTCATCTCCGCGGCCTCCTTCCAAGAGACCACCCGCGTCCTCACCGAGGCGGCGGTACGGGGTTTGAAGGACGACCTGCGCGGACTGAAGGAAAACGTCATCGTGGGACGCCTCATTCCCGCGGGAACCGGCTTCGCGTATCATGCAAGGCGTCGACGCGCCTCGGACGACAGCCGCCGCCGCAGCTTCATGGATGTCAGCGGCGGTATCGGCGACTCGGACGATGCCGTACCGGCGGGGGACACGGAAGCAGCAGAATAGCGACAATAAGAAGCATTCAATAAAAAATACGGCCTCGGATCGGCAACGGTTCGGGGCCTTTTTATGAACCCCACCTAACGCCCGATCACCCCGAGCACCCACCACCACGCAAGATCGATCGGCAGAAGTACGGCCACGGTCACTGTCGCGACGGCGAGGCACAACTTGGTCGCATCCTTGATCGACACCCCGGCTACCTGCATGGCGATCACCATGGGCGGCGATTGATAGGGAAGGAACACGGTCGAAAACACGGGGACCTGCAGCATGAGCACGCTGTAAAGCGACAGCCCGCTCAACTCAGCCCATTTGCCTGCAAGCGGTGTAAGCACTGCCGGCAGTCCCGGTAGCGTCGTGACCAGACCGACCAGCGCCGCGATCCCGGCGAGCAACAAAAAATTGATCATGCCATGTCCGGGCGTGATGTGTACCCAATCAAAAAGCGCCGCACTGGCCAAGGCCCCTAAGCCGGTGCTGGAAATCACCGCTCCGAGGCCTAGAAAGGCCGCGACGTAGAGCAGCGGCGCAATATGCAGGTGCTGATTGATGTCTTCGGTGCGAAGTATCCCGGTCGGCGGCAACAAACACACGATACCGGCGGCCAGACTGATCCATGCCGGCGAGACGCCGTGGAGAAAGTCGGTGACATAAAACCCTAGCGATGCCAGAAGCGTGACCGAGAGACAAATCTCGACGGATGACAATCGCTTCGCTTCGACCGGTGCGCCGGCCGGCATCATGATTTTGTCCGGGAAGATTTTGGGGACCATCCAAATGAGCAGCAGCGACTTGAGTGCGCCGAGCACCGGAAAATGCAGCAGCAGATAGGAACCATAGTGCAACTGAATCCCATACAGCGAATCTGCAGCGCCGAACAGTACCGCGTTGGGTATGTTGGCCGGCAGGATGCTGGTCGGCGGCATGTAACTCGCGGCGGCGACCGCGAGAGCCAGTCCCGTGCGGCCGGGCCGTCCGGGCACAAACCCCAGCCGATCACCCAGTGATAGCGCGATCGGCAGCAGGAGCAATATCCGTCCGGTAGTCGACGGCATGATGAATGCGAGCGCCACGGCCACGATCACGATGGCTGCGATGCAATGGCCGTAGGATGCGGAAGAACGCGCGAGCAACAACCCGGTGAGCCGCGCGCCGAGACCGGTGGTCCGCATCGCGACGCCGGTTATGCTGCCGCCGAAAACCAACCACCACGCAGGTGACTCGAGGCCTGAGAAAATCACGCCCAAGGGAGCGACATGCCAGAGAATCGCGGCGAGGAAGAACAGCAGCGAAGTCACCGGCTCCTTGAATAATCCAAGGCCCCAAGCCGAAACGGTCAGTACCACGAGGATGGCGGCGCCCACCGTCGCTGAAGGCGACAAGCTCATCAGACCCACTGACGCAACGAGGAACAATGCAGTGCGAAGGCGTTCGCCGCGATTCAAATCCGAAGTGCCGATAGTCGTTGCTGCCATGTGGCGTGTCTCGTTATGCGATTTGCGCCGCGAGAATAGCCGCTTCTATAATGGCTAATCTTCGTTTATAAGACAGTTTTCTACGAATTCGTGCCACGTCGCATCAATTACGATCCGCAGCCAAGAGGAGCGCCGAGCAGGAAAGATCCTGTGCAGGTCCACTTACGCATTCCTCCCGTGGACGGCGTGGTTCTCTGGCACCAGCACCCGTGGGGCCAAATGGTCTGCCCTCGCATGGGCAACATTCGCGTGAGCGCCGCGGGAACGATGTGGATCGTTCCGACTTTTCGCGCGGTATGGATTCCGCCATCGGTCGATCACGAAGTGGTAATGCTCGGTCGTGTCGAATTTCATGTGGCGTACGTCGAACCGAGGAGCGCGCCGCTGCCGCTCAAAGCTTGCCGTGTCATGGCGGTCACGACACTGATGCAAGATCTACTGGAGTCGTTGGCGCTTCAGAACGAACCGCCAACACTCCGGCGTCAGCTGCAAAGCCGATTGCTGCTCGAGGAAATGCGCGAGGCAGAAGGACTTCCACTGGGACTGCCTCTGCCGGCCGATCGTCGGCTCGCGAATCTATGCGACGCACTCATCGACGATCCGGGCTCGATCCTCACGCTGTCCGGTTGGGCACGGCGCATCGGAGCCAGCGAGAGGACGCTGGCACGACTGTTCACTGATGAACTTGGTACCAGTTTCGGCGCGTGGCGCCGGCAACTAAGGCTCGTCCGGGCCATCGATCTCCTTGGCCGCGGCATGAGCATCACAGCCGTTTCCGTGGAACTTGGCTATGCGAACGCGACGGCGTTCACCTGGATGTTCAAACGAGCTTTGGGCTTTCCGCCATCTCGTCTCAGCAATAAGCCAAGCAACATCAGAACCGCAATCCCACTCTGATCGGCACGAACTCCGCCAACTTGCTCGGGGTCGAGAGGTGTTGGTAGTGCGCATCGATGAAGAAGCTGGTCCGGTTGGCTATCGCGAACTCGAATCCCAACCCGACATTCCATGAGTTGAGCCAGCCGCTGGTGCTTTCCGAGACCGTCGACACGGTGCCGAATTCCCCGGCAAAGCAGCTAAAGTAACAGGCGAAACCCGGTTGGAACGACACCTGCCTGAAGACTGTGTGCTCGCGATAGCGGCCTACCCCGCCGTAGAAGTACTCCTTGACGTGCGGAGTCACTTTCAGGTCCAGCTCGGCGTCGAGATCGCCTCCATACAGATCCTCGTGGCCGAACGACACATTCGTGCCGGCCGACTGAGCTGCGGCGTTCACCGACTGGCTGGTCTCTGCGAATCTGCTGTAGCTGCCGTCAAGGCGCAATCCCAGGGGCAGCGCCGAGGTTGGGAACCAGGTGAGTCCCAGGCCGCCGTTCCAGCCGTCATCGAGAGACTTCGCGGCGTTCCCTTGCGTGATGGTCTGGCCACCCTCGATCTGCAGGGTAAACGGGTGATAGGTGAATTCAGGAATCTGCGGGAATGAATGCACGATATAGAAAGGCGGCGCCGGTGGCGGAGGCGGTGGCGCCAATCGCTGGGATGGTGGAGGCGGCGAGACAGACGGTGCAGAGGGCGGAGGCAGTGAGGCCGGCGGTGGCGGCGGCTGCGAGGTCTGAGGTTGCGGCGCGCTGAAACGTACGCTGTAGCCGCGCGCTTCGAGGCAGGCGGTCATCGCGCGTCGATATTGATCGCGCCGCGATGGATTCTCGCCGGCGACCGGTCGCCCCGAATCGATGCCGCTCTGGTTCTTCGACCATGCGTCGCAGGCATAGCGATCGTCCCATTGCTGTTCGCGAGACTGACCATTCTTCGGCTCGACAAACAACTCCTCGCGCGCCGCAGCCGGGCCATTCGACTGCGAAGCCGGCGATTGCGCCAACGCAGGGGAGGTCAGCGGCGCTGCGAGCAGGAGAATCCGTAACGAGCGTAGGGATTTGCTAATCATGTTGTTACCTCTATCTAAGATCGCATCTGCTTATCGAATCGTGTAACCGCGTCCCTCAAAACATGCCGCCTGCGCACGCTCGTAGTCCGCCTGCTCGGCACTGTTGGCCGCGGCAGCGCCCGTGGAGCGCATGGGATCGAAGCCGGTTTGCGCGACGGCAAATCGATAACACTCGTAGTGGTCGCGCGCCTGAACCTCGGGCGTCTGGCCGTTCTTCGGGTAGGTGATCACCCGGGTTCCACGCGATGCTGCGGGAGATTGGGCCTGAGACGAAGTTGCGGGTAACGCAGCCGCTGTTGCCGGGAACGCGGCCGGTACCGCAACCGGTGCCGGGATAGCTGCGACCGAAGAGGGAGGCGGTGCGATCTGCGCGGCCAGTACCGGCTGTGGCGCCGGTGTCGGAAGAGCAGCCGGTGCTGGCTGTGCCACCGGTATGGGAAGCGCGGCCGGCGCAATCGCCTGCGCCGCTGTGACCGGCTGCGAGGCCGGAGTTGGAGGTGCAGCCGGTACTGGCTGCACCGCCGGCATCGGAAGGGCAGCCGGCGCTGGTTGTGCCACCGGTATGGGAAGCGCGGCCGGCGCGGTCACCTGCGCCGCCGTAATCGGCAACGCACTACCCGCGCTTGCCGCCGTCAGGGTTGCCGAAAGGGGTGCCGCCGGCGAGGTCGAATCCGGAACAGGCGGGTTCGACACAGGTGCGGCAGCGGGAGCTGTTGGCGTGCTGGCGGCGGCGGGTACTGGACCGTCCTCGGGATCGTTTACCACCTCGTAACCGCCAAGATCGGGTCGGCTCCGATAGTAGATGTCGTTGGTGTAGAGATAGGACTCGTTGCCGCGATCGATGCGCGTGGCAAATGCCGGCAGCGTGCTCACTACCAAGCCGATCGGCGGGTTGACCACGATGAACGCCGGGCCCCGCGGCTCGAACCATACGCCATCGGCGAAGCGGTACGACACGCCGGCATAGTTGACCAGGATTGCACCTCGTGGCGCATCGCGGAAGATCGCTCCTCGGTCGGGGTAGGCGTGGTTGTGCCCGTGATGTCTGTCGTAGTGTTTGTGATAAGTCTCGTATTGTTCTTCGGTTCTTCGTTCGTCGGGGTTTTGAGCAAGCGCTGAGGTCGCGCCGATGAAGACAATGCAGACGGCGGGCAGGAAACTATTCAACAAGCGCATTGCAGCTCTCCTTGCCGTAAGACGCCATGGGCGGCCAACCGCGCCTGACGGCAAATGACTTTGGGATTATTAGAACGCCATTCAGCCCTGCGCGTTGACTCAAGATCGGCAACCGTGGTTCCGAAAATAAATCGGCTTGCCCATGCAGCGGTTCGCATGCAATTACCGGTCGTGCTCGTAGCCACCGGTAAGTCACAAGTGCGCCGCACCGCGGCCAGATCACACTCCTCGGAGTGGTGCGGCGCGCAATCGCAAGCCGCTGCGCAAGTCAGCCATTGCGGATAGCTGCTTCACCGAGCGTTTGGCGAGCACTTTGTTTGAGCCCTTTTAAATAGGCGTGAATCGAATCACGCTTTTATCCCTCGGCGCCACTATTCTGGAGGCCATGCTGTTTCTTTCCGCATTCGCTCACCTGGCGGCCCGTGAACCCGAGGCCAACGACCTGCTGGTGCAATCCCGTGCCGCTCGGGGTCATCTTGGCCTGACCATCATTGCCATCGTCTACGTTCTGATTACCTTCTGGAACGGTTAATCCTCTGCGGGGAGATGCTCGGTTTCCTCCGACCCAACCGGACCAGGGGCGGCCGGTAGGGCTGCCGCGCAGGGCAGGCGGGTACTACCTCGTTGCGATGGCGCCTGGACCTGCTGAAAAAGGCCACCCATGCATTGCCGCGAGGTCCTAAAGCCGATGCCCGGACTCCCTTAACTAGTCGTCGCGACCGCGCTTGGCGTAATTACGATAAAGTGCGGCAACGGTTGGCAGGCAAGGAGTCCGGAATTGAAAATAAAACGCGTCATGGCACTTATTCTGGCGCTGTCCAGCGCTGCCGCAGTGCCGGTCCTCGCGGATTCTCCGCCGGTGTCCGGCATCCAAATCGCCGACATGGACAAGGCCGTGCGTCCGCAAAACGATCTATTCGGCTATGCGAACGGATTGTGGTTGCGCAAGGTGCAGATACCGCCGGACCGCGCGCGCTATGGCGTGGATGTCATCATGGCCGAGCAATCGCTGGCCCAACTGCGTGCGCTGATCGAGGGCGTGCGGAATTCGAACGACGCCGAAGCGCGCAAGGTCGCTGACCTGTACGACAGCTTCATGGACGAGGCGCGAGTCGAGCAGCAGGGCGTCAAACCCCTGCAGGCGGAGTTCGAATCCATCGACGCCATGAAAAGCGTGGCGGAGGTCGGGCCGCTCATGGCGCAATTTGACCGCATGGGAGTGGCGACGCCGGTCGGGGCATTTGTCGCGCCGGATGCCAAGCGCTCCACGCAGTACGCGCTGTGGCTGTCCCAAGGCGGCCTAGGCTTGCCTGACCGCGACTACTACTTGAGCGACGATGCGAAACTCAAGGGTTTCCGCGGCCAGTACCGCGAACACATCGCGAAGATGCTGGCGCTCATGGGGGATGTGCACGCCGGCGATGAGGCGGGCCGCATCGTTGAGCTCGAGACCGCCCTGGCAAAGATCCAATGGAGCCGTGTCGCCAACCGCGATCCGCAGAAAACCTACAACCCTAAAACCTTGGCGGAGCTCAAGACGCTGGCACCCGCCCTGGATTGGAACCGCTATTTGGAACAGGGCGGCGTACCGACTCCGCTGCCCACCCTGATCGTGCAACAGCCGGACTATCTGCAGGGCCTGTCCGGCTTGATGAACTCCACCCCACTAACCACTTGGAAGGAGTACTTGCGCTTTCGCTTGCTGTCCGCCAGCGCGCCGTACCTCTCGAGAGCCTTTGTCGAGGAGGACTTTGCCTTCAACCAGGGCGTTTTGCGGGACACACCGAAAAATCAGGATCGTTGGAAGCGCGGCGTTGAGCTGGTCGACGGATTGATCGGCGAGGCGTCGGGAAAGCTGTATGTGGCCAAGTATTTTCCGCCGAAAGCCAAGGCGCGCATCGATGATTTGGTCGCCAATTTGCTGAAGGCCTATGCAGAGAGCGTGGATCACTTGTCCTGGATGAGCGATGCCACCAAGGTGGAGGCGCGCGCCAAGCTGCGCAAGATCAACGTGAAGATCGGCTATCCCAAACGCTGGCGCGACTACGGCGCTCTGGTCGTCTCACCGACGGATCTGCTCGGCAACGTACAGCGTGGCGTGAGGTTCGAGAACGACCGCAAGCTGGCTCAATTGAGCGGACCGATCGACCGCGACGAGTGGCACATGACCGCACCCACCGTCAATGCGTACTACGATCCGCAGCTGAATGAAATCGTTTTCCCCGCCGGGATTCTCCAGCTGCCGGTGTTCAATCCGGATGCCGAAGACGCCTTCAACTATGGCGCGACCGGAGCGACCATCGGACATGAGATCAGCCATGGCTTCGACGACGAAGGCAGTCAATTCGACAGCGACGGCAATCTGCGCGACTGGTGGACGCCGGAGGACCACGCGAAGTTCAAGGCCAAGACCGACAAGCTGATCAAGGAATACAACCGCTTCGAACCGGTGCCCGACTTCCATGTCAACGGCGAGTTGACGCTGGGCGAGAATATCGCGGACATCGCCGGCATCGAGATTGCCTACAAAGCCTATACCGCTTCGTTGAAAGGCCAAGCGCCGCCCATCATCGACGGGATGAGCGCCGACCAGCGCTTCTTCCTAGGCTATGCCCAGAGCTGGCTCAGCAAGACGCGCGATGCGGCAGTCATCGAGCAGGTCAAATCCGATCCACACTCTCCCGAGAAATACCGGGTCAACGGTGTGGTCGTGCACATGCCGAGCTTCTACAGCGCTTTTTCGGTGCGGCGCGGCGATGCGCTGTATCTCAAGCCTGAGGATCGAGTGACGCTCTGGTAACCGGTGTGTCGGCGAACGAGGTGGTATTGCCTAACACCGGTGATTGCCTGCAGATCATCCGCAAGTCCTCTTTCAAGGCCGTTCCCTGGAAGAACGGCGGCGGCGTCACGCACGAAATCATCCGGAATCCGGCGACCGGCGATCCCTTTCAGTGGCGGATGAGCGTGGCCCACATCGACGGCTCCGGCCCTTTCTCGGATTTCTCCGGGTACCGCCGCCACATGGTGTTGCTGCAAGGCCAGGGTTTGACGCTGAGATTCAAGACCGGCGACGATTGCCTGCTGCGGGAGGTCGGGGATCTGGCGCAGTTCGACGGCGCAGCGACCCCGCACTGCGATTTGCTCGGCGGACCCTGTGTGGATCTTAATCTCATGGTCGCCGAGTCGCTGCGGGCCGAGGCCCGCGTCCTGCGGCTGACGGGGAAGTCCGCAATGGCGGCCCCATCCGCCCGAGCTCTGATTTTCAGCATCGAGGCCCCATTGTGGCTCGAATGGGATGGGGGCGAGACCGTGAAGCTCGAGCCCTGGGACCTCGCGGTGGTCCAGCATGGCGGGGTGCTGCTCAGCGCCATCGACCCTGACATATCAGCCTGCGCTGTATTTTTTGCGACGATTAATCATTAAAATCCGAAAGGACGACTATGGCTGCCAATCTGCACGAATCCGCTCCCGATGACCTGATGGAGACCCTGCGCGGGTCAATCCGCGACCATGGCTCATGGTCCGAGGAACAGGCGGTGCAGCGCCTGCTGCATGGCCTGGAACTGACCGGCGGTGCCCGCCACCGCGCCGTGGCGGTGGCGATGTCGCTGGTCGAGGGCGCGCGTGCGCGGCGCGCCGAGCGTCCGTTTCTCGACGCCTTCCTGCAGGAGTTCGGTTTGTCGAACCAGGAGGGCATTGCGCTGATGTGCATTGCCGAGGCGCTGCTGCGCATTCCGGACGATGCCACCGCGGACCGGTTGATCGCGGAGAAGCTGAACTCCGGCGACTGGTCCGCGCACGCCGGCCGCTCGGAATCGCTGTTCGTGAACGCCTCGACCTGGGGACTGATGCTCACCGGCGGCATTCTAGAGTTGGATCCGTCCATCAGGGCCGATGCCGCCGGCTGGATGCGCAAACTGACCCGAAAGGCGGGCGAGCCCCTGGTGCGCCTCGCGGTACGCCGCGCCATGCGCATCATCGGCGGCGAGTTCGTGGTCGGACGCAGCATCGAGGAGGCGTTGGCACGCAGCGCCCGCGAAGCGGAAGTGAGCCTATGTTCCTTTGACATGCTGGGCGAGGGCGCGCGAACGCGGAAGGACGCCATGCGTTACTTCGAGTCCTATCGGCATGCGATCGAGGTCATCGGCAGGGCGGCGAAAGGCCGTGCCATCGAAGACGTCTCGAGCATCTCCATCAAGCTGTCGGCCTTGGAGCCTCGCTATGGCCTGCTGCAGCGAGAGCGCGTCATGCAGCGCCTCGTGCCGTTGGTGTCGGACCTGGCACGTCAGGCCGCCGGACTCGGCATCCAACTGACCATCGACGCCGAAGAAGCGGACCGCCTCGATCTGTCGTTGGACATCATCGAGGCGCTGGCGAGGGACCCGGCGACCCGCGATTGGCCGGGGCTGGGGCTCGCGGTGCAGGCCTACGGCAAGCGCGCGCCGGACGTGATCGACTGGGTGGCGGCAACGGCCCGCCGCCACGGCAGAAGGATGACGGTGCGCCTGGTGAAAGGCGCGTACTGGGATTCCGAGATCAAGCGCGCGCAGGAGCGCGGCCTCGACGGCTATCCGGTCTACACGCGCAAGCTCACCACCGATGTGTCGTACCTGGCCTGCGCGGGCCGCCTGTTCAAACATGCCGAGCTGATTTATTCGCAATTCGCCACCCACAATGCGCACAGCATCGCGGCGGTGCTCGAGATGGCACCGGCGAAGGCGGCCTTCGAGTTTCAACGCCTGCACGGCATGGGCCGGCTGCTGTACGCGCAAGCGGCCGACCAAGTGGCCGATTTTCCGCGGGTGCGCGTGTATGCCCCGGTGGGCGAACACAAGGATTTGTTGGCCTACCTGGTCAGGCGGCTGTTGGAAAACGGCGCCAACACCTCTTTCGTGAACCGCTTCATGGACGAGCAAGTGCCGGTTGCAGAGATCGTGCGCGATCCCGTTTCGGAGCTGGAGCGCTTGGAGTCGTTGCCGCACCCGCGGCTGCCGATCCCGGCGGCGCTGTATTCCGACCGGCGCAATTCACGTGGGATCGATCTGGGCGATCCGCGCGAAGTGCAGAGCTTGCGTGCCGAGGTGGCCAGGGATCGGGCCAGGAAAGCCGCCGAGGCATCTTCCACCGCGGGGCCGCTCATCGGCGGGGAATTGCGCCCGGGAGCCGCGCATCCGGTGACCAATCCTTCGGACCGGCGCGAGCAGGTGGGTGTGACGCGCAACGCCACGGCGGACGAAATCAACCTGGCATTCGAGGCCGCCGCCGCCGTGCAGCCTGCTTGGAACGGCAGCGGGGGAGAGGTACGCGCCAGTTGTCTGGAGAGAGCTGCCGATATTCTCGAGGCCAATCGGTCGCAGTTTCACGAGCTGTTGGTGCGCGAAGCGGGCAAGACCATCTCGGACGCGATCGCGGAAGTGCGTGAGACCGTGGATTATTGCCGCTACTACGCGCTGCAGACGCGCAAGGGGTTCGCCGCGGCGCAACGGCTCGAGGGGCCGACGGGCGAGGTGAACGAACTCCTAATGCAGGGCCGTGGGGTTTTTGCCTGCATCAGCCCCTGGAATTTTCCGCTGGCGATCTTCGCCGGCCAGGTGACCGCGGCGCTCGGTGCCGGCAACACGGTCGTGGCGAAACCGGCCGAGCCCACGCCACTGATCGCATCGCGCTTTATTCGCCTGCTGCATGAGGCGGGCGTCCCACCCCAGGCGGTGCATCTGGTACCGGCGCCGGGACGATTGTTCGGCGAGGTCGCGTTCGCGCATCCGGCGCTTGCGGGCGTGGCCATGACCGGCTCGACGGTAACCGCCCTCACCATCAATCGTGCGCTGGCGGCGCGCGACGGTGTCATCGTGCCGCTGATCGCCGAGACCGGCGGTCTGAATGCCATGATCGTCGATTCGACGGCGTTGCCGGAGCAAGTGGCGGACGATGCGGTGAGTTCGGCGTTCATGAGCGCCGGCCAGCGATGCTCGGCGCTGCGCCTGCTGTTCCTGCAGGAGGAGATCGCCGACACCGTGCTGGAAATGATCGCCGGCGCCATGGATGAACTGGTCATCGGCGATCCGTCGGATTTTCAGACCGATGTGGGACCGGTGATCAACGCGGCCGCCCGGGATGGTTTGACCCGCCATGTCGAACGCATGCGCGGTGAGGCGCGGATCGTGAAAGCCTGCTCGCTCGGCGAAGCACATCGGCATGGTAGTTTTTTCGCTCCGCATCTGATCGAGCTTAAGAATGCGGCGCAACTGACCCGCGAAGAGTTCGGGCCCATATTGCATGTCGTGCGGTATGGGTCGAGCGACATCGGAGAGGTGCTGAAGGCCATTCGGGACAGTGGATACGGTCTGACGTTCGGCGTGCAGACTCGGTTGGAGTCGTTCTGGCGGCAGGTATTCGAGGCCACCTCGATCGGCAACACCTACGTCAATCGCAACATGATCGGCGCCGTGGTCGGCGTGCAGCCCTTCGGCGGCAACGGCCTGTCGGGCACGGGCCCGAAAGCCGGCGGCCCGCACTATCTGGCGCGATTCGCGAATGAACGAACGCTGACGGTGAATACCACGGCGACGGGCGGCAACGCGGCGTTGCTCAACCTGGGCAACTAGGAGATGCTGCCAACGCGGTCTGCATGAACGCCGGCATGGTCTGGCGCCGTTCCACCACCCCAATGACCGCTTCAGGCGGGGGGTGAGCCCCTGTCGTGACCGTCCAGCAATTGGTCCATCAGCGCTTCGATCTCCGTCGCCTCGAAGGGTTTGATAATGGAGCGGACATTCTTGCCCCAATCCTCGATGCCGAATTCCAGAGCGTAGCCGGACGCAATGATGATGGGCGTTTGCGGCTTGAGGGCGAGGATGCTGCGCGCTAATTCGATGCCGGACATGACCGGCAGACTGACGTCGGTGATCACCATGTCGAACTGCCTCGTTCGGAACTCGCGCAGGGCCTCCTCGGCGGTCGCACAGATGACGATTTCGCGCTGATCTTTGATCAGCAGCTCGGCGGTCACTTCCCGCACGATGTCGTTGTCCTCGACGTAAAGGATTCGCTGAAGTGTGGGTTCAGGCATGGCTAAGGCGCAGGTCTCGATAGGAACACTACGACGATGGCGCGAGAGTCGTTCGCGGAGGTTGCGGCCAGTGTGGAGATGGCAAGGAGAAGCCCCAGGGCCGCAAGGGCTGAAGCGAATACCCGTCTTACCGTTACTTCGCTCATGGGGCAGTCAACCATGGCCGCGTGCGGCGCGGCACCCGGCAACCTAAGCCATGAGCCGTAGGAATTGTCTGGGCGCCGTGCTATCGGCGGATTCCTACATCGCTTCAGCATGGGCGCCGTTGCTCTGAAAGCGATGCAAGCAGACTACAACGGCTGAATGGGGGAATTCGAAATGGATCCCTCAGGCAGATTACGGCCTCTTCGATTTTCCCCATTTGATGGCGGAGATTTCATCGAAGAGGTTTCGGCCCGGGTATTTCTGGCAGTCTCCCATGAGGGCGGATTCGAAAGTGCCGAGTGCATCGGCATCGAATAGATGGCCGCCGCTCTTCGCGACTGCGAATCCAAACAGCCACATCATGATGGTGTTGGCGCTTTCACGGTCTGATTTCACCAGCTCCAGATGCCGGGCCGCGAAGGTCTGGCATTCCAGCGCCGCCAAATCCATCGGATTCTTCGTATTGGGCTTCACGGCGGAAAGCGCATCCATCAGGCTCTCCGTGGGGTTGTCCTTGCATTCGGCATCCAGTGCGAATCCGAAGCCGGCCAAGGCGTCTCCATACATCACATGGGCGCCGGACTTCGCCACGGAATACCCGAACAACCACATCATGGTATTGATGGGGTCCGTGCCCGGCGCGGGATTGGGCGAGGCAATCACTTCGTTCTGATACTTCACACAGGTCAAGGTGGCGATATTCACCTCGGCCGCGCGTCCCATACCCGCCCAACAGCAAAGTAAAATCAACAATGCCACGGAACATTTCATGATGCTGACCTCGACGGCAGGATTCTTTTCAGCAGCGCACCGAAGCGCCCGGACTTTACCCAGGAACGCGCCGCATCGATATCGGGCGCGAAATAGCGGTCCGAGTCATAGAAGGGCACATCCCGGCGAATGCCGGCGTGGACCTCTTCGAGGCGGAGTGATGATCGGGATGGCCGATGAAAATCGATTCCCTGGGCCGCGGCGAGCAATTCGATGCCGATCACCGCGGCCGCATTGTCCACCATGGCGCTCAAGCGCCGCGCCGCATGGGTGGCCATGCTCACGTGATCTTCCTGATTCGCCGAGGTGGGAATGGAGTCGACGCTCGCCGGCGCTGCGATGGTTTTATTCTCCGAGACCAGCGCGGCCGCCGTGACCTGGGCAATCATGAATCCCGAGTTCAGTCCGCTGTTGTTGACCAAGAACGCCGGTAAGCCGCTCATCTTCGGATCCACCAGGACGGCCGTGCGACGTTCCGACAGACTGCCGATCTCCGCAATCGCGAGCGCCAGTGTGTCGGCGGCGAACGCCACCGGTTCGGCGTGAAAATTTCCGCCGGAAAGCACCTCCCCGGCGTCGGTGAACAGCAGCGGATTGTCCGTCACGGCATTGGCCTCGATGCCCAAGGTCACGCTGCAATTGCGGATCAGATCCAGACAGGCGCCCATCACCTGGGGTTGGCAGCGGAACGAATAGGGGTCCTGGACACGCGTGCAATCGAGGTGCGAGGCGCGGATGGCGCTGCCCGCGATCAATTCTCGATACTCGCGCGCCACGGCGATTTGGCCGGGTTGTCCGCGTACTCGTTGAATGCGCTCATCGAAAGGGGAGTCGCTGCCTTTCAGGGCATCGACGGACATGGCGCCCGCCACCACCGCGGCGGCAAATATGTCCTCTGCGCCGAACAGTCCTGCCAAGGCCAGCGCCGTCGATACTTGCGTGCCGTTGATGAGCGCGAGGCCTTCTTTCGCGCGTAGCTTGATCGGCTGCAGGCCGGCGATCCGCAAGCCCTCGCTCGCCGGCAGCCGTGCGCCGCCGACCCGCACCTGGCCCAAGCCGAGCAAAACGGCGCTCAAATGTGCCAGCGGCGCGAGATCTCCGGATGCGCCCACCGATCCTTGCGCGGGAATCACGGGGTATACCTCGTGCTCGAGCAAGGCGAGCAAGCTATTCATGAGGCCCATGGTGACCCCGGAATGACCTTGGGCCAGCGCATTGATCTTCAGCGCGAGAATGAGCCGCACGACCGGATCGGGCAGGGCCTCGCCCACGCCTGCCGCGTGCGACAGCAGCAAATTCCGCTGCAGCAGCTCGAGCTGATCGTTGGGGATGCGCGTGTGTGCCAGCAGGCCGAAACCGGTGTTGATGCCGTAGGCCGCTTCGCCTGCCGCGACGATCTTGTCCACCAGCGCGCCGGCCAGCGCGACTCTACCGCGATCCTGCGCCGACAAATTCACGGCGGTGGGCTTCTCGTGTATTTGCCGCAGGTCCGAGAGCGACATCGCTCCAGCCTTCATCTCGAGGACGCGGCTCACGGCTGCTCGAGCATCGGCAGTTTCAACTTCTGTTCTCGTGCACAGGCAATCGCGTCGGCGTAGCCGGCGTCCGCGTGACGCATGACCCCGGTGGCGGGATCGTTCCACAGTACGCGCCGGATGCGTTTGGCGGCGGCTTCGCTGCCGTCGCAGACGATGACGAGGCCGGCGTGCTGCGAGTAGCCCATGCCGACGCCGCCGCCGTGGTGAATCGAGACCCATGTCGCACCGGACGCGGTGTTGAGCAAGGCATTGAGCAAAGGCCAATCCGAAACGGCATCGGAGCCGTCCTTCATCGCTTCGGTTTCGCGATTCGGGCTGGCGACGGAGCCTGAGTCCAAGTGATCGCGCCCGATCACGATGGGGGCGGAAAGCTCGCCGCTCCGGACCATGTCGTTGAAGGCCAGTCCCAAGCGATCTCGTTGACCCAAGCCCACCCAGCAAATGCGCGCCGGCAATCCTTGAAAGTGGATGCGCGAACGCGCCATGTCGAGCCAGTGATGCAAGTGCGGATCGTCCGGGATCAATTCCTTGACCTTGGCGTCGGTCTTATAAATGTCCTCGGGATCGCCGGACAGCGCTACCCAGCGGAACGGGCCGACCCCGCGGCAGAACAGCGGCCGGATATATTCGGGCACGAATCCTGGAACTTCGAATGCCTGTGCGACGCCGGCGTCGAAGGCGACCTGCCGAATGTTGTTGCCGTAGTCGAAGACCGGCAATCCCATGCGTTTGAAGCGCAGCAGGTACTCGACATGCTTGGCCATGGACGCGGCCGCAGCCGCCGCGGTGCCGGCAGGATCGGCAACTCGCCGCTCGTCCCATTGATCGACCGACCATCCTTGTGGCAAATAACCATTGACCGGGTCGTGGGCGGAAGTCTGGTCGGTGAGCGCATCGGGCTTGATGCCGCGCTCGAGCAGCGTCTCGAGCACATCGACGATGTTGCCGAGCAGGGCTACGGATATTGGTTTGCCGCTCTTTCTCGAGGTCTCGATCATGGCGAGCGCCTCGTCCAGGCTGCGGGCCTGGGCATCGACATAACCGGTCTCGACGCGTTTGGCGATACGGCTCTGGCGGCATTCCACGGCCAACAGACTGGCGCCGGCCATGGTCGCCGCCAGCGGCTGGGCGCCGCCCATCCCGCCTAAGCCTGCGGTGAGAATCCATTTGCCCTTGAGGTTGCCGCCGAAGTGGCGCCGCCCCATCTCGGCGAATGTTTCGTACGTGCCTTGCACGATTCCCTGGCTGCCGATGTAGATCCACGAACCCGCGGTCATCTGGCCGAACATCGCCAGCCCCTTGCGATCCAGGTCGTGGAAATGCTCCCACGTGGCCCAATGCGGCACGAGATTGGAGTTTGCGATCAGCACACGCGGTGCATCGGCATGGGTGGGAAACACGCCCACCGGTTTGCCCGACTGCACCAGCAAGGTCTCCTCCTCGGTAAGGCGCTTGAGCGTTTCGACGATACGGTCGTAGCAATTCCAGTCGCGCGCCGCGCGACCGATGCCGCCATACACCACGAGTTCGGCGGGATTTTCCGCGACCTCGGCATCCAAGTTGTTCATCAGCATGCGCAGCGGCGCCTCGGTCATCCAAGTTCGTGCGCTCAAGGCATTGCCGCGCGCTGCGCGGATGGTTCTAAGGCTTACTGGGGCAAGCATGCGATTCCTCTGGGGATGTCGGCGGCCGGACATTCAATGCGAAGGCTCACGATAGGTCAACCCTTGCTCAAGTCTCTCATTGCACGGGAAAAATCTGCCTGAAGTTGCTGCTCCCCGGCGTGCCGGTGGTCCTTGACAACCCACCTCCCGGCAACCATGACGTCGCGGATGGCCTTGTCGGCTCCCGCAAACAGCAGCCGATCGAAAGCCTGTTCCGGCGCTGCCCCGGCCATTGCCGGATGGGAGGCATCCAGCACCAGCCAATCCGCGCGGTGCCCGACGGCGATGGCGCCCCCCGGCTGGCCCATGACCTGCGCGCCGCAGAGAGCGGCATCGCGCCAGAGGCGCGTGCCGACATGGGATTCATCCTTGGCGGCGAGAACCACCCGCCGCTTCTTGCGCAGGCGTTGCTGGTATTCGAGCCAGCGCAGTTCTTCGGCGGGATTCACCGTCGATTGACTGTCGGAGCCGATGCACAGCCGGCCGCCGGCCTTGAGAAAGCGCGTGGTGTCGAACAGGCCGTCGCCCAGATTCGCCTCCGTGCTGATGGAGACGCAGACAGCGGCATGGGAGCCGGCAATGCCCTGCAGCTCCTGCGCGGTGGCGTGCGTGGCGTGAACCAGGCACCAGTGCCGTGTCAGCAGCTCCTGCTCCAAGAGCAGTTGGACCGGACGTCGGCCGGTGGCGCGTTGGCAGGCGCTCACTTCGAGAGCCTGCTCGGCAACATGGATATGCACCGGCAGGTTCGCATCGATGGCGCGCAGGGCAACGGCGGCCTCGCGCAGCTGATCGAGGGGGACCGCGCGCAGACTGTGGAATGCGGCGCCGGTACGCCGTGTACTCACACCGTTGCGACGTTCGGCGCCGACCCGTTCTTCGACGGCCCGTACGAAGGCATCGGTCTGCAGTGCAAAGCGCGCCTGCTCCGGCTTCAAGGCCGCGCCGCCGAAGTCGCTGGTCTGATACAGCGTGGGTAGAAACGTCAAACCGATGCCGGCCGTCGCGGCCGCCTCGTCGATCGCCTCCCACAGTGGATTCGCACCGGCGTAAGGCGCACCGCTGCCGGGCCGATGCAGGTAGTGAAACTCCGCCACCGAGGTATAGCCGGCCTTCAGCATCTCGACGAACAGCTGGGTTGCGACGATGCGCAATGCCTCCGGCCCGATGCGATTCGCGAGTACATACATGTTCTGGCGCCAATTCCAAAAGCTATCCCGCGCGGAGGAGCGGAATTCCGCATTGCCGGCCATGGCGCGTTGGAATGCATGACTGTGCGCGTTGGACATTCCCGGAATGACGAGGCCGAGAACGGGCTCCATCGGTGCGCCATGCGGCAGCCCTGCGCTCGCGCCCTGGCGCGCACCCACGCTGGCACTGGCTGTCGCGCTCGCACTAACGCTCGCACCAGTACTGGCACTGGCACTCGCATCCGCACCCGTCTCGATCGACGTGATGATCCCGGTAGGGGAGACCGTGACCCGTGCGTCATGAGCCCACCCCTGAGATAGGTAAGCGGACTGCATACGGTAGATGGCCATCCCGGTATCATACGTTGTGCTTAATTCTGCGGACAACGATTGGGACCAGGTGTGGATCGGCGCGAACATTGCGACGATGGCGGGCGCCCAGCCCTATGGGAGCATGGATAACGCCGCGGTGGCCGTCAAAGGCGAGCGCATCGCCTGGCTCGGCGATGCCGCGGAGGGACGCCGGCTGGCGCGAGCGCAAGACGTGGCCATCCATGAGGCAGAAGGCCTGTGGATCACGCCGGGCCTGATCGATTGCCACACGCACCTGGTCTACGGCGGGGATCGCGTGGCGGAATTCGAGCAACGGCTTTGCGGTGTGTCGTACGAAGACATTGCGCGCGCCGGCGGCGGCATCCAGTCGACCGTCCGCGCGACCCGTTCGGCCACGCATGAATCGCTTTACGAATCCGCGCGAACGCGCCTCGAGTGCCTGATGTCGGAAGGCGTTACCACCGTCGAGATCAAGTCAGGCTATGGTCTGGAACTGGGCGCGGAGCGGCGCCTGCTCGAAGTTGCACGCGAGTTGGGCGAGACCCTGCCCGTCTCGGTGAAGAAAACCTTTCTCGGCCTGCACTCGCTGCCGCCGGAATTCGCCGCGCAGCGCCGGCGCTTCGTGGACGATGTGAGCGGACCTTGGCTCACGGCATTGGCCGCGGCCGGCTTGGTGGATGCCGTCGATGGCTTCTGCGAGGGGATTGCGTTTTCCGTGTCCGAAACCGGGCAACTGCTCCGGGCGGCACAAGAGCTGGGCATTGCCGCGCACGTGCACGCCGGGCAATTGAGCGACCTGGGCGCGGCGCAGCTCGCCGCACAATACGCCGCGCTCTCCGCGGACCACCTCGAGTATGTGGGCGCCGACGGCGTGCGCGCCATGGCGGCGGCGGGCACGGTGGCTGTGCTGCTCCCCACTGCCTATTTCACCTTGCGGCAGACCACGCCGCCGCCGATCGCCCTGCTGCGGGAGGCCGGCATCCCGCTTGCCGTGGCAACCGACTGCAATCCCGGCACCTCGCCCTGTACCTCCATCCTGCTGGCGCTCTGCATGGCCTGTACGCTGTTCGGCTTGACGCCCGAGGAGGCATTGGCGGGCGCCACGCGCAACGCGGCCCGTGCGCTGGGTCTGCTCGCCGAGGTGGGCACCATCGAAGTGGGCAAGCGCGCGGATCTGGCATTTTGGCGCATCGAACGCCCCGCGCAGCTTTGCTATGGCCTGGGCGCGAATCCCTGTGCCGCGGTGATGTATCGAGGAAAAATCCGCGGCGAGAATACTTAAGCCAGGTGCCCTCGCCGCAGCGGCCTGCAGGCCCGTTTGTCCAATTGACTAGGGGGAGGGTAATTGTCCTCACGGCCGCATAAACTCGAACTCATGGCTAGCCGATCTCGCCCCGGAAGACCGCCGCACGATGACGTCTTGACGCCTGCCGAGTGGCGCACCGTGCATGCCGTGAAGCATGGTTTGACCAGCCGGCAGATCGCCGAACGCCGCGGTATCAGCATCGAGGCGGTCAAGTATCACGTCGCCAACGCGCTGGCCAAGTTGGGTATCGACAACCGACAGCAATTACGCCGCTGGCACCGTCCGCCCAAGGGAAGTGCTCTGGCTCTTGGAGGACAGATGAACGAGGCAGTGAAATTCGGTTCGATCGCGCAGATCGCAAGATCGGTTCGAGACATAGGCGAGGCGGAGGCGTGGTACAAGAATACCTTGGGGCTGCCGCATCTCTACACTTTCGGCAAGCTCGCATTTTTCGATTGCCAGGGCACGCGGCTGATGTTGAGCCAGGAATCCACGGCCGTTCCCGAGTCGATTCTGTACCTGCGCGTTGCGGACATCGCCGCCGCACACCGACATCTGAGCTCTCTCGGCGTGGAGTTCATCAACGCGCCGCACATGATTCATCGGCACGCCGACGGAACCGAGGAATGGTTGTCGATGTTCAAGGATCCTGAGGGCCGGCCGCTGGGCCTGATGGCTCAGGCGAAGAGCTAGCCTGGCCGCGAGCAAGACCGATGCGAGCGAGAGGGATGGGAGCGAGGGGGATGGGAGCGAGGGGGATGGGAGCGAGAGGGATGCGCTGACAGACGCCTAGTTTCCGGCCTGCCTGGCTTCGTTTGCGAAGCGGCTACGGGGTATCGGCAAAACCTGTAGTCTTCATGGCATGCGAATGGAAACCGCGCGATTCATGTTGGCCGCCCTGCTCGCGGGTTGGATGGCGCCGCCCGACTGCCGCGCCCAGACGCCGCCACCGCTCGATGAAATCATCGTCACCGCCGAACGTGCGGGCCCGGGTATGTGGCACGTGCATCACGGTGCCGCGAATGTGTGGATACTCGGCAGCATTTCTCCGCTGCCACGCGACATTACTTGGCGTTCCAGGCAGGTGGAACAGGTGCTCGAGAGCACCAGCCAAGTGCTCGTGCAAAAGCCAATTGAAATCAGCGTTCCGCGAATCCTGTGGATGTTGATCGCCGACCGAAAATATTTGATGGTGGGCGGCGGCAAAAGATTGAAGGATGTGCTGCCGGCGGATCTGCACGCGCGTTTTTCCGCGCAACGAAGCAAGGTCGCCGACGAGCCGGACAAGTGGGAGCGATATCGGCCCATCATCGCAGCGGCATTCTTGCAGCAAGCCGTATTCCATCAAGTCAATCTATCGATGCGTCTCGATCTTGGCGCAGCGCTGCGAGCTCTGGCGAAAAAGCACGGCGTACGCGTCGAGGAGATCAAGGTGGCGGGGGCGAGCGATATGCTGGAAGCATTGAAGAGCATGCCTCCGGCCACCGAACGCACCTGCCTCGAGGCGTCGCTGAGTACCCTCGAAACCGGACTGCCCCGATTGGTGGAGCGTGCGCAGGCATGGGCGGTCGGTAACGTGGATCGCATCGAGAATCTACCGGAGTTGAAGGAGGTGGATGCATGCCGCGCGGCCTTGGATGACGGCAAGGGCGCGCTCGATGTGATTGGCCGCATACGCCAGACCTGGCTGGAAAATATCGAAAAGTATCTACGTTCCGCCGGGACGACCATCGCCGTGGTCAATTTGGACATGCTGATCGAGCGCGGCGGCTTGCTGGATCAGTTGCGTGCCCAGGGATATGAAATCGAGGCGCCTTGAGCCTAGGTCGCTTGGTACTGCGCCGAGACGAAATACTTGCTGCAAAGCAGCATTACCTTGACACTCGGGCGGCCGGTTCCTACAATCGCCGGCCTTTGTCTCAAGGGCACTTAGTGCCGGGCAATAAGCCTGTCAGTTTAAGAATTTGAATCCACGGACCGTTCTTCACTGCAAGATCGGCCCTCTAAAGGTATTTATGGCGACGACGACCCAACTCATACGCACCGGCCGAAACGAGCCCGCCTGGAAGTCCAAGGTTCCGGCTCTGGCGGCTTCACCGCAAAAGCGCGGGGTGTGCACCCGCGTATACACGACCACGCCGAAGAAGCCCAATTCGGCGCTGCGCAAGGTTTGCCGCGTCCGGCTGACGAACGGCTATGAAGTCTCCAGCTATATCGGCGGCGAGGGTCATAACCTGCAAGAGCACTCGGTGGTGCTGATTCGCGGCGGCCGCGTCAAGGATCTGCCCGGAGTGCGTTATCACACGGTACGCGGTGCGCTCGATTGCGCCGGTGTCAACGATCGTCGGCAAGGCCGCTCCAAGTACGGCGCGAAACGTCCAAGAAATAGTCTTTAAGGCTTAAGAAGGTTTTCAATGTCCCGCAGAGCAGCAGCCCCCCATCGCACCATTCTTCCCGATCCTAAATTCGGGAATGACATGTTGGCTAAATTCATCAACATGGTCATGGAACGCGGCAAGAAGTCTGCCGCCGAAAAGATCGTTTACGGCGCCATCGACCGCATCAGTGAGAAGAAGAGCGGCGCCGCCGGGGCCGAAGCCATTGCTGTGTTGCAACAGGCTCTGGACAACGTCAAGCCGGTGGTTGAAGTGAAGTCCCGCCGGGTGGGCGGTGCCACCTACCAAGTGCCCGTCGAGGTGCGTGCCAACCGCCGTCAAACCCTGGCCATGCGCTGGGTGATCGAGGCGGCCACCGCCCGCAGCGAAAAGTCCATGGCCCACCGCCTGGCTGCGGAGTTGTTGGAGGCTGCTGAAAATCGTGGCGCTGCCGTGCGTAAGCGCGAGGACACGCACCGCATGGCGGATGCCAACAAGGCGTTCGCGCACTACCGCTGGTAGGGTAACGTCGACCGCCGCCGCCTGGTAAATGCCCCGGTTCGGCCTTATATCTCTCGGACGGGGCCGAAGGCCCCGTCGACAGTTGCGCGAAGCGCATGAGCAGTTGCGCGAGGCGCATGATTTTTGATTTCAATGCTCGCGTAGCGAGCGGCTAACAGGCGGGGTCGACGGTCCCGTTGAGGGTTGCGCGAAGCGCATTAGACATGTCACGCACTACGCCCATCGAGCGCTACCGGAACATCGGTATTTCCGCTCATATCGACGCGGGAAAAACCACCGCGACGGAGCGTATTTTGTTCTACACCGGCGTGTCGCACAAAATCGGCGAGGTTCACGACGGCGCGGCGGTCATGGACTACATGGAGCAGGAGCAGGAGCGCGGCATCACCATTACGGCTGCGGCGACAACTTGCTTCTGGAAGGGGATGGACAAGAGCTTCCCCGAACACCGCATCAATATCATCGATACGCCGGGACACGTCGACTTCACCATCGAAGTAGAGCGCAGCCTGCGGGTATTGGATTCCGCCATCGCTGTCTATTGCGCGGTTTCCGGCGTACAGCCGCAGTCCGAAACGGTGTGGCGCCAGATGAACAAGTATGGCGTTCCGCGCATCGCCTTCGTCAACAAGATGGACCGTGCCGGGGCCGATTTCCTGCGTTGCGTAGAGCAGATCAAGACGCGCCTGCGCGGCAATCCGGTGCCCGTTCAGCTACCCATCGGCGCCGAAGATGGCTTCGTCGGGGTGGTCGATCTCGTCAAGATGAAAGCCATCCACTGGGACGATGAGACCCAGGGCATGAAGTTCGAATATCGCGAAATACCCGAAGGGATGCGCCAGCAATGTGAAGAGTGGCGCGCCAAGATGATCGAGGCGGCGGCCGAGGGCGATGAGAACCTGCTCAACCAGTATTTGGAAAGCGGTTCGCTGAGCGATGAAGACATCAAGAAGGGCTTGCGCGAACGGGCGCTGAAGAACGACATTTGCCTGGTTACCTGCGGTTCGGCGTTCAAGAACAAGGGTGTGCAGGCGGTACTCGACGCCATCGTCGAATACATGCCTTCACCCACCGAAGTGCCGCCCGTCAAAGGCCAATCTGAGAGCGGCGAGCCCATGAGCCGCAAAGCGGACGATGCCGAGCCTTTCTCCGCGTTGGCATTCAAGATTTTGAACGACCCGTTCGTGGGCAATTTGACCTTTTTCCGTGTGTATTCCGGAACATTGAATTCCGGCGATCAGGTGTTCGTGCCGAATCGCGCCCGCACGGAGCGAATCGGACGCCTGCTGCAGATGCACGCCAGCGACCGTTCCGAGATCAAAGAGGTGCGCGCCGGCGATATTGCCGCGGCCGTGGGCCTCAAGGATGTCACCACCGGCGATACGCTCTCGGATTTGAACAAGGTCATCATTCTCGAAAAAATGGAGTTTCCGGAGCCCGTCATTTCCGTGGCCGTGGAGCCTAAGACCAAAGTCGATCAAGAAAAGATGGGTTTGGCGCTGCAGCGTCTCGCCAAAGAGGATCCTTCGTTTCGCGTGCACACGGACGCCGAGTCCGGACAGACCATCATCGAGGGCATGGGCGAGCTGCATCTGGAAATCATCGTCGACCGCATGAAGCGCGAGTTCAAGGTTGACGCCAACGTCGGTAAGCCGCAGGTTGCCTATCGCGAAACGCTGCGCAACACGGTGGAATCCGAGGGCAAGTTCATCCGCCAGACCGGCGGCCGCGGCCAGTATGGCCATGTTTGGCTCAGGCTCGAACCGCTTCCGCCCGGGAAGGGTTACGAATTCGTCAATGGCATCGTCGGCGGCACCGTGCCGCGCGAGTTCGTTCCGGCGGTGGACAAGGGCATCCAAGAAGCGGTGCAGACCGGCGTCATCGCCGGTTA
Organism: Gammaproteobacteria bacterium; assembly: GCA_021323735.1. Taxonomy (GTDB): domain Bacteria; phylum Pseudomonadota; class Gammaproteobacteria; order Steroidobacterales; family Steroidobacteraceae; genus Bog-1198. Next base: position 32,841 of record JAJPKM010000032.1, read on the forward strand.
TCCCATCGTCGACGTGAAGGTCACGTTGTTCGACGGCTCCTATCACGACGTAGACTCGAACGAAATGGCCTTCAAGATTGCCGGCTCCATCGGCTTCAAGGAAGGCTTCCGCAAAGCCAAGCCGGTGTTGCTCGAGCCCATCATGAAGGTCGAAGTGGTAATGCCCGAGGATTACTACGGCGACATCGTCGGGGACTTGAGCAGGCGGCGCGGCCAGATCGTCGGTACCGAGGATAGTCCGTCCGGCAAAGTTGTGACCGCGGAAGTGCCGCTTGCCGAAATGTTTCAGTACTCGACGTCGATGCGCTCGATGAGCCAGGGCCGGGCGAACTACACCATGGAGTTCGCCAAGTACCAGGAAGTGCCGGGCAGCGTGGCAGACGTCGTTATGAAAAAAGCTTCTTGAGATTCCAACCGCAACATCACTTTTGAGAGGTAAGGCCTGTGTCGAAGGGGAAGTTTGAGCGAACGAAGCCGCACGTGAACGTGGGGACGATTGGCCATGTGGATCATGGCAAGACGACCTTGACGGCAGCGCTGACGAAGGTGAT
>JAJPKM010000021.1 GCA_021323735.1 Gammaproteobacteria bacterium
CGCCATAAGCCATACACTTCAAGGCGTTGCGACGCGACAGCAGCGATTCATCCGACATAGTCATCTCCTGGGGTTGACAGTTCTGCACTGAAAGACTCCCCAACAGGTGGATTTATTCCATCTTTCGTTCAATTAATATGGGTACCTGGGGGTTCAGACGCGCCCGGCCACGGGCAACGCCGCTCCGGAAATCGCGCCGGCTGCATCCGAGACGAGAAACGCGATCACCTCGGCCACCGCTTTAGGGCTCACCCAGCGGGTGAAGTCCGCGTCGGGCATCTCCGCCCGATTGCGTGGTGTGTCGAGGATGCTGGGCAGAACCGCATTTACCCGGATGCCCTGATCCTTCGTCTCATCAGCCAGGGCTTCGGTCAATTTCAAAACCCCGGCCTTTGACGCCGCATAGGCACCCATTCCGCTGGTGGCCTTGATGGCTCCCATGGCGCCGACATTGACGATGCTGCCGCTCTTGCTTCGCAGCAGATGGGGAAGCACGGCCTGGCAGGATGCGACGGCTGTCAGCAAGTTGACGCGGAACATGGCATCCCAACTATCCAGCGTGCTGCCCTCGAGCTGACCCCAGTGAAAGCCGCCCGCGAGATTGAGGAGCCCGTCGATTCGGCCGGTGTCCTTGAATACCTGAGCAGCAACTTTCGCCACGGCACCTGGGCGCAGGACATCGACTCCCGGATAACAGAGAGCGGCCGGCGGATGCTCCGCGGCAAGGATGGATCGCCTTCCGAGGAGTGCAGGTCGGGCACCATTGGATATCAAGCAATCGGTCACTGCCGGGCCGAGGGCGCCAAATGCACCGGTGACGATGAAAACCTTTCCCGATAGATTCATCAAATGGATACCTCTGGATTGGGCGGTCGCGCCGAACTGATTGACTCGAGCTCGCCGATATCAGGACTCGGCACGACTCTCAGAGGTTCTGAATTCGAACGTTCGATCGGCCGAGTGGATCCGCTCGGTCGTCGGGTGGATCCGCCACCGTTCGGCGGCCGGCAGCATGGCCGTGAGCGTGTCGTCTCTACGCCAGAAGTGATGAAACAGTGCCGCCGCGGCATGCAGGGCAATCAGTCCGAGCAAGGAGAAGCCCACTGCCTTGTGCAGGCTCAGGAGCGTCTGCGCCAGTTGTCGATTCTTCTCGATGAGTACCGGTAGCTGGCCGATGAAGTACAGATTCACCTGATCACCATGGGCGTTCGTCTGCAGCAGGCCGAGCAGCGGCTGCGTCAGCAGCAGTGCGTACAGCGTGTACTCGGTGGCCACGGCTACGATTTGCATCGGCCGCGACATATCGCTCGGCCAATTGGGATACTTGGCAAAACAGCGCCACACGAACCGACCCATGGTCAGAACCCAAATGGTCAAGCCGACGGATCGATGCAGTTGTAGAAAGGCCATATGCGAAGATCGCGTGGTGGCGATGTCGATGGAAAATGCCAGCACGAAGACCAGCAGCATCAGCGCTGCGGTCAGCCAGTGGATCAGCCGGGTGGCCCAATCGAAAACTCGTAGTTCAGGAGCGCTGTCGGCACGCATCGTCTCTCTCTCGCTTCGAAGCCCTTTGTGGGCATGTACTGGAGAGACCTCTGCGGATGCGATTTTATTCCGGTGCACACGCTGCGCGTCCACCTCGCGCGCTGCCGCGCACATAAATGGCGCTTGCGCGTACACTACGCATCAATGAACGCGGAGTGCTCAGACAGGCTTCTGGCCAATCCCTCATGCTTTTGCGGATTGCATCACGTCGCGTTGCTGGCGTTGGTGAGCTTGGCCGCATGCACTTCACTGCCCCCCGCGGCCACTCAGCCGAAAAGCATGACGCAGGCGGTGTCGCCGGCGCTCGAAACTCCGCTCGGTAAGGCAGTGGGTCCCTTGGCCGCGGGCCATGGCAGCGATTCCGGATTTCGGATGATATCCGCGGGTATCGATGGCCTTACGGCGCGTATCGAAGCGATCGACCTGGCGCAGCGCTCGATCGATATTCAGACATACATATTTCGCGCGGATGAGTCGGGCAACTTGGTGGTCGAAGCTTTGTTGCGGGCCGCCGAGCGCGGCGTGCGCATCCGTATCCTGGTCGATGATGGCGAGACGGTGGCCGGCGACGAAAAGATTCTTGCGCTGTCCGGACAGCCGGGATTCGAGGTGCGAATCTACAATCCCCTAAGGTACCGCGGACACAACCGGTTTCGCCGCGGCGTGGAGTTCTTGTTCAACAAGGCGCGGGTCGACTACCGAATGCACAATAAGCTGATGGTCGCCGACAACGTAGTGGCCATCATCGGCGGCCGAAATATCGGCAATCAATATTTTCAGATAGACCCTGCATCGCAATTCGGCGACGATGACTTGGTAGTCACAGGTCCCATCGTGCCGCGTTTGTCCGGTGTGTTCGACGAATTTTGGAATAGTCCCATCGCTATCCCCGCTCAAGCGGTGGACCAAGCCGACACCACGCCGCAGGCCCTGTCGGAGTACAAGAAGCAGTTGGCCCAGTACCTGCAACGACTCGATGCCAAACGCGTTGCCGGCGCGCAAAGCACACCGAACTCCTCGAATTCGCCGAACTCATCGAACACACCGAACACGCAGAACACGTCAAGTCATCCGTTCCTGGACATCGGATCGGGCCGCGTAACTTGGCGCTGGGCCCCCATGAAACTGGTTTACGACAGCCCGGACAAGAAGGATGTCGCCAAGGGCGAGGTACCGGGCCGTTTGATCTACAAGGCCATCGCGGATCAGGCGAACGCGGTTTCAAGCGAGCTGATCATGGTCACGCCCTATTTCGTACCCACCCAGGATGAGATGGCGGGGATCGAGCATGAGCGAGAGCGGGATGCCCGCGTGCGCATTTTGACCAACTCGCTGGAGACTGCACCCAGTTTGGGAGCGCAATCCGGCTACGGTCATTTTCGCGTGAAATTGTTGAAGGCCGGTGTGGAACTGCACGAAGTGCGCGCATTGTTGGGGAGTGCGCGAGGCAGTGGACAGGGCAGGGCGATTTCGCGCCACGGCAACTATGGGTTGCACGCCAAACTATATGTATTTGACCGCAAGATTTCATTCGTGGGTTCGCTGAACTTCGATCAGCGCTCCAATCACCTGAACACCGAAATCGGCCTGCTCGTGGCGAGTCCGGAACTATCGGGCGAAATTGCGGCACGGTTCGAGGCTCTGACCCAGCTCGACAATTCCTATGCCGTGACCTTGGGTGATGACGGTAAACACCTGGTGTGGACGACGCAGGAAAACGGCACCTTGGTTCACCGCCGGAAAGAACCCGCTCGAAATGCCTGGCAGCGAGCCGAGGTACGGCTCCTGTCCCTGCTTCCCTTGGATCCTGAGCTCTGAGTCTGGCCGGCCCTGGATAGTTGCGGTACATCGAGCGGGCGACAAACTCGAGGTCTATGCGCTGCGGCATGCTCGGCCGGTAGGACGAGTCTTACCGCACAATGTCGCGCTCGGCCAATGCGTTCGAACACGATCTGAGGCGAAATCAGCGCAGGAATGCATACCATGTCTGCGCGCCACAACCGCGTGTCCACCGACTTATGACCCGTCCCGTCAAGAGCAAGGGGGTCGCGACACTGCGCCCGCCCGATGTGGAGGCCCTGCCCCGAGTCGAACTCTTGGATGCCTGTCTGCAGGCGGTTCCGGATGCGGTGGTTGTATTGGACGAGAACAGAAAGGCGGTATATATGAATCGCGCCGCCGAATCCTTGAGCGGCTGGAGTTCAAGCCGCGCAATCGGCAAGGCCATCACGGAGATTTGGCGCACGGACGACGAGGCAACGGCATCCGCTCTGACATCTCCATCCGCGTCCTTCAATCACGCGGTGCTGTCGAACCGTATTGGCGCCAAGGTGGAGATCGAGCAGCAAATTACTCCGCTGGGCAGTAAAAACGGCGGTGCGCTGGGTTTCATATTGTTGGCGCGCGCATGCCCGAATCAGCATGACGAAGCGCCGCCGCGGCGCGCGATGTCTTTCGACGGGCATGCCGACGGCTTGTTCGAGGAACGAGAGCGTGCGCAGGTGACGCTGGATTCCATCGGCGATGCCGTCGTGAGCACGGATTTTCGCGGCCATGTCGCCTACCTGAACAAAGCTGCCGAGCGCTTGACCGGATGGATGCAGGCCGACGCCGCAGGTTTGCCGGCAGGGAGGGTCTTTCAACTCGTGGATGTCGACACCGGCCAGCCGACGCCCTGTCCCGCCACGGAAGCCATTATCGAAAATCAGCGACGCGCGCCGGCGGCGGCAAGCTGCGTATTAGTGCGCCGCGACGGCGAGGCGGTGGCGGTGGAAGTTGCCGCAACACCCATTCACGATCGTCTTGGCGGTGTCGTGGGCGCGGTGATGGTGGGGCACGACGTGACGGCGGCTCGCAAGCTCTCGGACAAGCTCGCCCATTTGGCGCTGCATGATCATCTGACCGATCTGCCCAACCGAACCCTGTTCAACGACCGCATCGAACACGCCATCACCTTGGCCCACCGTACCGGCAGCCATTTGTCGCTGCTGTACATCGATCTGGACCGATTCAAGGAAATCAACGATACGCTGGGCCATCTCGTGGGCGACGAAGTGCTGAGGATGGCCGCAAATCGACTGCTCAACTGCGTCCGCGCCTCCGACACCGTAAGCCGTCAAGGCGGGGATGAATTTCTGGCGTTGCTGATCGATTGCGACCTCGAGGAGGCGAACAGCTGTGCGCAGAAGATCCTGGATTCACTCTCCGCGCCGTACGTGATTGGGACAAATCGCCTGGTGCTGTCCGCGAGCATTGGAGTCGCGCAGTATCCCGAAGATGCGACGGACACGGCGGCTCTCATCAAGGCGGCGGATACCGCGATGTATGTGGTCAAGTGTGCAGGCCGCGCGACCCGCGCCGAATCCTCGTATTCAATCGCTGGGCACGAAAATCCACAGCAGAACATATAAGAGTAGGCCAGCCCCCAAACAGATGAACAGTGCCGTAAAAAGTAGCCGCCATACCCAGGACTCGGTTCCCGTGGCTCGGGCAATTCCGCCGCATACGCCACCGAACCATCGATCGGTACGGCTGCGACGAAATGTATTGACGGCGAATGAATGCGGTTCGTGAGGACGAGCCTGCTCGGCCCCCAAGAGGCGTTCCTTGGCGCGGATGAACTCCTCCTCCGTCAAGCCGCCACTTGCGCGCAATTCCGCCAGTTTGCTCAGTTCGTCAGCCAGCGCCATAAGTACTCCCTTTAAGATGAGGTCTCTTTAAGATGCCCCCACAGACTTAGAACACCGCAATAGACAAAAAGTAACACTAGGGGCTATCCAGAAGCGATTTATTTGCCTGCTCCTCGTGGCGATTGCCAATGGGAGTGTTGAGCCGGCCTAGGTTCCTGCACGAGTTGCCGACGAGCTGCGATGGCGGCATGGATGAATGTACAGTACCGCCTCGAAGACTGTGCAATATGCGCTACTATCGGTAAAGCAGGCACTCGTGAGTTGGGCGCATGCGAAATGCACATCGAACGGCCGTTGGATGCGTGTGGATTATGGAGAAACGAAGCTTCAAGATCCGCAAATGCCGCTTACAGTAAAACTAACCAGAAGGATTGGCGCATGCGCAAGCTCGGATTGTCTTTAACGCTGGCTATCTCGATCGGCGCGGGTACCGGCGCATTTTCGCAATCCGCTGCGCCTACGCTCGATCCTGCGTGGAAGGCGCCGGAGGTCGTCGCATTCATCGGACTCAAGGCGGGTGACAAAGTAGCCGACATCGTGGCGGGACGCCTGACGGCATCGCTTGCGCAGGCCGTTGGGCCGTCCGGAAAAGTGTACGCCGTTGAGACGGCCGAAGTCGCCAAGGCCTATCCCGAAGCATTGAAGCACATGAAGACGTTGGCGAATCAGTCGCCCAATGTCATCGTCAGCGCGGAGCCGGTCGCATCCGCTTTGCCGCCGGGACTCGACGCCGTTTTCATTAGGCAGAATTATCATGATCTGTACGACAAGTTCATGGGACCCGCGGATGTACCCGCCTTCAATAAGGCGGTCTTTGCCGCTCTGAAACCGGGCGGTGTCTATGTCGTCTTGGATCACGCAGCGGCGGCAGGTTCGGGCGTCAGCGCAACCGATACCCTGCATCGGATCGATCCGGCAAGGGTGAAGGCCGACGTGTTGGCGGCCGGCTTTAAGCTGGATGCGGAGAGTTCAATTCTCGCGAACACGGCCGACGATCACACCAAGAATGTGTTCGATCCGTCCGTCCGCGGTCATACCGACCAGTTCCTGTTTCGCTTCAAAAAGCCGAATTGACCGCAAGTGCGGCCCGGCCGATAAATTAACGACCCTGCCTCAGCGCGGAAGCAAGATGGCGGCGATCACGGCGAAATACGCCAGAACCAGCGCGCCACCGGCGAGGAAATGCCACCAATCCCTCTTTTCGGGGTGCTGCTGGCGAAACGCAGCGACGCAGCCGATGATGAGGATGATATGAGCGATGCCTCCGATGAGCACCATCAGCGTGTCGGGCCGATGTATGTGCCCGGTACTCAACAAGGTCCACAATTCGTGACCCTCAAGCGCTTTTCCGTGCTGCGAAGCTGGAACTATGAAGTGTCGGAAGCCGGGATCTCCGCGGCATGTGCGACCTCGATCGCGATCGGGGCCTAAATCGACTAGTAGGGGATGGTGGTGAAGGAGGGAGTTGAACCCTCGACCCCGGCGTTATGAATGCCGTGCTCTAACCAACTGAGCTACTTCACCACGGAGAGGCGCGAATTCTTGGGGAGTGAAGCCTCGCTGTCAACCAATCGAGATAATAAATAAATAAATCAATAAGTTACGTGAAGTGAGGCCGGTAAGGCATGCCGCTAGATCGCCAAGGGGCAGGCGCGACGCCGGGCCGGCGTGGTCGTCCACGGCAGTCACTGGTGTATGTTTCAATGAAAGGCGAGAAGCTGCTTGGGCGATTTTTTTATAGTACGGAGACTGCGCTTGTTCTATGAACCCAGCAAGAGAAACCATGGCCTATTGCACGACCCTCTCAAGGCAATCATAGCGCCACGTCCGATCGGGTGGATTTCCTCTAGGAGTCTCAAGGGTGAGATCAATCTTGCGCCATACTCATTTTTCAACGGCGTATCGAGCGATCCACCGATTGTGATGTTTTCTTCGGAGGGGCGTAAGGATTCACTCGCGTTCGTCGAAGAGACCCGCGAATTCGTCTGCAATCTTGCGACCTGGGATCTGCGCCTTCAGATGAATGCGACTTCAGGATCCTTTCCGCGGGGTGTCAATGAAATGAAGGAGGCGGGGCTGGAGGCGGCCCCGTCGATTCTGGTGCAGGCGCCGCGAGTCCAAGCATCACCGTGCGCGTTGGAATGCAAGTGGCTGCAGACGACTCATCTCAAGAATATCCGCGATGAAGACACAGACAGGTATGTCGTGTTCGGCCAGGTGGTAGGCATTCATATTGACGAGCGGTTCATCAAGGACGGTATGTTGGACACGGCAGCAATGCAGCCGATTGCGCGCGCCGGTTATCACGAGTATTTCGTTTCGACATCGGAGACAAAATTTTCGATGCGACGCCCCTCAGGTGGAGGGAAGTGAGTGCCGCGCTGACGCGCAAGGGCGAACAACGTCGTGGCGAACGCGTAGAGACGGTGGCGAAGGGGGGCGACGAATGAGGGCGAGCGTGCCCTAAACGGTGGACGCAAGTATACTGGCCGCGGCGAATGTCGCGATTCTAGCGTGGAGCTTAAGCTTATGCAGCGAGATCTTGACCCTTTGGCGCAGTCACGGCGACATTTTATCGCAGGCTTAAGCGGTCTTGGCTTCACCGGATTGCTCGGTGCGTCGGCGTGGAGCGGTACCGACGAATCCGTGGTCTTTCCCTTCGTCAACGGAGAACGCAACCTGGTCAAGACCTTTCCGCAGAAGGGCTCGATGGTTTTGCAGCGCACACGGCCACCCTTGCTTGAAACGCCCTTTGAGGTGTTCGATCAAGGTGTCTTCACGCCCAACGATCGCTTCTACGTACGTTGGCACCTGGCCAATATTCCTACGGTGGTCGATCCCGCCACCTTTCGGCTCAACATCCGCGGTCATGTCGGGCAGCCGGTAAGCTTCACCCTCGATGACCTAGTGCGGAAATTCAAACCGATGGAGATCGCGGCGGTCAATCAATGTTCAGGTAATTCGCGTGCATTCTTCACCCCGCGCGTGGCGGGCGGGCAATGGGCGAACGGAGCTATGGGCAACGCCGTGTGGAGGGGCGTGAGCCTGAAGGCGTTGTTGGATCGTGCCGGCGTCAAGACCGGAGCGCTCCAAGTCCGATTCAACGGGCTCGATACCGGCATTCTTCCGCAAACCCCGGATTTCATGAAATCGCTGGATGTGGATCATTCACTCGATGGAGAAGTGATGGTCGCGTATGCGATGAATGGAGAGCCGCTACCGCTTTTGAACGGCTATCCGTTGCGGTTGGTCGTTCCCGGCTGGTATGCGACCTACTGGGTCAAAATGCTCAATGACATTGAGGTGCTGGATAAACCCGATGACAACTTTTGGATGACGCGTGCCTACCTGATTCCCGACACGCCGTTCGCGGATGTCGTGCCCGGACAGCAGGGTGTAAAAACGATTCCCATCAATCGTATGCTTCCGCGTTCATTCTTCACGAATATTCAGGACCAGGCGAAACTCAAGGTCGGCGAGACAACGACTGTACGTGGCATCGCGTTTGGCGGGGACACGGGACTCGCAAAGGTATTGTTCTCAGGCGATGGGGGAAGCCAGTGGCAGGAGGCGAGGCTGGGGCCGGATCACGGCAAGTACAGCTTCAGACAATGGAGCGTAGATTTCCGGCTTGCGTCTGCCCAACCGCAAAAACTCCTGGTCAAGGCGTTCAATACGGCCGGCGCATCGCAGCCCGAGCGCGCCAACTGGAATGGACCGGGTTACATGCGCAATGTCGTTGAATCCGTCTCGGTCCAACCCGCTTAGCTCACCCGAAGACGAGGCACGAAAATGCGATTCAATGGTCTGGCATTCATCGCCTCTGCCGTCGCAGTACTGTCCATCGCAGGGGCGGCGTGGTGGAGTTCTGCGCAGGCAGGCTCCCCGCCCGGCAAGACGGAGGTGGCCTCGCGGCGCTGGGCGGTCGTCAAAGTTGAATTGCCGGCCGGCGATGAGATTTTTCCACCCGCGGTCGGCGCGGACATTGCCACCAGCCAATGCTTGATATGTCACTCCGCAGGGATGGTATTGCAACAGCCTCCGCTCACGAAAGCAGAATGGCGCGCTGAAATCGTGAAGATGCGTTCCGCGTACGGAGCGCCGGTGCCCGACGATCAAGTGGATGCACTGTCGGAATATCTGACAGGTATTAACGGTCGACAATAGAACGCGATTCCCGGTACAGAACCCAAGAAGTCAGCAGGTCCGCATAGCCTGGGGTAATGCGCGACCAATGGAACGGCTCGCCCGCCCTTGATCCATTGACGAGGGTATGGGAAGCCTGCGGGAACACGACGATGGTGAAATCGGGATTCCCGTTCTCACTCAATGCTTGCTGAATCGCTGCCACGGAGGGGGCGACCGGAACGCGCTCATCCTCGCCCGCCTCGACGATCAGGACCGGCACGTGAATGAGCTTCCAGTAGTCCGCGGGGTTGTAGTTTGCAATGGTCGGAAAAAACCTTATGAAATAGGAGTCCTCAGGCGGCAATGGAATTCCCTGGATCCACGCCGCTCCGCTCTGTTGTTCGGCCTTATATTCGCTTCTGAGTGCGTCATATCCGATGCCGGACCGCTCCACTTGGACCGCTCGCTCGATGAACTTTTCGGCGCTGGCTACATCGCGGGACGACAACCCGGAATGCCTGGCACCCGACTGTTGACTGAAGATCTCCGCCTGCCACATGGGGATTCCCGAGGCTGCATCGGCCAAGACGAAGGCAACGGACTCGGACTTCGATGCGACGAGCGGTGCAATCGATGCGCCCTGGCTATGGCCATGAATTCCGATTTTCTTCGGATCGATTCCTGTTTGAGATAGCAGCAACCTGACCCCTGCCAGCGCATCGTCGGCTAGTGCGTTGAAGTCGGAGGTCTTCCAGTCGCCTGTAGACTTGCCGGTGCCGCGTTTGTCGTAGATAAGACACGCTATACCTCTGCGGCCGAAGTAGTCGGCCCAAAAGCGATTTGCACCCCAGCGCGTCTCGGGGCCAGATCCTTGCAGCATGACAATGGCCGGGTGGGGGCCTTTGCCGCGCGGAATGTGCAGGGTTCCGGAGAGAGAAACAGGCCCATTGCGGAAGACGACGCCAGTCATCGAATAAGGAAACTGAGGGCTCGCGGTACGATGAAGTGCGAAGGTGCCGGAGCCATCCTCATCTTTGAAGGTGCCGTTGAGCGTCGAATGATCGAATCGTCCCGACCAGTGGATCTCACCGCCAAGAACCAGATCGACTTGATCCCCCACCTGCTTCGTCGAATCGAACGGGTACTCCATCGCTCGCTGCGTGACCGACGTGAAGGACGCCGCCAATTTTGCATCGACGCAAGTGAAATCGAATTCAATGGGAATAGATGCAGTATTGCGCGTCATCGTACCTGCCCAGTGTCCGACGGTCGCAGGGGGCGCACACGGGGTTTCGGCGCGAGAGATCGACACTCCTAAGAATACAAGGGTGATCGCCAAGAGAGGGCCGTTCGGACGCAACAACGTTGATGACATCATGGTACCGTCAAATAGGTTGAACTATAAAAAAGGCCGTTCTGCGTAACTGAATTGCATCGAACACGAATTGTTCATTGACCAATACGTACCGGCACTCGGTTGAGGGTGCGGCGATGCCTAACTATGTTGCAGAGGCAGAAGGACAAATCCGATTTTGAGGTAACCCAGCGGACAGGGAGCTGCTCAAATCTCCGAAGTGGTGGCATCCGCGGAGGCGAAACGGGCCGTCAACAGGTGACCATCGGGCCAGTGGACAGCTTCGCGCCCCGCGGCGCCAGTCGTCACTATATTCCTACGCACCCGCACCACCAACACTCATTGATCCTATCGATATGGCGAATTCGCATGACGCAGAAGATCCACCATGCGAGGTCGGCACAGGCGAAACTTGACAATCTAGTCCTGATGGACTGTAATATCTGTTATGACAGAAATTACAGATATAAAAGGCCAGATTCCCCAAGCCGTGCGGCGCTTCGTGCTCGAGTGGGGGAATCTTGGCGAGCGCTGGGGGGTAAACCGCTCGGTGAGTCAGATCCACGCGCTGCTGTATGCGTCGAAGCAACCCTTGGCGGCGGAAGACATTGCCGAAACGCTTGGGATCGCGCGCTCGAATGTATCCAATTCGCTGCGCGAACTCCAAAGCTGGAACATCATTCGGTCGGTTCCCGTCCTGGGCGACCGACGCACCTTTTATACCGCCGAGACGGACCTATGGAATCTGGTGTCGCGAATCGCGGCAGGACGCAAGGCACGCGAACTGGATCCGGCGGCCGCGGCCCTGCGTGATTGCGTCGAGATGTCGCGGGATGACAAGAGCGTGGATCCGGTCGTGCAGCTTCGCTTGAGGGAGATGCTGGATTTCGTGGAACGCACCAGCCGTTGGTACGACCAAATGATTGCGCTCCCGCGGTCTACGATCGTCACTCTCATGAAGTTGGGCGGCGGAATCGCGCGCCTGATCGATCGGGGCGGGAAACGGAGCAGGGACTTTTCTTAGCCCTGATTGAATCATGCGCGTGGTGGTCATAGGCGGGCTCGGCAACTTCGGGGCGAGGATCTGTAAGCGCCTGAGTCAGGAAGGGGGAATCGAGGTCATCGCGACCAGCCGCCATCGGCCAGGGGCGGCCGCCGAGAATATTCAGACAGCGGTCGTGGATATCGACCATGTCGATTTCGCTGCGCAGTTGAAAGGTCTGGCGCCCGATCTTGTGATTCATTGTGCGGGGCCGTTCCAGGGTCAAGATTATCGGGTCGCTTTGGCCAGCTTGGCCTGCAAGGCCCACTATGTGGACTTGGCGGACGGGCGCGACTTCGTGGCTGGATTCGTCAAGGCCGTAGGACCTGCTGCCGCATTGGCGGGGCGCCTCGCCATAAGCGGTGCCAGCACGTTACCGGCACTGTCCTCGGCGGTGATCGATTCGCTGCAATCATCGATGCAGAACATTGATGCGGTCGATATCGTCATCGCACCCGGTCAACACGCTCCGCGCGGGGTTGCCACACTTGCCGCAGTACTTGGCTACGCGGGTCAGGCATTTCGGTGGTGGCAAGATGGCGTCTGGCGCACGGTATACGGCTGGCAAGAGCTGAAGCGCGAGAAATTCTCCTTCGGTAGCCGCCTCGCGGCGGCCTGCGACGTACCGGACTTGGAGCTTCTGCCGGACCGATACCCGGGCATCCGCAGCGTTACGTTTAGGGCGGCGTTGGAAGTGTCGGTTCAGCATCTGGCATTGTGGACCCTTGGCGCCTGTCGACGGATGGGCCTGCCGATACCGGTCACTCGCTGGGCAGTCGCCTTCGATCGGATCGGAACTTGGTTGAACTGGTTGGGAACCGACACCGGTGGGATGACCGTGCGTCTCTCGGGCATCGACGCTGCAGGTCAACCTGGTTTTAGGTACTGGGAACTAGTTGCCGGAAAGAATCATGGGCCTGAAATACCCTGCATGGCCGCGGTCATTCTCGCCAAGAAACTTCAGCGTGGCGCTGAATGGGCCGCCGGCGCCAAGGTCTGTATGGGAATGATCACTTTGGGTGAATTCGAGCACGAGTTCGCACGTTGGGATATCCATACGAGGGAATCCGACTCGTGAATTGGTATTTGCTGGTCAAGTGGGCTCACATCGTATCCTCCACGGTGCTGTTCGGAACAGGCGCGGGAATTGCGTTCTTCTTTGTTCGTGCGCAGCGCGCCGGCAACCTTGAAGTCATCGTCAGCGTCGGCCGCGATGTGGTAGTGGCCGACATGGTTTTCACGGCCACGGCCGTGATCTTGCAACCGGTCACAGGCATTGCCCTAGCGCTCATGGCAGGATTTCCGCTGTCGGCACCCTGGTTGCTCGCGTCGATAACCTTGTATTTGTTCGTAGGGTGCTGTTGGCTGCCGGTGGTTTGGCTGCAAATCAGGATGCGGGATCTCGCAGCGGCAGCTGCTGCGGCTTCAACAGCGCTGCCGTCGCTGTACCACCGATACTATCGCTGGTGGTTCGCGTTAGGGTGGCCGGCGTTCCTCGGCGTTCTTGGCATTTTCTATCTGATGGTGGCGAAGCCAAACGCTTGAAGTTGCGAAATCAGGTGAGATTGACATCGCCGCAGATTCGCGCTGCTACGCCAAGGGTTCTTGGCACCCATCCGTCTCCATGGGCTTTGTGAGTCGCTTGCGGCGTGCAGCGCTCACCGCCCCCTGAAGCTGTGCAATGAGCTTCTCATTCAAGTAAGGCGGGGCGGGTCCGCCATCCAAGCGCGGCCGTTTGTGTCGGCTGCCAGGGGTTTTCTTCGGCATGTGGGCGGTCTCTGAAACTGCTTGAGTTCAACATGCCAGCAAGCGTCAGAGCAATCAAGGTGGGAGTGCCTTTGCTCGGTCAGTTTGAGACGGACTCGAAAGGCTCACGGCCATTATGTCGTGAATGTGTGCCCGCCGGTCGCGACTGCAGACTTAGGCCAATTTAAGCCAAAACGTCCAGCAACGTGCCGAGCAGTTTGTTCGACGTACTGATGACATTCGCGCCTGCTTCAGCCAGCTGCAAGGATTGGTTCAAATCCAGCAATGAGCTGGTAATGTCCTGGTTCACCGGGTTGGCAATCAACTGAGCGTCCTGACTCAGACGCTGACTGCCGGCCGCGATCGCAGCAGCACCGCTGCTTTGCGCACTAGACGGGGCGACAGAAGGCAGGGCGTTGATGGTGCTCATCTGAGGATCATCGGCCGCAAGTGCCCAAACTTTAGCCTTGATTTGTTCGACCGCTCGAGAGGGTAGCGGTGCCGACCTTTGGCATGGCTGCTTGGCGGCAGCGGCGCAGTGAATGAGTCATAATGTGTGTCACATTTAACTTAGATATATTCCGTAATCATTTGATATATATATCGATTATTTATTCCTTTTAGATGCCTTTTCCTTTTGTTGCTTGATGATGTTATCCGATCGACTCCGCCCACGAGTTGGCTGCGCCCATGAGCAGGTGGCGGGCGTATTCTCTGAAAAATCGCGCCCGAATTACGAAACTTTTCCGATCCTGAGGTGTTGTAGGAGGAGCGAAAGGGGGAAATGTCGCTATGAGCATCGGGGTCGCTCACTGCTTTCATTCGATGTTGTACCGGCTACGTCAAAAGCCCGTACTGACGGCCATGATGGTCTGCTTGCTGGTCTTTGGAGCAACCGCATTGACGGCGAGCGTTGCGCTGTGGCGTGTGAAGTCAGCTTGCTCGGTGACCGAAAACCTCCACCTTCCCGATGTCGCCCAGTTCGCCCAGGCCACCGCGGATCTTTCCAATCAAACCGATCTGTCGGTTCGACCTTCGTTTCTGCAGTCGGAGTTAGGGTTCCGTGCTGCGCAGAGCACAAGCAGCTCAGCCCTTTCGTACCGTGGTACGCCGACGAGTTGTCCTTGCGCCCGAAGGGAGTTACTGCCTGCCCGAGCAATATGGCGGCGGATCTGAACCGCCGACCATCGATAGCCGGTCAGTACTCCGTGAGCGGGGGACGGGCATGGTTGATCCACTGTTGCACGCTGGGCCTACGCCACTGGCGGTTGGCATAGTCGACGAGCTTTTGGGGAACCCCATCGCCGTGGACCACCAGGCGCTGCAACATCATGGCCAAATCCACGTCCGCGATCGACCATTGGCCGAATAAATGCTCGGTGCGGCCATCGAGCAACTGCGAAGCCGCCGCAAACAGCTTTTGAGTGGCTTCCGTCGCCTGCGCCGAGAGCGCGGGTCTGCGAGCGCCGCAGAACACGACGAACGTCGGCCGCTCCTCCCGAATCGGCATGAGATCACTGCGCACCCACGCCTGAATTTGCCGAGCCCGTGCCCGCTCCCGCAAGTCCGTGGGATAAAGGCGTGTGCCGGCAAAGCTTTCGTCAATGTATTCGCAGATCGCAGAGGATTCCGACAACGCGAAGCCATCGTGTACGAGCGTCGGGACCCGCTGGGTGATCGAGGTCGAGGCGAAGGTGCTTTCGTGCTGCGCGTTGGCGAATAGTTCGAGGGGTTTGACATCGAACGTCAAACCTTTTTCGATCAAGCTGACGAATGCGACCAAGGCATAGGGGCTGGCAAAATTGGAGTCGACGTAGAGCAGCATTGGATACTCCCAAAGAGGAGGCGGTATCGTAACATTGTGCCGTCAAGCCAAGTGCAGGGGCCGGCGCTTAAGGCACCGTGGGGCGGTGCTCCAACGCGAAATCAATCGCTGCGCGAACCGCTGCCACTTGCGCGGCATTGCATTGCTCGGGGGTGGCAGAAGGGCTGTCGGGATAGACCTCAGTGGTCGTCTTGTAGGGCGCGTCCGTGATGCTGGCGCAGAGACCGAGCTGCTTGAGCGGGTAGCGGATGACGCCCGGCGCAACCATGGGAGAGCCGATGATCTGGCCGTGACGGTCCGCCGACGCAATGCGTGTGACCTTTGCCACCGCAGAGATCACGGCTTGCTGAAACGCCGGTTGCGGATTCTCGCCATCGTCGACCAGATAGAAGCCATCGGGGATTTCGCCCGGTTCGTGCACCACGCCGTCGCGTGCGGCCAGCGCCGGTCGAAACTCGGACTCATCGCTATCGGTGGTTTCGTGCAAATCAATGTGCACCAGCACGCGGTCGCGGATGGGCGCGACCAGACGCATGAGGGCTGCCGATTCTTGCGCCGGGCTGTCGTCGCGAAATGAACGATTGGGGTCGACGGCGTGCATATTCCAGCGGTGAATCATTTCGTAGGCCCAGGGACTGACGCAGGGCGCTATCAGTAGGTTGACCTTGCCGTCATAGCTGGCCGCATGCCGGTCGACAAATTGCAATGCGCCGTGCACGCCGCTGGTTTCATAGCCATGTACGCCGCCCGTTACCAACGCGCAGGGTAGCGTGTCGCGCCAGACGCGGCTCTTGATCGCAAGCAAAGGGTACTTGTCGGGGTGATAGTCCAGCCGGCCATACTGCACCACCTCGTAGCGGGACCCGAGGGCCTCGATGGGGCGCCTCACATCCGCTTGGTAACTGCGCTTGACGGCCTGACGTGACAGCCAGGCGATCACTTCCGCTTGACCCCAGGGAACTCCGGGCGCGCCGATGGGGTAGGGTACCTGGATTGTGCTCATATGCTCTAAATTGAGATGAATGCTGGAGGTCGGGACACGAGATGTAAGCTTCTCACAAGTGCAGGCGGTCGAGAATCGGCTTCTCGTACACATCATCTTCTGCGGGATAGCGCAGGCCCGGAACACCTTTTTTCTTGGCCAGCGCCCAAAGGATGCTCTCACCGGCCGGCAATATATCCGGACGCATGGCGTAGACCGGATCTTTGAACGCAACGTCGGAATCGATCAACGTCCATCCCTTATCCTTGAACATTTGAATCATATCCTGCAAAAAGAGCGCATTGATCAGATTGTGGTGCAGGAGCAGGACGTGCGCCACCGAGCGCCCGAGTACGGTGCGCGACAGACCGTCGTAATATTCCGCCCGGCCGTAGATATGACGAAGGTAGGCGTCCCTGTACGGTTGTGTGTCGGCGTTGGGATGATCCTTCAGCCGGGTACTCAAGCGTTGACTGTAGTACCAATCGCTGGCATCCACCGACACGGGGCCGGTCTGATAGGAATTCGAATCGAGAAATTGCAGGAAGCCATCACGCTTTTCGGCGGTGTCGCCTTCCTTCAAGTAGGGAAATCGAAAGCGCCGCGTGAACCCCGGTACATCGCGGATGGCTTGGTCGCACGCGAGCAGTTCCTGCTCAAAGGCTGCCAAGCTGGTGCCTTCAAAGTTTGGATGGGTGGCGGTGTGGTTGCCGACCTGATGTCCAGAGGCGCCCCACTGCCGGATCAACTCATTCCTCGTAGGGTCCGCATCTGTCCTAGTGACGAAGAGAATGGACTTGAGGCGCGCCGCGGCCAATTGCCTCAATATCGCGGCGTTGCGATCCGCCGCGCTGAGTCCGATATGATCGGCCATGTTTGGCCCATCGTCGAATGTCAATGCGATGCTCTGGCCGTTGGCCGGCGGCATGAGCAGCAAAATCCCCAGTGTCATGCAGGCGATGATCGCGCATCGAATGGAAGCGGTAGTTGTGGATGGCATGGGCATCACCCTAGTCTCAACCATTCAAGAGCAACGGGAAAGCCCGCCCTCACTGCATGGCCGACCAACCCGCGAGCGCCGCCAGCTTTTGATCGCGTCCCCAGGGCGCCGGCGCGCACTTGGGCACCTTGGATGGATCAAGCGATCGGGACGGCATGATCCGCGTGGGAACGGTGCACGCATCGCGCAACACGTCGCGATAGAAAAATCCCTCTGCGGAGTGCAGCCGCGGGTGCGACTTCAGGACCTCTCGAAGATCTCCCGCAGAGCCTTCCTGAGCAACGATTGCGCAGACGCTCACCATTTGAGTGAGGAGAGGGGATAGCGCCCGACGTGCATTGGCGGTGGCCTTTTCTCTGATCCGGGCGATCCACTTTTCGGCGGACGCATACTCCATGTCGGCGGCCAAGTGGAAGCAGAAACGCTCCGAATCGCCGAGAATTTCAATCGCTTCGTTGGCGAATATCTGGGGTCTGCGCAGCGATCCCCCGACAATGACGCATGCGCCCCATCCCGTGTGAAGACTGATGCCGAGCGCGCGCTCCATGCGGATAAACTATCACAATCCCGATGTCCATCGTTATTGTGCAACTCGCCTTGATCGTATGAGAGGCCTCCTATGCCGGAACGTCCGCTGCTGATATTCGACGTCAATGAAACTCTCTTGGATATTGACGCCTTGGCGCCCCACTTCACGAGGATGTATGGGGAATCCGCCGCGCTGCGCGAATGGTTTGCGCAGCTGATCCTCTATTCCGAGGCGATCACGCTCGCGGGTGACTACGTGCCATTCGGCGAATTGGCCGGGGCCGTCCTGCGTATGATGGGCGCAACGCGCGGGATTCATGTCGCCGAGAGCGACCTTCAGGGTGTCAGGGAGGCGATGGCGTCGCTGCCGCCTCACCCCGACGTTCATGCAGCGCTTCACAGGCTCCGCGCCGCGGGTTTTCGTCTGTTTACCCTGACGAATAATCCGAAGTCGACTTGCGAGAGCCAGCTTCGGCATGCCGGCATCGATTCGATGTTCGAGCGGCAGTTCAGCGTGGACGAAGGCGTGCGTCGCTACAAGCCGGCGCGCGAGGTTTATCGGGCAGTGGAAGAGTCCCTCGGGGTACCGCCGAACCGATTGTGCCTAATTGCCTGCCACACCTGGGACATTCTGGGCGCAGCCGCGGCAGGATGGCAGACTGCGCTGGTTCTTCGCCGGGGAAATGCGGCTCTGGGGGTTGGCGGTCAACCGCTCATGACGGGTCAGGATCTCGATGTGCTCGCCGACAAACTTCTGGAAGGATGCGTGTCAAAAGGGGCTTGATGAGGGGAAGCTCGATGGCAGCGCCCGCATGGTGACCGCGCCGGGGAAGGGGATTGAAGGTATCCCATTCCGCCGAGGAATGCCGCCGCGAGATGCCGCCGTGGCGGCAACGTGACATCCGTCAGTTACTCTGGCGAGGGGTCCGGAGTAAACTCACCCTGCCTGACCGTGCGTCCGGCATCGTTCCGCTCCGAGTACTGCCTTTGCCGAATCTGAAATCATCCCGCGCGCTGATCATTGCCTCGGTCATGACGACCATGGCCATGGTTGCCATCGAAGCGACCATCGTATCCACCGCCATGCCGCAGATCGTCGCTGATCTCGGGGGACTGCGTCTCTACAGCTGGGTATTTTCTTCGTTCCTGCTGGCGCAGACCGCCATGACCGTGGTCTTTGGAAATCTTGCGGATGTGTATGGACGCAAGCCGATCATGCTCGTTGGAATCGGAATTTTTCTCTTGGGATCGGTACTGGCAGGCCTCGCCGGGTCCATGCCGGCCATGATCGGCTGCCGGCTCGTTCAAGGCGTGGGCGCAGGCGCCATGCAGCCGGTGGCCATGACCATCGTGGCCGATCTGTACCCTGCGCGCGAGCGGGGCAAGGTGCAGGGATATTTGGCCAGTGTTTGGGCTGTCTCGGCGGTGACCGGGCCGATATTGGGAGGGCTCATCATCCGCTCGGTGCCGTGGGCGTGGATCTTTTGGATCAACATCCCGGTGGGTATTGCGGCCGCGACGGGTTTTATTCTATTCCTCAAGGAAGGTGCGCAACACCAACGCCGCTCGATCGACGTGGGCGGTGCCGCCTCGTTCACGGTCGCCGTCACATCTCTCTTGGTCGCTCTCACGGAACTAGGTAATGCACACCCGACGCGACTGGCGGTAGCTGCGGCGCTGTTCTTGATCGCGGGCGTGATGTTTGTCGTGCTGGAGCGCCGATCCGCTCACCCCATCGTTCCCTTGGGCCTGTGGAGTCATCGGCCCATTGCGACGACCAACTTGGTGGGCGTGGTAGCCGGCATGACGCTCATCGGTCTCACCACGTTTCTGCCGATTTACGTGCAGCTCGTCATGCAGCGATCACCCACCACGGCAGGGTTTACGTTGACGACCATGCTCATCGGTTGGCCGGCAGGCGCCACGACGGCGGCGCGATTGTTCCACCGGTTTGCGCTGCGTCACCTGATCCTGATCGGAGCGCTGCTCCAACCGCTGGGCGCCATGTGTTTCGTTGCGCTGACCCCGCAGGCCTCGCCTCTTTTGCCCGCGATGGGATCTCTCGTGATGGGATTCGGGATGGGACTGATCAGCGTACCTTCGCTGGTGCTCATCCAAGAGATCGTCGACGGGGCACAACGCGGCAGCGTCACCGCGTCGAATCTCTTCTCGCGCAATCTGGGCAGCACGCTGGGCGCCACGGTGCTGGGTGCCGTCCTCAATCATGGCCTCCGAGCGTCGGGGACTTTGGAACCGATCACCTCGGATCAGCTGCGTCAATTGTTGAACACTCACGGCCTGATCAGCGGTGAGGCGGTGATCCGTGGAGGTCTGGCGCAGGCCTTGAACCTCACGTTCTGGGCCATGCTGGCGCTGTCGGTGGTCACTGTGTGCCTGGCCTTGCTCGTTCCCCCGACCGCCATCACCGACTCGATGACCGAGGTATCTCGCAAGCCGGTGGCAGCACCTCAGCCCGAGAGCCTGTCTTAGCCGAGCAGACGCACTAAAAATCCGGGCCTTCCTGGTAGGCTGCATTGACACGAGCGCTACGTCCTCTTGAAAATGGCAAGTAATCCACTTTGACGAACCCAACCATGCCCGTATTCATCAGTTACGCCTCGCAGGATGTGGAGGCGGGACGCGGTATTGCCGAAGCGCTGCGCGAAGCAGGCGTTGAGGTTTGGTTCGACCAGAGCAGCTTGAAAGGAGGCGTTGCATGGGATGCAGAAATTCGCAGCCGCATTCGCGATTGTGCGCTGTTCGTGGCCGTCATTTCGGCGAACACGGAAGCTCGCTTGGAAGGGTATTTCAGGCTGGAGTGGCGGCTGGCGGATCAGCGCACGCACCTGATGGCAAAAGGGACGCCTTTTCTGCTACCTGTCGTCATAGACAACACGCCGGAGACCAAGGCACGCGTACCTGACTCATTTCTCGAAGTGCAATGGACTCGAGTAGGTGTCGCCGATGATTTCAGAACGTTTGCGAACCAGGTTGCAAGCCTTTTACACCCGGACAATCCGCCGTCCGTCTCGCACGTGCAGGCCGACAGATCCTTGCATCCGCAACCGCAAAGTATGTCATCGCAAACTCAGACGCTATCTGCGATCGCGGTTCGGCCGTCCGACGATCTTAAAGCCGATTGGACCAACCGAGCGCGCGCCCGCCGGTACCTGTTTGCGGCGGCCGTATTCGCGGCCATCATCCTGGCTTCGCTAGGCGCGCTTGCTTATCGAAACTCCGAGGAGCGCCACTGGGTTCGCGAAACGGCGATACCAAAGATCGTCTCGTTGAGCGCGAACGACCGGACTGTCGAGGCGCTCCCATTGATCGAAAGGTCTGAAAAGTACGCGCCGGACGATCGCGATTTGGCGCGAGCGGTTGCGTCTGCCACGCGCGTAGCGACCATACATTCGAATCCACCGGGCGCGGTCGTGGAAGTGAAGGACTACGTATCACCAAAAAGCTCGTGGCTTCGGCTCGGAACGACGCCGCTGGACAAGGTTCGCATACCCGGTGGTTACCTGCGATGGAAGGTGACGAAGGCGGGTCTTGGCGAGTCGATCACGGCGCCCGCGCCGGCCGAGACTCTTTCCTTCGACCTCGTTGAGGCGGCGAAGGCTCCGGCAGGGATGGTGCCCGTCAGCGGCGGTCCATGGGCTGACTATCTCGCATTTATTGGCTGGATGGGCCCTTACGCTTTGCCCACGTTCTACATCGATCGCTTCGAGGTGACGAACCGTCAGTACCAGGAGTTCGTGGACAAGGGCGGCTATTCGACGCGCGGCTACTGGAAGCAAACCTTTACGCGCAACGGCCGCGACATGGCGTGGAATGAGGCCATGGATCTGTTCCGCGACGCGACCGGGCGCCCTGGACCCTCCACGTGGGAGGGCGGTCACTATGCCGAGGGCAAGGGTGATTACCCCGTGTCGGGTATCAGCTGGTTTGAAGCAGCCGCTTACGCAGAATTCGCAGGCAAAGCTCTCCCGGTGATCGCACAGGGCTACAGGGCGATGCCGCCCTCTTTCGACCGATTCGTGGCCGAACAAAGCAACCTCACCGGCAATCTGGCGCCGGTGGGGCAATTCTCGGGGCTCGGGCCGTTCGGGACCTTCGATCTGGTAGGCAACGTACGCGAGTGGTACTGGAATGCGGCCGGTTCGGATCTCAGATACGCGTTGGGCCGCCAGGCAAGCTCCTATGGACCCGAAGCGCTCTCGCCATTCGATCGTTCGGCGTTGAACGGCGTCAGATGTGTGCGCAACCAAGGCCCCATTCCCAGTGAGGCGGTGGCGCCGCGCACGATGCTGACGCGTGATTTCTCGAAGGTCCAGCCGGTCGACGAAAAGACATTCAGGTTATATCGCGACATGTATGCCTACGACCACGGGCCACTCAATGCGACGCGGGACAGGCTCGCCGATACTTCGGGCGACTGGACAACGGAAAAAGTCACCATGGACGCCGCCTATGCAGGTGAGCGTATACCCGCGTATCTATTTCTGCCGAAACACGTCCGGCCGCCGTTTCAAATTGTGGTCTTCTTCCCAAGTGCCCGGGTGAACTTCTCGCCGAGCAGTGCCGATCTTGGGGATATGGGCTTTGTCGACTATGTCATCGAAAGCGGCCGCGCGGTGATGTATCCGGTCTACAAAGGGCTCTATGAACGGCACTTCGACACGCCCATGGTGCCCGGTCCGACGCTGGAGCGTGAAAATCTGATCAGTTGGTCAAAGGACATCGGCCGCACGATTGACTACCTGAAGACACGGACCGACATCGATGCGAACAACATCGCCTATTTGGGTGTGAGCCAAGGCGCCGCTTACGGCGTGATACTGGTCGCATTGGAACAGCGATTCAAGACGGCGGTATTCCTGGACGGCGGCATGTTCCAATTCAAACCACAGGTCGCCGGTCTGGATCAAGTCGACTTCGCGCAACGACTGACGCAGCCGGTTCTGATGGTCAACGGCCGGTACGACGCCACGTTCCCGTATGAGACCTCTCAGCAGCCACTATTCCACCTACTCGCCACGCCGCAGGCCGACAAACGTCAAGTCGACTTCGATACAACACACGACGTGCGTCTGCGAAGAACGGATCTGGTGAAGGAGGTACTGCAATGGTTCGACAAGTACCTGGGGCGTGTGCAGTAGGAGCGTGTCCTCCCCACTTGAAAACCTGAGTGGACTGCGCCGGTGATCGGTGCATTCCCTCGCACCGATCACCTAGGCGGCTCTCTCAGGCCACCCTTCGCGCCATCAGATGATGTGCAGAGCTCTCAGGCGCGCGATGTCGGCGATGACCGCCTTGATGCCCTGTTGGCTGTATTCGACCGACAGGTGCTCCGGGCTCAAGAAGGCAAGTACGACATTGCGAAACTTGTTGTTGTAGGTGGCGGTGTCGGCCGGGTTGAAGCCGAACTGCGATGCCACGGTTTGCAGCAGGACCTGCGCTTCGGTGACCGAGGGGATCGAGTTCACGAAGTCGGAGTCCGAGAGATTGTGAATTTGATATTCGAGCAGCAGATTGGTCTGGCCCTGGCCTACCAGATCCACACCCTCGCCGAGTGCCAGCAGCGCGGGTAAGCGCAGATTTCCCTTGGCATCGGGGGTCAAGTAGCCCTTCTGCACCGGATCGATGCGGGCGATGATGGCGGCGGCGCGCAGCCAGTTGACGACCTTGAATTCGTTGCCCAACGTGGGAGCGGAGTGCGCGGAGGCCTGTGTGATCACCAGTTCAGGCGGCAGACCGCGGGCCATGGATTCCGCGATGCTGAGGATGTGATGCCCACCCGTGCGGGAATCACCGGGGGCGCCGAAATTGTCATTGCTGCCGGTGCCGCCGAAGTTCATCTCGGTGAACTCCGTGCCGTCCGCATTCCACTGAAACACCATCATCTTGGCCCAGTCATGCCAGATCGGCGCGGCAAGGATGATGTCTTGGTTGACGAATCCATCCTCCGGCTCGCGGCGCGAGCCCTGAGCCACCGGCAGGCGCTGCCGGCCGCTCTGGGCGTATTCTCCGCGGTAGGTATCGGCGAAATTGATCGAGCTTTGATCGTTGAAGGATTCATGTACCGCCAACCCGCCGGGGTAGGAGTGATGGCCGCCAAAGTTGCTTCCCGGCGTGGCGTCGAAGCTCAGCGGTAGCTGCGGACAGGGGCTTTGGTCGGCCAGAATGGCGGGGAATACGCCGGCCTTCACGCCGCCGGTAATCGTGGCTGCATCGGCCGGGTTGATCAAACCGGCGAGTTCAAGTTGCTGCAGGATGGCGCTCTTCACCGCGTCCGTCACGCCGATGCGGTGGACGATGCAGGTGTGTGGATTGTTGAAGGCGTCGAGTGTGGTCTCGCGAATGAACCGGTCCTCGATGCGATTCGCATTGTCGATCAGCAGCTGCTTCGCGGATTGCACCAAGGGCGAAGCCGCTCCGGTGGACTCGGCGTTCGCGTTGCCCGCTCCAACCTGGGTTTGATCCGCGGCCAGGGCGCCGCTACTTGCCATCCAACTCATCGCCACGCAAGCGGTGGCAATTCTCCATCCGGAATTCGACATGCTAGGTCTCCAGGAAATTTTTTTTGGTTCTCCGGCTTGCTGCCGGTGACCCGATACCTTGGGCGATGCGTATGTCGAGATCGTTATGCTTGTGTGAACCCCGTGTAACGGAGGCGACGAGTGCTACCTCTGAAATAGGCACCGGCGAACGAAGTCCTGCGGTGCAATGCCCCCGAGGGCGATACGACGCCTCTTGGCGATAGATAAGGCTTTGATTCTTAAGCCGTAGTTGACGATTGACCGACAGCCCTGTTTAATACGCCGCTCGCAAGGGGCCAGGTAGCTCAGTTGGTAGAGCAGCGGACTGAAAATCCGCGTGTCGGGGGTTCAATTCCCTCCCTGGCCACCAATCCACACACGTCCCAGTTCGTCCGTAAACAACTGTTTTATGGCGGCGGCCTATACCTGTTGGTGGCTCCAAACGGCGGGCGATGGTGGCCTCTCGAATTCTGGGCTGGGGGTAAGAGAAAGCTTTTGTCGCTGGGGACCTACCCCGACGTGTCATTGAAGCAAGCCCGTGAACGCCGCGATGAGGCCCGCCGCGACAAAGCAAATGGGATCGACCTGTACCAAGCGCCGCTCGGAACAGGACTCGGTGGGCGACTCTTTCGAGGCGGTCGCGCGCGAATGATTTTATGAGTTCTCAACCAATTGGGTCCTGGGGCACTCAGGCAAAATCATTCGTCGTTTGGCGCTGTACGTGTTTCCGTGGTTGGGGTCGCAGCCGCTCACAGGTGATGGCCGCTTTGTATGCTCCGGCGCGCGGAGCGTCAAACGACCGCTTTTCTGACACTGCGCTCCGTGCTGCGCTTCGGCGTATGAGATTCGATCGCAGCGTCATCGTGCCGACCCCGTGATTTCGCCGGCCGCTCGAGTGTCGAGTCCTCCTCCATGTGATCATTAAAAACGCAAATGTCGCGTAGTAGTGGCCACGTAGTGGAGACGGTCAGGAAAGACCCACCAAACGCGTGACGTTTTTTCGCGCGCAATGTCGCTATGAATGTATCTATGGATCAATAGGGAGCGATAACCGGAATGTTGCCATTCAAGAATGCTAGGCAATCTGTTGGAAAACAAACAGGAAAGGAATCTCTGACGGATTACGTTTCGGTGAATACTGCGGATAGTGAGAGCGAATTATCAAATGGATCCTCTTCTCTGGGTACAAGCACGTCGCTCGTTTGCCTCAACTTCAAAGTGCCTCTGTCTGTCCGTCAGCAGTTCAAGATCTGCGCGGCGCGACACAA
Organism: Gammaproteobacteria bacterium; assembly: GCA_021323735.1. Lineage (GTDB taxonomy): Bacteria > Pseudomonadota > Gammaproteobacteria > Steroidobacterales > Steroidobacteraceae > Bog-1198. Next base: position 25,650 of record JAJPKM010000021.1, read on the forward strand.
CATGACGATGACCGAGCTGCTGCTGCGGCTTTTGGATGACTGTTTGAGGTCTGCTGATGCGAGCGGCGGTCAGGGCGAAACGACTCGTAAGGTAAAGAAATAACTATTTTCGTGACTCGCTAGTTGCTTTGATTGGTTCCTGGTAATTTCACGATCGTTGTAGTTTTCCGACCGTCTAGGCAAATGCAGGATTTTTCTCTAACTGCTAACACGATAGGATAGGTAAATGGTACACAAACTTAAGATAGCTCTTGCCGCGGCAATTTCACTGATCTCTGGCGCGGCGTATGCGACCCAGCTGGGAAATGGGGTTTTAACGGAAGCAAGCGGGTGTGACCTGACCAACTCACCTCCGAGTCCGATTACCGGCGCAATAAACGTCGGGACGGCCACGGCCAGCAATGGCCATGTCATGTTCTATGTTACGCAATCAATTGGTTACAATTCCGCTTTCGGTGCCGCACAACCGGATAATTTGCTAAATTTTATTTTTGCTTTTGATACGACTGCGGGAACATATATCGTTACAGCACCTGGCGCAGACGCGCGGATTGGCGCTAGCTTCAGCACATTGCTCAGTGGAAGTTATACAGGGAGCATATCCCCCAATAGCACTGGGGGATATGCCGTCAGCGTCACTCTAGGGTGCGGCACAAAACTTGTTGGGACAACACAGAACACCGGTACCTAGCTGAACTTCGCGGATTCGATCGTAAATGAGGCCGCGCCCTCGGCGCGGCCTTCTCAAAGTGTTAGATTTTTTTTGTTTGTGAGGCGCACGTTTCCGCGGAAACGCGTGTAGTGCCGACCTACGAGCCGCGTGATGGCTGCGTCGTTCGGGAAGGATGGGCGGAGTCCCAGTACTCGATCAGGCTGGCCAGGGCCAAACCATCTACGTCCCTTCATTGCCGTTTAGTCTGGATGCAGCCAAGAAGTCGGCTGGACAACACCCATGGATCTGCTCGGAGGTGACGTCCATGTCCATGTCTCCCTAAACGTTACCGACACCGGTTTGTCGGTTTTTACTAGTCTTTTGTGCCAACGATCGTGTTTCTATCCACGATCGTGTTGCAATCAATTGTGCTTGGTTGCCGGCACATGCCTGGATTTGACAGTCGAGGTCTTGTCGATGATGGGCCGGTGACCGATCAGCAGATGCCCCAGGTAGCCCGTCATACCGCTGAGATTGTTGAGGCTGGTTAGTATTCTGGCCGCGTGAGTCGCATCCTTAACACGCACCTGCCATACCTTGACCGCGCTGGTCGCGCTGCTGTCCAAGGGGGCAAGAAAGATTCCCCACTGTATGATCCCGCCGAATTCCTGTAGCGGGTCGGGATCTTGCGGGAATTTTTGCCTTTCCAGGCCTTTGATCAAGGTGGACAAATGCGGCCCCGTGCAGTCCGTTGGGCAGCCACCCTTTATCTCGATCCCCCAGCCGTTCAGGGTTTTGCCGCTGGCAGCGGTCGCGGGATCCGGATCGGCTATGCAACCCACGCTATTGCGCAAAGAGCCGGCGGTTTTGGGATCGGCGTGAAAGATCATCTTTCCTGCGGCCTCGCTATCAGTATCGTTGTCAAATACGAAGAGCAGAACGTATTCGTGCGGCAACACCGTGCTCATCGGAACTCCGAGGCCCGATGGGAATAGCGCTTTGCAGGCGGCGGAAGGCGGCACCGGATCTTTGTCCTGATAGTATTCGGTGGGCATACCGCTAGTGCTTTGCGCGCCCGCTTGTTGGCCAATCAACGCAGCCAGTAAGGCCAAGCTTAGCTTCCAACGAATATGGCCGGCGGCCGAGCGTTTCTCGCGGATGTTCATCGAATACTCCCTGGTTGTGATGAGACCAACCTCCCCCTAAAATGGACGCTTTATAGAGAACTCGGTGCGTATCATCAGAGCAGGGATGCCATTGAATCACGAAAAATATTCGCGCGGACTCGCCCATTTGGCTCATCCTTTTGTCCATCATGGCAGCCCCAAGGGATGGACTTCGCTTTGACTCGAGGCAGCGGGATGGCCGCTTCCGTGACATGTCTCTCTCGACGACGATTTTGCAGTTTGCTTCTTTTCGGTGCGCTGCCGCGGTCCATTGCTTCCAGTCCGTCCGGGCCGTCCGGGCCGACCGCGCGGCCGATTTTGATTGCGTTGCTAAGTACCGGCCATAACGATTCCGCTACCTATGAATCGCTGCAGACTCACCTCAAGGACAGCCTGGCTTCGATCGTCCCGCAGCTGCGCATCACGATCCGCGAGGGAGGCTTTTCCAGCGAACTCCTCGTGAGTCAGGTGGATGAGATCATGACTCTTAACCCCAGTGTGCTCATCTGTATGGACCTGTCCGCCGCGATCGCGGCCTCCGCTCGGCGACGGAACGGCAATCCGCCCATCGTTTTCCTTGCGCACGACGATCCCTTGACCTACAAGCTCATTCAAAGCTACGCCCGGCCAGGAAACAATCTCACCGGGGTAACGACTTTTCGGTGTGTCGACGGAAAGATGATTGAAATTCTGGTCGATGCATTTCCGAACCGCCGACGCATCGGATATCTATTCGATTCGACTGCCGGGGATAGTAGGTGCAATGAACAGGCGGAGGAGGCAGCGGCACGCCTCCGAGTCGATCTGGTCAAAATCGATGTGGCCGCGCATGGTTTTATCCAAGAGATGGGGACCAGACTCAAGCCGCTGCATTTGGATGCGGCGATCGCACCGGCATCGGCACCCATTTGGCAAAATCGCCATGCGGTGGTCGAAACATTAAATGATCTTAGCCTGCCGGTGATCTACGAGAGCACGCTATTTCTGGAGGAAGGCGGTCTCATGTGTTACGGGCCTGTTCGCACGGACACGATACCGCAGGTCGCTGCCTATGTTCGCAAGATATTGCTCGGAGAGCCTGCGGGTCAGATTCCCGTGGAACAACCGACGCTGTTTGAACTGGCGATCAATCTTCGTGCACCTCATGCCGCCCATTTCGGTATCAGCGCTGCAACGCTGCGGCGGGCGGATCGCATACTGCAATGAAGCGTGAATCGCCTATTTTTAGAAAGTACCTTCGCATGCTCGTCATCAGCATGGGCGGATTGGCATTCGTGGTAGGCATGGTTCACATGTTGCTAGTGGCCGAAACACAGCGAAAGGCGGTGGCGGAGTTGCTCAATGCCGAGACTCGCACGGCGAGCGGACAGATTCAGAACTTCATGGACAACACGGTCGGCTCGCTGAAGTGGATCGACGATCTCGACGAGCCGGGGACTCCGCCTGACTATGATGCTATCCGCGACGCAGGATATCGGCTCCTGCGGCGGGCGCCGTCGGTCGTTGGGTTATCCTTTTTCGATAGTCGAGGCTGCGAACGACTGTCCATTTCTCGTATCTTGCCGGACACGAGGTCCACCTGTTCGGACGTGCCCAGCGCCGGACCCAGAGCCGAGATCCTTGCTCATGCGCGTGCGCAGGGTATTGCTTTTAGCAGTGTGTCCTTCCCTGATGGTTCCGAGCCACATTTGCTCCTAGCCATCGCGAGTCGCGGTCAGAATACCGGCGGATTGGTAGCCGAGATCAACCTCAAAGTCATCCATGACAGCGTCGCGGCGATCCGTGTGGGCCACAGCGGGATCGGATTTGTCGTCGACGCCAGCGGCCGGCTCATTGCCCACCCGGATCAGAGTCTCGTGCTTCGGCAAAGCAAAGTTCCCGCTACGTTTGTAGTGGGGACGGACTCCGGTGGATTGAATTTCGCAACCGATTTCGAGGGGCGCCGCGTCGCGACGGCATCTCGCGGAATCGAGGGTCCGACATGGCGAGTGATCGTCGAGCAGCCCACCAGCGAGGCGCTGGCACCGGTGTATGCGGCCTTATGGACGACGGGCGCCTTGGTTCTCGCGGCCGTCTTGATTTCGCTATTCGCCGGATTGGTGGTCGCCGGACGACTCGCCCAGCCCTTGTCGCAATTACGGGATGGAGCGGCAAGAATCGAGAAGGGAGATCTATCGACGCAGTTGAATATTGCCACCGGGGACGAGATCGAGGAAGTGGCTGACGGATTCAATAGGATGGCGCGGGCCTTGGCGGATTCTCGAGGTCACTTGGAAGCGAAGGTTGCGGATCGCACCGCCGCGCTGGTCGCGACTACCCAGAAAGTTCAGCAGCAGGCCGGCAAACTGACTGAGCTCAATGCAGCGCTCGAGTTGAGGCTTCAAGACGCACGGCGGCGCAAGGATGACGCCGAGCGCGCGAACATAGCAAAAACTCGGTTTTTGGCGGTGGCCAGTCACGATTTGAGGCAGCCGATGCATGCGGTAAGTTTGCTGGTCGGCCTGCTGGGCGAGAAGGTCAGCGAGCCCGAGATGAGGAATATCGTCAAAAAAGTTCAGGGCTCCGTCGATGCAATGGGCGAACTCTTCAATACGCTCCTGGATATCTCCAAGCTGGATGCCGGGGCCATTCAGCCGGCCATCGAAGAGTTTGCGATCGCGGGGCTCCTCGATAGGGTGAGGAGGACCTTCGAGCCGCTTGCCGAGGATAAAGGACTGTTGTTGTCGGTAGCGACAAGCACTGCAATAGTGCAAACCGATGCCGCGCTCCTCGAAAGAATCATATTCAACCTTGTCAGCAATGGAATTCGCTACACGCACACAGGATCCGTACTGCTTCGCTGCGAACCGGAAGACGACAGGCTGCGAATCAGCGTCGCGGACACCGGGATAGGGATCGCCGAGGAGTATCGGGAACGGATTTTTGACGAGTTCTTTCAGATCGCCAATTCCACGCAAGATCGAAGCAATGGTCTCGGCCTCGGATTGTCGATCGTCAAGCGCTGCGCCGACCTTCTGGGGCACGATCTATCGATGCAATCGAGCCCGTCCGGATCCCGATTCAGCATCGACGTACCGTGCGTAGGTGCAACGGACCATGTGAGCGGATTTACGCCGGGTGCGCGTGCCGTTAGCGAGAGGCTCGCAAACGCGTTCGTCGTCATTGTCGATGATGACGCTGACAGCCGCTTTGCCGCCGAGGCGACGTATCGCCAGTGGGGTTGCCATGTTCTTGCGGTCGAATCGGCCCACGAGGTGATATTTGCGCTCGAGGAGCATCTGCGTTCACCGGACTTGATCGTATCTGACTACCAATTGGCATCGGGGCATACGGGGGCGCAGGTCATCGAGGCTGTGCGTGCATATGCCGAGAACTGCATGCCGGCCATCATCGTGACCGCCGACGTCGGCCGATTGCAGCCTAATCAATTGGAGGGCAGTTGCATGGTTTTGCAAAAGCCGGTGGGATCTGAGCGGTTGAAGGAGGTATCCGAGCAGCTTCTTGCATGCGACACCGCCTGCGATGCATTGGTCCTGCGGACCTAGAAACGAAGGCCGATCTTTCCGGCCGCGACAATAGCCTGGGTTCGCGTCGTGACGTTGAGCGCGCGCAGCACCGCCGACGTGTGCGATTTCACAGTGCTTGCGGATAGATTGAGTTCCCGGGAAATGACTTTGGCGGATTTTCCCTGGAGGACACGAAACAAGACATCTGACTGCCTTGGGGTGAGGCCGAGGTCCGTGGGGCATTTTGACTTGACCGAGTCCTGACTGCTGATTGGCGCCGTTGCCGCGGCGGCTGTCGCACCATGGACATGACGATCGCCTAGAAATGCCGAGGGAGGCAGGTAGATGCCCTTGGCCAGTATCAACCGCAATGCTCCGGTCAGAATCGATGAACTGGCACTCTTGGGGACGAATCCCATGGCGCCGCGGTCAATCGCGCTGAGTACCGTCGCCTTGTCTTCGCTTGAAGAGAGGGCGACGACCGGCACCTCGGGATATTTCTCGCGCAACAATCCGATGGCCTCGATGCCGCTCAGATCCGGAAGACCTATATCCATCAGCACCAGTCCAATTCCAGCGTGTGTCGCGAGTTGTAACATCGCCTCGCTGCTAGTGCCGGCTTCAAATATTTCGACATCCTGCATCAAGCTGCGCAACAACAGCGAGAGCCCCTCTCTAAACAGGACATGATCGTCTACGAGCAGTACCTTCATCCTATTTCTCCGCGAGAAGCGCCGGCTTTTGAGCCGGCGAGGGATAGCGACACATGTAAACTTGGCGAGCGGGTGATGAATGCATTGATTGAATTCGACATGCCGATAGATTGTCTAACGAGGCTGAAGCACGCAATGGGCCAGGCTCGAAATTCACTTGAACTTCGACGATGGAGGCGCCAGGAGTTACCGACCGTTGAGATTGCTATGAAAAATAGCCTCTCGCGCGAAGGGTGGATGGTAACTATAAAAGCATCTTTGTGCTCGTACTTCGGATGGCACCTTTGGGTGAGCCATTTTTCCGAGGACTGTTGGTGGAAACTTGACCCGGTGATCAAATGGAGGGCGCGTCACGGGGCTCAAGCCATGGGCTGAGCCCCTGGCTCATCACAGAGATGATGAGATCAGCCGGCCAATCGGGTGCGCGGCATCCGTTGCTCGATGGGGGGCACGCCGCCTTCCGTCAGGACGACCAGATACTTCGCGCCCTTTTTCCGATGTTGCCGGGCTTCCTGATACGCCGCGCTGTGGTACCAACTTCGCGCGGTCTCCCTGGAGGGAAATTCATACACGGCCACTTCCTCCACGGGACCCTGTCCCTCGAGGATCCGTAGTCGGTGGTTGTCGAGTACGACTCGAGCGGAGTGGCCCGCCAACGTTGCATTCACGCACTGCCAATAGGCAGCGAGTTCCTGCGGGTTGACGATTTCACGGCAAACAAAAACGACATAGGCAGGCATGCGGCACCTCGTTGATCAATTGGGCCTGGATGGCAATATCAATCATTTCCGGACTGGCTTGCGTTCACTGACGGACACGACTCCGCTCTCCACGAGCAAGCCGAGATAGTCGTTGCCATTGGTGCGGTCTTTGCGGGCTTCGACATAGGCATTACCGTTAAACCATTCGAGCGTCTGTTCGAATGGAGGGAACTCGGAAATCACCACGCCCTCGACGCGTTCATCCTGGTCCGCATCGAGCACCTCGCATGGACCGTATGCCGCGAGCACGTTGATATTTGTGGGGTAGGTGGGCGGCGCGAGCTGCCAGTAACGCTCGAGACCTGCGCGGTTTTTCACCGCCTGGCAGATATAAACAAGATAGCTGGACATAGCATGTACCTCGGTTTCATTGGCAACTGGATCCATTGTCAGGCCTCCGGCAATGGGAGACTCAAGCCTTTTCAGAGGATTGACTCTCCTGCAGGGGGAGGGTGCAAACTAAGATCGAGGAGTGCAGACTTGTGACCATGCCAGCGGTACCCACCATGCTCAGCATCGGGGATTTTTCGCGAGCCACGTTGCTCACGATCAAGACTCTGCGGCACTATCACGATATGGGCCTCTTGGAGGCGGCCGAGGTCGACGTCCACACCGGTTACAGGCGCTATCTGACCAGCCAGATTCCGCAGGCGCAGATGATCAAGCGCTTTCGTGAGCTGCAGATGCCGCTGAATGAGATCAGGCAACTGCTTGCCTCGCCTGAGGGCTCGACCCGCAACGGCATCATTGCCGCGCACTTAAGACGACTCGAAGATGACCTGGGACGAACTCGAAGCGCGGTCTCGGAATTGCGCGGTCTACTCGACCCACCCGTAAGTCCCGTGGCCATTTCCCATCGCCACATGGCGCCAATGTTGTGCGCCGCCATCGCTGAGCGTGTCGACTCGAAGCACGCAATGCCGTGGTTGGTGGGCGCGTTGGCGGAGTTGCAGTCGACCCTCGTTAGCCAGAGTAGACGAGCCGTCTCCCCGGCGGGAGGACTCATCTCGGACGAGATCACTACCAAAGGGCGGGGTAGGGCAACGGTCTACATCCCCTGTGATGGGCCCATCGAAGGGATCGGTCGGGTACGACCCTACCAGTTGCCCGAGGTCGAGCTTGCCACCATCGTACATGCAGGTTCGCATAGAAACTTTGATCTCGCCTATGGAGCTTTGGCAACGCACGTGGCGCGTTATGAACTGGCCGCGGATGGGCCCTTGTGGGAGCGCTACCTGGTGGGACCACTGGATACTTCGGACGAGAGTGCCTGGCGCACGGAGCTCGGTTGGCCCGTCGTGAAGGTCGCCGAGCGCTCCCACTAGCGTAGCGGGCGCTAAGTCCGAGAGAACGGCCTGCGACACTCGAGCCGCTCGGAACCGGCGCATGAAGGTGCGTTCGCTCGGTAGGAGACCACCTACGAAGTGATCTGAATGTGCGAGATACGTTCCGAGGCGGACCCCGGTATCCTTGCCCTCGCTACCAAGAGCTTGATCCACCGGGTGAGTTAAATGGAGCTGTCGAGGATCTCAAGATCGGCATGCGCGTTTACTTTAGCGTATGTGCCGTTGTTGACCGGTTGCGGTAGTCACGATGGAACGGCCCAATCCGCAGGATCTACCTCAACGACCGCAGGGGCAATGAGCTCATATCCCGTACCGAGCCTTAGCTCAATTAGCCCCAGCAATGTTGCAATTAAATCTGGTTTTTTCAGCCCCCAACACTTCGGTGTCAGCCAGAAAATTGCGGCAAACCAGGGATATGCCACGGACGGCACACAAAATTCCTTTTCTCTACGGAGCAAATCGTCGAGACAGATGCTCAGTGGAGGGTTGTCTACACCAACTCCGCGCCATTTGCGGGAATAAATATCAAGCTGGCACACATTGGCGACGGCGAAGTCAGCGGTGGCAAGATTTATGTGCCGCTGGCATGTTCCACTCAGGAGGGGTGCAGTCCTGAGGTGGTTGGTATCGGTGTGTATTCTGCCCATACGGCCGGTCTACCATTGCAGCAGTGGGCGGATATCACATCTTCTGGCTGCGATGGGTCCGGGATAGCGGTCGGACCAAATAATACCCTTTACGTCAGCAGCTTCTTTGTGAATTCGGACATGCTTTGCCTGTTTGACGCAACGACCCTGGAATCCAAAGGGACGCTGACGCTGTCAACACCAATACCGCGTATCCAAGGAGTAAGCTTCGATCCCGCGTCGCGGCGATTCGCCGTGGCCGCAGATAACCCGGCGCGAACGATAGGTTACATTTACTTCGTTTCATTGGATGGCGAGGTGGTCGGTCCCACATACACGGTTCCGCAGACCGGTGAGCTCGAAGGTTTGGATTTTACCCAAGGCTACATCGGCTACGTCATTCAACCCTTCGACTATGTCTATTTCCTCTTTTCGATCCAAGCGGCGGGCAGCGGCTTTTACCCAGCGTCGCAGGTCGAAGTCGATGGCGTCGCGCAACCGACGAGGTACGAAAATGGCGAGTTACTGGAGGCAATTGTGCCCGCCTCAGCACTGCAAACCTTTGGCCAAGCTCACGTTACGGTCGTAAATCCCCCTCCCGGCGGTGGCACTTCATCTGCTTTGCCCTTTACCGTGACGCAGTCAGACCTCTAAACCTCTGTCACCGTCTAACTCACGATTGCCGGGTTAGGGCAGGGTGCGTCGCACGGCGCAATCGCCTGGACCGGATACCCCGACCGGCTCGCCAGCGTCAGATGCGGCCGCGACTGAAGCTCGAATAGAAATCCGACCGCGCCCATGATCAGGCTGCTCATAATCAACGCGGCCGCGACTGCGATGAGTTTGGAAGAAATATTGGTCATGTGTGTCTCCACCAATGGGTTGTTGTCATCGATCCTCACTGGAGAGGAAAGCAAGAGCCGTGCCAGCCGCCTGAAGGCCGTAAACCCTGTTCTTTGGCGAGAATCTGCTGGCGCAGCGGCAATAAGTGACCGCGGACACTGTCCGCGGACAAAGCGGACAGAGCTGTTTCTCACCTCAATCTACATTCCCTTTTGCTTTCTTTAGGGCATTTTTTACGTAGGTAATCCGCGTCATGTCAATCGTGATCCACGCGTAGTCTGTTGCCTTATTCACCGACGCAAAAACGTTTTTTAAGCGAGGTAGTCGGGAGAGAACAATCGAGATCATGCGGACGTCTATTCGACTGCGACAGGCAGTCCATCCTAAGATTACGTCACGCACGCCCGACACCATGGCCGCGCGCGGCCTCCGCCGTTTCGCGACACCGGAGTTATCGCGTTGCGACTGCTATGGCGGCACCCGCCATCACCGTTCCCGTGCCGCGGTTTAGCCAGCGGACGGCACGCACACTCTTGAAGAGACGTCGAGCCCGCATGGCGGCACCCGCATAGATACTCAACACGGTCGTCAAAATGAGGCAAATCGCAGCCGCCACTTCCATGAACGCGGCAAGACTCATCTTCGTCAAATCTAGGACCGTAGGCAGAAGGGCTAGAAAAAAGATCATGACCTTGGGATTACCCAGAGTCAGAGTCAGACTGGCGATGAAGAGCCGTGGCGCGCGCTGCGGCGGTGGAGCCTGGCCTTCAGCAACGACTTCTACCGGCACCATCCACAACCGATAGGCCAGATAGAGCAGATACGCTACGCCGGCATATTTTATCACCACGAATAGGGAATGAGCCGTCTGCGCGAGCATCGCCATGCCCGTGGCAGCCAACGTGAACCAGATCAAATCGCCAACTACATAGCCGGCGATGAATGCCACGAGGCCCTCGGTGCCTCGGCCGAGTACGCGGGCGAGAATTGCACCGATACCGGGACCGGGTGTTGCCGTCGCGAGAAAGTAGGTCAGACAGAATAACGTGAGGCCGTGTAGTGCCATGATTTTCCCTTCAATACTCGCCGGTGCTGGGCGGAGCAACGCCGGCACCGACGCTGACAAAGCCGAATCGGACGGCGATGATTCTGCCGCTGCTCATTTTGGCTACTTCGCCGCCAGGGCTTGTAGTACCCGTGCAGTGCTCACTACTTCGGCGAATTCGCCGTTCAAGCTGGCCAGCGCGGTGTCATGCATCAGTTGCGCGGGATAGTACTTCCCATCCGGACCGGATCGGTCGAACGTGGCCGTCGCGTCCGAAACAATAAACGTGTCAAACCCCAAATTACCGGCCATGCGGGTGGTCGTGGACACGCAGTGATCGGTTGTCATGCCGACCATGACAAGGGTGGTGGCTCCGATCGCCCGGAGTCGTTGCTCAAGATCCGTTCCAATAAACGCACTGTTTACGTTCTTGAACAAGACAGGCTCTCCGTCAATCGGCAGAGCCTCCGGTTTGGCGACAATGCCGGAGCTGTCCGGATTGAACAGGCTGTTAGGTTTGGGATTGCGGTGGTGTACGTGCATCACCTGCCTCTTCGCTTCGCGCCAGCTTGCCAACAACTCGCCGATATTCGCCTCTGCGGAGAGATTATTTCGTTTCCCCCATTTTGGATTGTCGAATGCCTGCTGCATGTCTATAACGACGAGTAGGGTGTCCTCAGATAGGTAATTCATTGATGGCTACTCTGTTGCAAGAATTTCATTCGCCCTTGAGAGACTGACTGCCCGTTTCTTCATTATTCCGGTCAGCGTTCGTGAGGCGGTATCGCCTGCAACTTGGCTGAAAGTGTGACATGCATCGCCTGGTCAACAGGTCGATGCCTGACGTGACTGCTTGCCGGGTCCGCACCCAGGAAATTGTCACCCTTCCAGTTCGTCGATGGCCGAATCGGTCGCGGCGCAAACCCGCCACCGCAATTCGGGCACACGTCGCGCAGCACTTGGTCCACACAAGCCGCGCAAAATGTGCACTCATACGAGCAAATCCGCGCGTCGAGGGAATTCGGCGGCAGCGCCACGTTGCAGTTCTCGCAATTTGGACGAAGCTCGAGCATTGGGATCGACTCCTCTTGACGGCGTAAGTATCCCTCGTTAGCCTGATGTCGTAAATGTCCTATATCCCTCGTTAATAGCCATATAGCCATGATCCGCACGATCGAGTTTTTGATCTTTCCGGACTTCAACATTCTGGATTTGACCGGACCCATGGCAGTATTCGAATCGGGACAAGCTCTGTCGCGCTCGCGGCCTTATGTTTTGAAGGTGTTGTCCGAGGAGGGTGGACTCGTGTCCAGTTCCTGCGGACTGACCGTCGCTACTCAACCGCTCGGCCGTAGTGCATGCGACACGATTGTGGTCGTCGGCGGCCGGGGAACGGCGGCTGCAACACGACGGCATGCTTTGGTTCAATACATACGGCGGATATCTCGACGGGCGCGTCGAGTATGCAGCGTATGTACTGGCGCGTTCTTGATTGCCAAAGCAGGTCTGCTGGATGGCCGCAAGGCGACCACTCACTGGCAATCGGCCGGAGAGTTGCGGCGCTCGTTCCCCAAAATCAGGATGGACAGCGACCAGATTTACGTGAAGGACGGAAACATCTACACCTCCGGCGGTGTAACCGCCGGAATTGACCTCGCGCTCACGCTCGTCGAGGAGGACCTCGGCGTCACTGTAGCGCAAGCTGTGGCGCGAGACCTGCTCGTCTATCACCGTCGCGCGGGCGCACAGGCTCAATTCTCCTCTCTCTTGGAACTTGGCCCCACGTCTGATCGAATTCGGCGCGCGCTTCACTATGCTAGGGAGCATCTGCGAGAAACACTGTCCTTAGATGTCCTGGCCGCGGCGGCACGAATCGGACCTCGGCAATTCAGCCGACAGTTTGTTCGTGAAACTGGTGAGACTCCCGCGAAGGCGATCGAACGACTACGCGCAGAGGAAGCGAGAATCCGAGTGTCCGGTTCGTCTGATCCGATCGAAGCCGTAGCGCGACATGTGGGATTCTCTGATCCCGAGCGAATGAGACGGGCATTTTTGCGCCTATTCGGTCAACCGCCACAGGCAATTCGCCGGCTAGCCAGGCGGTCAAGTCTCCAAAACATTCAAACATCAGCGGTCACGCGCCCTGGGCGCGTCGGAGAGTCATGAGGACACCCCGCGCGACCCTTACTGCGGCGGACAAACTAAGAATCCAGCAGACGGAATTGCCGAAGTTGTGATCGCGGTTTGGTGAGACAAGGCTTCACGCCGTCCGGCGAAGTTGGAACGTTGTATCCGGTCGCCACGTAACTCCGTCGTCACCAAGAAGGTAGGCGCGCCAAACAAAGGAACATTCGGTGATTTGGGAAAAGACCCATTTTTCAGGGCGCTCGGCGTCCAGGCAGAATTGCACGATATCGTCACCGACCCGGCGACCAATCAAATCGATCCTCTTACCAGCCACTGGGTTCAGCCATACGGCCCGCCATGCTTCGATGTCCGAATGAAACACACGAAGCGTGGTGCCATAGGTCTGTCGCTTCAAGGTCGATCCTTCGCGCTGCGCTCGGGGTGGCGCAATCCACGTGTCCTGGACCGCTCGCCCTTGCAACACCCAGCCGAAATGAACCTCCATGGTGCCAGTCTCTTCAGACCCATCCGTATCCCAGTCACGGTACTCGCCAGCCCAACTTCCAATGAGTCGGCCGAATGTGTCAGCGTGCGCGCCGAGACTCGGATGCGACGAGGCCGCCAATAGAGTGTCGGCGAGACCTGAATAGTGCAGAGGTGTGGTCATCGTAGGCTCCCGAATGACGAAAATTCGAGTCCCAGCGCCGGCGACTACAACCGAGGCAAGGACTGCTTTTGCAAAGAACGGCCCTGAAGATCTGGCGTAATGACGTATCGGTGTTTCTGGCATGATGTCGGTATTCCCTCGACATTCGCTTGGCAAAAATTGCTCACATGGCCCCTTCCAATCCTGTCTTAACAGCGCTGCGGATCAAGTCGAAGTACGGTGCGGCGGGAACTGCCACCAGGCGCCGCATCGCCTCTGGCAGAGGCTGGGCGGTTCATGATGTGGTCTGCAGCTCCGGCCCGGCAGATCGGCCTTTTGAAGAGCGTCACGACTGGGTGTCGGTGGCGGTGGTGTTATCCGGCACCTTCACCTACAAGAATGAATTCGGGCGCTCACTGTTGACCCCCGGCGCCTTATTGCTGGGCGGTGCGGGAGGATGCTTCACGTGCGGTCATGACCACGACGAAGGCGATCGTTGCTTGTCATTTCACTTCGAGCCCGCGTATTTCGAAGATATTGCCGCCGCGGCCGGTGCACGCACGATGGGTTTCATGTCCGCTAGTCAGCCGGCACGGCGAAACCTTGCGCCGCTGGTAGCTCGATCCCTGGTTGCGGCGAACAGAACTGTTTCGGCAGCATCTCCTGGCGCATTGGAAACGTTGGCGATTGATCTCGCTGAAGCTGCTATGTTGACGCAACGCGACTTCCGACGGCCAGCAATCTCGTCACAGGATGAGCGGCGAGTTGTCGCCGTCGTACGGCACGTAGAGCGTGAGTTTAGCGAGCCTTGCGCGTTGAGTGATCTGGCGCGTCTCGCCGGACTGAGTCCGTACCACTTCTTACGAATATTCCGCAGTGTTGCCGGCCTTACACCGCATCAATATCTGCTGCGAACGCGATTGCGCAGCGCTGCCTCGGAGCTAGTGACAACTGATGCGTCCGTTACTAATATCGCTCTGGCGGCCGGATTCGGTGATCTTTCAAACTTCACCCGGAGTTTCCGCTCCGAGTATGGCTTATCCCCCTCCAGCTATCGGGCGTCCGCTTCTTAAAATGACGTCCGCGCCTCCGGTACGGCGAGACCAACTCAGATTGAGTGTGCCAGGATTGTGTTACCGCGAGCTTCTCGCGGGCCAACGTAGGCCGAAAAATGCGCCGTAGAATCTTCATACTTCGCATAATGTATATTATGTTAAATTAAATGATATGCGAATACTATAGGGACCAACAGAGGCGATTCAGACCTCGAGGACCTTGACGTGCCCTTCCCGTCCGTAGGCGATAATTTTCGCGTCATGTGTGGCGAGTCTGGCACGATGGCTACGTGCCGTGGCGATGAGAAAGCGATCTGCGGGATCGCCGTGAATTTCACCGGGCAGGTAGACACTGTCTATTGCGGTAGCCGGTCGCGTGAGACCGACGAGTCGGATCTCGGGACGACTCAACGCGAGAGCAACCCAATCGCTCAAGGGTAACGGCAAAACAACCCGTTCTCGGGCCACGAGCATAGCCAGTTCCCATATCGAGACAATGGAAACCATCAGGCCATTGGTCTTGCCGGCATCTTCGAGCTGCTGAAGAACGCTAGGGGAAATTCTCTTTGTCGTTCCCAGCAAAAGCCACAGCCACACGTGAGTATCGAGCAGCACGCGCTCCGGGCGAGTCATTTGCGCTTGCGGGCTGGAGGCGGACCACTTGCGTGCGACGCAGACGTGGACGGCTCGAGATCGGCGTAGAGATCATCCTCTTCCCCGGTCAAAGCGGACCATTCAAGGGCGGGCATGTTGACGACATCACCGCGAATTTCCGCGGTCCCAGTCATATAGCCAAAAAGTCGTGCACGTGGTTCCGGCTCGTCCGGTGGGACCAGCTTGGCCACCGGCTTGCCACGCTTGGTGATCACGATTGGCTCGCGGCTACGGGACACTTTATCCATGAGTTGGAGGCATTTTGCCTTGAATTCGCCGGCAGGTATTTCCATCGTAGTGTCCATGGTCATGAAATCATAGTCATGGTGGCATAGATCGGCGCCAATCGCAATCCTTTCCCATGATTCCGCATTGGGCGGCGAGAAGAGCCCATTGAATCAACGATGTCGATGGTTTCTTGGCATTGTCCTACAAGAATTTCCCTAGGCGGAACCCCATGAGGCTCCCCTCACCCGCTGCAGCGCTCCCGCCGGCAAAGCCAATCCAGCATGGCTCCGTGGTTCATGGGTTGGCAACCGGCTGTCCCGGAGGCTTTTGCACGAGGAACACGCAGCCTACGGAGATGAGCGAGATGAAGGCGCCGCACAGAAAGCCGCCACGGACGCCGCCCGACAGCGCGTCTAAAGGAGCAAGACCGTGTGCGGTCAAGGTCGTCGCTCGCGCCGACATCAATGCCACGAATAGCGCAACTCCAGCCGCGCCGGCGACCTGCTGAATAGTGCCGATGACCGCGCTGCCGTGCGAGTACAGGTTTGGCTTCACTGACGACAGGCTGACGGTAAACAGCGGTGTAAACAGAAGAGCAAAGCCGACACTCATCACCACATGGCCGGCGAGGATATAGCTCACAGGTGTGTGCGGACCCAGCAAGGTCATCGCCCACAGCACGGCACTCACGACGATGACGCCGGGGACCAACAGCCTGGTCGGACCCACCCTGTCATATAAACGTCCGACATGAGGGCCAAGCAAACCCATCAGCAGCCCCCCGGGCAGCAGCAACAGTCCGGTTTGAAGGGTACTGAGCGTGAGCACATTCTGCAGGTAGATGGGCAGCAGGATGATGGTACCGAACAGCGCCATCATCAGACTCGCCATGAGCACCACCGACACGGTGAAGTTACGCGAGTTGAAGGTCCGCAGGTCGAGCAGTGGATGGCCGGTCGTCTGAAGCGATATCTGCCGGAAGATGAATACCGCCAAAAACGCCGCGCCGACCGCGCTCCAGATTCCGGCGGCGAACGCTCCCGGCTCCGCGGAGACACCCACATGGCTGAGTCCATATACGATGCCGCCGAACGCCATCCCCGAGAGAACTACCGAGACCCCATCAATCGGCGCTTGGTGCGGGGTCGTCACATTCTGGATGCGGTGGGCACCGAGTGCCAGTGCGCCGAGCGAGATGGGCAGCACCAGGATGAACATCCAACGCCAACTCAGATAGTTGAGAATGATTCCCGAAAGGGTTGGGCCGACGGCGGGCGCCACCGAGATGACGGTGGAAATAAAACCCATGGTCTTGCCGCGGGTTTCCGCAGGTGCCAGCGTCATGACGGTGGTCATCAGCAGCGGCATCATGATCGCAGTCCCTGATGCTTGAATGACGCGTGCGAGGATCAGCACCTCGAGATTGGAGGCCATCGTGGCGATCAGGGTGCCCAGGGTGAACAACGACATCGCCAAGACAAACACCGGTCGTGTGTTCATCCTTTGCAGCAAGAAGCCGGTAACCGGAATGACCACCGACACGGTGAGTAGAAATGCCGTGGTCAACCACTGCACCGCGCCGGCCGTGACGTTGAAGTCGCGCATGAGCCTCGGGATGGCCACGGCCATGAGCGTCTCGTTGAGAATGACCACGAAAGTGGCGACCAGGAGAAGATTGATGACGAGTCGGTTGCGTCCCGTGGTATCGGCAGCCATTGGGCCGGCGATGTTATCCAAGCTGGCGGCACTCGCTGAATGGTCGGTCACGTATACCTGCACGGCTGTTGATGAGCACCCGGAAACCGCAGGCGCATGAAATCGTCGGTATCCCGAGTACCGATCCTCGAAGGGACGAGAGCGGTCTAGATATCTAAAGGTACTTTCGACTTCTTGACGCGGATCGATACGGGCGGTCTTTGAGTTCCATCGGCGGGGCTTCGGTGAGTTGCTTCGGCCGAGCTTCGATGAAATCCCTCTGCGGGGTTTCTTCGATGGCTTCCCTCGACGGGGCTTCGGTGGGCTGCCTCGACCGAGCTTCGATGACTGCCCTCGGCTGGACTTCGATTGCCCGCCTCCTCCGCTTGGATGCGCGCGTAGATTTCTTCGCGGTGAACGGCAACATCCTTCGGCTCGTCAATACCAACCCGAACCTGCGCTCCGCTCACGCCGAGTACGGTGACATTGATCTCATTTCCGATGGTAATGGTTTCGCCGACGCGACGGGTGAGTATCAGCACGTAATTCCCCCAACTTTCCAAAAGTACAGTACAAACGCCAGAAAATGGGGCTTGCCTGCCAATTGTAATCCATTGTGCACCGTCTGTGTCTTCGGCTCGCAGACCGTTCCGTGTACTCTCGCGTCGCAGCACGGACGGCCCCGGCCCCGTGCAGCGATCTGCCAAAATCATGCCTGGAGGATAGACTCGGGTCTAGCTGACGTCGGTATTCCCCGCTGAGCCCCTAGGAGCGAACATGGAGACAATTGGCGGCGATTTGCGCCAAATGCAGCGAACCCCGCTGGCGGCATCTCACGTCCAGGCAATGCGTGCCGAGGGCAAGATCGTCACCTACCCTGCCGGTACCTTCCTGGCCCGGCCGGGCGAGCCCATAGAGCGCTTTGTCTACGTCGAGGAGGGAGAGATCGAAGTGGTCAACCCCTTTACCGATGCGCGGCACTTGCCCTCAACGCTCGGTCCGACCCAGTTCATGGGCGAAATCGCCTTTCTGAACGGGGGTGCCTGGTCGATGCCGATGCGCACAGCGCGCGAAACGCGGGTGATCGAAGTGCCGCGTCAGGCGATGCTGACGCTGATGTCCCGTATTCCCGAGATGTCCGACATCATCATCACCGTGTTCTCCGCCCGCCGCCGCCGACAGCTCGACGACCACGACGGCAGCTTGCGGCTGATCGGGGAAGACGAGGACCGAAACGTGCGCCGGATCGCGGAGTTCGCCAACCGCAACCGCATGCCCTATACCTCGCTACGTCTGGGGAGCCCCGAGGCGGAGGCGACCGCCCGCGGCTGCTCGATCACTCCGGGCGAGCCCGCGGTGATTTTCGGACGCAACGTCGTCGTCACGGATCCCACGCCGGAAAAGGTGGCACGCCTGATCGGCCTCAAACTCGACTTCAAATATGACGAAATATTCGACGTACTGATCGTTGGGGGTGGACCTGCGGGCGTCGCCGCCGGCGTGTATGCGGGCGCAGAAGGCCTGTGCGCGCTGGTCGTGGAAGACGTGGCGATCGGCGGCCAGGCAGGCACCTCGAGCCGCATCGAGAACTACATGGGCTTCCCGACCGGTATTTCCGGTGCCGATCTGGTCTGGCGCGGCGGAGTGCAGGCGATGAAGTTCGGCACACGCTTCGCGATGCCGCGGCGGGTGGTGCTCCTGCAGCACCTCGAGGATGAGAGCTTCTGCGCCGTATTCGACGACGGCCAGCGCGTTCGCGCCAAGTCTGTGGTGGTTGCAACCGGGGTGCAGTACCGCCGGCTGCGGCTCGACCGCCTCGCCGAGTTCGAAGGGACCGGCGTTTATTATGCCGCGACCGAGATGGAAGCGCGCTACTGTAAGGGAACGGAGGCCGTCATCATCGGCGGCGGCAATTCGGCAGGGCAAGCCGCAATGTTTCTGAGCCGCTCGGCAAGCTGCGTACGCGTACTGGTTCGCGGGGCATCGTTGGCGGCCTCCATGTCGAGCTACCTCTCCAACCGGCTGGAAGCGGATCCGAGGATATCCCTGGAATACGCCGCCGAAGTAACCGCGCTGCACGGCGCCGATCATCTTGAGGCGGTTAGCATCCGCGACGCGGCGACCGGTGTGACACGCGTCGTCGACACGCGCGCACTGTTCATCATGGTGGGCGCCGCACCCAACACCGAATGGCTCTCGGGTCTCGTCAAGCTCGACAATAAAGGGTTCGTGATCACCGGTTCCGGCGCGGACTCGGCCGCCTCGCCCTTCGCCACCACGATGCCCGGCATTTTCGCGGTGGGCGATGTGCGCGCCGGTTCGGTGAAGCGCGTAGCCTCCTCCGTTGGCGAGGGATCTGTCGTGATTTCCAAGGTCTGGGAGTTCCTCAACCGCTGAGGCCGGAACCGATGCGCGCTCCGATCAGCCTTGCATCGGTACGTGTACTCGACCTTGACGATCCAAGAACAGCCCGAATTTGTCGACTCTCCTAAAAACATGTCAAGTGGCTTGGAGTAAAATAACCCTCTTTGGGAGTACTCTGTAATAGAGTATCGTCAACTCGACCCAGGAGGACCAGAGGCGAACCCATGGAACACATGATTCAGTTGCACATCGAGAAGCTACCCGAGGGCGTGTATCTGGCCACCAGCGATGAGGTGCAGGGTTTGGTCGCCCAGGGGCGCACTATTCAAGAGACGATCGAGATCGCGCGCGATGTGGCTAAGAAGCTAATCGAAGCACAGACGGATGCCTCTCTGCCCACCGTAGCTGAGTCCTTTGATTATCCGATGATCATCGGGACCTGATGGGACGACTGGCCGGTTTTACTTACCGCGACATCACCCGGCGACTAAAAACGCTGGGCTTAGAGTTCCATCGTCAGGCGGCCGGCAGCCATGAGATTTGGCGTCACCCCGCGACCAACCGCTATACCACTATCCCCAACCATCCCGGCGATATGCCCGAAGGCACGCTGCGCGCCATCTTGAAGCAGGCCGGTATCGAGCCGGAAGTGTTTCTACAAAAGAAGTGATTGGCAACCGCTTGCAATGCCGGAGTGCGCCGTGCGTTCGCCCTCGAGACAACGCAGCCGCCTATCGAGCGAGCCGTGCTGCGATTCGATCCGCGAGCTCCGCCAGAAGTTCGCTGAGACGGCTGGCGAGTTCTCCGGGCGTACCGGCCGCCGCCGATTCGAGCGTGACGACATCACCGCTGCCCACCGATGCGGGGCCTGCGCCGGCCTGCCAGCTGGCCACGAATATCGCACCCCTTGAGTCATTGCCGGAGCGCAGGATGACCACGTTCAATCCCAGTGCACCGTCCGGCTTGTCGAGCGGTGCCAGAATGACTTTGCCGGGCGGCAATCGCGCAACTAAATCGGCGGTCAGGGTTTGCTGCGCCATCCGCGGCAGTGACGCGGCCCAGTGGTCGAGCTCATGGATGACGAGGTCGCCGGAAGTGGATTGGGTGACGATCTCGGCCCGATCCATGTCGGCCGGCAGATGCACCACCTCGACACGCACCGCGGGCCCGCTGTAGGACACCGTGCCTCGCGCGGGCACGGGGTGCAATGAATATAGCCGCGTGGGAGCGCTCGAGCATGCGCCGACGGCGAGCATGCAAAACCCCATGTACAAGAGATTTCGCAGGCGAATTGGCTGTTTCATGGAGTTTTTCTCTTGCCGCGCAGCAGCGCTTCGGGATGGCGCGACAGATAGTCGCTTAAGGATCGGATCGAGCGGGCGGCCTCGGACAGTTGCTGAATGGCTTCGCCCAAGTTGCCGTCCCCGCCGCCGTTGTCGCCCTGTAGCAGACGGTGTGCTTCGGAAGCGGCAGCGGACAACTGCTCGGCCGTGTTCTTGAGATTCTCGAGCAGCGGCCCTACCTGCGGTTTGGCATCGCTCAGCATGGCATCGAGGCTTGCCAACGACGCGCCGAGGTGCGTGAGGCTGGACTGCAGATCGGGCGAATCGACGAGTTGCGCGAGCCGCGCGCTGACGGTGCGCAGATTGTCCCCGATCTCGGCAAATGGCACTGAGTTCAAATTGCCGAGCAGTAGACCGGCCTGATTGCTCAGGTCCTCCAAGCCGCCACCCGCGGCCGTCGGGAAACGAGGCGGCTCTCCCGCTTCGAGCCGCGCCGTAGATCCGCCGCGCGTCTTCACCAAAGCGATGGTTTGCTCGCCGATCAGCGCCGGAACTTGCCGGAGCTGAGCTCGGTAACCCGAGCGCACGAGTTGCGTGAATTTCGTATCCGTCGCCGCGCGCCAACCGTCCCCCGGCGACTGCGCGGCGACCAAGTGCAATTGCTGGGGATAGATGTCCGCGACGGCAATGGTTCGGGGTTCGCCTGATCGGGGGTCAAAGCTCAGGCGCACCGAACGCACGTCTCCGATCTCAAACCCGAGCAAGGTCACGGCGGCGTCCTGTTTCAGTTCACCGGCGTCGCCGTGGAAGAGGAACTCATAGGACACGGTGGGTCCGGTCAAACCGGCGCGCGCGGCACTGTGCGATTCGTACAGCACGAAGGGTTGTTCCGCAGGGGCGCGCACCTCCGCCGCTGCCTCATCGGCATGTACGTCGACGTCGATGCCACCCGCGAGCAGCGCGGCGGCGGGTGCGAAGCTCGCCGATATGCCATCGTTGAAATGCAGGCGCACCGGACTGATCTTCCAGAAACGCGCACCCATGGTGATGAGCGTATCGAAGGGCTCGAAGATGAAGATCTCGATGGTAAATGCATCCTTGCCGTCGAACTTGATCTCGCTCACCTTGCCGATTGCCTGGCCGTGGAACAGCACCACCGAACCCTCGTGCACGGAATTGATCTTGCTGGCGAAGAGCCGATAGCGCACACCCTTGTCGCTCGGCAGAATGATGGGAGCCTTCTCCAGGCCGACAAAGGTCGTCGTGGGTTCGCCGCTTTCTCCGGGTGCGTAGCCGATCGCAATGCCGGAGAACACGGCCTTCAGAGAACTCAAATCGGTAATGTTGGGCGACGCACCGATCAACCAAAAGCGCGCATTCGAATTCAACCCCGCTCTGGCCTCGGGCACCATTCGCAACTTGAAGTCGAGACTGCGCCCATCTTTATTCGGCTCGATCTTCAGCAACTGCCCCGCCTCTACTCCTTGGTAGAGCACCTTGGTCTCGCCGGCACGCGCTCCGGCCGCCCGCTCGAATGTAACGGTCACGGTCTCACCGCGATGCGTGACGGATTCGACACCGAGATAGGCGACGATGATGAGCGAGGCGATCGGAATCGCCCAGACCAGATTCGGCAGGCGGGAGCGGCGCCGTAGGCTGTTGGGCACGGACGCCATGGGATCGGCGGGCTCGTTCACGTACGCTTACCCGCGGCGTCCCACATGAGGCGCGGATCGAAGGCCTTGACCGCCAGCGAGGTGAGTATGACCACGGCGGTAAATGGGGTGGCCGCGGGCTGCGCATGCCCGTCGATCAATCCGTTGAACTGCAGTACCGGCACGAAGCAGGCAATGGTCAGTGGATCCACCATGGACCAGCGTCCAGCCTCCTCGACGATGCGATAGACGCGCGTCTTCGCCACCAGATGCTTCGATTGCCTCTTCAGTGCCGAGGCGATGCACCAGGCGAGCCCCGCCATCTTCAGCAGCGGAATGGTGAAGCTCGCCGTAAAGACCAACAGCGCCAGACCGAATAGATGCGAGTCGAGCAAATCCAGGACCCCGCCGAGCACGGTGTAGGAGGTCGGCGTCAAGCCGATGGGAATGGTGGCGATGGGGTACAGATTTGCGGGAATGTAGAGCAGCAACGAGGCCAGGAGGAGCGCAAGTGAGCGTGAATAACTACGGGTCTTGCGCGCATGCACGATGTCGCCGCAGCGCGGACACGCCTGCCCCTCGCAGGAGTCCGCGACCAACAACCCGCAGCTCAGGCAGCCGATCACGGACGTAGGATCGGTGCAGCGCCGTTCCCAGCCGATCATGTGCCACACGCCCACCTTGTCCAGGCTGGCGCGCGCGGCGACGCCGAGCACGACTGCCGCCATGAAGAAAATGGCGCCGCCATCGATGGTGGCGGGAATCGAGGTGCGCATACGAAAGTACGCCACCAGCAACCCCAGGAGAAAAACATCGAGCATGGCCCAAGTCTGCAGGGCGTTGCACAGCCGGAAGGCCGCGGGCAGCCAACGCGGCTTGTCGCCGGCACGCAAGGCGAACAGCACCGCCGACAGGCTCAACAGTCTCAGCAGTGGGAACACGAGGATGAACAAGCCCACCACCACGGCGAGCAGCGGCTGACCTTCGCGCCAGAGGATGGTGATGCTGGAGAACAGATGGCTGGTGCGCGTGGCGCCGAGCGCCGATGTGGTGAGAAACGGCAGCGTCCAGGCAGGAATCAGCAGCAGGAGCGCGCCCAGCGCGCACGCCAGCGCAACATTCGGATCGGTACCGGCGCAATGCTCCAAGCGCGAACGGCAGCGCAGGCACGCCACCACGACGCGGTGGTCCCGCAATGGCACGAACTGAACCAGGTCACAGTACGGGCACCGCACCTCATGCTCGTATTGCGCGCTCCTGGCCTCGCGCGACCATCCCGCTTCAGCGACTCGTACATTCATAGTAGGCCCTATGAAGCTTCAAGCATCGCGATTCATTTGGCAAATGCAGCGATCGTTTCCCGGCATCACGTGTGCGGGAAACCGCCCTCGAAGACCAGTTCCTGCAGCGGCAGGCGGGTATTGGGTTGCTCTTTCGCCTGCAGCTTCTCGGGGAGCACGGACTTGTCGGCCT
Source organism: Gammaproteobacteria bacterium (assembly GCA_021323735.1). GTDB lineage: Bacteria > Pseudomonadota > Gammaproteobacteria > Steroidobacterales > Steroidobacteraceae > Bog-1198. The sequence goes on from JAJPKM010000021.1 coordinate 49,488, forward strand.
GCTTGCCGATGGCATAGACCGCTTCGACCCGGTGTGCCGCCGGCACGGCGAGTTCGACGATCGCCCGCTCCAGGTCAAAACCGGCCATTCCATGCAGGTACCAACCCATCTTTCTGGCCTGCAGGGCGAGGAAGCCCGACGCAGTTCCCGCGTCCAACGAGTGACTGTGCGAGGGCACGTCGGCGTCGCTTCCCGGGAGACGCATGTGGGACTTCGACACGATGAACACCAGCGCCGCTGCGTTCTGCGCCCAGATCTGATTGGATGGGACCAATAAATGCAGGAACTTGGTCCAATGAGGTGTATCGCGGCGGGCGTACAGAAAGCGCCATGGCTGCGCGTTGAACGACGAAGGCGCCCAATGCGCCGCATCCAACATCGTGAACAGCTCAGCCGTAGAAATCGCCTCACCGGTAAATGCACGCGGCGACCATCGATCGAGAAACATCGGATCGATCGGAAACTCCGACTCGCGGGAATTGAATTTCGTCATGTATTGCACCAGGCTTGCACCAACGACCTCGATGAGTCTCTATTGCTCGTGAACATATTATGAATATACCGATCTTTCATGAATTGTTCAGGCATACCCACCGCGACCTGCGTGCCCAATCAGCAATCCGGATCCGTGATTAATTTGAAATTTGACGCCCTGACCGGCGCCGGCGGAATCCCTGACGCAAAATCCGCGATTGGGAAATGATTCACGCGGCAATGACGACATGGGATTGACCCATCCGGGATTCACCCATACGGCCTATCGGCGCCCTATTCCCCGCCCAGTTTGATCTCCAGGTCGTTCACCACCCGCCGCACGCCAGGGATGCGTCGGCTGAGGCGGATGGCGTTGCGTAAATCCCAGTCCTCGTAAACGATGCCGTGCAGTGTTGCAACGCCGTTCATGACGGTGACCGTGATATGCTCGCTATTCACATACGCATCGGCCGCCAAGGCAGTTTCGACCTGGCGCTGCAGACGCGCATCGGCAACCGGATCAGGCTGACGTCTTGCCGTCACCACCACTTCGCTGAGCGGTCGATTTGCCAGTGCCGGCGCGTCGGCCCCTGCCGCGCCACCGCCGATGACTCCCATCACGAGCAGGGCGGCGGCCAATTTGGCATCGAACCCATAGGTTTGCATACCTTGGAAAATCCTCTCACGCCCGGGTGGGGTGCGACCGGGCGCGGTGGCCCTCGACTGCCTGCCAGACCAGCAGCGTGGGTACTCCCAATCCTAAGTCGCGCGCCCTTTTTAAAAGTGATACCGCCAATCCGATCTCAGGTCCTATGCCGAACAGGGGCGAAAGAACTACATAAGCCGCTTCTTGCACGCCGAGCGCATGAGGGATGAATACGGCGGCGCTTCGGGTGGCGCAAACCACACTTTCGATCGCCAAGACAGATGCCGGATCGACGCGCGCGCCGATGAGGCGAAAGGCGATCCAGGCACTCGCCGCACTGGCGATCCATCCCACGAAGTGAATGACGCTGGAAGCCGCGACACGCGAACGGGAACGATAGATGGCTTTGAGCTCAACGCTGACCGCCGCGGTTCGCCCCAGCGCACTGGGCAGGATGCGCACCATGAGCCGCTCGATGAGGCCCTGCCCGTGGCGCTGCAAAGCGAGGAAGACGCCGGCCGCGCCGATGGCGCATACCAGCCCGATGAACAGACCCTGCATCAGGGAATGGGCGAAGGAGGTGGCCGGCGCCCGCAAATCCAGGATCACCAGTCCCAGCGCGACATAGGCGATTTGCGCCAGCATCTCGGTGGTCACGTCGACCACGGTCGAGGCATACACCAAAGCGTTCGGTACGCCGTTTAAGATGCCCACGCGCGCACCCAGCACGATTCCCCCCAGCTGGGAGAAGGGCAGCACATCGCTGGCGGCATCGCGCACCATGCGCGCCCAGATGAAGGTCCGCGCACTCACCGGCGGCGAGGCAGGTAGCAGGACGTACCAGGCACCGCCCAAGATGATGAACAGACCCAAGCCGTAAAGACAAAGCAATCCGAAACCGCCCCACCCCACCGCGCCGACCGCCGCAAAGACGGCGCCAATGCCGGCGTACATGACCAGATAGACGGTCAGCGCGATCCCAAGAAGCGCGATGATGGCGACGCGGAGTTTCACGCAGTTCCGGCGAGGCAACTACCCGTAAGCTTCACAAGCGTTTCACGATCGGATGAAACGTCGCGCCAGTCTGGCCAACGCGGGGACCAAGGCGGGCCGCAGCAGACGCCGATCATAGGAACTCATACGCCGGCTGTTTTCCGCCAGGCAAATATCGATCAATTCCCCGACCTTGATATCATCGCCGACCGACTTCGCGCCCGTTACCGTGAAGTTGTTGTCCTGCACGCCGTTGCCCATGTCGCGCGCAATGCCGATGCGCTCCCAAATCAGGAACAACCAGACGGCCAACACCTTCAGCTCGAAAAACGGCCGCCGCCAGAAGGGCATCGTTCGACGGTGCCACGCCGCCCAATTGACGAAGAATAGAATATGCCGCGCTTCCTCTTGAATGACGGGCTCGAAAGTGTCTACCAGCGCGGCGGGGAAGAACCCGGAACGTTTGGCGGATTCGAACAGGCCGAAGGCAAAGAAGCTGTCGATGCACTCGCTGTAGCCGGTGACCATGAATGCCCATTCCGGGTCGCCACGTACCACATACTCCGGTTCGGGTGCGAGGGTGACGCCATACGCAGCTACCAGATTGGACAGCACCAGTTTATGCCGGCCCTCCTCGAAGGCATTGAGCTCGATGGCCTTGCGCAACAAGGGATCGGCCGTGATCGCGGCATAGGAAGCCACGTTGAGCCGTGCCCTGCCCTCGGTCTGCACGGCAATATCCCAGATGGGCAGGCTCACCAGGCGATCCTTGGCTTCGGTTTCGAGCTGGGGCCAGTCGATCACCGCCGGCTTGTACGGATCGAAGGTATCCAGCAAGGTGCGGCAAAAGAGCACCTTGTGCGCATCGCTTCCGCGCTTGATCGGTCCGTCCGGAAACGGTTCGAACTCGCGAGAGGTTTCGGAAACTCTCGCCATCGGCACACTCATCGTCTTTAAGTCTCCAGCATCCGCCGACGTGACCGCCCGACTCAAACGGCATCCTGCCGGGAGCGCAGGAAGTGGAAGAATTCCACGCCCTCGCGCAGCCGGCGCTTCATCATCTCCGGGCTCTTGATCATCTCGGCGACGATGGAAGCGATCTTGGATGGACGAAAATAAAACTTCTTGTAGAAATCCTCGACCGACTGGAAGATCTCGCCATGGCTCAGGTGCGGATAGTTTAAAGGCGCAATCTGCGTGCCTTCCTGTGTCAGAAGATCGATCTCTTCGTTGAACAGCCAGCCGTTCTCCTTCGCCTGGCGATAGAGGAAGGTGCCGGGATACGGTGCGGCCAGCGAGATCTGAATGGTGTGCGGGTTGATCTCCTTCGCGAAGTCCAGTGTCTGCTGGATCGTTTCCCGTGTCTCGCCGGGAAGCCCCAGGATGAACGTACCGTGAATCACGATGCCCAGCTCGTGACAATCCTTGGTGAAGCGGCGCGCGAAGTCGACGTGCATGCCCTTCTTGATGTTGATCAAGATTTGCTGGTTGCCGGATTCATAACCGACCAGCAGCAGGCGCAACCCATTGTCCTTCATCACTTCGAGCGTCTTGCGCGGGACATTGGCCTTGGCATTGCATGACCAGGTGACGCCCAGTTTGCCAAGCTCCTTGGCCAGCGCCTCGACGCGGGGCAGATTGTCGGTCAGCGTGTCGTCATCGAAGAAGAATTCCTTCACCTGAGGAAAGGCCTCTTTCGCCCATTTCATCTCGGCGACGACATTTTCCACCGAGCGCACGCGATAGCGATGTCCGCCCACGGTCTGGGGCCACAGACAAAAGGTGCAACGCGATTTGCAGCCGCGGCCGGTATAGAACGAGATGTAGGGATGCTTGAGATAACCACCGAAATAGTTCTCGATCTTCAGATCACGCTTATAGACCGGGGTCACCCACGGCAGCGAGTCCATGTTCTCGAGGACCGCGCGGTCTTCGTTGTGGACGATGACACCCTCTTTGTTCCGGTAAGAAATCCCCTTGATGTCGCTCAAGTCGCGACCATCGGCCACCTCTTTGACGGTGAAGTCGAACTCGTTGCGGGCGACGAAATCCACCGCACGTCCGGCGATGAGGCTCTTCTCGGGCTCGACCGCCACCTTGGCGCCGATGAAGCCGATCTTGATGTCGGGATTGATCGACTTGATCATTTCCGCCGTCCTCACGTCCGACTTGAAGGACGGCGTGGAGGTGTGCATGACGACCAGATCGCGGTTTTTGAATTCTCCGGCGATGTCCTCGAAACTCAGACGGTGCGGCGGTGCATCGATCAGCTTCGACCCCTCGACCAGGGCGGCGGGCTGGGCCAGCCAGGTGGGGTACCAGAACGAACGCACCTCGCGCTTCATCTGATACCGGGCGCCGGCGCCACCGTCGTAGCCGTCAAAGGAAGGAGCCTGCAGAAACAAAGTCTTCATCAAGTTATCCTCAAAAACCGCAACGTAAGAACCATCTGTCTGAAACGGGGTTTTCCCGCTGCGGGGGGTTGGCGGTAGCGCTGTCCCCCATCGTCAGATAGACGGGGCGTTCAGGGGTGGGAGTATAGCATTGCAGCGGAATGGGATTTGTCCGCCGTGCGATCAATGGCTTACATGATTCTTGGTCAGCGGCTCACGTGTCGGCCAGAGGGTCACGTGATTCTTGGTCAGTGGGTTGCATGACTCCTGGTGAGCCGTGCCCGAAGATGTCGGCGCGCCCGCGACAAACGCGACATGACGGTGCCGATCGATGTCCCCGTCGATTCTGCAATCTCGCGATAGCTAAGGCCCCGCACATGGCGCAGTGCCAGGGTTTGACGATAGTGCGCAGGTAGCCCGGCAACCACGCTCGCGAGCTGCTGACTCTCTTCCCAATCGATCAGGCATCGCTCGGCGGTATCCGTATCGATGGGCGATGCGGGTGAATGCTCCAGGGTATTGAGATCATCACTGCGCACCACCGCCGCGGGCCGATTCTTGTCGAGCCAGTCATAGGCGGCGCGGCGCACGATGGTAAGTACCCAGGTCCGCGCATCGCCGTCGGCGAAGTTGCCAATGCCGTGCAGCGCCCGAAGGCAGGCGTCTTGGACCACATCCTGAGAGTCGGTATGGTTGCGAGTGAGTCCGCGGGCAAGGACATAGGCATCGGCCAGATAAGGGAGCACCACGCTGCCGAAACGCCTGTGGGAGTCCTCGGCATACATCTGGGGCCGAATGCTCTCGGCAGAGACCGGGAGGGGTGCTTCAGCGGGGGCGGTTCTTGAATGCAGCGGACTCATGGCAACCTCGATAGCCCGATCAGCGATCGATCTCCAACGCGCTGAACATTTGCCTCGATCCGGCCCTACGCTCAATGGACCATGCCTCTCTTCTCGCTGGAGTGTTGCTGGAGTTTTAATCCCTGATATAAATCATTGGAATCAATAAATTACGGCATATTCTCCCCTGCCATACGTATCTGCCGGTACTCGATGGCCGAGGCGGATTTCTTGCGGGGCGACGACGGTACGGCGTTCGGAACGTGCGAGAATATCGCCTCATGCCACAACCCCAACCATCGGCAGGACGCTTCCGGTTCGGCGTCTTCGAAGCCGACGTCGTGGCGCGGGAGCTGACCAAAGGGGGAAAGCTTCTGCCGCTGCAGGAACAGCCGTTCCTGGTATTGGTGATGCTGTTGGAGAAACCCGGCGCGCTAGTGACGCGTGAGGAGTTGCGCGCCCGACTGTGGCCGCAGACCATCGTCGACTTCGATCACGGTCTCAATAAAGCCGTCAGCAAGATCCGCGACGTTCTGGGTGATTCCGCGGAAAACCCGCGCTTCATTCAGACTGTCGCCCGGCGTGGTTATCGCTTCCTAGCCGAAGTGCGAGAAATCGGCGCCGAGCCGGCCGCGGCAGGAGAGCCGGTGGCAGCGACCAGGATGGCCGATGCCGGACAGGCTGGCGGTCTACCGGACCGCGGACCGTCGACGCTTAAGTTGAGCTCGCGGCCCATCGGTCCGTGGATCTTAGGAGCGCTCGCCTTGCTGGTGTTGGCAGGCGTGGGGATCTGGATCCATGCCATATCGAGTTCTGCCCTGCCGCCGATTCGTTCCCTGGCGGTGCTACCGCTGGAAAATCTCTCGGGCGAAGCGGCCCAGGATTATTTCGCGGACGGAATGACCGACGAATTGATCACCCATCTGGCGCAGCTTCGCGACCTGCGGGTCATTTCTCGCTCCTCCGTGATGCCTTATCGGCGCTCACACAAACCTCTGGTTGAGATTGCACGTGAACTCGATGTGCAGGCGGTAGTCGAAGGCGGCATTTTGCGAACCGGTGACCGCGTCCGGATCAACGCCCAGCTGATTCGAGTGCCGGCGGACCAGAACCTCTGGGCACACAGCTACGAGGGTGATATTAGCGATACGCTGGTCCTGCAAGATCAAGTCGCCCGTACCATCGCCGAGCAGATTCGCGTAACGGTAAGCAATGAGGGCCACGCTTCTGGCCCGAAGACGGTAAACGCGGAAGCCTATGACAGTTACTTGAAGGGGCGGTACGCCTGGAACAAGCGAACCGGTGAGGGTTTGAGGGAAGCCATCGACTACTTCAAACGCTCGATCAGCATCGACCCGAGCAACGCCGAGGCCTATTCGGGCTTGGCCGATGCCTACGCGCTGGCCGGCGATTGGGAATACGGCATCTTACCGCCCGCCGAGGCCTTTCCCCAGGCAAAGGCGGCGGCGAACGAGGCATTGGCACTCAACGACCGTCTGGGCGAGGCTCACACCTCGCTGGCCTTCGTGCTGGATCTTTATTACTGGGACTGGGCCGCTGCCGAGAAGCAATACCAACTCGCCATCAATTTGAACCCCGGCTATGCGGGTGCGCATCACTGGTATGCCTGGCATTTGCTGGTCTTGGGGAAAAACGCCGAGGGCATGTTCGAGATCAGGAAGGCCGAGAGTCTGGATCCTCTTTCTCTCATCATCCGCTCAGATGTGGCGGACGCGCTGTCCGCATTGCATCTGTTCGACGAATCCATACAACAAAGCAGCAAAACCCTCGCGCTCGACCCAAACTTTGCCGTGGGCCATTTCCAATTGGCCGAGGCCCTGGTGCAGCTGCATCGTTACGACGCGGCCATCGCCGAATTCCAACAGGCGATCACACTATCGGGACATCTGGCCGCATTTGATGCCAATCTGGCCTACGCCTATGCCGTGTCGGGCCAAAGAGCAGAAGCGCTTAAAATTGCTCATCGCATGGAAACCGGTCACAGCTTGAATCCATCGGCCAATGCCAGCATCGCCTTGATTTACGTCGGGCTTGGAGACTTGGACCAGGCGATGAGCTGGCTCAACAAGGCCTATGACGCTCGATTCAACCCGTCAATTCTCCTCCGACCCACCTTCGATCCGCTGCGTTCGGATCCGCGGTTCCAAGAATTGCGGCGCCGCATCGGCCTGCCCGACTAGGAGCCTGCCCTACTTCGCGTATCGAGGGCTATGGGAGCGGATGCATCGCACGGCGGCGCTCTCCGCGGAGCTCGTTACCCACGACCTTAAGTCCCGTGGCAGACGAGCGCCGCGGTTTCGACATGCTGGCGTAGAGCTTTAGGTAGTTCTGGGCCATATGCTGCGCTGTGAAGCGACGCTCGAACTCGCGACGGATCCGGTTTCGGTCCAGCATGCTTAAACTCCGCACGGCATCGACTGCCTGCTCCTCCGTGGTTGAGATGAAGCCGGTCACGCCGTCTTCGAGCACTTCGGGAACCGAGCCGTTGTCGAATGCGACTACGGGAGTTCCGCATGCCATCGCTTCAATCATCACCAGGCCGAAGGGTTCGCGCCATGCTATAGGGAAGAGAAGTCCTGAGGCATTGCCGAGAAATTCCTGCTTCCGGTTCTCGCATATCTCGCCGATGAATTCGACATCGCTGTGGCCAAGCAGCGGTTCGATCTTGGTCTTGAAATATTCTCTGTCGATGAGGTCTACTTTTGCGGCGATTTTAAGCGGAACACCGGCCCGCGCAGCAATGCGAATCGCTGCGTCGGGCGCCTTTTCCGGAGAGATTCGTCCGAGGAAGGCGAGATATCCCCCGCGTCCCTCGCCCTTGTTCAGCAAATTCTTAGGCAACCCATGCAAAACCGTCGCGACAAAGTGTGCCTCCGGCAGGGGCTCGCGCTGTGAATCGGAGATCGACACGACGGGGACATCGCCGTACAACCGATAGAGCGGAGGCAACTCGGGAAGATCGAGACGGCCATGTAAGGTGGTGAGGGATGGTGTACCGAGCCGGCGCAGCAAAGGATAGCTGAGATAGTCGATATGCCAGTGGATCACGTCGAACTCATGAGCTCGTTGCGCCACCGTCTCAAGCTGCATGAAAATCGGTGCGAGGTGATCCTTCACCTCGGGGTCCAACCGCAGTGCCCGAGGCCAAACGGGCGACAGCGTCGCCTTGGTAGAACTGTCGCCTGACGCGAACAAGGTGACATCGTGCCCGAGCTCGACCAAGGCATCGGTCAGGTAGGCCACCACTCGTTCGGTACCCCCGTATAGTTTGGGAGGGACCGCTTCGGCGAGCGGTGCGACCTGAGCGATTTTCATGGCATCTCTACGAACTTGGGGCCGAAATGTCGGTGTGCGGACATAGTATCCACTTGAGGATGCTTTGTCGGCTTTCAATTTGGAACCGAACGCTGTAAGAGAACTCTTGGGCTGTGAGATTTCTGGTTGGCACTGTTCACAGGTCCTGTGAAAAATTTACAACTCGACGCCTCCTCATATTTTGGAAGATCGCGTGAGCACACCCTCCATAGTCGAAGCGATGGCGTCCCAAGCCCGGCATAGCGACGCGACGGCGCCACAATTTGCCATCGCCGTCTCGGCGACTGTGCAGGAGCGCCGCACGCGGACGTTGAAGAACGGCGACAGCTTCGCGGTGTTCGATCAACGCGGCGATATGGGAGGCAAGCCCGGAAATCCCGAGGGCTTTTATCATCGGGACACGCGCATGCTGTCGCAGCTGCGGCTGTTGCTGGCGGAGGAGCGGCCGCTGTTGCTCTCGTCGATGACGCAGGACGACAACGCGGTGTTCACGGCGGACTTGAGCAATCCGGATCTGATGGTGGACGGCAAGATCGCACTGCGGCGGGAAAGCATTCATTTGAACCGGATGAAGTTCGTCTGGAATGGTGCCTGCTATGAGCGCCTGTTGGTCAAGAATTTCAGCGATTGCGGGTTGGACCTCAAGCTGACCTACTGCTTCGAGTCGGACTTCGCGGATTTATTCGAAGTAAGAGGCGAGCGCCGGCGCGCCCGCGGAGAATCCCGCGCTGCTCTCGAGAGCGAACACGGCGTCGCGCTGCGCTACGCGGGGCTTGATGGGATCGAGCGGGTCACGAAGCTGGCCTTCTCGCCGGTGCCCAGTACCCTGACCACGACCAGAGCCTCCTTTGATCTGTCGCTCAAGCCTCGCGCCACCCGTCGAATATTTGTGCGAGTCGGCTTTGCCGATTCCACTCAAAGTGATTGGACCGGCCGCTTGTTCTATCGCCGGATGCGTACGGCCCGTCATGCGCTCAATGAATCGAGCGCACGCGCCGCCAGCGTCGACAGCTCCAATTCGGTATACAACGAAATTGTCAGGCGCTCGGTGTCAGATCTGTACATGCTGATTACGGACACTCCGCAGGGGCCCTACCCATATGCAGGGATCCCCTGGTTCAGCACTCCGTTCGGACGCGACGGAATAATTACCGCGCTGATGACGCTGTGGCTCGATCCCACCATCGCCCGGGGTGTACTCGGATTTCTGGCCGCCACGCAGGCAACCAAGGTCGAACCCGAGCGCGACGCGGAACCGGGCAAGATCTTGCACGAGATGCGCCACGGCGAAATGGCGAATCTGCAGGAAGTGCCGTTCGGCCGCTACTACGGGAGCGTCGACGCGACGCCGCTGTTCTTGCTTTTGCTCGGCGAGTATTTTCGGCGCACCGGCGATCTCGATACGGTGCGCTCGCTGTGGCCCAACGCCAAGGCAGCGCTCGGTTGGATCGATCAATATGGCGATCGGGACGGCGATGGATTGGTCGAATATCACCGTCAGACCCGAGAGGGCCTCGCGAACCAAGGCTGGAAGGATTCGTTCGATGCGATTTTTCATCGCGATGGACGCCTTGCGGAAGGCCCCATTGCGCTCTGCGAGGTACAGGGCTACGTGTACGGTGCAAAACGGCACGCCGCCGTGCTGGCTGAAGCACTAGGGTATACGCGATGCGCCGCGGAACTTGCGTCGCAGGCCGAATCGCTGCGGGAGAAATTCGAGTCGCAATTCTGGTGCGAGGAGCTTGCAACCTATGCACTTGCGCTGGACGGCAATAAGCAGCCCTGTCGCGTCGTATCGTCGAATGCGGGACAAGTCCTCTTCACGGGTATTGCGTCGCCGGAACGAGCGGCGCAGCTGGCGCATACGCTTTTGTCGCCGGCGACATTCGCCGGGTGGGGCATTCGGACGGTGGGTTCGGCGGAATCCAGATACAACCCCATGTCCTACCACAACGGTTCTATTTGGCCCCACGACAACGCGCTGATCGCAATGGGTTTCAGCCGCTATGGGATGCAGAGCTCGGCCGTTCGAGTTTTTGCCGCGTTGTTCGATGCCGCGAGCTACATGGATTTGCGCCGCCTTCCCGAACTATTTTGCGGCTTCTCGCGGCGGCAGCACAACGGTCCGACACAGTATCCGGTGGCCTGTTCACCGCAGGCGTGGGCGAGCGCCGCGCCGTTATGCCTGTTGCAGGCCTCTCTCGGCCTCGAACTGCTCGACCGCACCGGCGAGGTCAAGTTCTATCGTCCGGTGCTGCCGGAGTTCCTTGATCACGTGCGTCTACGCAACTTGCGGCTCAGAACAGGTTCGGTCGACGTGCTGCTTCAGCGCCAGGATGCCAACGTCGGGGTGACGGTGACGCGTCGAGACGGTGATGTGGTAGTGGTTACGCGGTACTAGCTGGCTTCAGCTGCGCCGCGCCGCAATCGCCGTGCCGTTATCCGCGCCTATGACCACTTCAACCCGCCGATTCAATTGCCGGCCGCCCGAGTCTGAGTTGCTGGCGACTGGATAGGACTTGCCGTAGCCCTGAGTCGCGATACGCGTTGAAACGATGCCGCGCGATACCAGTTGATATCTGACCGCATCCGCGCGACGCTGGGAGAGGTCCTGATTGTATGAGTCGGTGCCTATGCTATCGGTAAATCCGTCAATTTGTACCAGGCGTTCAGGGTGATCCGTTAGGAACTGCACCAGCCGATCCAAGTTGCGTCCTGCTCCCGAACTCAATGTGGAGCTGCCAGTTTCAAATAACACATCGCCGAGAGTCAGCACCAAGCCCCGATCGGTCGGCCTCGCTTTGAGAGCGTCGACTTCCGCTTGCAGCCGCGCGGCGTTCTCAGTGGCTTGATCGCGGGTGATTCTTGCATCATCCGTCGCTCGATTTGCGTCACTCGCGGCGCGATTCGCGGCGTCCTTGGCGCGATTGGCAGTGTCAACCTGGTTGGTCCGTGCCGCGAGTACGATGCTGTCGCGCTCTGCCTGTCCGGCGGCAACGCGTGAATCATCCGCTTTTGCGGATCCCCGTAACTGCGCGAGACGCGCATTCTGCGCCGCCATATAGGCCGGTTGTGCGATGCCCTTCGCATCGCGCCTCACGAATGCAGCGTCAGCGATGGCCAGATCGGACTTGGCCGTCTGTAGGTCAACTGCCGCATACTTTGCCGCGTTGGGATCCGCTTCTGCCGATTGGACGATACTGCGAGCGCTTTCGAGAGCCTCGTTGGGTTTGGGTGTCGATGCGCAGCCCGCTATCGCCAGCGCAATTCCTATTCCGGTCAACAATTTGGTGTTCATGGATATTCTCATTGATTAGGAGTTGAGGTGCGGTTGGATTCCTGCCGCAGCGTTGCCATGCTGGCATCAAATTCACCCGCGGCCTTGGTCGCGCGCTCCTTCTGCGCTTTAGCTTCGGCCACTTGTGCATCTACCGTGGCTTGGTCCGCCAGTTCAATCGCCGGCTTCCGATGGCGATCCGCATTGGCCTTCTCGGCACGTGCCAGTTTGTCGCGCGCAGAGGCGAGTTCGACCGGTGCCGCCTGTGGCGCTCCAGATTGCTCCGCCCGCTCCACTGCGGCCTTCGCAACCGCGATGCTCTCATCGGCGGCGGGGTTACCGGCACGCGCCGCCATTGCGACGAAGCTCAAGGCGATGGCTGCTCCGGTTAAAATCAAATATCGTGTATTCATGCTGGAGACCCTTCATGTGATTCGACTGATTGATTGCGGCTGCGTCATGGCAACTGCCTTGTCGCTAGTCCGAGCGCGCGCATCAACCATGCGTAAGCTCGCATCCCATTCTCGAACGACGTGCAGTACTCCGGCACGGGTTTGGAGAGGCACTCGATGAGCAAGGCTACATAACTCATGGAAATTCGTCTGTACGGCGGCGCACGGAGAGCGAGCGAAAAGGGAGCGCCAAATCTATGCGTCATGCAAGCTCGGGGTTTTGGCGCAGGGGCACTCATTCCCGGGCCGAGCACAGCTGCCTAGCCTTAGGGTCGAGGACAATTCACAGCCACGGCAAGCTTTTGGAAGCCCAGCAGTCGATCGCGGCCGCTACACCTGCGCGAGACTGACGGCGGCATAGAGCACCGCCATGCCGACCAATGTCATGAAGGTGGTCAGAGCTCGCGGAAAGGCCCGGTGACTCTCCGGAATCAGATCGCTGGCTCCGATATAGAGAAAAAAACCCGAAAACAGCGCAAGAATTACCCCTAAGGCATCTCCTGGGACCCGGAAGAAAAGCGTCGAGAAGATCCCTAGAGCCGGCGCGATCGCATCGGCCAGCAACCAGCGCAACGCGCGGCGGCGGTTGCTGTCGTTTCTCAGCACGACATTCATGGTGTTGATGCCGTCTGAAAAGTCATGGGTCAGCACCGCGATCGCCACCACCGCTCCCACCGCAACGGATGCCTGGAACGCCAGACCGATGGCGATGCCGTCCAGGAAACTGTGCAATGACAAGCTGGCGGCGAACAGTGTCGCGCGTGCGTGTGCGACCGACGTCGCTCCCGGCAACCCGGCGGCGACTTGACTACGAAAGCGCTGTCCATGAGAGAGCATCACGCGATCGAACAACAGATAAACGAGAAAGCCGGCCGCCGCACAGGCGAATATTGATGTGATTCCCAACGTCGCGGACCCGAGGTCCAACGCTTCCGGCAACAGATCGAAGAACGCGACAGCCACCACGGCGCCGGCACTGAAGCCAAGTACCCAGTGCATACGCGCCGCCAGCTTGAGTGTCAGCAACCCGCCGACACAGGTCATGCAAAAGGCCGCGATCGCCAGCGTCAGCAGCAGCATGGCAGGGACCGCTCCCGACTCATGAAAGACTTGCCAGAACGTACATGACACCCGCCCCGCTGAAGGTCATGACAAGCGTCAGGAGCTGCGGATGCTCATGATAGCTTTCGGGGATGAGATCGCTTGCGCTGAGATAGGCAAAATATCCGCCGAACAGAGCCAGAATGACGCCGAGCGCCTGCGGCGATGCAGCGCCGAAGTCGGTGGCGGCCAAACCCGCCGCCAGACAGGCCGCACGCAGCATGGTTTCGCGCCGCACGGGGTGAGGCTGTGCAAGGTGAGGTTGTACGGGATGAGGCTGTGTAGGGCTAGGCTGTGCGGGGTGAGTATGCGAGCCGCCTAGCGCCGAACTCGCGGCGTCCGCGCTGTCGGAAAATTCGTGCACCAGCAATGCCACGCTCACCGCGGCGCTTAAGCCCAGTGAAACGTGGTGGGCAACGCCGATGGCGGCGCCGTTGAGCAGCGCATGAACGAAACGCTTAGGTGCTGCGGCATGTATGGCCGTCGGGTGTACGGCATTACCCTGCCACGCCCTCGATCCAAAACGATCGAGGAGCAAGGCGATGACGAATCCTAAGCCCGCCAACGGCAGCAGCCGATCGGCGCCGTGAGTGCCGCCGGATCGCATCAAGGCCTGCGGCAGAAAAATGAAAAAAGCGGCGGCGATGACGGTGCCGGCACTGAAGCCGCGTGCCAGATGCCGGCGGTCCCGCACACGCCGCGCAAAGGCGACACCGGTCAGGTTCGCCAAAAAAGCAGCACAGACGACCGCGGTGAATTGGATGTATTGCATTCACTAAATCCATGGAATCCGCGAGCGGCGAGTGCGCGCTGCGGCTCCCGCTGCCGCAGCGACACCCCTATATGGACTTCGAAAGCCCGAAGAACAGCCCGCGCCGCGGCCCGAATTGCGGCGCACCCACGCCGACTCCGGTGCCGTCGCGGATCTCATAGATTTTATCGAATACGTTGATCACGTCGAATCGGGCCGTGAGGGTCCCGGCATCTCCCAGGTGGAAAATGTGGTTAACACCCAGATTGACCTGGGTGTAATACGGCAGATGGTCGCCGTTCGGGATCACCATGCCACTCGGCAACGTGGGGCTGGCGCGTAGGCCGGAACCCAGCAGCAAATCGGCACTGAAGCGCGTGTGATCCCATAAATACGACACTCCGCCCGAGGCCGTAAACTGTTGCTCGTGGTCCAGATGAATGTAGTGCGTGGCAATATACGCCAAATCGTCGGGGCTGAAATTGAATTGCGCCGAATCGATGGCCTTGCCGTGCGCATATTGCCAGGACAGGTTCAGATAGGCCGAGAGGTTCTGCGCCGTGAAGCCATTGGTCAATTCCACGCCGTATTGCTTGCCATAGGTGTAGTTGAAGGGCGTCAGAATGATCGGTGCGCCGAACTGTCCCTCGTCGATCAAGTTGTGCGACTGCTTGTAGTAACTGTCGAGCCCCACCGTGTATTGATTGCCGACCTTTTGCTGGACACCGATGTCGAAGTAGTTGGCCTGCTCCGGCAGCGGCGAGTCCGCCTGGGTTATCGCCGGCCCGGCAGTCGTATTGACGAACTTTCCGACGGTTTCGTTGCCGACCAGTTCAAAGGGCGGCGGCGACAGATACCGCGAGTAGCCCGCGTGCACGGTGGTGTCGTCGAGCGCCTGCCAGACCACATTGAGGCGCGGACTGATCTGGTGCGCCGAGGTGAACGCCGTGAACTTGTCGAATCGCAACCCATAATTCACGGTCACGCTGGGAATGAGCTTCCATTCGTCTTGGACGTAGGTGCTTTCGATCCATTCGGTCTTCGAGCCGTTGTCGACGACGTTCTCCGGAATATCGTTGATCTGATTGCCGGCATTATCCAATGCAATCACGCCTGAGGTGGTCAGGCTCTTGGAATGGTCGCTCTGCAGGAAGACACCCGCGCGCAGCGTGTGAGCATCGTTCAAGCGGTAGGCAGCATCCGATTGCAACGCGTACGCCACGTTCTGCTTGTACGCATTCTGCGCGATGCCGTTGAACAAGACATCCCCCAGCGGGTCCGGCACGAAATTGAGGCTGGAGTAGCGTGCGGTCAACGAGGTTTGCACGTCCAACGCCCCTTGGGAATGCTGCCAGCTCAAGATGGCGAAGTGATTGAGTTCGCGCTGAGTCTCCTGGAGACCGTCGCTGTTGAAGGTGGTCTGACCGTTGACGGTGAGGGGCGTACCGTCGGCATTGGCGATGCCCGGCACCTGGCCCGCGCGATTGGGAATTTGAAAGTTGCCCACCGAACTCGACAGCACGGCGCTCAGACGATTGCTTTCATCGAGAATGTACTCGAAGTAGCCGAAGCCGTGATACTGCGTGGTTTGATCATGGTCCGGGTTCGACCGGCCGTCGGGGGACTCGATGCCCAGATCGTTGCGCAGGAAGTCCACCGACACGAAATAGTTGAGGCGGCCGTCGGTGCCGCCGTAGTTGAAGCTGGGCTCGACCGTTCCGTGGCTACCGCCATACAGCGAGACGGAGCCGCCCGGATCGATCACGCCGCTCTTGGTCTTCAGGTCGATGATGCCGGCGGTGCGCAGTCCGTACTCGGCCGGCAGCGCGCCCGTGATGAGCGTCAGGGAGGAAATCAACCGCGGGTCCAGCGATTGACCGAACACGCTGATGCCCTCCGGCAGCACGATGCCGTTCAAGCGGTACTGCAGTCCGTTGTGCTCGCCGCGCACATGGAATTGCCCGAAGGAATCCTGCGCGACATCGGGCGCCTGCAGGATCACCTGGTTGAGCAATTGATTGTCTCCGCCGGGCTGGGCGGCGATGGCCTCTTCGTTGATGGTATAGGTCGAGGCCCCGGTCTGCGTCTGGATGCCGTTGCGGGCCTCGTTCAGGTGCTGTGCGATGACGACGATCTCATCGAGCTTTGGGGTAGAGCTCCCAGTGCCCGCGCTTGCGTCGCTGTCCGGAGCAGCTGCGCTGTCTGTCGCGTAGGCTCCGCTGTCCGGAGCAGTTACGCTATCCGCCGCGTAGGCTTCGGCGGGGACGTTTGATAGATACACGGAAAAAATCATCGCGAGCGCCGTACGCGTCGCGCTACGAACAGAATAAAACATGAATCGAGTACTCCTCGTCAAACAGGCGGACCGCTACTGCGGCTTCAAAACTCCAAACAGAGTCAGCCTGTGACGGGAGGTGCTCGAGACCGGAACGCGAGGTAGGTACGGCGATCGAGAAGTGAAGCCGGCGGCGACGGCGGTGCCGCGCTCTGGCTGTGCTGCAGGGTAAATGGTGCCGCCGTCGGCGTACCACCCGGCGCCAGGGATGGCGCAAAATTCAGGCAGTCGCTGCAGAAGTCATGGCTCTTCAGCCCCTGCTCATATGTCCCCGTCGGCTGGTGGGTGTACGCATGCGCCAACGCGCCCCACTGAGCAATGAACAACGCCAGCCCGGCAATGACGGCGATGCGAAATTCAACGCGATGGGACGATGTGAACAATGTCGGCCTACGAGTCAGGATTTAAGATGCTAACACCCTCTGCTCAAACAGTGAACTCCCAGCAGTGAACTCCTGGCGGCTAGTGCGCCGCATCCAGTTCACTGCTCCCATACAACGCGGAATCCTTCGGGATCGGTTCGCCCCAGATATAGTGGCTGAACCAATCCAGATTGGCTTGCAGCAGCGCCAGAGCCGATTTGGGCTTGTCGATGCCATGTCCAAAGCCGGTGTACAGAATCAGGCGTGCATCGACGTGCTGATCGAGCAGTCCCCGGTAGAGTTCAAAGGCGTCGGGCACGGGAACGCGCCGGTCCGCGCTGCCATGTTGGATCAGCGTGGGCGTTTTTGCCTGGCGGATAGTCGTGATCGGCGAGGTCTTGGCGTAGATCTGCGGGTCGTCCCACGGCGTCGCACCCAAGTACTGCGGCGTAAAAGGCGTGATATCGGTGCCGACGTAGTACGTGGCCCAGTCGCTGATGCCGGCGCCGACTGAGATGGCCTTGAAGCGATCGGTATGCGTGGTCAAGAATGCCGAGATGTATCCGCCCTGCGACCAGCCCATGGCCGCCAGCCGATTAGGATCCACGATGCCCTTGGCGATCAGCGCATCGACGCCGCTCATCACATCCCACATATCGCCCACGCCGAGATTGCGCACATTGAGCGCGCGGAATTTAGCGCCGTAGCCGGCGCTGCCGCGATAATTCGGCTCGAGCACCAAGGCGCCTTTCGCGAGGAAAGCTTGGACGGGATAGGCGTAGTCGTTGGGCAGATACCGAGGTTGGGAAACGCCGGTCGGTCCGCCGTGGATCTTGACCAACAAGGGATATTTACGCTTCGGGTCATAGCCATCGGGCTTGTGCAGCACACCCTCGATGAGGGTGCCGTCCTTACTCTTCCATGACACCACTTCCACACTGCCGAGCTTCCAACCCCGCACCTGGGCGGTGAGGTCGGTGAGCTTCTTGGGTGCAAATACTTCCGTCCCCGAGACGTAGAGTTCGGTCAAATGCGTGGCATCGTCCGCAGTGAAGGCCATGTGCGTGCCGTCGGGTGTCACCGAGGCTTCATCGATGATCAGTGCATCCTGCGTGGACAGCGGCCGCACCTGCCCTGCCGCAGTCTCCAACCGAAAGAGCCGCGCCGTCATTCTCTGCGTGGCACCGAGGTACAGCCCGCCGGGCACCCAGTCAATCGGTCGCGGGTCTTCATCGAAATCTTTGGTCAGGTCGCGCACATCCGCCGGAGCGCTCGCCGGCCGCGCCAGGACCGCAGCGACATCCACCAGCCCGATGTGGGTGTTGGCGTAGAAAAATTTCTGCTGCCCGAGACTGGTGGCGAATGCGAGTTGCTTGCCATCCGGGGAGAACATCGGTGAGCTGTCCGGGCCGGACAGCGCCACGACCTTGGAAACCTTGGGTGCGCGGGAGTCCGCAGCTGCGCCCCTCGAGCCGGGCAAGTCCATCAGATAGATGTGTTCGTCCTGCAAAAACGCCAGCAACGGCGTGCGCGCGGCGCTGAAGGCAACCCGAGTCCCGTCCGCGGAGATGGCAAAGGAATTGATGGTAAGGGTGTTGTCGAACGTCAACTGTTTGGCAACTTGCGGCGCCGTTGCCTTGAGGGCCGCGGCCGCATCCACCCACCACAATTGATTCTGCTCGTAGTCTTTTTCGATCACATCGTAGGCGCTGTACCGCTCCTTGCGTGCAGTGCTTGCCTTGCTGGGCGGCTCGGCCGCGGTAAACAAGATCGACTTTCCGTCCTTGGTCCAATGGAAATTATCGACATTGGTCTCCGACTTGGTCAGCGGCCATGCCTCTCCCCCATCCGGCGGAATGATCCAAATCTGTTTCGCCGCCGGCTTTCCCGCGCCCGCTGCGCCTGTGGTATCGGCTTTGTCCGCGTCCTTGCCGGCTCCCTTCTCCACCGCCGCAAACGGCTCCACGACATAGGCCTCACGCTCGGTCACGAAGGCCAGCCAACGGCCGTCCGGCGACCATTGCGCCGCTCCGACCGACTTCTGTCCGCGGGTGAGCTGAACGGCTTCGCCGCCGGCCACATTGATCCGCCACAGCTGCCAGACGAACTCGTTCTCCTTCCAATGGGTTTCCCGCTGTAGATAAGCCACCGCTCGGCCGTCGGGTGAAATCGCCGGCGCACGGATGCTGGCCCGGCTCAAGGATTCCGCGAGCGTCGCCGGGTGTGCCGCTTCGGCTCGGACACCTAAGGGAACGGTGCTCAAAAAGACCAGCGCCGCACAGCATCGATACCCGAAAGATTTGCGCATCATTTAATTACCCACGTGCTTAGGCATCGGCGGCGCCGATTTCAGCGGAATTTGCGGGGCGCTCTTCAGCTGGCCCAGCACCTCGTCAATGGCGGCATCCAATTGCACATCATGGCCTGCGTTCACTGCCATCGGGTCCAGGGGAATGTCCATGTCCGGTGCCACGCCCTCGTTCTCCACACGCCATTCACCCTCGGGTGTGAACACCCGGAAGAAGGGAACCGTCAGGAAGCCGCCATCGATCAAGCTGGGATTGACGGAAATTCCGATCAAACCGCCCCAAGTGCGGGTGCCGATGAGTTTTCCCAGCCCCAGGCGCTTGAACCCGTACGGCAGATAGTCGCCGCCCGAACCGGCATCCTGATCGATGAGCATGACCTTGGGCCCGTAGATCGCCGCCGCCGGCGTGTTGAATACCAAGGCGTCGCGGTCCTTCCAGCCGGAGAGGTACTTGCGGTTCAGGACTTCCAGCACATAGTTGGCAGCCTGGCCGCCACTGTTGCGGCGGTCATCCACGATCAGGCCCGGTTTGTCGACCTGCGCGAAGAACATGCGGTTGAAAAAGGTGTAGCCATCGCCGGCTGTGTCCGGCAGGTATACGTAGGCGACCTTGCCGCCGCTTTTGCGCTCCACGTAGTCCCGGTTTCCCTCCACCCAATTCCACTGGCGCAGTGCCGCCTCGTTGGGAATGGGTATCACGATTGCGGTGTGCGCCTTCGGCGCGCCGTCACGGCTCACGGTGAGCGATACCTGTTTGCCGGCGGTGCCCTCCAGCAGCGAGAAGATATTCACCGAGCCGTCCAAGGGATGGCCGTTGATGGCCAGAATCGTATCGCCCTCGGCCACGTCCACCCCGGCGGCGGCGAGCGGCGCCACCAGAAAGGGATTCCATCGATCGCCGTGGTAAATTTTTTCGATGCGGTAAAGCTTGTTCTCGACCTTGAAGTCGGCGCCGAGCAAACCGACTCCCACGCCGCTTCCCGCGTATACGTCGCCGCCGCCGGTGCGGTTATGCCCCACCTGCATTTCCCCGATCATCTCGACCAGCAGTTCATTCAGGTCTTCGCGGGTCTGGACGAATTGAAGCAGAGGTTCGTAGCGTGCCCGGATCGCGGCCCAGGGCAGCCCGTGCATATTAGGATCGTAGAAGTACTGCTGCTCCATGCGCCAGGTCTCATCGAAAATCTGGTGCCACTCCTGGCGCGCATCGACCAGCATCTTCATGCCGCTCACGTCCACGGGTTTCGACTCGAGTTTCTCATTCGCGTCGGCGACCTCCAACTTGCCCTCGCCCATGGTGAGCAGCAATTTCTTCCCGTCGGCACTGGCCGAAAAATCCGCCAGATGCGATTTCACCAATTTCTCTTCACGATCGTCGAAATTGAAGCGATAAAGATCGGAGGATGGATTTCCGTTCGGACTCGGCGCTTCAGCGGTAGATCCCGGCTGGCGCCTGGCGAGGTAGAAAAGGGCGCCGTCGGCGCCGACGGCCAGGCGATCATAGTTGCGCTCCGGGACCGGGATGGGCACGAAGCGTTGCGCCAAGGTGGCGACATCGACGCGCGTGGCCTTGATCGGTTTGTCGGCTTTGTCATCGGCATCGGGCTTTTTGGATTTGGCGGATTTGTCGTCCTGGTCGGAATTGGCGGATTTATCCGCTTTGTCGGCGTCCTTGGCCTTGCCCTTGGCATCCTCATCACCGCTCTTGGGCGGCAATGGCGAGCGCCCTTCGGCGGAAAGTACTGCCGCATAAATGGCCGTGCGCAGCGGACGCTCTTGCGTCGACATGTCCAGGGTCACACGGGTGGGACCTGCATTGATCGATGCGGTGAAGTACAGCAAGTCGCTGCCCCCGAATACCGGCATATCGGTTTGCACGAAGGAATCGGCGAGATCGAAACTCTTGGCGGCGGCAAAGCTGCGCAGCCGCACACGGGTAAAATAATTCTCGCCCACCACCGTATAGGCCATCCATTGACCATCGGGTGAAAAAGTCACCTGGAACTCGAGTCGACGCGGACTGGTATCGATCAGAGTCACCGCGTCGGTAGCCAGGTCGATGGCATACAGCCGCAGATGATTGTCTTGAAAGGCCATCCGACGGCCATCCGGCGACCAGGCGAGCAAGGTGAAATAGCCCATGTCTCCCAGCGCATGCCGCACCGGTTTCTCGAGCCCAATGGCATCGCGTACCAGGAGAGCCTGGCTACCACCCTCGTCGCTTAAGTAAGCAACACGTTGGCCGTCCTTGCTCCATACGGCATCGGATTCGCGCACGCCCGAGGTGGCGGTCAAGTTGCGCACCGACCCATCCTTGACAGGGACGCTGAAAACATCGCCGCGTGCCGTGATGAGTACGCGCTTGCCGGTGGGCGAGAGCTGCGCAGAGGTTATGTTCTTGGATGCGTCCTTCCACTGCGGACGCGCCTGGATGGATTGAATCTCCAGATGGATGGGTATGGCCTGAATTCGGCCGCTGGCCACATCGAGGGACTTCAACTGCCCACCCGCCTCGTACACGATGGTGTGATCGTAGGCGGCGGCGCTGCGCACATCCCATTGCGTTTCATGCGTAAGCTGGCGCAGCGTGTGCGCGCCGGCATCGTAGAGATAGAGATTGGCCGCGCCTTCGTTACGGTCGGAAATGAACGCCACATCCGCGCCGATCCACATCGGATCGCTGTCGGAGGCGTTCACATGCGGTATTTTCTCCAATCGGTTGTCGGCAGGATCGATGATCCAAATCGGCGGCGTGTCGCCGCCGCGATGCTGGCGCCAGCCGCTGACCCCGGCATAGGCCATGATGTAGGGGCGATAGGCCAGTCGCTTGCCGTCGGCGGACCAAGCGCCTTCCACCGCGACCGCTTTCATGACCTTCTTCTCGTAACCGCCGGTGAGCGGCACCTCGTACAGCTGTCCGCTGCGGCTGTTGGCGACTTCTCGGTTGGACGTGAACAGCACCCGCTTGCCGTCCGCACTCCAGCCGGTCACCAAGTCCGCGGCCGGATGCCAGGTCAGCCGGCGGGGCTGCCCGCCCTCGGCCGGCACCACATACACGTCCGTGTTGTTGTCGTAGTTCGCCGAAAAGGCGATCCAGCGGCCGTCGGGTGAAAAATGCGGCGCAAACTCAGGCGCCGGATGCGTGGTGATGCGCATTGGCCGACCTCCGTCGCGGTCGCTCACCCAGATATCGCCGCCGAAGACGAATGCCAGATGGTCCTTGGACACGGCAGGTTGTCGCAGCAAGCGCGTCTCGGCCGTGTCGGTTGCGCCGACGGACGTGCATTGACACAGAAGGAAGAATGCCGAGAAACGAACGGCGAATTCGCGCAGCTGCATGACACTCCCAAGGGGTTTGACACCAAGAATCATTGGAATTCGGGGCGAGACATTAGCACGGGCGCGGGGCGCTACCGCTCCCCGCAGGGTGTTGGTCGGACTCCTCGGTAGCCTGCCGCCCGCCATGGTCTGCTGTCCCACGTGGAGGTCCGCGCGTCCACTTGGTGGCTGGAACATAGCTGCTTATGACAAGTTTGGCACTGCCTTGGGGTACTTAAGAGTGTGGCACCCGGTTGAGTCCCATCGATCAACCGTTGCGGGCACGAGACAGGATTTCTTCGTAAATGCATTGAAAAATATATATCCGTTGTTCAGAATGCCCATCGGGTGAACACAACAGCGGAATCTATCCGAATAAGGGATGCGAATGAATAAATGTAGACTCGATCTGCTGACGGGCAGAATTTCGATTGGGGCCTTAGTCCTCGGTCTCTGCAGCACTGGCATAGTGCATGCTCAGAACGTGCGTAGCGCCGGCGCCACAACCGATGCAACAACGCCGGGACTCGAGGAAATCGTGGTTACCGGTACTTCGATCAGGGGTCTGGACGCCGAAAGCGCGCTTCCCGTGACCGTGCTGAAGGCTGAGGATATCGCGCGCACCGGCGCGACCTCCGCCGAAGATCTGTTCCGCTACGTCAGCGCTGCCAGCAGTTCCGGCACTGCGGTCGCGGCGACGGCCACCGGCAACCAGACCGGCTCGATCGAAACCATTTCTCTGCGCGGCTTGGGCTCCGCGCGCACCTTGATCTTGATCAACGGCCGCCGATCTGCGCCTTACGGCGGCTCATCGATTGGCACCGCCGGCAACTCGGTCGACATCAGTTCCATCCCCCTCGACTCCATCGAACGGGTGGAAATCCTTAAGGACGGCGCCTCGGCGATCTATGGCAGCGACGCCATCGCCGGCGTGGTGAATTTCATCTTGAAGGACAATTTCCAGGGCGCCGATGCCAGCGTCTATGCCGGTGCTCCGACGCGCTCCGGCGGCGGTACTGAGGAGAAAGCCAGCTTCTTCGGCGGCCTCGGTGACCTGAGGACCGATCGTTACAACATCAACCTAGGTCTGGACTTCGACCACACCCAACACATCATCGGCGCCTCGCGCCCCTTCGCGACTCGCTACAGCCCGCAATTTGGCAACGATGTCACCTCGTCGTTCGCCTTCCCGGCGAACATCGCGCTATTTCCGACCACCAAGGGTCAACCGGCCACGGTCAATCCACTGGTGGGGAATTGCGGACCAGCATCGATCAGTGACGTGAACTTCCCGGCCCAGTGCCGCTTCGACAATTCGGGGTTCGACTCGGTGCAGCCCGACGTCAAGCGGGGCAACGGCACTTTGAATGCGCACTACCAGCTCACCGACACCACGCAGCTGTATGCAGAAGCAAGCTTCTCGCAGGTCGAAACCGCCCTGCAGGTGCAGCCGGTACCGCTCTCCTATCAGAACCCCTTGCTGCCCGGTAATCCGTATCTTGCCTACCTCGCCAACTTGCTGGCGACTAAATATCCGAACTACCACAACCCGGCCATCACGCCGACCGCGGCGGCCTTCCTACTGCCGCCCAACAGCCCGTACTATCCCACTGCCTTCGCGGCAGCTCATGGCCAAGTAGATTCCAAAGGCGCACCAGCTCCTTTGAACCTCATCTATCGAGACTTTGCCAATGGCCCTCGCGAAGATACGGACACGTCCAACACCACTCGCGCCGTGGCGGGCTGGAAGGGCAACCTCGGCGGTTGGGACTTCGACACCTCGGTGCTCTACAGCGAGGTCAAGGTCAAGGAGGATTTGAAGTCCGGATTCCCCTTGTACTCCAGGATCATGCCGATCCTGGACCAGGGCAATATCAATCCCTTTGGGCCGACCACCGATCCTGCGGCACTGGCGGCGGCCAAGGGCGCGGAATTCGTCGGCCAGGACTTCAGTTCCAAGACCACGCTGACCAGTCTGTCCGGCTCGGCCAGCCGCGCCGTGTTCGATCTGCCCGGCGGCCCGCTTAGCGCTGCAGTGGGCGCAGAAGTGCGCCGTGAAACCTTCGTCTACGATCCGTCGCTCTCGATTCAAACCGGCGACATCACCGGACAGGGCGGCAATCAGCTGCCTGAGGATGCGTCGCGAAGCGTGGAATCGACCTACATCGAAGTGAATGCGCCGATTCTGCACTCCTTGGACGCCGATGCGGCGGTTCGCTATGACCACTACCAAAAAGTGGGCAGCACCGTGAACCCCAAGGCGTCTTTGAAGTTTCAGCCCTGGGACTGGTGGTTGTGGCGCGCCTCGGCCGGTTCAGGGTTCCGCGCACCTTCGCTGACCGATCTGTACGCGTCGCAGGCCACCAGCGTCACGGGGAACGGCACGCGCGACTACATCAAGTGCCCGACCTTCGATCCGAACAACCCGGCCTGTAGCTTCCAGTTCTCCACCCTGCTGGGCGGCAATCCGAATCTGAAACCGGAAAAGTCGACCACCTTGACGCTGGGCACTGAAATCGAGCCGGTGAAGAACCTGCACCTGGGCTTCGACTCCTTCTGGATCTACTTGAAGGATTCGATTGTCGTCGGCGGTCTTGGGCTTGGGACGATTCTGCAGAATGCTGCCTCTGAGATGCAGTTTGCCAACCTCATCACTCGCGATGCGAACGGCAATATCACATCCATCAGCCAGACCAACGCGAACCTCTTCAAAGAGGATGTCAGCGGTTTGGACGTCAACGCGCGATACGCCTTCGACATCGGCAGTTTTGGGCGAATCACCATTCAAGGCGACGGCACCTACTTCTATAAATTCGCCACGCAAAATCCGAACGGCAGCTGGACCGGGCAAATCGACAAGGGACTGACCGTGGCGGACGGCTTGATTTCCCGTTGGCGCCACAATCTCTCGTTGATCTATGACATCGGCAATTTCGATGCCTCACTGACCCAGCACTACCAGAAGAAGTATCACGACTCCAACAGCAACATCACGGGTGTGGGTCGCGAGGTCAGTGCCTATGACACCTTTGATGGGCAGATGTCCTATCACGTGACCAAGGCCTGGACCGTGACCTTGGGCGTGATCAACATCGCCGACGCAGCTCCGCCGTATGCCAACTACGCCTCTTCGGCGAATAACTTCATCGGCGGCTACGACCTGTCGTATGGCGATCCGCGCGGCCGATTCGTCTATGGAAATGTCGGATATCAGTTCCGCTAACAAGAACGACTGAGCGCAATCGTCTGGGCCGCCTCGAACTCGAGGCGGCCTTTTTATTTGTGCGCCCGGCAGGGCGCACTCACTCGGGGGTGGAAGTCCCCTGCACAGCCGACATGGGCAAGTGTTAGCGGAAGGCAACGTACCGCCTTTAGGGGTGCACCGTCAGCGCAGGGGCGAGGCCAAGCGCCTATGAGCGTCCGTTCGCGTGTCTTTGTCTGTAAGCCACCACCGACATGAAGAGGCGCACCCCACGGATCACGGCGCCTAACGCCCGGCGCTATGCTTGATCTTTCAAAGCGCTGGAGCATCCATGACCAATTCTCAAGCCATTATTCGCTGCAGCATGCTGCTTGCCCTGACCGCATTATCCTCCGGCTGCATCGTCGCCGAACCTCGCGACGGCTACCGCGAGGGCTACTACGATCATGAGCATCACCGCTACTATCACGAGCGCGCGTGGCACGACTGCGGGGAGCGTGACGAGCACTGCCGCTGAATGCCGTTCGCCGCCCGTGAGTCGCCAAGCTAATCGCCCGAGAAAGCTTGTCTCGAGTATTGCGCACGGCCGCGAGCGAGGCTCCTAGCCTAGCCGCAGCTTAGCTCGCAGCGAGGCGCCAAACCCTTCAGGTCAGAGCGCCGCATTCGAACATGGTTTCGATCTGGGCTTCGCTGAAACCCGCGGCGCGCAGCACGTCCCGCGTGTCGCTCCCGGCCGGTGACGGAGCTTGCGGTACCGACGGACTGCTACGGCTGAACCGAGGCGCGGGAGCGGCCTGGCTCACGCCGGCCACGTCGATGAAAGTGCCTCGCGCCCGATTGTGCGGATGGCTCGGCGCCTCGCTCATCGATAGTACCGGAGCCACGCAGGCATCGGTCCCCTCGAGAATGGCGCACCAGGCGTCGCGGGTCTTCTGCTTGATGACCGTCGCCAATTTCCGGCGCAGCACCGGCCATTGCGCGGGGTCCATGTACGTCGAGTGCTCAGCATCTGCGGCACCCACTCCGTCCACGGCAGCAACTCCGGTAAGCCGCACCATTTGTCGATAGAACTCCGGCTCCAGCGCGCCGATGGAGAGGTATTTGCCGTCTGCCGTCTCGTAGGTGTCGTAGAAATGTGCCCCACCATCCAGCAGATTGCTGCCGCGCGCATCCTGCCACTGCCCCTGCGCCCTCATGGCATGCATCATGTGCATCAGTGCCGCAGAGCCTTCCACCATGGAGACATCGACTACCTGACCGGTCCCTGAGTTCTTGGCCTCGAACACGGCGCTCATGACCCCAAAAGCCAGGAACATTGCGCCGCCGCCGAAGTCGCCGACCAAGTTAAGGGGTGGCACCGGCCGCTCTCGCGCCCTGCCAATGGCGTGAAGCGCTCCGGAGAGCGAAATGTAATTGATGTCGTGGCCCGCAGCCTGGGCGAGCGGCCCTGTCTGTCCCCAACCGGTCATGCGCCCGTAGACCAGCCGCGGATTGCGCCCCATACAGGCCTGCGGACCAATGCCCAGGCGCTCGGTGACTCCCGGGCGAAAACCTTCGATCAGCACGTCGGCATTCTCGCAAAGCTTCAATACGGCTTCGACGCCCTCGGGCATCTTCAGATTCAGCGCCACGGAGAGCTTGCCGCGCTCGCTGATGAATGCCCTACGATCCGACGGCGACGACTTGCGCCCGATCGATATCACCTGCGCGCCGAGATCGGCGAACAGCATCCCGCAAAAGGGCGTTGGGCCAATGCCCTGCAGCTCGATCACGCGGAGTCCTGCGAGAGGTCCCATTGGCTTAGGTTCCCGGTCTAGCGCGGCGGCATTCGAATGCCGCCATCGATTCGAATGCATTCGCCGTTGATGTAGTCATTCTCGATGAGGCACATGGCCAAGTGAGCGATTTCGCGCGGCTGCCCCAGCCTCTTGGGGTATAGCACGGATTTGGCGAGCGCATCGAGGACCTCCGCGGAGAGCGAACCGAGCAGCGGCGTCTCGATCAGTCCGGGGGCGATCGTGTTCACGCGCACACCGATGCTCGAAAGGTCGCGGGCCATGGGGAGCGTCATGCCCACGACACCGGCCTTGCTGGCGCTATACGCCGCTTGTCCGATCTGGCCATCGAAGGCCGCGACCGAGGCGGTATTGACGATCACGCCGCGTCCGCCATACGGGTCTTCCGGAGTATTTTTCGCCATTTGTTCGGCGCACAGGCGCGCAACATTGAATGTACCGCTGAGATTGACCGCAACGGTTTTATTCCATTCGGCGAGCGGGAATGGGCCATCCTTGCCGAAGGTTTTGTGCGCGCTGCCGATGCCGGCACAATTGACGCACACATGAATCGCACCGAAGGCGGCCATGCACTTCGCAACCGCTGCTACTACGGATCCCTCGTCGGCGACATTGGTCTTGATGAATAGGGCAGCCTGCCCTAGCTCCGCGAGCAGCGCCGACGCGGCCGATTCATTGAGATCGAGAATGGCGACTCGGCTGCCCTTGTCCACCAGCATGCGCACCACTGCCTGACCAATCCCGGAACATCCCCCGGTAACCACAGCCACCTTGCCGGCGATTTTCATAGACTCCCCGATTGTTTATATTCAAGCAGTTACGAGCTATATCTGATGTAGAATAAGCTCGCTCATGGACACATCGTAGCAGCGGCCGGTCTGGCGCCGGAGGAAAATCTGCTGCATGCTTTCGCGCTTTTGAAGGGAACTCCCATGGCCGCCGATCCAGAAACTTCGCTCACGAGCTCCACCATTTCACGCTATGGCCGTGGTGCCATCCTGTTCCACTGGGCAATGTTCGTGTTGGTCGTCGTTGTGGGGATTCTGGGCCTGCTGCATGACTCCTGGCCCAAGCAGACCCAGAAGTTCTGGATCAACATTCATGCCCTGTTGGGATTGCTGCTCTGGTTCGTACTGATGGCGCGCTTTTGGTGGAGGCGCCGGCATGCGCCGCCGCCGCTGCCGGCCAACACCGGCACACTGTCGCGCCGGCTCTCGGTGCCCGTGCATTTCGCACTCTACGCCCTGATGTTCGTCATTCCCGTCATCGGAATCATCACCTTCGTCTATCACGGCAGAGTTTTCGACTTCGGGTTGTTTCAGATTGATTTCGGCATCAAATCCAACCGCGCCATATTCCACCCCACCGAAGATCTGCACGGCTATTTGGCCTACGCACTGTTTGGACTGGCGGGGTTGCACGCCCTGGCGGCTCTCTGGCACCAATTCATCCTCCGCGACGGGCTGCTCGCGAGGATGTGGACCAAGGGGCGGCAAACCGCCTGACCTGCTACTTGTGCGCGCCTTGGGCGGGGGTCTTCGACGTGTCGATATCGAGCTTCGGCACCCCGAACTGCCCTTCCAGCTTGTGCAGTTTGTCCAGATCGATGGCGCCGATGATGTTCACGATCGTAAACTGCCGCGGTTCGCTGGCGATCAACGCCAATCCCACCGCTTGATCGTGGTCGATCATGATGTAGATGTCGACATTCGCGCGGGTTTTGCGGCTGTGCGTTTCCACTAAACGGTTCCAGCCCGGTGCGCTCAGCTGGCCTCTCACCGCATCGATGTCGGACTGCGCGTACGCCTCGTCCTTGTCGAAGGTGTAGCTTCGCACATAGATGCCGCGAAGGCCCTTGATGATCTCCTTGGTGGCGGCATCCTGTGGGTCGTTCCCGTCGAGGAATCGTCCCGCCAACGACAACAAAGTCGGATCGAGGGTAATGGTTACGGACTCGCTCGCCTTTTGTGCCAAGCCTTGAAACTCCGGCATCACCAGCTTCGGGTTCGGAACCGCCCGGCTCAAGGCTGGGCCGAGCAGGAACAGGAGCAACAGCATCGGCAACGTGTACTTTCGCATGGGAGAATTCCTTAGGCTGCTCAGACGGCCGGCTCTGCATCGGCCAAGGAGCTCGATTGGCTCTTGACTGCTTCGTAAGCGAGGTTCAGCTTTTGGCTGGTCACGCGCAACGCTTGCAGTACTTCGCGCCGCGCTTCGAGCCCGCTTTGCAGTGATCGCTGCCGTTCCAGCTGGCGTTCCACACCGACAGTGAGGACTAGAGAGGCGGCGAGGCCCGCCGCCACCCACCAGGCGTGCCGCGCCCTTAAGGGCATGCGGTTATTAGATCTTGGACGTGCCGGCGGATGAGCCGCGACGCGCGCAAGAAGCTGTTGAGAGAACTCATCGCTCGGCGCCATGGGGCGCAAAGCGGAGCGAATTTCAGACTCGATATCCTGGTTCATGTGGATTGATCCTCGCAGCCTGCGTGGGCGCCTACTTTTTCGCGCATGGTGTCCAACGACCGTTTCAAGTGGCTTTTCACGGTATTGATCGGCATGTCGAGCGCCCGTGCAATGTCGATCGGATCCAAATCCTCCTGATAGCGCAGCAGCAGCACCGCCCGTGCCTGCGGGCTCAAGTCCGAAAGCAACGCCCGCAAATGCCGTTGCAGCAGAGGATCTGCCCCTTCTTCGGCACAGAACAGCTCCTGCTCCTCATCGAGCGAGGTCAACTGCACGCGCGCACGGCGGCGTAGTTGGTCGATGGCACGGTTGGTCGTTACCTGGCGCAGCCAGAACCCTAAGTGCCGGCTCGACTCGATCGAGCCCAAGTTGTCGTTCAGTTGCATGAACACATCCTGCGTCAGATCCTCCGCCAGATCACGCGTGCCCAGCATGCGCAACGCCAAACTATAGACCGAGCGCTGGTGGGCACGAACCAGGGATGCAAGGGCCGCTCGCTCGCCCGAGCGCGCCCTTGCAAGGTATTCGTCCAATAGCTCACAGGCCGAGTCATTCAACGGGCATACATCCGTTGTCCTGATGCGCTTGTGCCATTCCACGCATGATGACAGATGCTGCCTCGCGCCCGCTGCATTAACGCCTACATCTGCAGACTGCTGCGCGCATCCTGAACCTCGGGTAGGTTCAGATGCAGATGACCCGTAAGCTTCGGCAAATCATCGACTTTGATCGAGCCGACGATATTGACGATGGTGAACTCGCGCGGCTGGCTGGCAATCAAGGCAAACCCCTTGGTCACGTTATTCTCTATCAGCACGTACATGTCCACATTCTCGCTCTTATCGCGGTGGCGAACCTGCATGAGCTGAGTCCAGCCGGGCCCGTTCAGCTGGTTTCTGACACCATCGATATCGGCATCGGAGTAGACGTAGTCGGCCGCGAATTGGTAGCTGCGTATCTCTATGCCCTTGATGCCGGCGAGAAGTTGTTTCGTCGCTACGCTGTCTTGGTCCTTGTCGTCGATGAAGGCTCCGGCCATGTGCAGAAGCCACGGACTCAAGCTGATGTGGACGGATTCCGTGGCCTTGCCGTTGAGGGACTTGAAATCAGGCAGCTTGAGCCGCGCATCTTGCGCAGAGGCCGCCACAGGGACCAGCAAGCAGGCCAGGACGATTTTCAACATTCGCATCTTCATCGGCGGTTCTCCTTGGGTATTCGGCTTTCTGGGGTGATCCCTTGGGCCTTGCTAGGAATACGAATGGGATTGCCGTTCAGGGTGCAGATGACTTCTAGTCGTGACGGCGAGTAACTCATGTCTCACAAAGGTACGGATGAGATCGGGTAAACAAGCACATAAATAGAGTTGAATGGACCTTATAAAGTAGTTAACAATATACATATAGCGAATTGATATATAACGATATATAGTGACATATATTCACATTCTAGATGCGACCGTCGGTTTCCCGATTTGACCGGGCGAAGCGCATAATTCTTGCGCAAGATATACAACCTCGACACCATTGGCCTGTTGCCCAGGTAAGGGAAAAATAATGTTAAGGGGAGATAGATGCTGAGTTGGCAAGCCATGCTGTTGAACGGTTTTTTTCGCCTCACGATGAAGCGCGATGGCCGGAAGCCCATCAATATTGAACGCCTGAGGGCCCTGACGAAAAATCCGCCGCGCAGGGTATTGTCGGTGCCGCCCGGCTACTCCGTGGCGAGCCTGCGCACCGAAGACGGATTGAGTTTCGACGTGGCGGATGCGTCGGGTACGAGGAGTCTTCCGCCGTCGACCATCGTTCTGTACCTGCATGGCGGCGGTTATCTGTTTGGATCGCCCAAGACCCATCGCCAGGTCCTCATCGCAATGGCCAAAGCGTTTCAGGCACCTGCCTACGGGCTCGACTATCGCCTCGCTCCCGAGCACCCCTTTCCCGCGGCCGTCGAAGACGCGGCCAAGGCATATGAATGGCTTTTGATGCGCCACCCGCAGGCCTCCATCGTGCTTGCGGGGGACTCGGCGGGTGCCGGGCTGGCCATTGCCACGGCGGCGGGCGTTCGAGACAGCGGTTCGAAGCAGCCATCGGGCCTCGTCGGCTTCTCGCCGTACGCGGACCTTGCGGTCACCGGCAAATCGGTGGAGGACAATGCGAAGAGTTGCGCCATGTTCACACCCCGCGGCATCCGTGAGGCGGCCGCGATGTATCTGGCCGGGGCTGATGCGCGCGACCCCCGCGCCTCGCCGCTGTATGCGGATTTGGCGGGTTTGCCTCCCATGCTATTGTTTGCAAGCCATCATGAGATCTTGCGCGACGACACCCTACGCCTGGCGGAGCGCGCCGTGGCGGCCGGCGTCAAGGTTGAATTGGTGGTGCGTGATCGGCTGCCGCATGTTTGGCCGGTGTTCGTCACCTTGCTGCCCGAGGCTCGCGACGCTTTTGCAACGGTGAATGCATTCGCTCGACGAATCGGCGCGCACAACGCGGCCTGAGAGATTGATGCCCGGAGTAACTTTTGACGCAGAATCATTTTGACGTGCTGATCGTGGGAGGCGGACTGTCCGGCATCGGGGCTGCCTGCAGCCTCAAGATGCATTGCCCGCAGAAGCGCTATGCGATTCTCGAAGGCCGCGCAAGCATCGGAGGAACCTGGGATCTGTTTCGCTATCCTGGAATCCGGTCGGACTCGGATATGTTTACCCTGGGCTATTCCTTTCGCCCCTGGGTTGAGGGCAAGGCCATCGCCGATGGTCCGTCGATTCTCAAGTACATCAAGGACACGGCCGAACATTACGGCGTCGATGAACACATTCGCTTCCAGCACTGGGTGAAACGCGCCTCATGGTCTTCCCAGGATGCGTGCTGGACAGTCGAGGCGGAGTGCGGTGCGGGTAAGCAGCCGGCTCGCTTCACCTGCAATTTCCTGTTCGTCTGCAGCGGCTACTACAGCTATGCGGAAGGCTATACGCCCGTGTTTCCGGGCGTGGGAAGCTTTACCGGAACGGTGGTGCATCCGCAGAAATGGCCCGAAGGTCTCGAGTATGCCAATAAGCGCATCATCGTGATCGGGAGCGGCGCCACCGCCGTCACCTTGGTGCCGGCCATGGCCAAGACCGCGGCGCAAGTGACCATGCTGCAACGCTCACCCACGTATGTGGTAGCCCGTCCCGAGCAGGATGCCCTGGCCAATTTTCTGCGCCGGCATCTGCCCGCCAAAATGGCCTATCAATTGGTGCGCTGGCGCAACATCTTGTTCGGCATTTATTTTTATGGCCTTTGCAAACGCAGCCCTGAGCGCGTGAAGAAGTGGATCTTCGATCGCGTCAAAGGCGCCCTGGGCCCGGACTACGATGCCGTCACGCATTTCACGCCGCGCTACAATCCCTGGGATCAGCGCATGTGCCTGGTTCCCGACGGCGATTTGTTCGAGGCCATCAAGCAGGGCAAGGCCGCGGTCGTCACCGATGAGATCGAGACCTTTACCGAGCATGGAATCAAACTGCGCAGCGGCCAAAATCTGGAAGGCGACATCATCGTCACGGCTACGGGATTGAACTTGGTGGCGCTCGGCGATATCCAAATCAGCGTCGATGGCCGTCTGGTCGACCCGGCGAAGACCCTCAACTACAAGGGCACCATGTATGGCGGGATTCCCAATCTTGCCTCGACCTTCGGTTACACGAATGCGTCCTGGACGCTGAAGAGCGAACTGACCTGCGACTACATATGCCGAGTGCTCAATCACATGGAACAGAAAGGCTACCAGGTGTGCGTGCCGCAGAACGACGATCCGACGGTGACGGCGGAGCCCTGGCTCAACCTTTCTTCCGGCTATATCCAACGCGTGGCGGATAAACTGCCGAAACAGGGTTCGAAAATGCCCTGGAAGCTGCACCAGAATTACGTGAAGGACGTGATGAGCCTTAAATTCGGCGCATTGGACGATGGTGTGATGCGCTACTTGAACCGCAGCGATTCCCTGGAGCTGAAGGCTGCGCTGTCGGGCTGAAGTCCGCTACGGCAAAGGTGCATATTATCTGCGCATGGACAGTCTCAAGCGCGCGATTCAGCCTGCGCCACGGCGGCGAGCACAGGGGGAATCACTTGTCCGACACGTTTCAACATTGCGTCCTGAGCATACGCAAATGGTCAACTTGACTCTAATTTATACGCGTGTAAAATAGATATAACTCTAATTTTTACACATCTTGTGAGACGCTATCTAACCGAACCCATTCGCCAAGATTTAGCCGAAAAGATGGTCTTTTTGGGCGGCCCAAGACAGGTCGGCAAGACCACCTTGGCGCTGAATCTTATTGGCGCCGACGAATCGAACCCGGCTTACTTGAGCTGGGACGTTCCTGAAAGTCAGCGGCTACTCTTAAAGGGCGGATTGCCGGCTGAACAACCTCTAATCATTCTTGACGAGATCCACAAATACAAGCGGTGGCGCAACTTAGTCAAGGGTTTTTACGACCGCTACAAGTCTCGCAAAGAGTTTCTAATTACGGGTTCGGCACGGTTGGATCATTACCGCCGTGGGGGCGATTCACTGCAGGGCCGGTATCATTACTATCGCCTGCATCCATTTTCTCTGTATGAGCTCAATAAGAAGCCGCAAGAGTCGGACCTTGAGACATTGCTGAAGTTCGGTGGGTTTCCAGAGCCCTTCCTGAAACACAATACGCGGCACTGGAAACGATGGCAGCGTGAGCGACAGAGTCGGGTCATTCAGGAAGATCTCCTCAACCTCGAGCACGTCAGGGAAATCTCCCAATTGCAATTGCTGGCCCAGATGCTGCCCGACCGGGTGGGGTCGGTATTATCGATCGCCAATCTGAAACAGGATTTGTCCGTGGCATTTGAAACTGCGGATAAATGGGTCGGAATTTTCGAGAACCTTTACTACTGCTTCAGGATCATGCCCTACGGCCTGCCGCACCTACGTGCAGTCAAGAAGGAGAGAAAGCTTTACCTTTGGGACTGGTCGCTGTGCCAGAACGAAGCCGCACGCTTCGAAAATCTGGTCGCTTCACATCTGCTTAAATACTGTCACTTTCGGGAGGACACCGAAGGCGACGACATGTCGCTGCGTTTCCTGCGCGATTCCAACGGCAGGGAAATCGATTTTGTAGTGCTCAAAAATGGCAAGCCGGAGTTCGCCGTCGAATGCAAAAGCGGCGGCAGGACTCTCGGCAAGAATATCGTCTATTTCTCGCGGCGCACCCCAATTCCCCGCTTTTATCAGGTACACCTGCAGGGTGACGGTGAGGATTCGGAATGGGCGGACTCAAAGGCCCGTATCATTCCTTTTCTCCGGTTTTGCGAAGCACTCCAGTTGTGAGCTTTCATACCATGCTCTTTTCATCTACCGCGGACCGCCGCTCGGGTACGGGTCCTGCAGAA
The DNA here is from genome assembly GCA_021323735.1 of Gammaproteobacteria bacterium. GTDB lineage: Bacteria > Pseudomonadota > Gammaproteobacteria > Steroidobacterales > Steroidobacteraceae > Bog-1198. The sequence continues at coordinate 84,941 of JAJPKM010000021.1, forward strand.
CGGCGGAGCCGCTGCGCCTCCTCGAGGCCGGCGAAGATCTTCAGCTGCTCACCGCAACGCCCGTGATGACGGCCTTTGCGCCGTTCACAACCGCTATGCGGCGGCGTCCGGTGTCTGTGCCGCCTTCGCATAGCCGGTCTCCAGAATGCGCTCCATGAAGCTTTCGCACTGCGCCAACTGATCGAGCGCGACAAACTCATTCGGCCGATGCGCCTCGGCAATATCTCCCGGCCCGCAAATCACCGTCGGCACGCCCATCTTTTGAAATAGGCCGGCTTCCGTGCCGTAAGACACCTTGCCGACGCCGGTGCTGCGCGACAGCCGCATGGCCCATTGCACGATGGCATCGGTTTCCGCTGCGGCAAGTCCGACGGTCTGGCTCATCCATTGCAGATCGATGCCGGCGGTCGCGTCAATGCGCCGCATCTCGGCGGCGAGCGATTCCGCATAACTGCCGATTTCCTGGTACAGCGCATCCGGCGAAGTCTGCGGCAAAGTGCGCATGTCGAACTGGAACACACAATCCTTGGGCACGACGTTGGCCGCGATGCCGCCTTGGATGAGGCCGGTGGAGAGGGTCGAGTAAGGCACGTTGAAGCCATAGTCGCGCCGCTCAATCTGTGCCAGCCGATCGGCAATCTGTCGTATGAACACCACCAGGCGCGCCGCATATTCGATGGCATTCACGCCATGGGTCACGTAGCTGGAATGCGCTTCTCTGCCGTGCACGGCACAGCGGAAGCGATGCGTCCCCTTGTGGGCAATGATGGGTTGCATGGAGGTGGGCTCGCCAACGACGCAGCCGGCCGGCCGAATGGCATTTTCCTCCAGGTCGCGTATCAGTCCGCGCACCCCGAGGCAGCCGACTTCCTCATCGTAGCTCAGTGCGTAGTGCAGCGGGGCGTCGAGCCGGTTCTCATTCAACGCCGCAATGAATTTCGGCGCCTGAGTGAGTGCAATGCCGATGAATCCTTTCATATCCGCGGAGCCGCGCGCATACAACTTGCCGTCCCGTTCGGTGGCGACGAAAGGATCGGACATCCAGTCCTGTCCGTCGACCGGCACCACATCGGTGTGCCCCGAGAGAATCAGGCCAGGTTTGTCGGAGTCGCCGAGTGTGGCGAACAGATTCGCCTTCTTGCCCGTCGTGTCGTGAGTCAGCCGCGTCCTGGCGCCGAGCCCATGCAGATGGTCGCGTACCCATTCGATCAATCCCAAATTGGAATCGCGGGAAACCGTATTGAAGGAGATCAAGCGCTCGATCATCGAGCGCGACGCAGCGCTTGGCACATTCATGGCGACAGCTCAGTGACCCTTAAGGTAGGGCAGTATAGCGGTCTCGCGATGAACTTTTGGAGCCGGGTTCGGTGGCTGCTGTCCCGCCGTTGAAACGGCGATGAGGAGTCAAGGCGACACGCGGCCTAGTCAAGAAGGCGCCCCGTCACCGAGTTTCTGCAGCATGCGCTTGAGCGCGAAGTGCCGATAGCTCTGCATGACCAGTCCGTCGACCTCTTTCCAATCGGACGCCGCGGTGACATCGAGTGCGATCCACCCGTTATGGCCGAAATAAGGAGGAATCTCATAGCGGGGATCAGCAGTCAGAAACCCCTGCTGTTCCACGCCCACCCAGAAGCACAGCGTCAATTGCATGCCGTGGTAGCGCGCGATGGCAAAGGTCTTCTTGCCGGCGAGCCAGACCGGGTGACCGAACTGCCTGCCTTCGCTCGACTCCGGCAAACTCAGGCAGATCGAGCGCAGCTTTTTGAGCACTGCGAGCGCGCGCGGCGACTGGAAAGGATCTTTTTCGCTCGCGGACAGCGCGCGTGTGGGTGCTTTGACGGGCGGTGTGTTGCCGATGCGCGCCCGCAGGCCCGCGGGCGCGACTTTCACGTAGGCTTCGCGCACCAACGCGGCGATTCTATTCCAGGGAAGGCCACGATCGAGGATCACTCCCAGCCAGCCGCGCGGGCCGACGTAGGGCGGGACGAAGAAATGATCCGGCTCCAACCGCACCAGCAACTCCTGCGACCCGGCGGCGGCATTGACCCACAAGGCCACGCGCCCGTCGCCGTGGTGGTTGACGACATAGGTCGCGAATGTCTTGCCCCGCACCCTGAAGTTCGGCGAGCCGTGCGACACGAATTCCTCGGCCTCCGGCAACCATAGGCAGGCGTCGCGGACGGCCTCGGAAATGTCGCGTGCCATAAAATCGATTATGCAGCAGTTACCGCATGCTATGCGTCAGAGCATGCCTCAATGAATGGCTTTGAGGATGGGTATGCCACATCCTCAAAGCCGGCGCCGCGAGGAATGCTCAGGCAGGCTCCTGTTCCTACTTCAGGTCTTCTGCGCCCAAACCTGGCACCAGCCGCCCTGCGGCACGCTCTTGCCGGCGAAAATAGTACAGGCTGCCGTCGCATCGCCCGGCTTACCCTGGAACTGCGCGCAGGTACCGCACTTCTGCGTGGGTTTGAAGGTCGGATAGGCCTTGGTGTCCACTTTGCTGCCATCGTTGACGAAGCCCAAGGCCTTTGCCGTGGGGTCGCTCGGATCGAGCGGCGGCAGAGCGGCGGCTTCGGCGCTGCGGGACACGAGACCTGCCACCGGTAGAAGTGCGCCGGCGATGAGGCCGCCTTTGACGAGGGATCGACGTGAAAGTTTGCTGTGCATGTCTGCCTCCATGGGGTGAAATGATTCGGTATTTTTCCCGATTTCCGCAATGTATGCTGACCAATTGTTGCGAACGATTCTCAAAGTCCGCGGTTATCCGCGACGGGGCCGTGATGCATAGGGTATCGGTTCTCATGAGTTGGGGGGTCAAATGACGCCACTGGATCTCAACGACATCAGTCGATCGGTCATCAAGTTGCGCGCCGTCATTCCCGAGGATGCGCTCACTGCGAATATCTTGGGTTCGCAGCGTGTAGGAAACGGCATCATCATCGATTCCACCGGACTGATCCTGACCATTGGATACCTGATGACGGAGGCAACGGATGTCTGGCTGACCGGCACCGATGGCCGCGAAATGGCGGCGCACCCTCTGGCGTACGACCAGGTCACGGGATTCGGACTGGTCGTGCCCTTGCAAGAGCTAGACGCGCCGCCGATGGCCATCGGTTCCTCGGCGGATGTACGAGCCGGCGCCGAGGTCCATGTGTTGAGCGCGCGGGATTTCGCGCCGCCGCAAAGCGCGCGCGTGCTCACACGGCGCGAGTTCGCCGGCGCCTGGGAATACTTGCTGGAAGAAGCCATCTACACAACTCCCGCTCACGCCCACTGGTCGGGCGCCGCTTTGATCGACCGCAGCGGTGCATTGGTCGGATTGGGATCCTTGCTGGTCCGTGAACTCATCGCCGGAGAAGAGACCGACGCCAATATGTTCGTGCCCATCGACCTGCTGAAGCCCATCTTGCCCAGTTTGAAATCCACCGGTCGAGCAGATCGGCCACCCCGCCCGTGGCTGGGTGTGTATGCGGCGGAATTGGCGGGAAAAGTTTATGTCACCGCCGTGGTCGAGGGCGGCCCCGCCCAGCGCGCTGATATTCGCGAAGGCGACGTGATCAGCGAAGTGGCCCGGCATGAAGTCCGTTCGCTGCCGGAATTCTATCGGCGGGTGTGGGCTCAAGGGCCGGCCGGCAGCGGGGTAGCTCTCACGGCGATGCGCGGCTCCACCCAGATTCATCTGAATGTACGCTCCGTGGATCGGGGCAAGTTGCTGAAGCGCCCGCAGGCGAACTAGGAGGCTGTCTCCAGGGTCAGTGCTGCGCAACGCGGCTATGTTGCTGGTCCGCCGCGGAATGCTCACTGTCCCCGGAGCTCAAGCCGTCGCTGAGATGACAGGAGCCCTGCCCGACGAGCGTGACCACGGCCGCGCAGGCATCCACGCCCTTGACGCTGCCGTCCGCCATCCTGGACGAGGAACTGGTGTCGTGCAGCAGCCGATACGCTGCCGCGGCCGACATGCCCGGACTCTTGGCCAGCATCAGGGCGAGCACGCCGCTAACCTCCGCCGTGGCAACCGAAGTACCTGAGGCAAAATCGTAATGTCCGCCGGGCAGCAAGGTCAGGATTTCCCGCCCCGGTGCGTACAAGGCATTGGCGGCGGCAGAATGCGTCTCCGCACCGGCCACCTCGATGACGCCCGGCTGATGCACAAGGCCCGCATCCGCGTTCGAGTCGCCGGCAGCGCCCACGAACAACACGCCGCGGCGCAATCCCTCGCGAATCAGGTCCCCCACCAGAGGATCATCGGGACCGGCAAGGCTCAAATTGACCACCTGCGCGTGCGCATCGAAGGCCGCGGTAAGCGCCCGCGCCAAGGTAAAGGAGTTGCAGCTCGCCGCATCGGCGTCGGATCGCGCCTGCCAGCAGGCTTTGAATATATACAAGCGCGCGTTGGGTGCCACCCCGACGATGCCCTCACCGTTGTTGGCGACGGCCGCAATGACGCCCGCCATTTCCGTGCCGTGCCGATCGCGCCGGAACTGAGCATCATCCGCGTCGACAAAATTGACCGCGGCGGCAATGCTGCCGCGCAAATCCGGGTGATCGATGTCGACACCGGTATCGATGATGGCGACTTTGACGCCCTCGCCTCGCGACCATGGGTGCGCGTCCGCCACATCCATCTGCCGAAAGCCGCGCTGTAAACCGATGTACGGATCATTGTAGGTTTCAGTACGTGTCGCAAAGGTCTGCAGGGGCTGCGTCAGCTTGACGCGCTGATCCTTCGACAGCGCCGCGAGCAGCGCATTGCGGTCGGTTCCCGCGGGGATCTCCAGAACGGCGCAGTGGACGTGCAGCGGCTCGATCGGCCAGGCATTGACTTCTCTCAGCCCATACTCTTTCTCGACCGCACGCATCGACTCGCGGGCCCGACTGCTGGGACCGTAGTCCGTGACGGCATCGTAGCCGCGCGGCGTGCCGCCGGCATTGGCGACGAAGTTAGGCTGCGCATTGTCCACGGCGACGATGATGAAGTGCTCCGGCGATGCGACGACCTCGTTGCCGAGCACGCGCGAATCGACATGAGGCGGCGCGCTGCTGCATGCGCCTGTCACCATCAGCACGACGGCCGGTAGTCCCCATCGCATCATGGGGTGTTGCCCGAGTCAGGTTCCGACGTGGCTTCGGCAAAACGCACCGTCGAGTGCCGACGCAGCAGTGCCAAGGAGGAGCGCACGGTCAGTCGGGAGTTGGAGGCCAGCGAGTACACGCCCGCCTCCGTGGGACCGGAAACGATCTTCAGCTGCGCTTCATCCAGCAACGCCTGCAGCTGATCCAAGGTAATGGTCGGGGAGAACACGGCGCGTATCACTTCACCTGCCGGGCGGGGGACCGAGCTGGTGACGGTGCGGTAATTTGCCTGGCTCGAACGCGCTTCGAACTGCACCCATCGATCGGCGGCCAGAAGGGCGACCGCCACGGTCATCGCCGCAATCGACGCCGCGATCCATCCGCGCCACGGGGATTCGTCGTGCTTGAGCGGGGCGGGTACGATGGACGCGGGCGAGATCTGTCTTTGTGCGGCATCGAGCCGCGCTCGCAAGCGCTTGAGCGAAGCCATCGGCATGTAGTCGAGCGTGGGTCGTGCGGCAATCCCATCGAAGATTCGCTGATTGACGCTCAGATCGGCACGGCAGGATACGCATTCTCCCATGTGGGCATCCACGCGCGCGCGCTCTCTTTCATCCAGCGTGTCATTGACGTACCAAGGAATGAGCGCCGAGATCTCCCGGTGATCCGCGGTATTTTCGAAGCGACGGTGGTTGCTCATCCCAATCTCGCGGGCATGTCGGAGGGCGTACCGCCCAGGTTCGGGAGGTATTGGCGCAGTTTTTCGCGCGCATGAAACATACGAGCTTTGACGGTACCCACGGGGCACTCGGTGATCGCAGCGATTTCCTCCAGCGAATGCCCCATGTTATAGGCAAGCTCCAGAGTCAGGCGCTGCTCCATCGGCAAGAGGCGTAGGCCGTGCGTCAGCCAGTCGCTCACCTCAGCCTCAACGGTGGGATCTACCGTCTGTTCCGGATAATCTTCCAGGCTCTGCGCGCCGGCATGGTTCTTCTGGCGCCGAAAAGATTTCAGCGCGGTGCGGTAGGCGATTCCGATGATCCAAGTGGAAACCTGGGATGCACTGCGAAAATCCTTCGCATTTTGCCATACCACCATGAAGGTATCGTTGATGATCTCTTCGACGTTTTCATATCGGGGGGTGAAGCGCGACAAGAACCGCGCGAGACGTCGGTGGTAGCCCAAGTACAGCTCTTCCAGGGCGTGCCGATCCCCGGCCGCCACGGCCACCAACAAAGCGCCGTCGCGCTCTTTGGGAGAGTTCTTGGCCAGCGGGGTCATTAGCGACCGTCCTTATAAATTGAGCACATCGCTAATAAGTACCATGCGCACGCGAAAGAGTTGCAACCCAATCCACACCTAAAGGCAGTCATTGGTCTAAAAGCGCCAAATGGCGGTACCCGTCCACTGGCCGGTCGCCGCAGCGTTATAAAACAAGGCCTTAGCCTCCCCGGAGGTATTTACATAAGAGAAGATCAATGCCGCCGAACGGAAATTATACGCGCCCCCGCCGCTCCAGTAGGCGTAGCCGCCACCCTCGGGCCCCTGCAGCGAACTGTAGCCCACCCCCGCCATGAGCGAAAATCCACCGAATACCTGCCGCTGCAGGCTGACCTCGGCTGATTCCTCGGTGACACCGATGATGTTGCGGTAGGGGTAGCCCAAAAGTCTCGGCGAATTCGGCGAATAGCTGAAGCTGAAGTGCAGCCAGTCCTGGTAGCCCAAGTCGACATCGAGTTCATCGTAGTTATAGTGCGAGCCCGCTTGATTCCAGGGATAGGCGTAGTAGCTGGCGAGAACCCGGGCGTGCCACTCCTCACCGACATTCCGTGCGTAACCGAGAAAGCCGCTGAGTTCCACGTCCCGAGATTGTTGCGAATCGATCTGCGCGGTGGAGGCAAACACGCCGGCCAAAAATCCGTCCAGCCTGGAGTAGTGCACATCCAACTGCAACGCGGCATGATCGCTGCTGCGCGACATGCCGCGCACGAAGTAGTCGCTCGTCAGGTCGAGCGATCCGCCCCACTCGTTCGCCGCGTTGGATTCGGTTGATGCGAGGACAGTGCCGACGAGCAATGCCGCAACGCGCGCCATCAAACGCACTACTTCACAACCGTCGCATCGTGCTTGAGCACTGCATCCGAAACCCTCGCCACCGCATCGCCGCACAGATTAAACCTTTCTGCATGGCTTGGGCACTTACCTCTCGAACCGGGGCAACACCCGCCCAGTAGGGATCACCCAAGATGAAATTCTGCGGCCATCGATGCCGTGAGGTTTCTTCGTGTGTCTCCTTTTGGTAAGTTCCATTGAATTGACATCGAGCGAACCTATGGCACTACGACATTTTCTCGGACACCCCTGGCGCACGGGCACCCTCCTTGCTTCCTTGAGCCTTGCGGCTTGCGCCGGCAACGGAGTCGGATTGGACGCGAATGGACAGCCGGTGGGCACCGGAGGCGGCGGGCCGCCGCCGCCCCTATCGGCTGATTTCTCCTCCATCCAGGCTAATATTTTCACACCGATATGCTCAGTCTGTCATATTGGCGGCGGCGCGCCGGAAGGTCTGCGGCTGGATGCGGCCGATAGCTACAATTTGCTGGTGGGCGTACCGAGCACCGAAGTGCCTTCGCTGGACCGGGTGAAGCCGGGAGATCCGGACAATAGCTACATCATTCAGAAGCTGGAGGGTCACGCGGCAGTCGGTGCACAGATGCCTTTCGGATGCCCCACGACGCAGCCTTGCCTGACGGCGACTACGATCGCCTTCATTCGCCAGTGGATCAGCAATGGCGCCCCGCCGCCTGCCGTCGCCACAGTGCACGCGGCTCCGCTGACGGTCACCTCCATCGTGCCGGATGCCGTCGAACCGGTGAACGAATCACCGCCGCAAATCATGGTGGCTTTCAACCATGAGCTTGACGTGTGGCAAATCGACAGCCGCTCCATGCATATCGAGAAGATCGTGCCCGGCGAATCCACCGCCTCAACCTTGGTGAGCGAGGTGGTGCCGGCGCGGGTCAGCGTCTCCAACGCCAATCTCCGTGCCCTCATGGTGTGGCCGTCGCATCAGCTGGCAAGCGGCCACTATCGGCTGGTTATCAATGCGGGCGCACCGACGCAGGTGAGCGACCTGGCAGGTAACTCCCTCGCGCTCGCAGTACCCAGCGAGTCCGGCGAGTCGGTTATTTCCACCTTTGATGTCGAGGTTCATCCATGATTCAGCGTCTGACACTTGCCGCACTGCTGACGGTATTCGTTGCCTTATTGGGCGTCGTTCCCGTCCAGGCAGAACCCTACCTTGCGGTGATGACCGGCTACAAATGCAACGTGTGCCACGTCAATCCGACGGGCGCCGGCATGCGCAATGACTTCGGCGTGACTTACGCGAAGGTACTGCTGCCGGAAGAGACCGTCGATACCGTGCTCGATTCATGGACCGGGAAGATTACCGACCGGTTGCGATTCGGCGGCGATTTGCGCACGGATTGGAGCCGCGACACCGCCCCCAATACCGCAAGCCAGCAAGCTTTTGCGCTCGAGCAATTTCGAGTCTATGCAGACTTCACCGTCATTCCGGAGCGGCTGGGGATCTATGTCGATGAGCAGATTGCGCCGAACGGCTCGATCAACGAAGAGGCCTATGTGCGCTATGGCAATACCAACGAGGGCTTCTATTTGAAAGGCGGCCAATTCTACCTGCCTTTCGGCTGGCGGCTTCAGGATCAAACTGCCTTCGTGCGCGAAGTCTCGGGCATCAGCATGACGACCCCGGACAAAGGGATCGAACTCGGATACGAACATGCCGCTTGGTCGGCGCAGTTCGACGTGACCAACGGTGCGGCCAACGCCGCCACCGGATCGGGCTACCAAGTCACCAGCCAAGTGGTCTATACCAAGTCATTGTGGCGTTTGGGGTTGGCGGGTTCTTCCGAGCAATCGAGCGGCGGCGACCGCCGCATGGGCGGCCTGTTCGCAGGTCTTAGGACCGGTCCGATCGCGTGGTTGGCGGAAGGAGACTTGGTGCATGACGACAGCCTTCCGGGAGGACGAACCCTCGCGGCCGGACTCCTCGAGGGAGATTGGCGCGTTCACAAAGGTCACAACCTGAAGCTGACGGCGGAATATTCCGATCCGGATCGCGCGGTGCGCAATAACCAGCAGACCCGGTACAGCTTCGTGTACGAATACACTCCGATACCGTTTCTGCAGTTGCGAGCAGGTTACCGCCATTATTTTGGGATACCGCAGAACAATCTGCAGAACCAGCAGCTGACCTTCCTAGAGCTGCACGGCTACTACTAGCCATTGATTGCCGGACTACTGCATATGGGCTTATGAACGAAATCAGACGCAGTCAAGAACGCGGTTTTGCAGATCATGGCTGGCTCAAGTCCTTTCACACTTTTTCCTTTGCCGATTACTACGACCCCGCGCAGATCGGGTTCGGGCCGCTGCGGGTAATCAACGAAGATCGCGTGCAGGCCGGTAAGGGTTTTGGCACACACGGTCATCGCGACATGGAGATCATCAGCTACGTGTTGTCGGGCGCGCTGGCACACAAGGACTCGCTGGGCAACGGCTCCACGATTCGGCCCGGAGACGTGCAGCGCATGAGCGCCGGAAGCGGGGTTCGCCATAGCGAGTTCAATCCATCGCCGGCCGAGGGCGCGCATTTTCTGCAAATCTGGATTCAGCCGGACAAGCTCAATATCGAACCGAGCTACGAAGAAAAGCGGTTTGCGGCGGCGGACAAGCGCGGGCGGCTGCGGCTGATCGTCTCTCCCGACCGCGCCGAAGGGTCGCTTTTGATTCATCAAAATGCCCGCGTTTACGCGGGGCTGTTCGATGGCACCGAACACGCCGTCCTCGAGGTGGCGAGCGGCCGGCGGATATATGTGCACACAGCCCGCGGCTCTGTGATAGCCAACGGCGTGGCGCTCGAAGCCGGCGATGCCCTCAAGGTAACCGGCGGTACGCAGCTTCGGATCGAGCAAGGCAGCGAAGCCGAACTGCTGGTATTCGATCTACCCGGCGATCCGTGACCGTGCGATCCGCTCCCGTCAGGAGACGGGATTTTTCCGCGACCAATACCAATACAGCGGCAGGCCCGCCAACAACACCGCCATGCCTTGCAGCGCTTGGCGAGGCGCTGCGACGAATGTGTTGATGAGAAGCGCGCCGGTCACCAGCAGGAAAATGACCGGGACGACGGGATAACCCCAAGCCCGGTAGGGCCGCGGTGCATCGGGCATCGTCTTTCTGAAGACGAATAGCGAGCCGGTACTCAAACCGTAGAAAAGCCACGACGCAAATACCACGGAGTCGGTCAGCGCATCGTAGGAGCCGGAGAGCGCGAGTACGCTGCCCCACGCGGCCTGCGCGACGATGGCTCGGGCGGGGACGTTCGAGCGAGGCGACAAATGCGCCAGTGCGCGAAAGAACAAACCGTCGCGCGCCATGGCATAAGGAACGCGTGAATTGGCGAGCGCGCTCGAGTGCAGCGAGCCCAATGAGGAAATCATGAGCGCGACCGCCGTCATGGAGACCGCAATAGGTCCCAGGAAGCGCTTCAAGACCTCGGTTGCGACGGAAGAACTCGCCGGCACGCCGGCAATTTCGAGCGGGGTCAACGCGTAGTAGTAGGCAGCATTCACGAACAAATATAGCGAGCCGACCACCAGCATGCCGCCGACGAACGCGCGCGGGAGATTGCGTTGGGGGTTGCGGATTTCTCCCGAGAGCGGCGCCACGTTGCTCCACCCGTCATAGGCCCACAGCGCGCCCAACATGGCGGCGCCGAATCCTGCATAGCCCCCGCGCGCGCTTGCCGCGACCCCTTCACAGGTCCCCGCGAGCCCCGATCCGGCCAAGTGACTCCAACTCCCCGGGGCAAACACGAACGCGCTGATGCCCACGCAAAGGATCAACGCCACCTTTGCGACCGTCAGCGCCAGCGCCGTCCGTCCGCCGGAAGTGACAGAAGCGCAATTGATGAGTGCCACGGTCCAAATGGTCGCGAGCGCAATGAGCGTCAAACCGCCGATACTCAGGTGATATCCGAACAGGCTCAGTCCGAGTTGCCACTGCTCGATGGCCCCGCCCGCCGCCACGTTCATGAAAATGGCCAGCCCCACCGCGAGGGCCGCTTGGGATCCGGCTTTGGCCACCGCGAAAGTCATCCAGCCATACAAGAAGCCCACCGCCCTGCCGTACGCGCGCCGCAGATAGACGTAGTCGCCGCCCGCCTCGGGCATCATCGCGGCAATCTCCGAATACGAGAATGTTCCGGCAAGGGACAGCAGGCCTGCCGCAAGCCATACCAGGAGCACGGTCTTGGCACTGCCGACATTGCAGGTCATGACCCGTGTCTTGAGAAAGACGCCGGTACCGATCATGTTGGCGACATTGACCGCAACCGCGCCCCACGCGCCGACGCCGCGCGTTAACTCGCTTTTTGCCACAGTCGCCGAAGTTGCGTTGTCCATGGGTGTAGTAGTATCTGGGAAATGAAAATAGATTTTTCGCAAATCTGGCCGGTCTTGACGGCGGCGTTGGTAATTTTCGTCATCTACCGGCGCTTTCGCCGTAACTTCGGCAGGCAGCGGCTGCTGCCCGTGCGCATGCAGGCACGCATCGTGCTTCTGCTGATCGTGAGTGGTTTGCTGCTGCCGTCCGCGTTGCATTCGCTCGGACTGCTGTCGGCATTGCTGGCGGGCGTCGCCTCCGGCGTCGCCCTCGCGCTCTGGGGCGCTGCGCGGACACGCTTCCTGACCATCGACCAACAACGCTACTACGTGCCGCACACCTATGCGGGCGTCGCGGTCTCGTTATTGCTCCTCGGGCGGCTCATCTACCGGCTATGGCAGGCTTATGGTATGGGCGTCGCAGGTGGTGCCGATACGCCGGCCACCATGCTGCGAAGTCCCCTGACTTTAGGCTTGTTCTTCGTTTTGATGGGATACTACGTTTGCTACTACAGCTTGGTACTGCGGAAATCAAAACGAGTCTCGAGCGAAGAAGTCAGCGCCTAGCCACTGTCGCGTAAACTTGAAGCGCGACCACTACCTCAGCGTAATCAGTACCGCATAGGTGATGAGCAGAAAGGTGACCATCAAGGCATTGTTGCCCCATCGGGATACCATTTCGAGCATGTCAGGCCCTCCACTTCCAGCGCTGCACAACTTTACAATTCGGGGGCCCAAGAATGCTTGTCGCAGGTCTCAAATCCCAGGCGAATACGCCCATTCGCCGCGTTATGTCCGGCGAACCGGCGTCCACCGACAATGCCGGCTGTCCGATAGAATATTCCCCGTGGCAGCGAGCGGCACAAAGACAGCCGCAGGCCCGTTTTTCCAATTGACTAGGCTGCCGAGGTCATGAACATACTTTTGGTGGAAGACAGCGACGAGGTGAGTTGCATTACGGTCGAATACCTGCACGCACTTGGCCACGAGGTTGTCGCGGTTTCTGAAGCGGAGAAGGCGATCGTGCAGCTTAAGGAGAAACCCTTCGAGATCGTGATGACAGATATAGGGTTGCCGGGCATGTCTGGCATAGAACTCGCCCGGACCTTGGCCAAGGACTACCCCACTCTTCCGGTGGTGATCGCGTCGGGTTACGGTGCCGTCAACGTCGAGTCTCTGCTCGGTAAAAGGACTCGCACGGTGCTGGTGCTGTCCAAACCTTACGACTTATCCGACCTCGAGCGCACTCTCGCCGCAGCTGTTGCGATTGGGAATCGAACTTAAGGCAGAGCGTTCGCACTCGGGGCAACACTGGGGGGATGTCCGCAGTGTCTCGCTCAGCAGATCCGTGAGTTCGTGCTCGTCGTTGTCAAAAACCTCTACGAACGCCGTATGTCCGCGTACCAGTTCTATCGCCAGCACAAAGGCACCGGCCGGGTTCACCTCATCGTCGAAGTACATGTGGCGATGTACGGGACAAGTTTTCAGCACCTGGGTCCACCGCGCAATATCGATGGCAATCGCCTGTTTCTGCTGCAGCGGATTCATCGACTGCATGGCAAGGCCTCAGCGCAGGGTGGTTCTGACGACGGGGGTTCTGCCCATGCGGTACTCCTTCGGCGGTATACAGCCGATGACCCGCAGCGCGCGCCTCCAAGCAGCCGCCTGAGGCGCGGGTTCCGGGGGGTCGTGGGGAGCCAGCGGCGGGGTTTCCCGATTTGCAGGAGCTGAAATATTCTCGCTGGGCATGGGCTCACTCCTTCGTTCTTACCAGCAACGGTGGCAAATTGTCTGAGGCCGACTCCGTGGCAGCGATCGGCCGGAAACCAGGAGTTCTGTAGGAATTTTCGACTGGAATTGTCAGACTCGCATGCGGCCCGCGACGCTCATAGCGCGCATGGTCCGCATGCCTCGGTCTCTCTTTCGATCAGATGGCCAGGTATGGCCAGTCGCTCGCCACGGGGCCGTTCAAGGCAGCGTCCAGGGCTGCACCGGAAATATCGGCGCGCGCGCCGGCAGGACTCGGCTGCGCCGCCGCACCCGACTCAGATCGCGTACCGGCTTCGAGTGCGGCGATCAGCCGGCGCACCCGTGTTTGCGCTCTTCCCAAGGCGTCGCTCAAGTCGGGGAGCCAGGTCAACGCGCGCAAGTCGCCGACCTCGCGGCCCACGTGCTCCAGTTCTGCGGCCAGCACGCGGCAAACCCGGCCTTGGCGCCGCGCAACCCAGGCGCTGAGCGAGCAGATCGCCAGATCGGCAGCCGCGCGCAGGGGGCTCGGCCCCCTCTGATACCTGAGGTAGGGATGCCCTCGCAGCGTCCCCGAGGCGATTCGTCCTATGGTCCAACAAATGACCGCGGATTCGGCAAAGGTGCCGGGGTCGACCGAGCCGGATTCCAAGGCTCTCGCCAGGGTCCGTGCCCGTAAGGCCACATTCCGCAACTTCCGCAGCCGCAACACTTCGGCGTCGATCATTTTATTTCCCCTAGCCCCTTCAAACTCCGGCTTGCACCGGAGTCCTCCCATTGATCGGGACGAAGGGCGTATTCTCAAGACAAGCGGCCCCCGGTTCTGTAGGACGGCATCGCATGACCCCGCAGGCCGGCACCCGGGATCCGGCTTAATGTCAAATGCAAGGCCGGCCATTGTGGGCATGGGGGCGACCGCCTATTCTCTGTGGGTGCTCCTAAAGATGCCGGGCCGAAAATACCGGTGCGTGGGGCGCGGTACGCCGGGCGTCCGGCAATATTTCTCGTGTACTGGAGTTTGCGCTAATCCATGTGGCGTTCATTCGTAGCGGTTGCGGTCGGGGGCGCGCTCGGCTGCCTCTTTCGTTGGTATCTCGCCGTCTTTTTGAATCGCTATTTTCCAGCCATACCCCCCGGCACGTTGGCCGCGAATCTGGTGGGCTGCTACGTGATTGGCCTTGCCATTGCCTTCTTCACGACTTACCCGACATTTGCTCCAGAATGGCGGCTGTTCATTACCACGGGGTTTTGCGGGGGTCTGACCACATTCTCGACGTTCTCGGCGGAGGTGGTCATGCTGATGCAATCGGGACGCTCCGTACTTGCGCTGGGCGCGGTGGGCGCTCACCTGGGGGGTTCGTTGCTGATGACCTTGGCCGGCATCGTCACGGTGACGTGGCTCAGGGGCTAAACTGATACGTTCTCAGATGTCCGAGCAGCTAGATGTCCGGGCAGCTGCCGCGGAGTCTACATTCCTCGTGTAACTATATGATAATGGTGTTATTTTTGCGGAGGAGCTAGACACCACACCACAAACAGGACGTACGCCGCCGCACCAATGCCCATATACAGATGACTCATAAGAGCTCCTACGGAATAGGATTGCACCCGTTCCTCTCAAAATCTGAGCCCCGTTGCAGGCGCCCTACGGGCGATGCTGAACCGATCTGCGCGGCAGAATCTGTCGGACGATCTCGCCAGATGAAGTCAGAGTGAGAAATTCCATGCGGATGACAAAGCGAGGAGCCACGCCAGTAAGACCAATAGGACGGCACAGGTCCCCGCCAAAATTTGGACACGGCTGCCGCCCAAGTGAGGAAGGTTCACTTTGGCATATAGCCAGCCCTGGCCGGTGCCCATGATGAAGCCCAGGCAATGACCCACCACATCGACGTGCACGCCTCCCGCGCCCAATAGGGTCAAGAGGCATATCCCGGCAATCAGCGGCGCCCAGCGATACCACAGACCCTCGCGTAGAGTGAACCTCTGTCTCCACGCCAAGCCGGTCAGCAGCCCAAGAGCCGCGAACACGGCGGTCGAAGCGCCCACTGCACGGTGGTCAACCGGTGCGATGAGCATTTCACAGTAGTTGGCCAGCGCCGCGGCTCCCAGGATGCTCGCCCAGGCGATGCCTGGCCCCAGCAATCGGCCTACGCCCATGCCTGCGAGCGCCCCGAACAGCACGTTGCCTAGCCAATGTTCTTGGTCGACATGCAAGGTAAGCGCGGTGATCGCGCGCCACCACTGCGCCCGCGAACCCGCATCGAGACTGCCGGCGGCAAACCAATCGGCGCCAAAGGAACCATTACCTGCACTGTAGGCGGCAAGCAAGAGAACCAGCACATAGACACTGACGCCGAACGCGGCGCCTGGACGCGACGGCATCGCGCTGCGCACGCTGCGCGGCACGCTCCGTTCAGCCGAATAGCGGCTGATTTCATCGTACGCCCGGTCGAGCAGTGCCACCGGCACGTTCAGCGTCCAGGTGCTGTCGCTCTCCAGGGTTTCGTGCTCGATGCCCCGCGCTTCGAGCACCAGGCTGAATTCGCGGCAGAGGGACTTGGAGCCGCGAAACACCACCGCAAAACCTGCTCCGGCTGCGGAACTCACTTCTCGACGGTGAAGTCTTCCATACGGTATGGTAACCGCCAAAACGCGGCGATGGTGAAACCCGGCGTGCGCCCCTCCAACGGCGCTTTTTGCCGCCGGGGCCGCAAAATCCCGTATGATTGTCGCCGGGCACATGATAGCCCGTTCGGTTGAGGCCCTTTTCCAAGTACACTTGTGCGCCCGGTGCCGGCGCGTGTACTTTGCATGGCAAAGCGCAAGTCGCGGCAGCGGCGTCGAGCGGGTTTCCAACTGCAAAGGGTGCATTCCTGGATATTAATTTGTGGGTTTGGTTCGTCGAATTCGGCTATGCGGTTGCCCTGGCTGCGATGCTTTACAGCGTGATCGCGGCTTTCGCCATGCGCAAGGCCATTGCGGTGAGGGGCCGACCGACCGCGCCGATGCCCCCCGTCACGGTCCTAAAACCGCTCTGCGGCGTTGAGCCGGATACCTATGAATGTCTGCGCTCGTTCTGTGTCCAGGACTTTGACGGTTATCAGGTGGTATTCGGCGTCTCCGATCCGCACGACCCGGTCATTTCGCTCGTGCAACGCCTGCAGCGAGAATACCCCCATCTCGACCTGTCGTTGATCGTCGATCGGCGCCTCCACGGCAGCAACCGCAAGGTCAGCAATCTCATCAACATGATGGCAGCGGCGCGCCACGATTATCTGGTGCTGTCGGACAGCGATGTTCGAGTCGAGCCCGACTACCTGGGGCGCATCGTCGCGCCACTGGCAGATGAGAATGTAGGCATCGTGACATGCTGTTATCGCGGCGTGGCACGTGCCGGTGTTTGGTCCATCCTCGGGTCGATGTTCATCAATCAGTGGTTCATGCCCTCGGTGCGAGTGGCCGCGATGCTGGGATTCAGATCCTTTGCCTTCGGTGCAAGCATCGCGATTCGGCGCGAGGTGCTGGACAGAGTCGGCGGATTTCCCGCGATTGCCGGCCAGCTCGCCGACGATTACCGGTTGGGAGAATTGACGCGTCGCATGGGCCTCATCACCGTGCTGTCGGATGTCGAGGTCGAAACGATGGTGGGCGAACAAAGCGCCCTGGAGTTGGTTGCCCACGAATTGCGCTGGCGCAGGACCATCCGCATCCTCTCCCCGTCCGGCTACGGGTTTTCCTTCATCACCTTCGGCTTGCCGGTAACGGCGGTGCAGATCGCCGTGACGGGCGGCGCCGTCGCCGCCGTCATCATCTTTGCAATCACCGCATTGGCCAACGCAAGCCTGCATTTGCGCACCGACCGCAGCCGTTCTCACCACGCGAAATTGCTGCTCGTGCCGTTCCGCGACCTGCTGCATTTCGCCCTGTGGGGCTGGAGCTTCGCCACGCGCCGGGTGCAGTGGCGCAGTGTGCTGTACCGGGTCACCGAGGACGGGTCCGTTCAGCCTGTCGTGAGAACCTGACAGCGGCGTTGATTTCGTCATGGCCCGCTACCTGATCGTCACCGCCGACGACTTCGGCATTCACGAATCAGTCAATGAAGCCGTCGAACAGGCCAGCCGCGCGGGAACCCTGAGTGCCGCCAGCCTGATGGTGACGGCGCACGCCGCGAAGGACGCCGTGCGGCGTGCCCTTACGCTTCCGGATTTGCGCGTGGGACTGCATGTGGTGCTCGCCGATGGCGAGTCGGCGCTGGATGCTTCTCTGATTCCTGAGATCGCCGACACCGAAGGGCGAATGCACGGCGACATGTTTCGCCGGGCAGTGCGATTTTTCTTCAAGCCCGCGGCACGCCGGCAACTCGAGGCGGAAATTCGTGCGCAATTCGCCGCCTTCTCGAAGACCGGACTGCCTCTCGATCATGTGAATGTCCACAAGCATTTCCATGTTCATCCCACCATTCTGAGCATCCTGCTCGATGTAGGCCGAGACTACGGGATGCCGGCCATTCGGGTGCCCGACGAGCCTGTTTGGTTCGCGGTCCGCCACGCGGGAATTGGGCCGGGACTAGCCCAGGCGCTGCTGTCGCCATGGATCATGCTGATGAAACACCGGTTGCGACGCGCCGGCATCTTCCACAATGACAAGATCTTTGGAATTGCGGGGAGCGGCGCGATCGATGAGGCGAACTTGCTCGCCATCCTGGCTCGCCTGCCTGCCGGCGTCAGCGAAATCTATCTGCATCCTGCGACCCAGTCCGGTTCCGCCATTGCGGCCTCCATGAGTGGCTATCGCCATGCCGAGGAACTCGAGGCCTTGTCCAGCCCGCGCGTGCGCGCGGCGCTCGACGCGGCGGGCTTTCGCGGCGGCTACGCCGAAGTGCGCGATTCCCTGACCGCGCATCGGTCGTAGTTCTCGCAACTTTGTAACGCAAAGAGCCGCAAAGGCAGGTGTCGCGTGCCGGACGGAGCGCCGCCGCCGCCTTGACTCCGACTACACGCTAGGGCAAAGTCTCCGCGTTGGCGATTCAAAACCAGCGCAAGTTTTTGCGCTTCGCATTCATGGCCGGAGATTGCTTTTTGATGCGCAACATGCTCGCAGCGCGCGTCATCAAGCATGGACGGCGTGGTTGCCTTACTCATCCGACGATCCGCTCGACGGCGGCACTGATCGGTGCCCTGCTGCTTTGGCCGGCGGCCGTTTTCGCGGACCCCTTCACCTTGAACGAGGCGCTCGACGACACGAAGCTCTACTTCACCGCGCCTCTGCGCTGGGACAGTCAGGATTGGCTGTTCTTCGGCGGCGCGTTGGTAGCCATCGGCGCCTCTCATGAATTCGATAGCCGCGTCCGGACCCATTTCGCCACCCCCAACGATGCCCTGCTGAACGGCCGGGATAGAAACAGCACACGCGATGCCTTGCCGGCCGCCGCGCTGATCTTCGGCACCGGGCTCTATGCAAGTTTCATCGATGATTCCGCGGGTTACAAAGAGACTTGGCGCTTGCTGGAAGCTGGGGTATTCAGCACCGTGACCGGCGAAGTTCTGTCGCTGGCCGGGGGCCGCGAACGGCCCGATGCGACCGACTCGCCGAATCAGTGGCGCCACGGCGGAGATGCTTTTCCTTCGGTGCACACGAGTGCGGCATTTGCCATCGGTACCGTCTTCGCGGAATCCGGCAACGATGAGTACCGCTGGATCCGCCGCATCATCGGCTACGGCGTCGCCGCGGGCACGGGCTACATTCGCGTGAAGGAGAACGTGCACTGGCTGTCGGACACGGTGGCCGGTGCCGCGCTTGGAATCGCGACCGCGCGCTTCGTCCTCAACCGGGACAACAAGGCCGCGCAGCTCGAGTCGCTACAATTCGAACCCACGAAGGGCGGCTGGCAGTTAGCCTACTCCATTCGCACTCACTAGCTAAATCTGCGGTGCCTCGCTGCGGCGGGTGAGGATCAGCGACACGCTTCCGAGCACCAGCAACGCTGAGAGCAAGGTTCTGATGGTGACAATTTCCCCGGCGGCGAAGTATCCAAGCGCCACGGCGATCAACGGATTGACATAGGCATGGCTTGCCACGCGAGTCACCGACATGCGTCCCAGCAACCAAACATACGCCGTATAGGCGATCAACGAGCCGAACACGATCAAATAGGCGAGCGCCAACCCGGCGCGCAGGCTCAAGTGCGGGAAGGGGTGCATTTCGCCGCACGTCGCGGACAGCACCAGCAGCACGGCCCCTCCCAACATCATTTCGATGGCCGCCGTCATCGGCTTGGACCGCGGCAGCACCAGCTGCCCTGACCATACCGCGCCCGCGGACCATGCGATGCCGCCGGCGAAAATGGCGAGACAGGGAATCACCGCCAAGTGCTGCGCGCCATTGTCGATGAACAGCAGCGCGACGCCGCAGAATCCCACCAGGACGGCGCCGAACAGCCGGCCCTCGAAACGCTGGGTACGAAATATGAAGATTTCCAGAATGATCGCGGTGATCGGCAACGTCGCTTCGATCACCGAGGTGATGCCGGAAGACACATACTGCTCCGCCCAGAACACCGCACCGTAAGTGGCCACGAACATACAGATGCTGATCAAAGCCAAATTGCGCCACTCGATCGGTGTGGGATTACGCTCGCCGCGCAGCCGCATGTAGGCATATAACAGCGTGCCGGCGATGAAGAAGCGCAATCCGGCCGTAAACAACGGCGGAAACTCGAGTACCGCGATTCGAATCGCGAGAAAAGTCGTGCCCCACAAGATATATATCGCGGCAAATGCAAGAACCACGCGAAAGTCGATGGCGATCTTAGGGTTCATCGCGCCCACCCAGGATACTCAGACGGGCTCCTACTCCTCATCCGTGGATTCGCCCTCTTCCGGCGCCTGTACATCATCGTGCAGCTTGGGCAATCGGGCCTTTGCCAGGGCCTGATTGAGGGCCGCCAGGTCTTGCCGGATCACCGCCGACACCGCGGCGATCGACTGCCACTCCCGCGACAGGGCTTCTGCCGCCGCGCGCTGCGCCTGCGTGGGGGCCGCATCGGCGCCTTCCACTTGTTCGTACAGGCTCGCGATATCGCCGTTCACGCGCTCGAGTCCGCGATGCGCGCCACCATCCTGCGGCATCGGCCCGGATTCCTGCAGCTCCGTCAACTTGGCGTCCAGCGCCTTGGCACGCGCCGCAATCGCAGGGTCAGGCTTGAGCAGCGCGAGCTGCTTGCGCAGAGACTTCACTTGGGCAAGCTTCATGGTGCTGTCATCCAAGGCGGAGGCCAATGCCTGGGCCAGGGCCAGCTGCGCCGCATAGTCCTGCTGAGGGATGCCGACGCGCGGGTCCGGGTTCACGCTCAGAGGCTGTTCCCATTGCCGCGATCCGATCTTGAGACGCACGCGATAGTTGCCGGGGATCGCGAACGGTCCCGAGGGCTCCTGCGGTGTATCGAAGGGCACCGCCGAAATCGGAAAGCTGTGCTTCGCCGTGCGCGGTGCACGGTAGTGCAAGTCCCAGACGAAGCGGTGCAAGCCCGGCGCCGCCGAGAGCGGCTTAGGCTGGCGAATCCAATACGCCGGAATGAGTTCGCGCTCGCGTTCCTCCTGGCCGAAACCCTCAGGATCGGTGCTCGAGGCGCGCCGCACCACGGTCCCGCTCGAATCAAGTATCTCGATGCCGACGGCACCCTTTACCGCCTGAGGCAGGTAGTAGTCGATGACAGCGCCGTCGGGCGGGTTGCGTCCCGTGGGCTCGTCCGGCGGAATGGGAGTATCGGTGCCCGTGCTGCGGCGTACGCGCACCGCCGGCGAGGGTTTGAGCAGCGCTGCCTCCTTGTCCAAGCCATTGCGCGCAAAATCGCGCAGCGGCCCGATGTCATCGAGAATCCAGAATGAGCGGCCGTGCGTGGCGACGATCAGGTCTTGGCCCTGGATGACCAGATCGCGCATTGAGGTATGCGGCAGATTCATCTGTAGCGGCTGCCAGTGTTCGCCGTCGTCCGAGGACATCCACACCGCCTTCTCCGTGGCGGCGAACAGCAGCCCGCGGCAGGTTGGATCCTCGCGCACCGCGTTGACGGGAGCATCCGCGCTCAAACCGACGATGATGCTCTGCCAGCTCTGGCCGTCGCGGGTGCGGTATAGGTGCGGCCGCAGATCGTCCAAGCGGAAGCGGCTCACCGAGGCGTAGGCTACCTTGGCGTCGAAATGCGAGGCCTCGATCTGGGTCACTTTGCTCCAAGGCGTGAGTTCGGGTGGCGTCACGTTGTGCCACTGCCTGCCCTCATCGGGCGTCATCCAGATCCAGCCGTCGTCCGTGCCCGCCCACAGCAGGCCCCGGGTTACGGGCGATGCACTCAGGGAATAAATGACGCCGCGCTGCGTCTCCGCCTTGTCGGCATGCAGGTCACCGACGCTGTCCGGGGAACCTACGCTCGGGCGTGTCAAGTCATCGCTGATCGGCCGCCATGAGGTGCCCGCATCATCGGTTACATAGAGTCGGTTGGCCGCGTAGTACATCCTATGAGGGTCCTGCGGCGAGAACAGAATGGGTTCGGTCCGATCGGTGCGAATATCTGGGGATGACACCGGAATCGGGGTGATGTTTTGCACCTGACCGCTCGACAGGTGCGTCTTGGTGACGACGTTGCGCCCGGCGCCGAAAATGATATCCGGATCGAGCGGATCCGGTGCCACGTAGCCGTATTCGATCACACCGACCGGGTGCCAGTCGCGAAACGTGACCTCGCCGTCGTTACCCCGGCTGGATATGCACACCGAGCCGCTCTCCTGCTGACCTGAGCAAAGGCGGTACGGAAAGGTGGGTGTAACCGCGACGTGGTAGAGCTGCGCGGTGGGTTGGTTGTACCAGCTGCTCCAGGTCCTGCCGCCATTGACGCTGATCACGGCACCCTGGTCACCGGCCAAGCCGATACGCTGCGGATCCTCCGGGCTGATCCAAATCTGTTGATAGTCATCCCCACCCGGCGCGCCCTTGAACGAGATCCAGTGCCCGCCGCCGTCGATCGACTTCATCACGACAATGGATGCGCTGTACACGATGTCCGCATTGCTCGGATCGACCGCGAGTATCGGAAGGTCGCCACCGCCGATGCGCAAGGCAGGACGCGCATCGCCGGTCGCCGAATGCCAGTGTTCACCGCCGTCATCGGAACGATAGATCCCCACGCTCGGCGCGGCACCGCCTTGCGCAGCGGGATTCGAACTCGTCGCCGCCGTGGCATACAACCGTCCTCGTGCACTCGGCGCGGCCGCAACGTGATCTGCGATAAACCGGCCGGCAGCCCCTCGGTGAGCTGGTGCCAATGATCGCCGCCGTCGGTCGATTTGTAGAGGCCGCCCTGCGGGCCGTTATACATGGTCTTGTCTTCCCAGGGCCCCGATCGAGCATGCCAAAATCCGGCATAAAGCGTATTCGCATCATTGGGGTCGATGCGCACGAAGGAGCTGCCGATGTTGGCGCCTCGATCGAGGACCTTGGACCAGGTGAGGCCGCCATCCAGCGAGCGATAAACGCCGCGCTGCGCGCTGGGGCCATACGGATGGCCAAGCACCGCCGCGTAAACCCGGTTCGCATCGTGCGGGTCCACCGCGAGGCTTGGAATTTGTTGCGCATCCTCCAACGCCAGATGCGTCCACGTCCGGCCGGCATCGTTTGAGCGATAGATCCCGTTGCCCACCGACAGGTCCGGCCGATGCAAGCCCTCGCCCGACCCCACGTAGATGATCTTCGGATTGGAGGCCGCGACGGCGATCGCGCCGATCGATTGCGTGGGTTGTGAATCGAAGATCGGGGTCCACGTGCGCCCGTCGTCATCGGACCTCCACACGCCGCCGTTCACCACGCCCGCCAAGTAAGTGTGGGGCTGGCCGGGAATGCCGGTGATGGCCCGCGTGCGGCCGCCGCGGAACGGGCCAACCAGTCGCCACTGCAAATCCTGAGTGACGAGCGCGTTATCGATCTGCGCAGGCGCGACTCCGGTGCCTGCCAAGGTCAACAGGCAGGCCATGAGGCCTTGCAGCGGTCGAATATCAATCCGTCGTACACTCGCGAACATTGTTACTCCCAAGCGCTGTTGGACGCGCCGTGCATGATAATTCAATTGGCGCCGGAGACCTTCAGCATCGGCGCGGCTCACACGGAATACCTTATTTGCCATGAACAATTCGTGGGCTCGGAAAAGCTTGAAGAAGGCAGGATTGGACAGGTATTTTCCGGAGCGTGAAAAACAGGACGTTTTTCCCGAAGCCTCCAGGGATGGATTCACGGCGGTCCGGAAAATACCTGTCCAATCCGGACTTCGCACATAAATATATTATCGTCCACTGATGGCTAAGGCTAGTGCCAGCCATACTCCAGGCGAACCCATATCGTGCGCGCCGGCAACAGGTAGAAGGACTGGCTGCCGAATTCACTGGCGGATACCGGTGGCCGCTGATCGGTCAAGTTCGTTGCTTCGAGCGTGATTTCGGTGCGTCCGATGCGGTAGCCGGCATGGGCATCCACGGTCGAGTAGCCGCCCACGGGCGCGGTGTTTTCCTCGTCGAGAAATCGCCGCCCGGTATAGCGCGCAACGACACCGGCCGATAAACCCCGCTCCGGCGTGTACGAGAGCCCCAGCGATGCAAGCACATGGGGCGCCAAGGTCAGCTGCCTGCCGGCCACGTCGATGTTCGCGTTGCCGTCGAAGAACAGATACTGGGTGAAACGCGCGTCGTGATAGGACCCGCCGGCGGTTAGGCTGATAGTCGGCCGAAGTTCATAGCGCATCTCGGCCTCGATGCCTTTGAGCCGCTCTCCGGCGGCATTGGCCAAGCTGCCGGCACTCGTGGCGACCACGAGATTTGCAAAGTCGAGCCAAAAAAGCTCCGCCTGATAGGTGAACCGGCCGGCCGCGGCGGCACCCTTGAAGCCCGCTTCATAGCTTTTGGCCGTCTCAGGGCGCAGCAGGGCCGGCGTGTAGTCGGGGCCAAAATCGATGGCTGCCGGCTTGAAGGCGTGGCGGTAATCCGCATAGATCGTAAGTTCGTCCTTGCCTTCCGCCCACAAGCGCTCGCTCACCCCGATGGTTTCGGTGGGGCGAATGACGGTTTTTCCAACCGAGTCGGCCGCCAATTGCAGCGCGGGTGCCAGCAGCAGATCGCTGGAGTCCTTGTGTTCGTAGGCCTCATTGAGGCGCACACCCGCGATCACATCCCAGTCATCCACAGGTTTCCAATCCACCTGCGCGTACTGTCCCGCAAACAGGCGCTTGTCCTGAAGTGTGCCTACCTCGTTCACGGGCAGGCCGGAGGTCGGCGGCGGCAGAATGCTTCCATCCAGCGGCACCGTGTAGGCGCCGTTGCTGTTCAAAGTGGTCTGATGTCCCAGGCCGTAGAGCAGATCGGCACCGACGATGAGGGTGCCGTCGGCACCCCATGGCACGGTCAAGTGGGTGTCCCCATAGCCATCGTCGATGGAGCGCCGCTGGTTCTGCGTATCCGCCGTGCCGCTCGAATCCGGATGCAGGAATCCACGCCGATCCGTCACGTTCGAATAGGCGAAGGAGACCAGCGTGTCCCAAGTACCCCAGCGCAACGGCTGCGAGTAGCGTGACGCCAGGTGGTATTTGTTCTCGTCGATGGCGGCGTCCGCAGGATTGAAATTCGCGTCGACGGGCGTTAGCACCGAGAGCGAGGTCCCTGCGCGCAGCACCGGACTCGGCGGCGTGTCGCGCACCACGGTGAGGTCCGCATCCAGGCTCAAGGTGCCCTCGCCCCACGGCAGCGCGCCGCGATACAAGGCATGACCGCTGCTCACCCCTTCGCGCGGATCGGAAAATCCCAAGCTCTGTCCATCGAGCGCCAAGGATTGGCGGTAGATGCCCACCTGCGGCAGCGCCACCGAGGCTGCGCCACGCACGGAACCGTACGAGCCATACGCGAGGTCGGCCGTATCGGCGGCCTCCCCGGCTGGAAAATGCAGGACCTGCACTACTCCGACGAAGGAGGTCGCACCATACAGCACCGGCGCAGATCCCTTCAAAACTTCGACTCGCTCCGTCCCGGTAAAGTCCAAGGTGGTGATGGCAGGATTGAACGCCCCACCCCAAGGAACTCCATCCACGACCAGGAGAAAGGCGTCGAACTCATGCAATCCCCAGAATGAAGGCACGGCGCTCGACGGTCCCGCGTCCCCGCCCGCCGGCGCCTCGACGCCCGGCACCAAGCTCAGCACGCCGGACATATCTTTCGCGCCGCGCGCGGCGATTTCCGCGCCCGAAACCACCGACAGATCGGCAGGAATACGGTCCACAGGCTCCGGGACCCGCGTTGCCGTCACCACGATGGCATCAAGTGCATCGGCCATCGAAACTAAGGGCATGGCGAAAAGCACGCCCATGGCACAACTCGCAATCGTCATCATGTTGAAGGAATATTCTCCGTTCTTCAGGCCGCAGCGCACGGTAGCATGGGCTCCGCGCATGGCTTGGATAGAATGCTGGGTTGGGATGCTGCTGACTGGTTGGATGGGGTGACGAATGAGCGAAGAGCGAATCGATCGGCGTGCCTGGACCCCGGAGCGCCAATGGCGGGCCGTGGCGCTGGCCGCCGTGGCGCTGTTGGCGGCGGCACTTTGTATCTGGGCCGCCGGCCGATTCTTCGGCACCCCTCCGGCCACCCCGGTCCCGCCCGCACCCCCGGGGACTTTTCGAGCCAGCTCCCAGCAGTTGAAGACCCTGACCATAGAGGCCGTGGGAACGCATGCGTTTGCCACCGAAGAGCACACCGAGGGAAAGATTGGCGTGGACGCGGACCGCGCGACCCCGGTGGTCTCGCCCTATTCCGGGCGGGTCATTCGCGTCATCGCCGGACTGGGTGACAGTGTGAAGGCCGGTGCACCGCTGGCCACCGTGGAGGCCTCGGAGTTCGTCCAGGCGCAGAATGACCTGCAAGTGGCCGAGGCACAGGTCAAGCTCACTCGCCTCAATGAGGCGCGCAAACATGCGCTGTACGAGGCCAAGGGCGGGAGTCTGCAGGATTGGCAACAGGCGCAGACGGATCTCATGGCGGCAGAAACCGCCCGCGATTCGGTACGCAATCGTCTGCGGATCTTCGGCAGGTCGGAAACCGACATCGCGGCGCTGGAACTCTCTCGCAGCATGAATCCGCTGGCCACGCTCACCGCGCCGATTGCAGGCGTGGTCGTGGACCGCCAAGTGGGGCCGGGCCAATTTCTGCAAGCCGGAGGAACGCCGGTATTCACGATTGCCGACCCTTCCCGGGTTTGGCTGCTGGCCAATGTGCGCGAGGCGGACTCGAGTCTGGTCAAGCCGGGCCAGTTCGTCGAGGTCCGGGTGCTCGCGTATCCCACGCGCGTCTTCAAAGCCCGCGTGACCTATGTGGCTGCGGTGGTCGACCCGGTGACGCATCGGTTGCCGGTGCGTGCGGAAATCGACAACCGCGACGGCGCGTTGAAACCCGAAATGTTCGCCAACTTCCGCATTCTCACCAGCGATACCACCGATTCGCCCGCGGTACCCGCTTCTGCCGTGATTTTCGAAGGGGATGCAGCTCATGTTTGGGTGGCCGCGGCCGACGGACTGCTCGAGCTCAGGACTATTCGTACGGGACGCGGTAACGACGGGCTCGTCGAAGTGCTGGATGGATTGAAGGCAGGTGAGCAGGTGGTGACCAAGGGCGGCTTATTCATCGACCAGGCGGCCGCTGCCGGCACTACATGAACGCCATCGTCACTTTCGCCCTACGGCAGCGCGTATTGGTCGTCGTGCTGCTCGCCGGTGTACTGATCGGCGGGGCCGCCAGCCTGCGCGTGCTCAACATCGAGGCCTATCCGGACCCGGTTCCACCGCTGGTCGATATTGTCACGCAAAGTACCGGACAGTCCGCCGAGGAAATCGAGCGCTACATCACCATTCCTCTGGAAATTCAGATGGCCGGTATTCCCAATGTACAGGCCATCCGCACCATTTCCCTGTTCGGGCTTTCCGATGTCAAGGTGCAATTCACCTATGATTTTACCTACTATCAAGCCGAACAATGGGTGACCAACCGCCTGTCTCAGCTCGCCGCGCTGCCGAACGGCGCCCAGCCGCAGATATCCCCCACCAGTCCCATCGGCGAAGTATTCCGCTATCGAGTGGTCGGCCCGCCGAACTATTCGGTCACCGACTTGAAAACCCTGCAGGACTGGGTGCTCGAACGGCGCTTCAAGGCCGTCCCGGGCGTCATCGATGTCACCGGATGGGGCGGCAAGACCAAGACCTACGACATCGCGATCGATCAGCGCAAGCTGGTCGGCTACGGTTTGTCCATCCCGCAGGTGCTGCAAGCGTTGGGCAACGCGAACATCAATGTCGGTGGGCAGACCGTGAATTTCGGCCCGCAATCGGCGGTGGTGCGTGGGGTCGGGCTCATTCATTCGATGGATGACATCCGCCGCACCCTGATCAGTGCCAACCAGGGCGCGCCGGTGTTACTCGGCGATGTCGCGGAAGTATCCGTCGGCAACCTGCCGCGGCTCGGAATCGCCGGCTTCGATCAAGTGGATGACATCGTCCAGGGCATCGTGCTGATGCGCCGAGGTGCCGAAAGCATTCCGACCATCAAGCGCGTGGAAGCGGAGGTCGACAAGATCAATGCCGCGGGGATTTTGCCACCCGGTGTCAGCATTCAGCGCATCTACGATCGCAGCGACCTGATCGATGTCACCACGCGCACGGTGCTGCACAACATGCTCGCCGGCATCGTGCTGATCTTTTTCCTGCAGTGGGCCTTTCTGGGCAATATCCGCAGCGCCGTGATAGTCGCCATGACCATACCCTTCGCGCTGTCATTCGCAATAGGGCTCTTGGTACTGCGCGGCGAATCGGCCAATCTCCTGTCCGTCGGCGCCATCGACTTCGGCCTGGTGGTCGATGCCACCGTCATCATGGTGGAGAATATTTTTCGCCATTTGGCGCAGGAAACTGCCCACCTTGGCCGAGGTCCGAGCACCTTGCATCGCATCCGCGTGCGCAGCGGTTTTCGCGGCAGGACCGCGACCATTTCCGTCGCCGCCGCGGAGGTCAGCCAATCCATCTTCTTCGCCGCTGCCATCATCATCGCCGGCTTCGTGCCGTTGTTTACGCTGTCGGGAATCGAAGGGCATATCTTCGGACCCATGGCCAAGACATACGCTTACGCCATCGCAGGCGGATTGATCGCAACCTTCACGGTCGCACCGGCCTTGAGCCTAATGCTGTTCCAGGACAAGGTGGCGGAGCGCGAAACGGTGGTGGTGCGCGCGCTGCGGCGAGTCTACGAGCCCGCCCTGGAATTCGCGCTCGCGAATCGCATCATCACCTTCTTCGGACTTGCACTGGTCGCCCTGTCGGCGCTCCTCGCCGTGCGTTCGCTCGGCCTCGAGTTCCTGCCCAAGCTGGAAGAAGGCAACCTGTGGGTGCGCGCGACCTTTCCCCAGTCGATTTCGCTGGAGGAAAGCGATGTCTACGTGAATCGCATGCGGGTCCTGATGTCCAAGTATCCCGAGGTGCAGTCGGTGGTTTCGCAGCACGGCCGGCCGGATGACGGCACCGATGCCACCGGTTTCTTCAACGCAGAATTCTTCGTGCCTTTGAAGCCCTTCGACACATGGCCCAAGGGGATGACCAAGGACAAGCTGACCGAGGACATGACCCGCGCCCTGGGGCAGCAGTTCCCGGGCGTGGACTTCAATTTCTCCCAGTATATCCAGGACAACGTGGAGGAAGCGGCATCCGGCGTCAAAGGTGAAAACTCGGTCAAAATCTACGGCAATGACTTGCAGACGCTGGAGAAAACCGCCAACAGCATCGCGGCGTTGCTGTCCAAGGTTCCCGGCATCACCGATCTGGCGGTGCTGCGCTCGTTGGGTCAACCCACCATCCGCATCGACGCCGATCGAGTGCGCGCGGCGCGGTTCGGCTTGAGCTCCGGAGACATCAACGCGGTGGTTCAGGCTGCCATCGGCGGGCAGAGTGCCGGCGATCTCTACGAAGGAGGCAGCGATCGACATTTTCCGATGACGGTGCGCCTGGCCGCGCCGTTCCGCCAGGATCTGGATGCCATTCGGCACATACCGATATCCGCACCAGCAAGCGCAGGCAACGGCGTGATCCAAATCCCGCTCGAGGACGTGGCCGACGTACGCTTAGGGGTAGGCGCCGCATTTATTTACCGCGAGCAGCAGCAACGCTACGTGCCCATCAAATTCAGCGTCCGTGGCCGTGATCTGGGCAGTGCGGTCCTCGAGGCACAGCACGCCGTCGATACTCAGATCGCGTTGCCGGGCGGATATCACATCGAGTGGGTGGGCGAATTCGGCAATTTACAGGAAGCGGTCGCGCGCCTGGGCGTAGCCGTGCCGCTGTCGCTTGCCTTGATCATCCTGCTGCTGTACTTGAATTTCGGCAGCCTGCACGATGCGCTGCTGGCGGCGAGCGTGATTCCCATGGCGTTGCTCGGCGGGATTTTCTCACTGTGGATCACGCGCACCCCGTTCAGCGTGTCGGCGGCCATCGGGTTCGTTGCGTTGTTCGGCATTGCCGCCATGGACGGCATCTTGATCCTGTCCTATTACCACTTGAGCCTGGAATCAGGCTTGAGCCGCGTGAACGCCATGCTGCAGACTTGCCGTACGCAATTGCGGCCGGTGATGATGACCTGCATCGTGGCCTGCGTCGGCCTTCTGCCCGCGGCATTCTCCAGTGGCATCGGATCCCAAGTGCAGCGGCCGCTGGCGCTGGTGGTCGTCGGCGGCATGTTGCTCGCACCGGCGCTGATCCTTCTGGTGCTGCCGGTGCTGGTGTTGAAATTCTCGCGCGCCCAAGAACTGCCGGAAGAACTACCGCGGGAAGGCGCCACGTGATGCGGCGCCCAGCGGCGGCAATGGCCATGGTGGTCGGCCGGACTCTGGTGTCATGCGCGGCCCTCGGCCTTTGCGCCTGTGTGGGACCCGATTTCCACCGGCCTGCGCCGCCCAGCGTGGAACGCTTCACCGCGCAGGCTCTGCCCGGCGAGACCGCTTCTGCGCAGGTCCAAGGCGGTGCGGCACAGAAGTTCCTCGATCAAGAGGTACCGCGGAACTGGTGGACGCTGTTCGGTTCTACGGACCTCAACGCGTTGGTCGCGCAGGCGCTGCGCGCCAACCTCGACGTGCGATCGGCGCAGGCGGCATTGCGCCAGGCGCTGGAAAATACCGCGGCTCAGCGCGGCGGCTATTTCCCCACGGTACAGGCGGCCTTCGACGCGTCGCGCAACCTCAACGCGGTGGGCGTGCTGGCGCCGAACTTAGCCTCGGGCACGGCCCTATACAATTTATTCACCCCACAGGTCACGGTGAGCTATATACCGGATATCTTCGGAGCGAACCGGCGGCAAGTAGAATCGCTCGCGGCACAGGCGGAGGCCAGCCGCTTCCAACTCGATGCGACGTATCTGACCTTGACCGCGAACGTGGTGACGGCGGCAATCCAGGAAGCCGGGTTTGCCGCCGAGATCGAGGCGACCGAACGGGTGATTGCGCTCGAACGTGAATCCCTGAGCATCCTCAAGCGCGAGCTGGAACTGGGTGCGATTGCCGAAGTGGATGTGTATGCCCAGGAAGCAGCGTTGGCGCAGCTTCAGGCGACATTGCCGCCTTTGCGGCGGCAATTGGAAACCACGCACGATCAGTTGGCGGTATTGACAGGCCATCTCCCGTCCCAATTCCAAGCACCCGCCTTGAGGCTGGACCAATTCGTGCTTCCGACCGACCTGCCGCTCGGTGTGCCCTCGCAGCTGGTGGAGCGCCGACCCGATGTGCGCGCCGCAGAAGCCCAGCTCCACGCTGCCACCGCCCAAGTCGGCGTGGCAATCGCCAATCTCCTGCCGCAGTTCACTCTGACCGGGAACACCGGCAGCACGGCGACCGCGCTCAGCGATCTGTTCAAGCCCGGCACCGGATTTTGGAGCATCGGCGGCAGCGCCGCGCAGACCTTGTTTGCGGGCGGTACGCTCGTCCACCGCAAGCGGGCAGCCGATGCCGCACTCGATCAGGCGGGGGCGATATATCAGTCGGCGGTGCTGACGGCATTTCAAAATGTCGCCGACGCGCTGCATGCGCTCGATACGGACGCGGACGCCTTGAATGCCACCAGCCTCGCGGAAAGCGCGGCACGGAAGACCTTGGAGGTGACCAGGCATCAACTTGAGCTGGGCTCGGTGAGCTACTTGGCGCTACTGATCAGCGAACAGACCTATGAGCAGGCTGCCATCGCGCTGATTCAAGCGCGCGCCAGCCGCTTCGCCGACACCGCCGCCCTTTTTCAAGCGCTGGGCGGCTCTGTCGCGCCGCCGCCCAAGTAAGCAGCCAGGTCGGCATTTCTGCAGATTACGAGCCGGGGGGGCGAGCTACCCAACGGTAACCCCTACACTTCTCCTCGGCGCCAGGCTGTGCTATGTTCATTAGATAACTAACCATTAGGAGCCTAGACTCCTAGCGACTACGAATGAGCGATTTAGAGGAGCGCTTCAGCGATGCGCTGCACAGCACCTCCCGGTCCTGGCGCCAGGCGGTCGATCGCAGGCTGAAGAATTTGGGCGTGAGTCAAGCCAGTTGGATGACCATTGCCATGGCCGCCAAGGCACGCACTCCCCTGTCGCAGTCCGAACTCGCCGACAAATTGGCCGTTGAGGGCGCCACGATGGTCGCGATGATCGACCGGCTGGTCAAGGCCGGCTTGGTGCTGCGCGAGGCATCGACCACCGATCGGCGCGTCAAGCGCATCGTGCTGACCCCGTCCGGTCTTAAGATCTACGACAAGGTTAAAACCGAGGCCACGGCGCTGCGCAAGGAACTGCTGCAGAACACCGACCCCAAGAAGCTTCTCCTGGCCACCGAGTTGCTCGAGGCCCTGCAGGGAATCATCGATAAGCAGTCGTGAACCTAAGGACTAGCCGCGGACGGTCGCACGGCCTCGAATCAGCGGGGCAACGCCGGCGTCACCCGTTGGTTTCCACGCCGGCTGCGGAGGGACCGAGCTTGGGCTGATCGGCTGCGAGTCCGGGCGCCCCAGGCCCCGCCAAGGCCTGCGTACCGGCCAGCAGCGCGGTGACCTTCGGTCCCACCCAGCGCTCGATATCGTCGAACAGGGTAAATACCGCGGGCACGATGACCAGGGTCAGCATGGTAGACGTGATCAATCCACCGATGACGGCGATCGCCATCGGTGACCGAAAATCGCTGTCCCCGCCCCAGCCCAAGGCAATGGGCATCATACCGGCGACCATGGCCACCGTCGTCATGACGATGGGCCGGGCACGCTTGTGGCCGGCCTGCAGAATGGCTTCGAGGCGCGGTTTGCCGGCGCGCATCTCCTCGATGGCGAAATCCACCAGCAGGATCGAATTCTTGGCGACGATTCCCATGAGCATCAGGACACCGATCATGACGGGCAGCGAGAACGGCACACCGGTCAGCAGCAGCGCGAGTACCGCGCCGCCTAAGGACAGCGGCAGCGCCGAGAGAATGGTAATCGGCTGGAACACCCGCACGAACAACAGCACCAGCACCGCGAGCACCATGAGAATGCCGGCGCCGATGGCCAGCAAGAATCCATCGACCAATTCCGTCATGAACTCGGTATTACCGGTCTCCACCAAGTGCACGCCCGGCGGTAAGTTCTTCAGCGCCGGCAGCGCGTGGACCTTGGTGTTCGCAGTACCTAGTTCGACCCCGGGGACCATGTCGGCGTCCAGGTAGACGCGCCGGCTCAAGTTATAGCGGCGCACCGCGGAAGGACCTTGGCCAAAGCTCAAGTCGGCGACGGTCTTCAACGGCACGCTCGCGCCGCTGGCGGTAGGCACCGGCAGATTCTCCAGCGTGGTCAGATCATGACGCGAACTCTCGGGCAAACTAACGCGAATGGGGATCTGCCGGTCGGTCAGGGAGAACTTCGCACCGTTCTGGGGGAGGTCGCCCAGGGTCGCGATGCGGATCGTCTGACTGATGTTCTGGACGCTGACACCCAATTCAGCCGCGATATCGAGCCGCGGATGCACGACGATCTCGGGGCGCGGCAAATCACCATTGATGCGGGCGTCCTGCAGTTCCGGCATTGCACGCATTTCATCGAGCACCTTATGCCCTGCGATTTCCACCAGCACCGGGTCATCGCCGACCAGGAACAGCGAGATGTCGCGCCCGCCGAAGTTCTGCCCGTTGAAGCTCAAATGTCCGTCCGGCACCTGCGAGAGCATGGGCTGCAACTTCTGCTCCCACTCCTTCTCGCTCAAGCTGCGCTGGGAGCGTGGAACCAGGCTGACGAAGATGGTCGCGGTGCGCAGGTTGTCGCCGTCGCCGCCGATGAATTCCACCGCATCGGTCACCTCCGGCGACTGTCGAACCAACGCCACCGCTCCGGCCGATACGCGCTCGGTATCTTCCAGCGTGCCGCCCGGGGGTAGTTCCACATTGATGATGGAGGTCGCGAAATCCTCGGCCGGCACGAAGGCCTTCGGGATCGCCATCAAGCCGCCGACCGACAGGAGAAAGAATACCGTACCGCCGGCAATGGTCTTCCAGCGATTGGCGACGCACCAATTCAGCGCCTGTAGATAGCGTGTCATGATGGGCCCGTCGCTGTTGTGCACCAGCAGCGAATCGCTTTGCAGCCCATAGGCCGCGAGCACCGGCGTGATCATGCGTGCCACCAGCAGCGAAATGAATACCGCCGTGGCGACCGTCAAACCGAACTGCTTGAAATACTGGCCACTGATGCCGCTCATGAAGCTGACGGGGAGGAACACCGCGATGATGGTGAAGGAGGTCGCGACCACCGCGAGCCCGATTTCATCGGCCGCATCGATCGCGGCCTGAAACCCACTCTTGCCCATGCGCATATGCCGGACGATATTCTCGATTTCCACGATGGCATCGTCCACCAACACGCCGGCGACCAGCGAAAGGCCGAGCAGTGTGATCGTATTCAGGGTGAAGCCCATGAATTGCATGAATGCAAAGGTGGGAATGGCCGAGAGCGGTATCGCGAGGGCCGAGATCAGCGTCGCACGCCAGCTGCGCAGGAAGAACCAAACCACCACCACAGCCAGCAACGAACCCTCTACCAGCGCTTCCAACGACGAGTGATAGGTGGCAATGGTATGCTCGACCGTGGTGAAGATCGGCTGCAGATGCAGCGCCGGATTTTCGACCAAGATCTTGTCGAGTTCGATTTGTACGGCCTTCGCGGTACTGACGTCCGAGGCGCCCCTGGCCTTGAAGACGCCGAAGGCCGTCGCCGGACGGCCGTTCAACCGGGCGATACTGCGAATTTCCGCAATGCCGTCCCGCACGTCGGCTATTTCGCGCAGGCGCACGAATTTTCCACCCGGCACGATGATCTGCGTGTCGCTAAGCTGCTCCGCGCTCTTGGCGCCGCCCAAGACCCGAATGGCTTGCTCGCCTCCGCCGACCTGTGCCCGGCCGCCGGCGGCGTCCATGTTGAGCTCGCGCAGCTGCTCGTTGACCTGCACCGCCGTGAGGCCCATGGCCTGCATGCGTCCAGGATCCAGCTCCACGCGGATTTGGCGGTCCACACCGCCGATGCGCTGCACCTGGGCCACGCCACTGATTGCCAGTAACCGCTTGGTGATGGTGTTGTCGATGGCCCAGCTGAGCTGCGCGGGCGTCAGGCTGGTGGTACTAAGCGCGTAGTACACGAAAGCCCCGCCGTCCACGTCCTGGCGTGACACCTGCGGCTCGAATATCCCCTGCGGCAGGTCGCTGCGAACCTTGGCGACCGCATCGCGCACATCCGTGACCGCGCGATCGATGGGTGTGCCAATCTGGAAATCGACGGAGATGTGCACCAACCCTTCCGTGATGAAGGTGGTGATGTGACGCACGTTGCCAATACTCGAGATCGTGCCTTCGACCTTCTGCGCGATTTGCGTCTCCATCTCGGTGGGCGCAGCACCCGGCTCGGAGATCTCGACATTCACCTCGGGGAACGACACGTCCGGATTGAGATTGACCGGCAAGCGTATGAAGGCGACGGTGCCCATGAAGAACAGCACGACGAACAAAACGATGGGGGTTACCGGATGCCGGATTGCCCAAGCCGAGATGTTTCTCATGACTTACCCGCGACGATGAGCATGGGCTTGACCACCTCGCCCTCTTGCAGGAAAGCGCCGGCGGTGGCGATGACCTGGTCGGTTCCTGCCACCCCTTCGGCAATCGTCACGCCGCTTTGCACGATGCCGGACACGCGAACCGCGCGGCGCTCGACTTTGTTCTGCGCATTGACGATGAGCACATAGCTGCCGCGATCGTCGGTGAGTACGGCGGTTTGCGGCAGTACCGCACGCTCGGCATTGCTGACCGTGACTTCGGCACGCGCGAAGGCGCCCGGACGAAGATTCGGATCCGGCGCAAGATCAATGCGGGCAATCCCTAAGCGGGTTGCAGGATCGATGACCGCTCCGAGCAGGCGGATTTTGCCGGGATAGATCTTGGACGTACCGGTAAGGCGCACGTTGACTTGCTGTCCGACGCTGAGCAGCGGCAGATCCTGCTCCGCGACCTGGCCTTTCATCTCAACCTGGCCGGCCTTCGACAAGCGGAACATGGCCTCGCCGCCCGGCAGCGCCGTCTGGCCGACTTCGACATTGCGGGTCAGGATGATGCCATCCTCGGGCGCGCGGATATCGGCACGCGCCAGGCGCGCCTTGGCCTCCGTGAGCTGTGCTTCCGCAAATTTGACCTTGGCCGCCGCCGTGACTGCGGTGGACTTGCGGCGCTGGGTTTCCTCCGCGGACAACGCCCCCGAAGCGCCGACCGCCTGCGCCCGATGGTATTCCGCATCCGCGAGCTCCGCCTCGGCGCGTGCCTGCTCGAGTGCCGCCTCGAGATTGGCGACCTGCGGTTCGAGAATCGACACGTTCAGGCGCGCCAGTATCTGACCCCGCTTCACGTGATCGCCGGCTTCCACCAGAACCGCAGCCACCCGCCCGGCCGCGTCCTCGACACCGATGGGCATGTCGTAGCGCGCTCCGATCGTGCCGATGATGCTCACGGTGGTGGGTACCTTGCTGATGCCCACCTCGGTGACCGAAACCGTGGGCACAGGCCGATTGGCGACCACCGGGGTGACGGCCAACACCTTGGTCAGTCGCACGGCCAGAACCCCGACCAACACGACGGCGGCCACGGCAAATACCCATACCCCTGCGCGTCCCGTGATCAAGGACCCGAGGCTCGCACGCTGTTCAGTCGGAGTTATATTCATAGCACTAGATCCCTAAGGATAACTTCCTCTGTCCCGCATGAATCCCGCCGGGCGATCCATCTCCTCATCCTCATTCCGCATCGCCCTTGCTAGGGTCCACATGATTTTCCATACTTACCGCCACAAGACACCGGACGCCCATAGCAGTTCCACGATGTTCCTCTCAGAAGTACGGCGACGTTCACAGAACCCGTCGACGCGGGAAAAAGTTGCGGGTAGAGGGGTAATTATTTTACCGCGCTCCATGCCGATGGCCTCCGATTGCCGGTAAGGGAATCTCTCTTCGAGCGTCCTGCCGGCCAAAAGTCGGCGACGCTCATCGTTCCGCCCTAGTCAGCGACGCGATCGATCACCAGGTCCAAGGCGCCGTCGTGACCCACGTCATAGCCTAACTCGCCGTACAAGTCGCCCGCTGCCGGCGTCGGCTGCCCGCTGAATGACACCCGGGCGGTGATGGAAACCCGCCGCCCGCTGACCAGGACGCGTCCCGGCATCATGGAATCCGCGGCGGACAATTGCACCTGGGTACCAATGGCGGCGCTCGTCAGGCGCTTCGCCGCCAGCGGGGGTCCTCGGCTGCCGGGATCACGGGCAAAGACGAACAAGGGGGCCTCCGGTTTCAGGCGCGACTTCAGCGCGGGTGCGATACGTATATTGACAGTGACTTGCGCCGCTGCCGACCCCTGTGCGCTCGTGTTCGTCCCGGCGGATGACGCATTCGTCCCGGATGAGGCGACGTTTTCAGGCGTCGGCCCCGGTGCCGCCCCCGAGGACGGGGCGCCCAGCTCGGCAATTCGCGCGTCCAACATCTGCTCGATCTGCGCCGGCGGATGAAGATCCTTCAGCGCCTGCCAGCGGCTACGTGCCAATGCTCGATCACCGCGCGTCGCCGCGGCGAAACCACCGTACAGCAGGGCCTTGGGATTGTTCGGCTCCAAGGCGATGGCGTCCTCGAAAAGCTGCGCTGCGGGTGGAGTAACCTCCCCGCCCGCGCGCAGACTCAGGGCCTCCCCCAGCCCCAAGGCGGCTTCGAAACTGTTGCCGGCCAGTCGATGGGCGCGATCGTAGGCGGTGACCGCATCGTCCAGTCGCTGCAAGGCCGTGTAGGAGCGACCCAACAGCAGCCAGCCGGCCAGGTCGTTCGGATCATCGCGCAGATGCTGTTCGAGCTTGGCCATCATGGCAGCAACTTCGGGAGCGGCGATCGCCTGCGCTTGGGCCGGCGCGTGCCAATCCCAATTCGACCACAGCGGATACAGTCCTGCCGCCGCACCGGCCACCAGCAATGCCACCACGGCACCTACCAAACGACTCGCCCTGTCGCGCATCAAAGGCAGGGCGACGACTGCCGCGGCGATCGCAGCCATCAGGGCTGCGACGGTGAGGAAGGCACTCATTCGTCCAACGGCATGCGCGAGCGTTGTCGGACGACGCGGTAAACGATGGTGCCGCCCAGCAACAGCATGACGAAGGGAGCTCCCCAAATGAAGGCCGTCTTCGGAGTCAGCGGCGGCGCGAAGCGCACGAACTCGCCGTAACGGTCGGTCATGAAGGTGAAAATGGCATCATCGCTCTTGCCGGCGATGAGCATTTCGCGAACTTGGCGGCGCAGATCTCGCGCCAGATCGGCATTGGAGTCCGCGATGGATTCGTTCTGGCAGACCAGACATCGCAGCTCCTTGGCGATGCGCTCGAAACGCACCTGCAGTTCCGGACTGGCCAGCTGACCGTGAATATCCAATGCATCAGCCGCCGGCGGCTCCGCGAAGGCGCCGCCAAATCCGGGCAGGGCCAATGCCAGCGTCAATACCCCGGCGAACGATCCGCGATTCATGTGCCCTTCCCAGCGGCAGCGATGCGCGGCAGGAACTCCTTTTCCCACACTTCTTGGGTCAGGGCGGAGATGTGTTTGAAAATCACATTGCCTTGACGATCGACCAAGAAGGTTTCCGGCGCGGCGTAGACTCCCCAGTCGATGACCGTGCGGCCCTCCTTGTCAAAAGCCACCTGAGCATACGGATTACCCAGTCGCTCCAACCATTGTTGCGCCTTATCGCGCTCACCCAGGCCATGATCGATGGACCAGTCGATCCCGATGACGGGTACCACATGCTGCTCCGCAATCGCCAGCAACGCCGGGTGCTCCACACGGCACTCGGCGCACCACGTACCCCAGACATTTACGACGTACACCTGTCCCTTCAGGCTGGTATTGCTGACGACAGCCGATGGGTTCAACACGTCGGTCAAAGCAAATTCCGGAGCCGGCTTACCGATGAGCGGCGACGGCAATGCATGGATATCGCGTTTGGGATTCAATCCAAACGCAAACAGCACGACCAGCGCGACAAAGGCCGCAAAAGGCAGCAGGAACTTCCACATCAGACTGAACCCAGCTCGGCCCGCGAACCGGGCGGCGCGGCGATCTCCGGCGCGGCTGCCGGCACTTTGAGCCGGTACCGCCGGTCGGTAGCGGCGATGAATCCACCCAGAGCCATGATGATGGCGCCCAGCCAGATGTAGCGCACCAGCGGCTTGTATTGAATACGCATGCTCCAGGCGTTGTCGCCCAGAGGGTCGCCCATGGCGACGAACAAGTCACGCGCCCAATTGACCGAGATGGCGGCTTTGCTGTTGAAAGTCTGCTGTACCCAGAAATGACGCTTTTGCGGCAACAGCGTGGTCACCGGCTTGCCTCCGCGCGTGATCTCGATCAGGCCTTGCGCGGCATCGTAGTTCGGTCCACGCACATCGGTGGCGTGCACGAACTTGAAATCATAACCGGCAATCGCAAAGCTGCCCCCCGGTTTCAGCGCCACGTCTTTCTCGATCTTGTAGCTTTCCACACCGCTGGCGCCGATGGCGAACACCCCGACGCCCAGATGGGCAATGGACATGCCCAGGAGCGCTGCGGTGAGCGTCTGCTTTTGCCTCAAGCGACGCAGCGGCTCGAGCACCGAAGAGAAAATGATCCAGAAACCGAAGCTGAAGCCGATGAGGCCCACCGGATGAAATTCCCGGAAGACCAGCCCTTGAATCGCGACCGACAGCAGCACCGCGGCGCCGGCCAGCCACCACAGGGGCTTTGCGGTCACCGTGAGCTTGCCTCGGCGCCAAGCCGAATGCATGCCGATCGCCAGAAACACCATCAAAGGGAATACCGGCACCAAGAACATCAGCGCAAACACCGGAGGCCCCACGGAAATCTTGCCGATGTTCAGCATTTCATAGACCAACGGGGACAAGGTGCCCCACAGCACCAGAGCGGCAACGCTCACCAGAATGACATTGTTCACCAGCAGGAAGAACTCGCGCGAATACAGCTCGAAACCACCCGGGGCGTACAGCTTCGGTGCACGCCATGCGTACAGTGTCAGCGATCCGCCGATGGTGAGCACGAGGAATGCAAGGATGTAAAGACCTCGCGTCGGATCGGTCGCAAAAGAATGCACCGACACCAGCACGCCTGAACGCACCAGGAATGTGCCCACCAGGCTCAGCGAGAAGGCAAAAATGGCGAGCAGCAGCGTCCAGCTCTTGAAGATGCCGCGCTTCTCGGTGACGCTCAATGAGTGGATCAGGGCCGTTCCGACCAGCCACGGCATGAATGAAGCGTTCTCGACCGGATCCCAAAACCACCAACCGCCCCAGCCCAACTCGTAGTAGGCCCACCAGCTGCCGAGCGCGATCCCGATGGTTTGAAACA
The DNA here is from genome assembly GCA_021323735.1 of Gammaproteobacteria bacterium. Lineage (GTDB taxonomy): Bacteria > Pseudomonadota > Gammaproteobacteria > Steroidobacterales > Steroidobacteraceae > Bog-1198. The sequence goes on from JAJPKM010000021.1 coordinate 125,244, forward strand.
GCCACGCGAAAATCGTCCACGGCCGTGTCCACTTGGCCCAGGTCTGATCCAGTCGGCCCTCGAGCATCGCCGCGCAGGCGAAGGCAAAGGCCACGGAGAAGCCGACATAGCCGGTGTACAGCATGGGCGGATGGATGGCGAGGGCAAAGTCCTGCAACACGGGATTCAAGTCCGCGCCGTCCTGCGCCGCGGGAATCAGGCGCAGGAAAGGGCTCGAGGTCCACAGCGTGAAGAGCATGAATCCCGAGCTGATCAGGCCCATCACGCCGAGCACGCGGCTGGAGAAGGACAAGGGCAGCGCACGGCTGAATGCGGCGACCGCAACGCTCCAGATCGAGAGGATCATGATCCACAGCAGCAGCGAGCCTTCGTGCGCACCCCACAACGCCGCAATGCGGTAGAACAGCGGCAATTGCGAATTCGAATTGCGGGCCACATACAGCACCGAGAAGTCATTGTTCACGAAGCAGTACAGCAGGCAGGAAAACGCCATGGCCACGAACACGAACTGCCCGGTGACCGCGGGCCGCGCCACGGCCATCCAAACCGGCTTCGCCTTCCAGGCACCCACCAACCCGAAGAACGCTTGGCACAGGCTCAAGACGAAAGCCAGGATGAGGGCGAATATTCCCAATTCGGCGGCCATATCAATGCGCCTTACGTGATTGGCCGAACCGCAGCGGCGGCGGCGGTCTTGTTCTTGAGCGATGCGGCGACTTCGGGCGGCATGTACTTCTCGTCGTGCTTGGCGAGCACTTCGTCGGCGACGAACGCACCCTGCGCATTCATCGTGCCATGCGCGATGATCCCCTGTCCTTCGCGAAATAGATCCGGCAACACGCCGCTGTATTCCACCGGGACCTCATGCGCGAAATCGGTGAGCACGAAGCGCACTTCGATATCGCCGGGTTTGCGTTCCACGCTGCCCTTGACCACCATGCCGCCGATGCGAAAGCGCTTCGCCAGCGGCGCCTTGCCCGCCACCACTTGGCTGGGATCGAAGTAAAACATGATGTTCTCGCGCGACGCCATGACCGCGAGCGACACCGAAGCGGCAACACCACCCAGGATGCCGAGCACGACCAACAAGCGCTTGCGGCGCGGAGTCATCGTGCGTCACTCGCTGCCATCGCAAGTGCGCGCGCCGAACGCAGGCGCGCACCGGCCAGCAAGCGGCGTGCGGCCCAAAGATTCCACGCCAGAACCGCACCGGCAAATCCAAAACAGGGCCATACGTAACGCGCGTAACCGCCCATGGACCAGAAATTGCTCATCATGACTTGATCGCCTCCCGCACCCAGGCCGCCTGGCGCTCCCGATTGAGCACCTCAGCCTGCACGCGCGTACACAGCACGGCACCGTAGAACAACATGAAACCCAGCCACATCGATAAAAGCGGCCAGAGCATGCTGCCCGGCATCGAGGGTGTGCCTAGTTTAACAATCGTTGCCCCCTGATGCAGCGAGTTCCACCAGACGACGGAGAAATGGACAATGGGCACGTTCACGACGCCGACCACGGCCAACAGCGCTGCAGCGCGATCGCCGCGCGCCGGATCCTCGAATGCCGATCGCAGCGACATCACCCCGATATAGATGAACAGCAAGATCAGTTCCGAGGTCAAGCGAGGATCCCAGGCCCAATACGCACCCCACATCGGCCGGCCCCATAGTGAACCGGTGACCAGCGCCATGAGCGCGAACGATGCTCCGATTGGCGCGGACGCCGCCGCCACGGCATGGCCCACTTTGATGCGCCAAACGAGGGCCACGGCGCTGGCCGCCGCCATGACCATGTACACCGTCAAGGACAGAATGGCGCCCGGCACGTGCACATAGATCATGCGAAACGCATCGCCCTGCTGGTAGTCGGGGGGCGCAAACGCAAGACCGGCAATCAGTCCATAGGCGACCGCCAGCGCGGCACCACCGAGGAGCCAGGGCATCAGTGCAGCCGCGACCCCATAGACATGGGGAGGAGAGGCCAGCTTATAAAACCAAGTCCACATACTCTCTCACTGCTATTCCAAGGTGATGCGCAATGCCGCCGTCGCCGCAAACGGCGCCAGCGTGCAGGTGAACACGCACAGCGCCGCCAAGAAATACAAAGCCCCCACCGTGCTCGCACCCGAAATCGCCCGCTCGGTCGCTGCGGCACCAAAAATCAATAACGGTGTCGCCAGCGGCAGCACGATCAAAGACAGCAGCACGTTGCCGCGGCGCAGCCCGATGGTAAGACCCGCGCCAATGGCCCCCAGCCAGCTCAAAGTAAGGGTGCCCAGGGCCAAACTCAGCATCATTGTCGCAAATGCTGCGGTGGGAATATCCAGCGCAGTCGCCACAATCGGCGACACCACGACCAAGGCTAGACCCGTTACCAGCCAATGGGCGCAGGTTTTGGCCACGACGATGAGCGTAAGTTCCTGCCCGCTGAGCGCAAGTTGCTCCAAAGTGCCATCATCGGCGTCGCCTTTGAACAGGGAATCGAGCGACAGCAGCGACGATAACAGCGCCGCCACCCAAAGCACGCCGGGCGCAATGTCCCGCAGCTGCGACAACTGCAGACTTAAACCCAATGGAAACAAGGTGGTGACGATCAAAAAGAACACCAGCGGCTGGCACAGATGCTCCGGCCGCCGAAAACTGAGACAAAGTTCACGGTGCACGATCAGGGCAAAGGCCCGTCCTGCGCTCAATCTCATGAATGGAGCTCCAGGCGCCGGACGCCGCAGGGAATCGCCAGTTCATGGTGCGCCACGACCAGCGCCAGTCCACCCCCTTCCACATGCGCCTTGAGCAGCCCCGACAAGAGCTCTGCACCCGAGGCGTCAAGATTGGTGTACGGCTCGTCGAGCAGCCAGACCGAGGCGTTCATCGCCAAAACCCGTGCCATGGCGACCCGACGTCTTTGGCCGGCTGAGAGCACCCGGGCCGGCAGGTCCGCGCAGGCGCCGACTCCGGCGCGATTCAACGCACCAAGCAACTCTTGTGCACTGACGCGGCGCTTCAATCCCACGGAAAAACGCAGGTTCTCGAGCGCCGTCAGGTCGCCTTTCAGCGCCGGCTCATGCGAGGCATAGGCCAAATCCGCGTGGTATTCAGTCCGATAAGTCGTGATCGAGCGTCCCAACCAGCTCACCGAGCCCTGTTCCGGGCGCAACAGGCCGCTCACGACCCGGAGCAAGGTCGTCTTGCCCGTGCCGTTGGGACCCGAAATGTGCAGCAATTCCCGGCGGCGTATGTGCGCGCTGACGCCCTGGAGCACATGCCGGTCTCCGCGCCAAACGTGCACCTTCTCGAACTCAAGACCGGCGGAGACGGTATCCATGGGGGCCAGAGCTTAACTAAATCAAAGAGTTGAGGCTACTAATTAATGTGTGACCCATGGCCCTAGATTCCTGGGTGTAAACTTTGTCGCTGAGGGTCTTGCTCAGGGGTCTGGTTGTCCGCACCGGTTATGCAAATTCAGCTACATCCCATGAACTGTTTGCCGTCCGGCGGGCACTCACCATAAAGTCCGTTTATCTGGACGTTCGCTACCGCAAGTGTCGGTGGTTGGACAATTCATAAGATCATCGAGAGTCATAATTTGCCCGCCGAAGCGTTTGCACATCGCCCGCCCTTGCGGCGGCTGCCACTGGTGACACTATATGTGACCGACCGGTGCAATTCCCGGTGTGTCACATGCGACTACTGGCGGCACGGGCGGGATGACATGACCCTTGCGGCAGTATCCCGGCTGCTCCCAAGTTTTGTTGAGCTAAAGACACAAATCGTGCTGCTGTCGGGGGGCGAGCCATTGCTCAATCCTGAATGGGCGGCAATTGCGCAGACGCTGCGCGCAAACGGACTCAAGGTGTGGCTGCTGACATCCGGACTGGCCTTGGCCAAGCATGCCTCGCGCGCCGTGCAGCTGTTCGATTCCATCACGGTGTCGCTCGATGGAACCGATGCCGCGACCTATGCGGCGATTCGCGGTTTGGACGCATTCGACAAGGTATGCGAAGGAATCAGGGCGGCAGCGGCCCTTGGAATCTCGACCGGCATTCGCGTCACTCTGCAGCGTGCCAACTATCGGCAGCTGCGGCACTTTGTCGACCTAGCGAAAGAACTCGGCGCCCGCAACATTTCATTTCTCGCAGTCGATGTTGCCAATCCACATGCATTCGCACGCACGGACGATTTCGTCTCCAATCTCGCCTTGCTTCCGGAGGATTTACCTGGATTCGAGCAAGCCTTGAATTCCATCGAGCAAGATCACCGCGAAGACTTTCGATCCGGCTTCATCGCCGAGAGTCCACAAAAGCTGCGACACATCCACCAATACTTCGCCGCCATCTGCCGAAAAGGGCCTTACCCGCCCGTTCGCTGCAATGCGCCGGAGTTCTCCGCCGTGATCGGCGCGACTGGACGCCTGCAGCCCTGCTTTTTCATTTCCGGGCCGCCCGAAGCAAACGTGCTCGCAAGCCGCAGCGGACCGGGTGTCGATCTGCCGTTTGCATTGAACGGCACCTCTATGTCAGAACTGCGGGCCCAGATCGACGCCGGCTTGCGCAAGGAATGTAAGACCTGCGTGTGTTCCATGTGGCGGGATCCGGAACATATCCGCGCTTCAAATCATGCCGCGAAGTTTGCGGCGGAGGCTTCGGCATGACGATGCGTTCCACGCTACCTACCGAGCCGGCCCAGTCGCCGCGAAAGCGGCTGAAGATCGTGCTTTACAATCCACAGGCCGTGTTTTTCACCATGCCCCTGGCCTTACTCGCGATCGGCTCCGAACTCGACCCGAACCTCTACGAAGTGGTCACAATCGACGCGCGCCTGGATCCTGATGCAGAAAAGGCCGTTCTCTCTCATATCGGCGACGCATTGTGCCTTGGGATCACCGTACTCACGGGAGCGCCGATTTCAGATGCCTTGCGCATATCGCGTTCGGCCAAGCGAGCGCGGCCCGATCTGCCTGTCGTTTGGGGTGGCTGGCACCCGTCCATGTTTTCCAAGGAGTGCTTACTCGAGCAGTCGGTCGATGTGACCGTACGCGGCCAAGGAGAAGAGACGTTTGCCGAGATCGTGGATCGCCTTGCGCACGGCCGCTCTCTGGATGATTGCGCCGGATGCACCGTGAGGTTGAGTGACGGCACCATACAGGAAAATCCATCACGGGCATTGGCGCAGGTCGATAATTTTCGAGCCCATGACTATGGCCTGATTCCCGTCGAGCGCTATTTCCAGCTGAAGGGCAAACGGCAGTTGGACTACATCTCCTCCCAAGGCTGCAATTTTCGCTGCGCATTCTGTTCCGACCCGTTTGTATACGGGCGAAAGTGGGTCGGTTTGGAACCCGTGCGAATGGCGATGCGTCTGAAAGAACTTTGGGACAAATATCACTTCGACGACGTGAACTTCCAGGACGAAACTTTTTTCACCAAAGCCGGCCGGGTTGAGGCACTCGCCGACCGGATCGTTGAATCCGGGATGAAGATCACTTGGGCTGCCACGATGCGCGCCGATCAAGGAATTAGGCTCCCCGACCATGTCTGGGTGCGATGCAAGCAATCAGGACTACGCAGGCTGCTCGTCGGTGTCGAATCCGGGTCCAACGAGGTGCTGAAACGCATCAAGAAAGACATCAAGATTGAACAGGTGTATGAGACTGCCGAGAAGATGCTGCGGTTTGGAATCGCCGGACATTTTCCCTTCATTGTCGGATTTCCTGACGAGAGCGACGAGAATGTTCAGGCTACCTTGGACTGCGCCAAACGCCTGCGCTCCATGAGTCCGGAATTCCTGACGCCGATCTTCTATTTCAAACCCTATCCCGGCAGTGCACTGGTGATCGAGGCCGTGGAGCGTGGCTTTCGTCTGCCGGAAACACTCGAGGAGTGGGCGAAGTTCGACTACGTCGCCGGCGAGCCGGGTCCTTGGGTATCACCTGAGAAATTCGAGCTGATAGAGCGCTTCAAATTCTTCCACGAACTAGCCTGGAAAAAGGCGTCCCCGGGCAAGAGGCTGTTACAGCGGCTGGCACGTTATCGATGCAACAAGGACAACTATCGATGGCCAGTGGAAATGCTGTTCATGCGCTGGCTGGCGCCTGCACAAACATTGTCATGATTGCTCCCGCGCCGTCCACCCAAGACTTGCTCAGGGTTGCCCGCGCCCCGCTGATCAATCGACTCATCGGCAAGGCGATGGCCTTGGGGTACAGGCTCGTTGGGAAACATCGCTATGACGATTTCCGTGTCGAGCACGTGCACGGTGCGCCATTTCTCGTTACGCCAAGTGTCTTCAACCCAAAGGTGCCTCGCACCGGTGAATTCCTGTCGTCACTCCTCGATTCGAACCTCATCAAAAAGGATCACGCTGTCCTGGACATGGGAACGGGATCCGGCGTCTGCGCCGTACTGGCGGCCAAGCACGCACGCCGCGTCGTCGCGGTAGACATCAACGCTGCGGCAGTTCGCTGCACCGAAATCAACGCACTTCTGAATCACCTGGAGCACAAGATCGATGCGCGGCACGGAGATCTGTTCACCGCGGTGCCCGGGGAGCGGTTCGATTTAATCCTGTTCAACCCACCGTTCCTGCGAGCCGCACCGCGGGATGACCGAGATCGCGCGTGGCGCTCCACCGACGTGGCGGAGAGATTTGCCGTTGGTCTCCCAGAGAAGCTCAATCCAGGTGGATTTGCCCTGGTGCTGTTGTCGACCTTTGGAGGAGACGGGGGCTTTTTCCTGGAAGAGTTTTCCAGGCGAGGCTTGCATATTTCGGTGCAGGCCGAGCGCCGTTTCGTGAATGAGAGGCTGACCGTATTCAGGCTCGCGCCGAGGCTTTGACTTCAGAGGACAAGATGACTGATTTGCAGCGTATTCTACTCATCAACCCGACGATTACGTCGGAGGGCAACGCACGCTTTCCGCTGGCGATGATGAGTCTGTCTGTCGCGCTCGACGGCAAGTACCGGTCGACGATCATCGACGGCAATGTAGACCGAGAGTACGTTCGGACGGCCGTGCGCACCGTAAGCGATGGAACTGTCGCAGCCGTGGGTGTTACCGTCATGGGCGGGCCTCAGCTGCGTTCGGCGATTGCAGTGTCCAAGGCGATCCGCGAGAAGGCGCCCGAGGTGCCCATTATCTGGGGCGGCGCTTTCCCGACCGTGTGTCCGGATGCGGCAATGAACTCTCCGTACGTCGACTACGTCGTGAGAGCGCAAGGAGAGGATACCCTCATTGAGCTGCTGGATGCGCTGGCCGCCGGTCGACGCGATGAGTTGACCTTCATCGTCGGACTGAGTTGGCGCCGGCACGACCAGATCGTGCACAACAAGGATCGTAAATTTTCCACCGCAAGTCTCAGCCGCATGCTGCCTTACGACAAGCTGGAAAACCCCCGGCAATACCTGAAGAACACCTATCTTGGCAGACACACCATCGGCTATCAGGCCGCCTTGGGCTGCCGCTTTCGTTGCACGTTCTGCGGCGTCGCCACGATGTATCGGGGCAAGACGGCGCTGCCGACAGCGCACAGGCTGGAACAAGACCTGGTGTATCTGAAGGAGCGGCTCGGTGCGGACGCAATACAATTCTATGACCATAACTTCTTCGATCGTGAAGTCGATATGGTGCCCTTACTCGAAATTCTCGCGAAATTGCAGATGCCCTGGTGGTGCTTTGCGCGCTCCGACGCTCTGGTGAATCTATCGGAGTCGTCATGGGCTCTCATAAGGAAAAGCCGGTTGAGCATGGCATACATCGGAGCGGAGTCTCCGAGCGATTGGCTGCTGCACGATATCCGCAAGGGCACCAACCGCGATCAGACCCTGGAAGCCGTGGAGAAATGCCTGAGCAATGGTGTCATCCCAGAGCTTTCGTTCATGCTGGCCCCGCCTCGAGATCCTGAGGGCGAGACCGAGAAAACCTTCGAGTTCATCCGCATGATCAAACGGCTCTACCCTGCGACCGAGGTCATGATTTACATCTACACGCCCCTGCCCCGGAGGCAGGACGACAAAAATCCCACGTCGGCCCGCATGGCCAGCGAGCTACGCGATCGCGCCGGCAATCCCGTGATATTTCCGCGAACGGCGGATGAATGGGCCGAGCCGCAATGGATCGACTATTGGTGCCACCAGGACGCTCCCTGGCTTGAAGAGCGTCTGCGCAAGCGAATCATCGATTTCACGACCGTTCTGGGATGCCGATATCCGACAATCATGGATGTACGCGCCCCAGCCTGGGGAAAAACCGCCCTACGAGCGCTGGCGTCATGGCGATATCGGTTTCAATTCTACGGTGCCCCATGGGAACTCAATCTGTCGAGAAAACTCATTCGACAGTGGGATCCCCGTATCATGAGCCTGTGACGGCCAATTCGCATGCCCAGGCGTTGCCCTTGTGCAAAATAGTAAACGACCGGCTGCCGCAGTGAACGCGGCGAATGGTCGCGCGGCCTCATGACTCTATTTGCCGATTTCTGGAGTATTCTGACGCCGAAGCAGAGGCGCGGCATCCTGGCAATGCAGATTGTCTCCATGGCAATGGCCTTCTCGACCGTCGGAGGGATCGCGGCGATCGCTCCTTTTTTCGCGGTGCTCGGTCAGCCGGAACTCATCGATCACAACGCATTGCTCCACTGGGCGTATGTGCACGGAGGCTTCTCGAACAAACGCGGCTTCGTCGTGGCTCTCGGCATTGCATTCAGTGCAGTGGTGCTGATCGCTAATCTGATCAACGTCCTGGGCGCCCTGGCGATGAGCCGCCTAGCGCTGCGGATCGGCACCGAGCTGCAATCTACCTTGTTCGGTGAATATCTTTCGCGCCCGTACTCTTTTCACGTCCGCGCAAACGGCACGATGCTCTATAACAACATACTCTATGAGACCGCGAGGTTTACCAACGGCATCCTGCGGAATGCTTTTCTGCTAGTGACCAATCTGGTCACCGCTTCGTTCATCATCTTGTCAATCCTATTGTTGAACCCGATGATCGCGCTCGCCATGAGCGCCGGTTTGGCCGGTGGCTACGCTCTGATCTATTTCGTCCTGCGCAACCGGCTGCTGCAACTCGGACAAACCCAGTCGCTCTCTTCCATCGAACAGGCGCAGATCCTGCACGAGAGCTTCGGGGCCATCAAGGAAATCATCGTCCTGCGGGCGCAGAATTTCTTCCGCGGCCGATTCGAGCGAGCCAGCAAGTCCTTTTCTCTCTCCGCTACTCTCAGTCAAATCGTATCAGACTATCCCAGGTACCTCATGGAATGCGTGGCCGCGGTGGGCCTCGTTGGCCTCGCGCTCGTGCTCGCCGGCCGCGAGGATGGCGTCGGTCCCTGGCTGGGGCAATTGACGTTTCTCGCCTTCGCCGCGTATCGGCTCTTGCCTATCCTGCAGCAGGTATTTGCCGCATCCGTGAATATTCGTGCCGGCCGCGCCGGGCTAGCCCTGATTGCGCCGGATTTGCGGCGAGCTCGAACTGCAATTCACACTACCACTCCGGCAATCTCACAGAGTGACCGCGCATGGCAGGCGCGCCCTCAACAGGCAATCCGGCTCGAGGACGTGTCCTTTCGTTATGCCCCCGACCAACCCTGGGCCCTCAGAGGGGTCTCCTTGCGAATCCCCGCCGGTGCTGCGGTCGGCATCGTCGGCGTCAACGGCTCGGGAAAGACGACTCTGGTGGATGTGATCGTGGGGTTGCTGGCGCCTTCTGAGGGTCGCGTTGAAGTGGATGGGTGCGCGCTCGACGAGGCCAATCGCACGGCCTGGCAGTCCCGAATCGCCTACGTTCCGCAGAATATGTTTTTGCTGGACTCGAGCATCGCGCAGAACATTGCATTGGGAATTCCTGCTGCGGATATCAATCGACAGCGGCTGGTGGAAGCCGCTCGACTGGCGCAACTCGATGAGTTCATCAAGACCCTCCCCTCAGGCTACGATCATAGGGTGGGTGAGCGAGGCATCCAGTTGAGCGGCGGCCAGCGGCAGAGAATCGGAATCGCGCGCGCGTTATATCGGGAAGCAACCGTCCTTGTGTTCGACGAGGCCACGAGTGCCTTGGACGGCCTGACGGAACAGGAACTAATGGCGACGCTCGGCCGTTTGCGCGGCCGCTATACAACCATTCTCATCGCGCACCGCATGAATGCAGTGCGTTCATGCGACATCATCTTCGAGCTCGAAAATGGAAAAGTCACCGGCAGCGGTACTTATGACGGACTCCTGACGAGTTCGGCGGTGTTCCGCGGTATGACCGGGGTCCGCTGAAATGACCGGCTTGCGATTTACACTCCGTGAGAGTGCGCGAAAATCAGCGATCTCGACAATCCTGGCACTATCGCTCTCGATCTGGCACTGCCCAGCCATGCAGCAAGTCTGGCTGCAATTGCGCGGGATGACGAAAAATTGGAAGATGGGAATGGCCTGCGGCAAAAGCCCAGTTCGCGGTGGTGTTCGGCGATCGGTTCGAGGTCAATAGTTAACCAACCGGCTCAGAGCACAAAATTTCTGACAATCTCTGGCAAACGCCTCTTTAATTTCGGCCCTTTGTCCATGGCGTTGGAGATCAAGCTTGAACCTTATGCGTGAAACTAGGCACCCACGATCAGATGCCGCGTCCGCTGCCAACCCGGCGCGGACTGCAGACCCTCTACCGCCGGGTTCGGAGTCGACATTGATTCGCCCCATACAATACCTGCGTGGGTTGGCCTGCATGGTCGTCGTCTTGGTCCACGCTCTCTCCATGATTCCCGGGGTAGTAATCGAAGAGATCGGCACGCGTTTTTTTTCGGGCATCGAAATGCTCTTTCTCATCAGCGGTTTTGTCATGGTCGTGACCCTGGCGAAAAAAGACAGGACGCCATTGGAATTCTTGAAAATTCGCATCGCCCGCATCGTGCCGCTCTATTGGATTGCCACGCTTGCGACCATCGCGTTAAGGTCGTTCGACCATCTGTACTACTCGCCGGAAAATATTGCGAAGAGCTTGCTTTTCGTTCCCTACGCGGCGGTCCCGGGTCAGCCGGGGAGCATATGGCCCGTCCTGCAACAGGGCTGGACGCTGAATTACGAGATGTTCTTTTACGTTCTATTCGCGCTTACGCTCACAGCGCCCCGACGTTATCTGGTACCCGCGCTTGCATCCGTGCTGATAGCCCTCGTAGCTGTCGGGAGGCTATTCGGACCTTTCGTGAACCCCCTGGCCATGGTTTACACCAGCGCGCTGTTACTCCCCCTGACGGCAGGGATGATCGTCGCTTACCTCTGGTTGCGAGATCGGGCGCAAAACTGGCTTCGGTGGTCCCCACTGTTCATCGTGTTCGGCTTGTACTGCATTGTTGTGCCGCATTCACGGGGCGTGATCCTAGGGGGAACATTCATCATCTTCGCCTCTTGCTTACATCCAAAACTACTCGCCACTCAAAGCCGTCCGCTCTTGGAACTCGGCAACGCCTCGTATTCGATCTACCTATTTCATCATTTCGTGCTCCTTCTACTGTCAGGGATCTGGCTGCGCATGTTTCCGCTCACCTGGGTCTCGTCCGCGCTTTTCCTCCTGTTGGCGCTGATACTTTGCGTCGCTGCAGGGTGGCTCTGCTATGTATTCATCGAACTGCCCCTCACCTCGAGATTGTTGAATCTGCTGAGGAATAGCCCGAGACAATCCCCTCCTCAGGCCGCGACACCCCGAGCCGCCTGCGGCGACTCCGGATCGTAACGCAAGCTGGGCGACAGCCAGCGCTTCGCGTCAGCGAGGCTCATACCCTTGCGTTCCGCATAGCTTTCGACTTGGTCGCGGTCGATCTGCCCCACCCGAAGTGATGATCAAACTGCTCCTGCACGTTTCGGCGCAGACGGCGATTCCACGTCATTGACGAAAAGCAAAGAAGCTAAAAGGCTGGCCGGACTGCGCCGATTCGGACGAATGGCGTTCGACTACCATCATTACCCCTTGAGATGGGTCCCGACACATCGAGCGATGCGTCAAGACGCAATTACCAGCCGCTTGCTCAATTGGCAGCCTCCACAGCGGACATTTGGATTTGACCCTGGAGACCTTGGTCGCTTGGCTGACATTCGCCTTGCAAGGGACGTAGCGACGAACGTAACATTGCTGACTTAGCTTCCAGAAGCCGGCTCCAAATCAGCCTCACCGGAGCACAAACGGTACGAGAGGATGGTGATCTCCACAACTATCGTAGATCTTGAGCAAAGGCTCGATCGAGACCTGTCGCGGCCGCGCGTCGCCGCGGGCGATGCGCGAGCGTTGTCGCGTGTAGCGGCTCGGTGGTCTACGGCTGTGTGGGCTGCAGCCAGCGCGGCGGGTCCGATCAGGCTTCGGAAGGATGAAGTCGCGCAAGGGTTTCATGTGGCCCGGTTTCCCGTATTCATATGCGGCACACATCGAAGCGGGACGACTCTGGTTCGGGACTTGCTCGACAATCATCCGGCTCTGGCCGTGCTGCCTGCCGAGGGGACGTTCTTCACCCATCACGAATCGATGTTGCTGCGACAGCCGCGGATTCAGTGGCTACAGTCCCTTGGATGTGTATGGTTGCGTCGTCTCGCGAATCCAATTCACCAGGAACCGTATTGGCTGCTCGGCTCTTCTTCGGCAGAGCGGTCACCGTATGTGGAATTTGCGCGGACGTTGATGGCGTGGTGGCCCCTCGCGGAAGAGCGCATGAGCGCAACGGCCTCATCGTGGCCGCTGGTTGCCGTTGCTTTAGCTTACGCGCATTGCACGCGCGGCCTTAACGCGCATTCCCGCCTGGAACGCTGGGTGGAAAAGACACCGACCAACGAACAGTTCCTGGATCGACTGCGATCAGAGTTTCCGCAGGCCAAGCTGATCCACGTCGTGCGGCACCCATTCGCAGTATATGCGTCGAACAAATATGAAAAGCAGCAGACAGGCCAAATGTTTCGGAAGAATACCAAGCTAGTGCTTCGCGACCTCAAGTTGTCCTATCAGATCGCGTCGGAGCAAAGCTGCGGCCGCAGAGCAGACCACCACCTGGTGATTCGTTACGAAGACTTGCTTCAAAGTACAAACGCTACAGTCGATCGACTTGCTGCCTTCCTCGATATCGAGCCGCTTCCGAGTCTCTTGCAGCCTACGGCTGCAGGCCTTGCGGTGCCCAGCAACACCTCATTTGGAACTGATTCGGTTCCCGGACACCTTAATTCGATCCATCATCGGTGGACAACTACGTTGACACGTTCAGACCGCGAGCGGCTCACAGCAGTATTGGGAGAACCGGCTCGTTCTCTCGGATACGACCTCCCAACTGTGGCTCCTTGGCGCGCACGCCTGTTCCGTTTAGCGGCGCGGATCGGATAGAAAGACCTTGCAGTCCGGCCGAAATGCGCCTTGTAACGGAAGTGGCGTCGAACGTAGCATTAGTGACTTAGCTCCCAGAAACCGGCTCCCAATCAGGAGCGGAGGCATAATGTGAGGACTACGCCAGATTTCTTCATCGCAGGTGCCCTCAAATGCGGAACCACCTCGCTGTGGAACTACCTCAGGGCGCATCCTGCGGTGTTCATGCCCGCAAACAAGGAGCCAAATTATTTTTGCAGCGACCTCGTAGCTCACTGGCCCCACGGAGGGAACTTCCGCGTCGGCACCCTCGCCGAGTACGAGGCGCTCTTCTCGACCGCTCCGCCGCAGGCGCTGACGGGCGAGGCATCGGTGTTTTACCTCTATTCGAAGCTCGCGATCGGTCAACTAATTGCGCACAACGTCAATGCCAAGATTATCGTAATGTTGCGTAACCCCATTGAGGCGGCGCGCTCTCTGCACGCCTTCCACTGGAACAACCACCTGGAAAACGTGCGCGATTTCGAGCAGGCGTGGCGACTGCAGGAGCCGCGTCTTGAGGGACAGCACTTGCCGCCGCGCTGGCCGTACCCTCAGCTGTTGCACTACGGAGCCCAATATTCCTATGCGCCGCAAGTGCGTCGGCTGTTGGCGCAGGTGCCGCGAAAGCAGTGTCTGTTCTTGCTCTTCGAGGAATTCTTTGCTGATCCATCGCACCACTTCGCGCGGGTGCTCGATTTTCTGGGATTGCCCCCCGACCCCGGCAGGACGGCTTTCCCGCTAGTGAATCAGACGATCGGGGTGAGATCCCTCCGCCTGAGTCGACTGTTGCGTCAGCCACCGCCGGCACTCCTGGCGCTGCGGCACGCGGCACATGCGTTTGGATTTCACCCCGTGCGTGCATTGAAGCTCCTCAACAGGGTCGCGGGCGAGGGGCCGCCCCTACGAGAGGCGTTTCGCGCGGAACTTGATGAATATTTTTCCGTCGATGTCGCGGAACTAGAACAGTTGCTCGGTCGGAAGCTGTGGTCGTCACTACCAGCGGCTGTGCCGTCTGTTATTCGCGAGCTCAATTGAAGGAGCGGGAGCGCGCGCCTCCGTGGGCAAGGGAGATCATCAAGCGGGTGAGGGGTACTCGTACGCAGAGTCGGGCGTGGCTCCGTTCTTCATAGTTGGCTCCGGCCGCTCGGGCTCCACACTGCTCCGCCTGATGTTGGCCTCGCACTCGCGTATCGCTATACCTCCAGAAACGTGGTATCTCACCGCCTTGGTTGAGGAGTTTCCCTTCGACAGACTGCTTCAGGAGAATGAAATAGATCAGGCTGTTGCGGTGATGACCAACCATTACCGGTGGCCCGATATGGGGCTTGACGCCGCAGAAATGCGCTGCCGGGTAGCCAGTTTGAGCGGGGTGCGATTGCGCGATCTGGTGGAGATTGTCTATCGACGGCACATGGAGGTTGAAGGCAAGAGTCGGTGGGGAGATAAGACGCCGACCTATATCGAAATAGTTCCAGCCCTTGCCGCCCTGTTTGGTGATGCAAAGTTTATTCATCTGATTCGAGACGGACGCGATGTGGCGAAGTCCTTTCAGAGGCAGGGTTGGTACGGACCCTGGATGGAGGGATATACAAGGGAGTGGTTGAGAGCCGTTGAGTTGGATATGAAACTCAGCAAGACGCTGCTCAATGAACGAATTCTCCGTGTTCTCTACGAAGATCTGGTGCTACATCCGGAGGCGACACTGCGCAGGATTTGTGACTTTATTGATGAAAAATTCGAGGATCAGATGCTCCTGTGGCACGGAAAGGTGGATAACGCGATACCAGTTTGGGAAAAGAGGTTTCATTCGGGTTTGCATAGAGACATGAATCCGTCCGACGTCAGTCGGTGGAAGCGGGAAATGAAATCTCGCGAAATCTTCGTTGCGGAGGCGCTCATCGGAACACAGCTGAGCCATTTCGGTTACGAACGTCGATATCGAAGCAAGTTGTGGAGTCCATTCCTCGCAGCAACGCGAATTTACTGTCGCAAGGTATTGCCGCTCGTTGGATTGCAACGCAGAGTCTTTAGCTTCGTTGGGCGCCAGCTCCAACGCAAGGTTAAAGGGAATGCGCCGTTGAAGTAGCGGATGCAAGGAGAAGTAAACAAGTCATGGTTGTAGTGGATACATCAACACTAACCACATGGACGAAAACTCGCTACCGAACGCCTGCGGACGGTGCGGTAATAAGCGCCTTCGGCGTCAGCCCTCCATTGGGATCGGGCGTGAGCAAAAAGTACTGGAATTTCCCGCTCTCAGTCTCTCCGTACCCCAAAATGTCGCCGCGGTCGTTGATGGCGGCCGCCTCGGCAGAACGATAGCCGTCGGGTGTCAGGTCGAAAGCTCCCGAACTCGCACTCCACCTGAAGAGATGTCGCCGGTTGTAACCAGCCGGCTGATAGTATCCGACGACACTCGCAGCAGAATTGATTCCGACCGCATAGCTGGGCAAACTCACAATCACGGTAGCAATGCCATTCTTGAAGACAGTTGCCATCCCTTGACCCTCTGAGATGGAGCCCCCGGCCGCTTCACCCGAATCGTTTATCGCATAGACAAACCCATTCAGGTACTGAGTGGTACCGCGGCTTACAACATAGCCGCGATCGCCCTTGCAACGCAGTTGGCCGGTGAAGAGACGCCGGATGAAACGCAGCCTACGGTTGCCGATGATGGTGCCACTGGAATTGATGCCCAGTGCGGTCGTGCTGGATCCGGACACAGGCAAGCTGGAATAGACGCCATTGGACCAAAGCCACCCTACTTCGCGTTTACTCGAGGTATAGTCGAGTCCAACCACCTCTCCCCGGTTGTTGATGCCGATTGCAGCAGCGCCAAGATTCGTCGGGTCTGCCAGCGGTAGAACACTGAAACGACCGCGCTCATACATAAACCAACGCGACGGTATCTCGCCGGCCGAGGTATGGACAGTGCCTACGACCGCCCCTAAGTCGTTTATGCCGAACACCCGGGGCGCATTGAAGTCGGGGCTTGGAAGGCCTGGCGGGACGCCTAAGTTAGTGAGCACTCCTTTGGACCATTCCGCGAGTGAAACAGAGCCGTCAGAGTTGGCAATTCCGCCGACGACCACACCGTTGTTATTCAGGGCCTCGCCGCCAGTGCCAGAGAACGGGATAAAAGGCAGTGGGGTTACGTCGTACCGGTCAGCTGCAGAACTGGAGTTCATGGTATGACCACGGTGCGCGCATGCGTGACTACAATCAAAGGTCTCAGAGTATAATACGCCATCATTTAGCAAGTACATGAGACACGCGCTGGCGCCAGCGCAGGCGTTCGTAAGGGGTCGCAACTTGCAGCAGGAACTTCCACAAGCCGCGCTCGCCGTTCACAAATATCCGCGGCAGCAACAGTCGGTCGTCCGACGCCCGCGCTACTCCCGGCAAGACCGTCATCGCCGAGGAGTAACCTGCTTGCCGCACCAATTCGACAATGTCGGCAGTGAAGTGGCCGTAGGGGTAGGCGAAATGCTCTATCGGGACGCCAAGCATGTTGCGCAGCGCAGTCCGACTCTCCGCGATCTCGTACCGCGCCACATCTTGCGGCACTTCATGCAGCCGCAGATGCGAAAGCGAGTGCGAGCCCACCTCCATGCCGGCGGCCAACCACTGGTCAAGCTGATCGCGACCCATCAGTGGCTTACTTTCGCGCAGATACTCCGCGTCCCATTGGTTATACGTCCCAACGGCACCGCTGACGACGTAACAGGTGGCTCCGAAGCCATATCGTTTCAGGAGCGGCGCCGCCATCATAAGCGTGTCGGCATACCCATCGTCAAACGTGAACACGACGCAACCGCGCGACGTGCCATTGCTCTGCCGGGCAATGCCTTCGCTCGTGGAAACGCCACGCAGGCCAAGACGACGCAACGTCCAGAGCTGCCGCTCGAAGCTGTCCGGGCTGACGTACAGCAGCTTGAACGGCGCGTCTTTGGGCACCACCGCCACGTTGTGATAACAGAGAATAGGAAGAGCCGACATGATCGATAGAATGTTACCGGTAACCGCAATAAGCACGGATCGAGCGCCGTGAGCACACAAAGCGTGAACCGTTATGCGCTTCTGAAGCATGCAGGTCGTTGGCTGAAGTCGCTCGTAGGCCGCCGTCGGTCCGATGGCTTATTGCAGTCCGCGCAGACCTGGGAAGCGCAGTATGCCACAGGGAGGTGGGACTTCCTTGCGGAGCTTTCCGAATTGGCGCGCTTCAGCGTACTGGCAGGCTATATTTGCCACCTCAAGCCGGGCGGGACCGTGTTGGATACCGGATGTGGCCAAGGCGTTCTGTTGCGCAGACTCCCGAGCTCTGGCTATTCGAAATATGTTGGGATCGACTTGTCGGCGAGCGCGATCGCGGTGGCGCAGCAGCATGCCAACGACCGCAGCACGTTTCTCGCTGCGGACTGCGAGGAGTACTCACCTGCGCAGCAATTCGATGTGATTGTCTTCAACGAAGTGCTTTGTTGTCTGCACGATCCGCTGCGCACAGTGCAACGGTATGTGCGAGCTCTGACTCCCGGCGGCATTTTGTTGGTCTCATTGTGCACGGCTGGGCGTGGTACAGGCAAAGTACTGTCCGGACTCAAGCAAGCCTATGCAACCGTTGATGAAGTTCGCATAGAGCACAGCGGCAGGAAAGTTTCCTGGGTGTGTACTGCCTTGCGCCCCGAGGCGCATAGCGGGCGGGTTTGATGGCCGAACAGCCTACTGTGTCGGTCATTGTTCCGACATGCAATCGATTGGAATATCTTCGGCCGGCTATCGAATCAATTTTTCACCAAACGTACTCTGACTGGGAATTGCTGATTGCCGACGATGGCTCGGAGGAAGCGACGCGCGACTATTTGCGCGAATTGAGCCGTCTTCCCAAAGTGAAGGTTATTTGGATGTCGCATACGGGAATTCCCGCCGCGGTCCGCAATGCCGCGTTGAGGGAGGCCGGTGGAAAGTACGTCGCCTTCTTGGATTCGGACGATCTTTGGGAGAGCCGCAAGCTCGAGGCCCAACTCGCGGTCATGCGAACTCACAACCTCTGTCAGTGGAGCTACACTGCTTTCACCAACGTCGATGAGTTCGGAGTTGCGCTGCCCACGGAGATTCGCCGGCGATGGCTGCCGTGCGACGGAGAGATTTTCGAGCGAATGTTGCGCGGGGAAGTCTCACTCAGGACTCCATGCGTTCTTGCAGATCGTCGGCTCCTCATGGAGGTGGGTGGGTTCGATGAATCGATTCTCTCCGGGGAGGACTTCGATCTGTGGTACCGTTTGGCGCTGCGCAGTGACATCGCCGTCATAAACGAACCATTGGTAAAAATACGCGCTCACCGCAAGAATCACAGTGCCAACTGGTCAAGCGCCTATGTCGGACAGGATCATACGTTCACGAAACTGCAGCATCTGGTCGATCCCCCTCGGCGCGATTTGCTGCGGCGCGAGCGCGCCAGGAACTCGTTGAGGCTCGCGCACCGGCATGCTGTGCTACGCAATCGCGCAAGCGTTTTCCGGGCGCTATTTAATGCCGCCGCTTTCTCTTGGCATTACGCTGAGTGGTGGGCCCGTGCGCTTTGGATTGTATTGCGCGCATTTGTTCCGGAAGGCGCTATGGAAATCTATCGCCGCCGTTCCGACAGATCTGCATGAGCCTTGTTGCCGGAGTCTGACGATTTCCTAACTTCGTAAATGGCCAACCGCGAACGCGACCCAGGTTTTTCGAATTCAGCTATTCGACGCAGATGGAATTGATTACTTTGGCTGGTGCCAAAATCCGTGTCCAAGTAGAATTGCAAAAGCTCCTCGCTGATGAGAATCCAGATCGGCGCTTGAACCAGCAGATTCTCCAGCCGTGCGTCTGTGCTTTGCAATTCCTTGCCATCCTGTCCGTAAACGATCGGTTTGACGCGGGGTGTCCATGAGGTCGGCAAGTAGGTCAGCAGCTGGTACGCGCTGTGACCATCCAGCGAATAGATCATGAGAGGCGGATTCGCTGCTTGAAGAGCGAATTTTGCGGCTTCCGGATACCCATATCCCGACCCCCAGCCCTCAAAGTATTGAAAGCGGTCCACGGGCGACCACGCGGCGTCAACCGGATCGAGAACGATAAGCGCTGATTGATGCGCCATGAACCCTACACAAAGCGACAGCACACCGAATTGAACTGGTAGCCGGAATCGCCCGGCACGCAGCGACAGGCCGCGCCAGCCCGATACGGCAGCGACGATTAACGGCGGTATTGTGAACAGCAGGTAGCGTGGATACCAAAATTGGGCGAGGAGACCAATGCCAAGCATTGGCAACAGCCCAACCGCAATCAGCCACCGTGTGCGCCAATCGTTGATGAGCGCCGCGGCAACGAGTCCTATCAACGCGACCACCGTAACGGGCCATGACAGCTGCGTGCTGAGTTCGTTCGCCAGGTTAGGTTGGGCAATTCCGATCGTCGCCGCAATATCGTGGTAGCGCCCCACGGCAATCCCAAGGAAATCCTGCAGGCCAAAACCGGGCGAATGCCCGCCCCGTAACCGAATGAACGCCGCAACAAACACAGCTACCGCCAGCAGCGCAGCGGGTGTGTGAGCAACTATGAGGTTGCGCAGCGCGGGCGGCCGCTGCAATTCTCGGCGGTCATGGGGAGGCATCAGTAGAAGCGCCAGTGGCATCGTGATGAGAAGGAAAAAGCCGACCGGAAACTTACAGAAAGCGGTGAGCACCAGACTCATGGCCAGAAAAACGGCGTGGCGCCCGTCCGGACATCTCACGAACTTGACGATACTCAACAGCACCCACATGCCCGCTACGGACATAAAGGTGTCCGACAAGGCAAGCCGCTGCAAATACACCACATAGGGACAGAGGGTATAGAGCACGCCGGTCACGAAGGCCGTCCGGCGGTCGCCCATTTGATGCGCCAGTTGGTAGATCAATACGGCGCCAATCATCCCCGCCAAGACGTGCAATGCTCGTGCTGCAGTCAGCGGATGAATTCCCAAGCGAACCAGTGGCACCAGTGGCCATGCCTCCAGCGGTTTACCGTCGCCCAAAGGCTGAAGCCACTCGCCGGCTTCGATAATTCTCCAGACCCACCGCAATTGAGAGCCTTCATCTTCGAAGATCGGCAAAGCCAGTAGGTGCACGAAAGCCAATGATCCAAGCAGCAGCAAGACGCTGATCGGCAAGATCTCGTATCGGTACTGTCGGGCTGCCGCTGACATCAGAGTGCCTTGTTTCCCGCGCCAGCGTCCGGGTTGCTTGGCACCGCCCCCGCACGGGACCAGATAAAATAGGCGCTTACCACGAGCATCGCGAACAATAGAAACAACCTCGGGAAGGCGAGCATGCCAAGCGCGCCTCTACCCGCGAATAGATTGCTGCGGCCATATGGGAAAAAGCCAATGAGCGCGTAGGCACCCAGAACAAAATACGCAAACAGCGCGGCTCCCTCGAGGAGAAAATAGCGGATCAAAAGTCCGATGGGTAGCCACAGCAGACAGAAGTGGTACGTTGCGGTAGCGGGCGCGAGCAGGAGCGTGACAATACCCAACAGTCCTATGGAGGGTCCAACCGCCGAGCCGCAAACCCGATTCAGCCTGACAAGCGTCAAAACAGTAGCAGCCAAGATCAAACCCTTGGTTACCGCCACACCAGTGCTTGCAAAGGCTGCTGAAGCGACGAACGGCTGCGGATTCGAAGCCGCATCGTAAACGAACAATCGGCGGAAGAGCGTATCGAATGACTGAAAGCTCACGGCAAATGGGTCTTGCATACTCAAATGGGCGGTGAGGTGGTTACCCAGAACTGAAAACAGAAAATCTTGGTGAATCTTCCAACCCATGACACCGATACTGACCAAAGCCACCGCGACGATCGCAATGGCACCGCCAAGCACGACCCTCCACTCTTTGCGGAATGCAAAGTAGATTAGTATGACTAATGGAAAATACTTGATCGGCGAAAACAGTCCGAAACACAAGCCTGCAATGAGTGGTCGGCCCTTGAGGCGCGCGAAGTACCCGAGCACGCAGCACGCGGATATCAGGATGTAGGGCTGGCCGAGGCGTAACGCGTTTAAGACGGCATAGCCCGATAGCAGTACGAAGATACTTGAGTCAACCAATCTCCATGCCAGAATCCTGGCTAGTAGAATGATGGAGCCGATCAGACCGAATAGACTCACGACCGTCACAACCCGTAATGCATTGAGCGGCGTGAAACGGGTCAACGGGACCATCAGAAGTGCGGTCGGGGGAGGAAACGGCGAGAATTTTCCCTCGAACTGCCGCCCAATCTGGTAGTGGCGCATCTGCTCTTGGAACCACTGATCATCGTACAAACGGTCTAGGTCTCCCCCGTTTGCGACGATCTTTGCGGCGGTAAAGTAGTTCGGGAAATCGCTATCCACCTGGGATATGGCCGGAACAATACCCCGTATAGCGAGGATCATTCCCAGACCGGCTAACAGAAGGATCGCGATGAGCTGTCTGAAGTACAATCGCATGTCGGCGAAATCCTAACTCACATGGGAAGAAAGTTGCGTTATTTCGTTACTGGTTGCGCCGGATTCATCGGAAGTACGCTTACCGAGCGGCTTCTATTTGACGGCCATGTAGTGGTCGGGTACGACAATTTCTCCACTGGGCAAGAGAGCTTTCTACGTGCCGCTTCTACGTCCGATGGCTTTCGCCTGGTGCGCGGAGATGTTCTGGACCGCGCCACCCTATCCGAAGCAATGTCGGGTTCGGACTTTGTATTCCACTTGGCGGCAAACGCGGATGTTCGTTTTGGTTTCGAAAATCCCCGTCAAGATATAGAGCAAAACACTGTAGCCACGCACAATGTATTAGAGGCGATGCGCAAGAATGGCATTGCCAAAATCGCATTCTCCTCTTCGGGTTCTGTGTACGGGGCGACATTGGCAATTCCCACACCCGAAGATGCGCCCTTCCCCATCCAAACCTCCCTTTATGGCGCATCCAAGTCAGCCGGGGAAGGACTGATCACTGCATATTGCAATGGCTTCGGATTTCAATCCTACATTTTCAGATTTGTGTCGATTTTGGGAGAACGCTATACGCATGGTCATATATTTGACTTCTACAAGCAGCTGAAGGCCGATCCCGGCGTCCTTCGCGTGCTCGGCGATGGACGGCAACGCAAGTCCTATCTTTACGTGCATGACTGCATCGATGCCATGCTTCTCGCAATTCAGCGATCGGACGCGAGAATAAATATTCTCAATCTCGGCACCGACAGCTATTGCGCTGTAAATGACTCCATCAAATGGATTTGCGAGAGTCTGGCGGTGAACCCAAAGGTAGAATACGGCGGCGGCGAGAGTGGGTGGATTGGCGATAACCCATTCATTTTCCTGGATACGACGAAGATTCGCGCCCTGGGATGGAAACCACGACTCACCATTCAGCAAGGCATCGTAAGAACAGTGGAATACCTCGTGGACAACCCGCACGTTCTCAGCACGCGCCTATGAATATCGGCGTTCTTGGTCTGTGGCATCTTGGAACGGTGACAGCCGCGGGGCTGGCGACATTGGGTCACCGGGTGGTCGGTCTTGATTTCGATGAATCGCGGGTGGCAAATCTGAACAAAGGAGTTACACCAGTCTTTGAACCGGGTCTTGCGGAATTGATCACGCGCGGCCTTTCATCCGGCAATCTGCGTTTTTCTTCAACGATGCGCGACGCAACAGATGTGGACCTTCTATGGGTTACTTACGACACGCCCATCGATGCGCGGGACAACGCCGATACGGATTTTGTCATGCAACAAATTGAGCGTGCATTTCTCGAGGTACGCACCGATTTGCCGGTGCTGGTTTCCTCGCAATTGCCCATTGGCTCGGTTCGTCGCCTGGAACAGGCCGTAACGTCACATGGAGGCGACCGACAGTGTAGATTTGCATATAGCCCCGAAAACCTCCGTCTGGGAAGCGCGGTGAATGATTTCCTACATCCTGGCAGAATCGTCGTCGGCATTCGGTCGGACACGCATAAAGACATACTGCAGCGGCTTCTCAGCACCATCACCGACTCGATCGAATGGATGTCGGTCGAATCTGCCGAAATGACCAAGCACGCCATCAACGCGTTTTTCGCAGCATCAGTGGTGTTCGCGAACGAAATCGCATTGATTTGCGAAAGAGTTGGCGCGGATGCGAAGCAAGTGGAGAGAGGATTGAAAACTGAGCCGCGAATCGGCGGGCGGGCGTATCTCGCACCGGGCGGCGCCTTTGCTGGAGGAACACTCGCACGTGACATCGGATTCTTGAATCTAGTCGCGGGCGCTCATGGCATATCCACACCCCTGCTATCGTCGGTGCTGCCCAGCAATGAGGCGCATAAGTGCTGGGTGCAGAATACGCTTTTGGAGCTTTTTTCCGATTTCACGCGATTGACAGTCACCGTGTGGGGCCTTACATACAAGGCGGGCACAGATACCCTGAGAGGGTCGATGTCCGTGGACCTTTGCGATTGGCTGATTCTGCGGGGCGCATCTATTCGTGTGCACGACCCTGCTGTAAAGGACCTGCCGGTGCGTTGGTCCAACGCCTTACGGCGCTTTGATGACCCACTTGCTGCGCTGCAAGGGGCGGATGCGTTGGTACTGGCAACCGAATGGCCGGTTTATCGTCATGCTACTACGGATGAGACAATGCGGACACGTGCCGGCCTTGTGGTACTGGATGCGAATCGCTATTTGGCTGCTTTGGCGGGTTCGAAAGGACTGTTGAGATACTTTGCGGTGGGCATGCCGCTCGAGGCTGCGAAACACGATGCCTAAGCTACTTGAGGAGCGATACGCCATCATCACCGGTGCCAGCCTGGGGTTGGGATTTGAAATCGCCAGGAAATACCTTGAGGCCGGTGCCAGCTTGATGATCTGCGCACGCAACGAGGCGCTGCTCGACAAGGCGGCGCTGGAGTTGAGAAAACTGGCAGGGACTGGACAGTCTGTACTGGCGATCGCCGCCGACGTGTCCAGAGCGCAGGATGTGACGGCGATTGTTGGAGCGGCACTCAAAGAGTTCGGCCGCCTGGATATTTTGGTGAATAACGCCGGCGTCGCCGGTCCAATCGGCACTGTCGAATCCACTGACTGGCAGGAGTGGATTCGGACAATCGAGATAAATCTATTGGGCTCGGTATTGCTAAGCCGAGCAGTATTGCCACACTTCAAGCGAGTGAAGCGCGGGAAAATAATTCAGTTATCGGGAGGCGGCGCGACCAATCCACTACCCATGCTGAGCGCATACGCCGCGTCCAAGGCGGCCATCATCCGTTTCATGGAAACACTCGCCGAAGAAACGCGGCCGCACAATATTGATGTCAATTCCGTTGCGCCCGGCGCCCTGGATACTCGTATATTGGATGAATTCCTTGCTGCCGGTCCGGACATCATCGGATCGGACTTTCACGCGCGCGCGCTGCGGCACAAGCAAGAAGGCGGTGTACCTCTGAGCAAGGGTGCGGAGCTTTGCGTATTTCTGGCTTCACGACTCAGCGACGGCATAACGGGCAAGCTAATCAGCGCGACTTGGGATCCATGGAACCTGCTGCCGGAGCATTTGGACGATTTGAATGCTACCGATATCTACACTTTGCGCAGGATCGTACCCAAGGATCGCGCTATGACTTGGGGGAATGACAATTGAATTTAGCCATCGTGGGGTGCGGCGCGATCGGCAGAAAGCGCGCCCAGCACCTCGGCAATATCCGGTTGGTCCATTGCATTGATATGGATATGCCGCGTGCTGAGCATCTTGCGTCTCTGCTGAAGCACGGCTGCCGTGCGGGCTCCGATTGGCGCGAACTACTGGATCGCACGGACATCGATGCAGTAATCATCGCCACGCCGCAGGACTCACAAGTGGAGATCGCGCGGGGTGCGATAGCGGCGGGTATTCACGTACTTGTGGAGAAACCCGCCGCTCGGCACCTAGATGAACTGCGAGATTTGCCTGCACTTGCCGCCAAACACAATGTGCGGGTGCGCGTTGGATTTAATCACCGCTATCACCGTGCCTTTCAGCAGGCAAGGCACCTAGTCGATTCGGGAGTATTGGGTCCCCTGCTGTTCGTACGAGCCCGCTACGGACATGGCGGCCGGCTCGGCTACGAAGGTGAATGGCGCGCACAGCCGCTGCGCTCCGGAGGCGGGGAACTGATCGATCAGGGCGTTCATTTGATTGACTTGGCGCGATGGTTTCTTGGCGAGTTTGTTGAAGTTACCGGCTTCGCACACACCTATTTCTGGGACATGCCGGTCGAAGACAACGCCTTCATGCTGCTCAAGACAGCAACACGACAAGCCGCATTCATGCATGTCAGTTGCACCGAATGGAAGAATATCTTCTCGTGGGAGCTTTACGGTCGCGACGGCAAGCTACACGTTGAGGGACTGGGCGGCAGTTATGGCGTCGAAAGACTATCCTGGTACAAGAACCTGCCCAATATGGGTCCACCGGAAACCACGATCTGGGAATATCCTATGGAGGATAATTCGTGGGGAATCGAAATGGCCGAGTTCCTGGAGGATATCCGGTGTGCACGCGAGCCATCGGCAGGGTTGAATGACGCGATTGCGGCACTTGCCGTGGTAGGCAAGCTCTACAGGGAATCCGGATATGATCATCGCACGTAGCCCATTGCGCATCACGTTGGGTGGAGGTGGCACTGATCTGGCGTCGTACTACGGTGAGCGCGAAGGATTCTTGGTTTCAGCCGCAATCGATAAATACATCTACGTCAGTGTAATGCGCCCTTTCAGTCCAGGCATCTACCTTAAATATTCGTCCTTGGAGCATGTCGATAGAGTCGCGGATATCCAACATCGCATCATCCGCGAAGCATTGGCGATGCAGAATCTGGAAAAACCGCAAATAGAAATTAGCACCCTGGCGGACATTCCAGCGGGAACCGGCCTGGGTTCTTCGGGAAGTTTTACCACGGCTCTATTGAAGGCACTGTACACGCACCAACGCAAGATAGCTCATGCGCAAGAACTTGCGGAAATGGCGTGCGAAATTGAAATCGACCGGTTGGGCGATCCGGTCGGCAAACAGGATCAATTCATCGCCGCATTTGGCGGAATTACCAGCATGACATTCCACAAGGACCATCGAGTTACCGTAAAGCCCTTGCGACTTTCCCGCAAAACCATGTTCGATCTTGAGGACAACCTGCTGCTTTTTTTCACAGGTTTTAACCGCACCGCTGCAAGCATTTTAAAAGATCAGCATGTCCGTTCGCTGACTGGCGATGCCGACATGCTGCGCAATCTTGATTATGTAAAGGCGCTGGGCTACCGCAGCCAGGAGGCATTGGAATCCGGTCAATTGGAGCGATTCGGCGAGTTGATGGACGAACACTGGGAGCACAAAAAGCGCCGCTCCGGCGGGATCAGCAACCCACAGATCGACAAATGGTACTCACATGCCATGAGTAATGGCGCTGTGGGCGGAAAGTTGGTCGGTGCGGGCGGCGGCGGCTTTCTGATGTTCTATGCGGCGGACCGTAGCCGTCTACGACAGAGCATGGCGGACGCAGGTCTGGAAGAAGTCCGCTTCCGCTTCGATTTTGAAGGCACCCGGGTTGTTCTGTCTTGAGCATGCTTCCCGTTGCCATACTCGCCGGTGGACTAGCGACCCGTATTCGTCCGATGACGCAAAATGTGCCGAAAGCGCTTCTCAATATTGCCGGTAGACCTTTCATCTTTCATCAACTCGAGTTGTTGAAGAAACAAGGCGCCGATCGAGTAGTTCTATGTCTGGGTCACCTTGCCGGGCAGGTAGTGTCTGCTGTAGGCAATGGCCGCCAATTCGGACTCTCGATCCAATACTCATTCGATGGCAGCGAACTGCGGGGCACGGGCGGTGCGCTCATGCAAGCTCTTCCACTGCTAGGCAATAGTTTTTTCGTCCTGAATGGTGATTCATATTTGCGCTGTTCACTGACTGGTATTCAAAGTGCATTCGAAGTCGCGCGGCGTCCGGCACTCATGACGGTGCTGCGCAATAACGGCCAGTGGGACAGAAGCAACGTGATCTTCAGAAACGGCGAGCTGATCGAATACGACAAGGCTTCTTGGCGATCAGACATGACCCACATAGATTTTGGAATATCCGTCCTTTCCAGCGGCATCTTTTCGCCGTATCAAGAAACCAGGGTTATCGATCTGGCGGACATATGCCGGGATCTTTCGAAGATCGGCCAATTGGCGGCGCTTGAGGTCTCGGAACGTTTCTATGAAGTGGGCTCGCCGCAGGGAATCCGAGAAACGGAATCCTTCCTGTCACATCAAATGGTCGATATATGACTTATACCCAAAGACACCTGCAGGAAACTGCGGAGATTCTTCAGAGACTGGACACGGTCGCGATTGAGAAAATCGCTGCAATACTGGCAGACACCAAGGCTGCGTCCGGGAGAGTGTTTTTTCTTGGGGTGGGCGGAAGCGCCGCCAATTGTTCGCACGCGGTAAATGACTTTCGAAAACTTGCCGGCATCGAGTGTTATGCGCCCACTGATAACGTGTCGGAACTGACGGCACGTATCAACGATGATGGTTGGGAAAGCACATTCGTGGAATGGCTCAAAGTAAGCCGCCTCAACGACCAAGACACGGTGTTTATCTTGTCTGTTGGCGGCGGCGATGTGGATAGAAACGTCAGCCCGAACCTGGTTGCGGCGGCGCGGCACGCAAAGCTCGTTGGGGCGAGAGTCATCGGGATACTCGGCCGCAATGGCGGCTATACTGCGCAAATTGCTGACGCAGCCGTCATTGTCCCGACGGTCAACCCCCTAACCGTAACACCGCACTCCGAGGCGTTCCAGGCCGTGATTTGGCATTTGTTGGTTTCTCACCCCCTTCTCAAGGTCAACGATACGAAATGGTAGATCGAAGACAAACCATTCGCCCCGCGGTGTTCCTGGATCGAGACGGGGTCATCAATCGTGCCTTTACCCGCGATGGAACTCCGCATCCACCCGCCTGCCTCGCGGATCTTGAACTACTACCATATGTCGCCGAAGCGTTGAAGGAATTGAAGGCGCATGGCTATTTGCTCGTCGTGGTGACGAATCAACCCGATGTAGCGCGCGGCACGTCGTCGCGTGAATTGGTCGACGCCATCCACGAGCAGCTCAGGATCGAGCTTGGTCTCGATGCGGTCCTGACCTGCTTTCACGATGACGCCGATGGCTGCGACTGCCGAAAGCCAAGTCCCGGCTTGCTGCTTCGAGCTGCGCAGGAATTGGGAATCGATCTGAAGTCGAGCTTTATGGTGGGAGACCGCTGGCGCGACGTGCAAGCGGGTAGACGCGCCGGTTGCAGGACATTTTTCATCGATTGCGGCTATGCCGAAAAATCGCCCGACTGCTATGACTATAAAGTGAGGTCCTTGGCGGACGCTTCTCGAATCATCTTGGCCCAACCGGATTTGCAATGAGGTCGCTCGATCAACTTAAGGTCAAGCTATTCGCCGACGGCGCGGATATCGCAGAGATGCTCAAGATGCACGCATTGCCGTACATTAGAGGCCTAACCACCAATCCAACACTGATGCGCAATGCCGGGATTGCGAACTACCGCAGTTTCGCAAAGGATGTGCTCGCGCAAATCAACGACAAGCCGGTGTGTTTCGAGGTGCTTGCCGATGATTTCGCTGAGATGGAGCGCCAAGCCATGGAAATCGCGGGTTGGGCGGACAATGTTTTCGTCAAGATTCCCATCACGACTACCAAACGTGAAACTTGTCGCACATTGATCAAGCGTCTATCGGAGCGGCAGGTAAAGCTCAATGTGACGGCCATCATGACTTTGGCGCAGGTGCGCGAAATCGTGGCGTCCCTGAATCCCAGCATCCCCAGCTACGTGTCGGTTTTTGCCGGTCGCATTGCCGATACGGGAATAGATCCGGCTCCGCTGATGCGCCAGGCCGTCGATATGCTGAAGACGAACACCAAAGCTGAACTCGTGTGGGCAAGCTCTCGCGAAGTCTTAAATATTTTTCAAGCAGACGCCGCGGGCTGCCACGTGATTACCGTAACCAATGACATTCTCAAAAAGCTTTCTATTGTCGGTTACGACTTGAACGAATATTCTCTCGATACCGTGAAAATGTTCTACAACGACGCGCAGAGATCAGGCTTTACGCTTTGACCTCAAATGGCTCCGACTGGGATCCATGAGCACCAGAAGCTACTTTTTCGCTTTCGAGGTCATTGCGGGGAGCTGGGTCGATCACCCCTTGATTCACGAGTCGTTGCTGCGGTTGTTTCCCGGGAATACCAAGCGCCGAATATCTACATCGAAGAATTGCCAGAATCCATGTGAAGGGGTCTCGAAACACACGAATTTTCTTGCCCTCATCGAATCCTCTGGATTTGTACCTTACTGGAATCTCCAATGGGCTAAATCCCCCGCGAATCAGCTTGCCCAACAATTCAAAATCGAAATCGAAACGGTTACTGGTGAAGGTCAGGTTTGCTAGACAATCCGATCGGAACACCTTGTACATCGTAGTGGGGTCCGTAAGACGGGTGGAAAATATCGCATTGAAAAAACCGTGAAATAACAACCCGCCCGCATTCATCACAGCGGCCTGAATGCCGCGACGGCCGAATTTGCGAATTCTCCAGCGATCAGCGCCCATATGGCGGCTTCCGAGCACAAATGACGCACGTCCCTCCATGATGGGCGCCAGCAGACTGGGGTAGTCGGCTACGTCATATTCCAGATCCGCGTCCTGAATCAAAAATATTTCACCGGTCGCGGCGGCGAATCCTTGCCTTATCGCGTAACCCTTTCCCATCGGACCCGACTGGTAAATTGCCCGCACTTGTATCGAAGATTCGTGCGCATGACGCCGCACAAAATCGGCGACCACTTCGCGTGAGCCGTCCGTGGAATTGCTTTCAACGATAATGATTTCTTTGGTCACACCAGCAAGCGGTTGCGCCCACACGCGCTCAAGCAGCGCGGCGACGGTACGCATTTCGTTATAAACGGCAATGATGATCGATACTTTCATGCTTATGTGGAGCTGGTGTATGGGGAGGGATGAGTCCCGCTTGGCCGGATGTTCGCCTCTTGAGTGAGTTCCCCCTTGCGCCCATTGGGTTACTTTCGATCAAAATATTTGCCAAATCGTTTGCCCAATGTATTTCTCACCGCACATATTGCCGCCTGATCCAGAGGACATGCACACGGCCGCCGCCGGCGAAGTCATACGCAAGGCGATCGCGCACCTCGGCGGCAATCCGACTAGATCAATCTCGGCCGAGCACTTGAAGACGATGACTTAGGGATTGACCGAGAAATCCCTGATCAGGCCTCGGTTTCCGAAGACGCCGCCGACAGCGACTCCCGAGCACGCATCGCGGCCGCTCTGCACAGCGACGCCTTGTCGGGGTCAAGTGCTGCGACGCGCGCCGCGGTGACCTCGTTGTTCAACCAGGCATCGGCATGCTTGTAATATGCGCGCGAGTGACGTCCTTTGATCCGGTGGTCGCGATCCGTGGCCTGCGACCAGGGCTTGTCCGTGACCAGAAAATCCTGGGTCTTGTAGAAGAACCCGGTATTCTTGATCGGATACGCGACGGTGGTCAGATAGATGTCCGGTTGACACTCTCTGACCAAGTCGACCGTTGCGGCGATGTCCTCGATCTCCTCGCCCGGATAACCCCACATGAGGAACATTCCAACTTGAATTCCGTAACGCTTCGCCGCTTTGGTCGCCCAGATCACCTGCTCGGTTTTGACGCCACGTTCCATGCCGTCCAGAATGCGCTGGCTGCCGCTTTCGGAGCCGATCCAAATTCGATAACAACCCAGATCGGCAAGCGTCTGTAGAACTTCGTCCTTCATCATGCGGTCGGCCCGCGAGATGGTTTCGAAGGGCACCCGCAAGTTGCGCCGCTTCAGTTCTTTCGCATACCCGAATAGCCAAGGATGGCTGATGGTAAATACATCGTCCGCATACCAAACCTGGTCCGGGCGATATATCTCCATGATGTGTTCGAGTTCAGCCGCGCTGTCCATGCAACTTCTACGCCGATGCGTATAACCAAACACCGCATGCGAACACCAGTTGCATTTGTACGGACAACCTCGCGCGGTAATCATGTTGACGCTGCCCATGCCATGGGCCGCTCTCCAGACATCGACATACCTGGCTTGATCGATTTTGCCCCGGTCAGGCCAAGGTATTGTGTCCAGATCGGCTATTTTCATGCGTTCCGGGTTCGTGATCACGACACCCTCTTCATCGCGAAATACGGTGCCCGGTACGCCGTGCAGCCTGTGAACCCCCCTCGCCGCCAGCGCAGGCAACAATTCCGCCATGGTGAGTTCACCTTCACCCACGACGATGACATCCGCTCCGGACATCAAGTACTCCACCGGATAGTTGGCGGATTCGGGCCCTCCCAAAATTACAGTCCATCCGTAACCTTTCGCTGCTGCGACGATATCGAGCACAGGCTTGCGGGTCATGAGGTTCGTATAGATACCAATCACTCCGCGATCCCGCGCCAATCTATGCAGCAACTCCTGACGCGACTGGAAAGTGGAATCAAATATCTCCACGTCGATGCCATCGCGGCGTAAATAGGCTGAGATGTACAGCAAGCCAAGAGTCGGATAGGGACGCATTATTTGCGCCTCTTTCTCATCCTCGAACAGGAAGTAACCATGCGTGAGGAGCAAATCGCTCATATCCGGTACCATATCCTCATGGATCGAGAATTCAATGCATGACCCCCCATAAATCTCCTACGAATGATCCGGATCCAGTGTCCGATCCCTTCGGCGAACGCTCCCAAGGCCGGTTCCGCAAGCGATTTCGAGTGCTCGGCGCAAATATCACCTTTGACAGCAATTCGCCTGAACTTCTGGCCCTGCTGGATTTTGCCTATCGCGATCTGCCGCGGCACCGGTTGAACGCTAAATTGCCGGAATTGCACATCACTTTGCAACTTGCTCCGACCGCGCGACGCCGTTTCGACGCCACCGAACCGGATGCGCTGGTGCTGACGCATGGTGCCGATATGCTTGCGGGCTCGATCGGCCCCGGCAATTTCGTGATTGTCGCACCGGCCCAGCGCTCCGCGCTGGTGGTCGTGGCCGCCGATATGCTGCATTTCCCTTACCATGTTCGCTACGAACTGCTGGAATTCGCCGTGTACACCCTCGCCGCCCGGGCCCAAGGGTTTGTACCCTTGCACGCGGCCTGCGTGGGCATCGCTGGCCGCGGCGTGATCTTGATGGGTCCGAGCGGCGCGGGAAAATCGACGGTAGCCTTGCATTGTGCGCTCGACGGGTTCGAATTTCTGGCCGAAGACAGCGTTTTCGTCGATGCGGACGCCATGCGCGCCACCGGCGTGGCAAACTTTCTGCATATCCGCACCGATTCGCTGCATTGGCTGGTGCGATCGGATCGATCCAACGCGATTCGCCGATCTCCCCTGATCACACGACGTAGCGGCGCGAAAAAGCGGGAGATCGATCTCAGGCGGCATGCCTTTCGCCTTGCGCCCCACGCCCTGCAAATTGTTGCCGTAGTCTTCCTCACCGAGGAGACGGCGGACAGAAACGCACTGTTGAGGCCGCTGCGGAAGCGTGAAGCTCGCCATAAACTCGTTGCCATGCAGGCCTATGGCTGCAGCAGACCTGAATGGAAGAATTTCAATAAGGGTGTTGGGCATATCCAGACCTATGAACTGCGCAGAGGACGTCACCCCAATGAGGCTACGGCCGCATTGCGCGAGCTTCTGCAGGTCACGACACCAGTCGATGCATAGACCGAGTCGCGCTCGGCAGATGGCCAGGCGTTTGAGTTGGCGACGATACAGGTTCATGGAGCTGCCGGGCACGGTAACTCGATCCAGGTGGCATTGGTGTTGGGTGTTGGCCTAGCTCTCATGGCGGCAGGCGAACCGCTTCGACGATGAAGTGGTCCGACCAGGAAGCGAGCATGCTCGATCGCTGCGCCCATCTTTCCAAGCAGGTCAATATTGACATGGCAATAGGTGAGCGATCGAGCCAGGCGGCTGCGTAGCTTGGAGGCAGCACAACTCCGAGCGGAGCCAGCCTCGTGACGGTGAAATAAGGCCGCAGAAGTGACCTCAACTGAGCCGGCGTCGGATATGAAATAGTCATGCCGCGCCATGGTGTGCCGCCCGCACGCAGGCGTCTCCAGGCCTTGCGCCATTGGCCCCGCGCTATATACCAAAACCATTCCCAGGGAGCATGGCGCCCCATGACCACCCACAGCAGGGGAGCACCCGGAGAGAGCCGATCAGCAACATCAGCTATAAGCGTCTGCAGATTCTGAGCGCAGTTGACGGCGCCAAAGTTCGATAGCACGCCGTCGAACACCTCCCCGTCAGCGAAGGAACCGACGTCTTCCATGGCCACGCAACGAAATTCAATTCGCTGCTGGCAATCCGCCATCCGGGCCTTGCTGTGCGCCATCTGAATCATCCGTGACGAGGGGTCGGTAGCCACCACGCTCACGCCGCTGCTTGCCAGCCGCACTGCATCCTCCCCGGTTCCGCATCCGAGTTCGAGAATGCGCTGGGAGGGCCGGAAGACTTGCTCCAACCGTGACCAGACAATCTCGCGCAAGGCCCTACCAACTTTGGTGTTGGTAAACGTTGCGTCATACGTGCCTGCCATGTCGTCGAATGCGAGGTCGCTCAAAGCGCTTTTCCCGGGATCCGGAGAGCCTCCAGCATCTGCTCAGTCATTGCGCCTCCGTAAACGCCGCGGATATGGCGTGCATGGTCGTTGGGCGTGTCTGGCGCGAGACCAGCCAACGCAAGATGCGGCGACCTTGGGACATGCTCGACCATGGACCCTGCTTTGCCCAGGCCTCGGTTTTTGCAATTCGCTGGCGATGCGCCACGTGCTTCGCCTTGGGACGCACGCGGCTCGCGGCGTAACCTAACATTTCAAGAATCGATTGGGACCACTCGATCCCCGGAAAGGCTTTCACCCAAAGATACGAATAGGAGACTTCGATCAGAGATTTACGCGTCGTAAGTGCTCGCAAGAAATAGGAACAGTCGTCACGCAGTGCGGCAAGCACGCGCGCGGGCACTCTCGACTCATAGTATCGCGACATCAATTGGAGGGGCGGGAACGCCCACCACAAGCGAACGCCCCGCGAGCTCACGGTGACAATTTCGTTCCAATCGGACTCGCTCATGCGTGCCGCCAGCAGCGCGATATCGTGCAGCTGCAGTATACGCAAGCCCTGGAATGCCATCGAGCCGGCTGCGTGCAACAGCAAGTGGCGCATCAACGCGCCATTCGATGGGTAGGCATTCAAACCTGGGCGCGGCTGCAATGGATATATGAATTCCGACACATCAGTCATGCGCCACGGCAATTTCTCGCAGATCCGTTCGTGCAACTCGATTTTCACGCTATTATTCGCATGTTCGCCGAACTCGGCGGGTGTCAGTTCCTCAATGACGGTGAATACCCGTTCCTTCCAGGTCTCCCCGGATTGCCGGAATCCCGATGACACCAGCAATGCCGACATACGCTGCACATCGACCGGCCGCACCAGCAGATCGATATCCGCCATGGGTCTATCGCCGGCTGCGTACAAACCCAACTGGTGCAGCGCTGCGCCTTTCAACGGCGTTACTGCAATCCCCGCTTCACGGGCCTCGTGGCCGATGGACGCCAACACCGTTTGAACGCGCGCGTGCCTTGCGGCGGTGTGGATCCTCTGTTCGTCAAGGAATCGGGTCCAGCCACTAGGGCCTTGCCATCGCAAAGAGCGCGACAGCAATGGCGAAATTCCGTGCATGGCGGCAACCGCTCGCGCCATGGTCCATTCATACTCGGACCAATCGGGCGCGTTTTGGGTGGGGTTCGCGAGTTCACGCGCCAGCCGTTCGGTGACCTCGCACAGGGTCAGATTTAGTGTTGCCGGCGGCGGAACTTCGACTGCCTTTGAAACCGTGGCACGCACGGCCGTCTACCCGGTCGCTGCCGCATACTCGCTGGACGAACGGTATTTCAACTCGTCCGTCAGCAATTCCTGCCAGCGTCGATCGATCGCCTGGAGCGACCTATTGTTGTCAAGCGTTCTTGAGGGGGCGGCTGTCTGCAACGTCACCTGATCGTGCAATAAATTGCGCACTGACCGATAAAAGTCCGACGTGTAGGTACCCTGGAACATCATGTCCAGGTCATTGCTTTCCTGCCAATGCGTCTTGGCGCGCAACTGTGCCTTCACCAGTTCGTAGAACTTGGTGCCCGGCAACGGATAGGAAACACTCACACCGATGTCGTCGGGTTGCGCGGCGGCCAACAAATCCCGCGTCGCCAAGATGTCTTCCATCTGCTCATCCAAATACCCCAGCTGAATGAAAAACCCGACGCGAATGCCGGCCGCCTTGAGCCGCTCGCGCGCCGTGATGATCTCGGACACCGTCGTGCCCTTGTTCATGGCATCCAGAACCTTTTGGCTGCCGCTTTCCGCGCCAATCCATGCCTCTTTGCAGCCGGCATCGCGCAGCGCAAAAGCCATCCGTTCACTGATGAGGTCTGCCCGAGTTTGGATGGTGAACGGGATTTGCGCATCGGTGGCTCGCGTGGCGGTGGCGAACTCAGTCACCCAGTCGACCCGGAACCCGAAGATATCGTCGGCGAACCAGATGTGATCCGGGTTAAAAACGCGTTTAAGATGGCTCATTTCAGCCGCCACTTCGAGCGGACTGCGTTGCATGTACTGATTGCCCCAGATGGGCTTGGAGCACCAGGTGCAACGAAAAGAGCAGCCTCTCGATGCGGCCATGTTCAGGCTGAAGTAGCCGTGTGCCTTCATCCAGACTGCGCGGTACCGATCCATATCGACCAGGTCCCAGGCAGCAAGGCCGGGGTTTTGGGCCAGGGCGAGTCCCTTTGTGCCGCTAGCCTTCATGACTTTGCCGCCGGACATGGAGGCTATTCCCGAAAGCCCGCGGACCAGTTCCTCATTGTTGATATCCGGCTGCGCATCGAGCCGAGGCAGCAGGGCTAGGAGCGTCGACAGACCTTCGCCCACCAGGGCCAGGTCCGCACCCGCCCGAAGATAGGGTCCGGGAGCATCGCTGACGTCCGGACCCGCCGCGATCACGCGGGCGCGGGCACTCCGCGCCGATCCGATCATGTCGCAGGCCGCCCGGCGCATGGTGGCCAGGCACATTTTGCTCAAGAAATTGAAATTATCCTCATAGAACAGCACTACTTGAGGGGAATCCGCCTCCAGCAAGCGATCATATTCCTCGATCCCCTCGGCCAGCATGGCGTCGAAAAAGGACACCCGATGCCCGGCCTCGCGTAGCAGCGATACCACCTGCAGCGTGGCCAGCGGCGGATACGGTTTCGCGCGGGCGATCTGCTTCTGGTCCAGCCGCAGGAAATAGGAGTGGCAAACCAAGATCGAGAGCATCATTTCTCCGTAGCTAGACCATCCACGCGGCAAGACTATATGCAGAGCTTGGCTTGCGCCATATGAGCCCGGTTATATCGGGTATGTACCCGCCCCGGGGGCTTTAGTTTAACCAGAAGGGATTTCGCGCATTTTGCCGCCGCGCGGCGTTTGCGGCGCGTCCGGACCGCGCCGCAACCGGTAGCCAGCGCTAGCTGGGAGCCTCCTAAAGATTCCCCGTGGACGCAAGCGAGACGGGTGGTCTTCAGTCGGCTCCTCAAGCCTCAGCGCTCCCAATGACCTGGTTCGTGATGCCAATGCTGTCCGCGTTGCTCCCAACGGTCGGGAACCCAGCGATATCCGCGGCGCTCACCGACCCAGCGGCCCGCAACCCATACATGCTCGTGGCCACGCCATTCCCAAAAACCCGGTGACCAAACGAAGCCCACACGGGGCGGCGGCACTACCTCGACGCGGACCGGGGGTGGCGCGATGTCGATGTCGATGGCGACTCCGGCCGATGCAATTGTGGGTACGCTCACGGTACCTGCAGCCATGCATAAACCTAACAATAACGCCTTGCGAGAAGCTTTCATTGAACACTCCTTGATTGAACTGGTTCGGTCACCAAGCCACCAAACCTGGGATCTAAACGGCACGGGCATGGTGTCCGTTGACCCACCTGCCGCGATGTGAACCGCCGCGCATTGTAACAACCCGTGCATCGCGCTTAAGTCATTGAGAATCTGACGAATATGGCGTCACAGCTGCACCTTAAGACTCGGTAATGTGCGACCTGCCAGGGGTTTCTCCGCCTCACTCATCGTCAGTTAAAACCTACCCGAAGTCGCGGAGCGGCCGCCTATCCGAGCGGCACCATTTCCGTAGACTTCGTCAGCGTCCCCATCACCGTAGGGAAGCATCTATGAAATCTCGTCATTTATTCACGGCAGCGGGTTTCGCAGCCGTTGTTCTGCTTTGTAGTTCGGTATCGTCGGCTGCCACCAAAACTCAGATCGATGAGCGTGTACACCACGCGATGCAGCAGTTCTATCAGCTCGATCCCGCGCATCGGGACTTGGTCTCAAGAGCCAAGGGGGCCCTGGTATTTCCGCGCGTTACCAAGGGCGGCGTCGGCGTCGGTGGTGAATTTGGCGAAGGTGCATTGCGTATCGACGGCAAGAACGTGACCTACTACAGCGTCTCCGGTGCGTCGGTCGGCTTGACGCTGGGACTCGCAAAACACAAGGAGATCATTCTGTTCATGTCGCAGGAAGCCCTGGACAAATTCATGACCAGCCACGGCTGGGCGATCGGCGCGGACACCG
Organism: Gammaproteobacteria bacterium; assembly: GCA_021323735.1. Lineage (GTDB taxonomy): Bacteria > Pseudomonadota > Gammaproteobacteria > Steroidobacterales > Steroidobacteraceae > Bog-1198. The sequence continues at coordinate 163,383 of JAJPKM010000021.1, forward strand.
GCGTTGCCGTCATGTCCAAGGGTGCCGGCGGACAGTACGACACTCAGACCTTGCAGCGGCCTATATTGGCCTTCGTGTTTGGCGAGAAGGGGCTGATCGGCGACGTGTCGCTCGAGGGCACCAAGATCACCAAACTCGACAAGTAACGACATCGGTGCGCGGCACCTCCACCGCGCACCGTCCTCAGCAACGGCCACGCGTCACCAGGCGCGTGCCTGTCCAGCATCTTCGCGTCTGTCCAGCATTCTCGCCCCGGGCGGCTGATCCCAGTACACTGGGCTGCTCAGCCCCGATGGCGAAATTGGTAGACGCAACGGACTTAAAATCCGTTGGCCGCAAGGTCATGCCGGTTCGACCCCGGCTCGGGGCACCAATTTCGGCGTGCTACAGCGCCAGCCGCTCGGGCGCCGGCACGCACCAGATGTCGATGGGACCGCGACGGCCGCGCAACTCGAATTGCGGAAGCTGCAGGAAGGATCTGGCTCCGCCGTGCCCATTGGTATCGGCGGAAATACTCAAAGCGGTCGCGATCGTGCAGGAGAACAAGACCTCCCCGGCACGAGCACGACTACAGAGCCGGGCAGCGACATTCACCGTGTCGCCGACCAATGTGGTGGTCTTGCGCTTCGGAGGGCCCAATACCCCGAAGGCAACTTCACCCAAATGCAGCCCGATGCCGATACCGGCCTCCACCGACAGCTCAGCGCGCCAGCGCCGGGCCACCGGGGCGAATCCGTTCAGCATGGCATGCCCCGCGGCAAGGGCCTCTGCCGCGCCGCCGTCGCTCTCGCCATTCATGCCGAATCCGGCCATGATGCCATCGCCTGCCATGTGGTAGATCTTTCCGGCGTATTGACTGGCGGCCGCGCCGAGCACCCGAAAGAATTCGTCCAACAGCGGCACCACGCGCGCCGCCGGTAGGCTCTCCACCATGCCGGTGTAACCTCGCAAATCGGCAAACAGCACCGTGGCATGCGCCGTGCGTATCTCCCGCGGCTCTCGGGCCCGGGTGACGAGCAGATTAGCGCTCAAACGGTACTTCCAGATTCAGTCATGCGATTGATTATGCACCAAGTTCGCGTGCCACTTCACCTACATGGGATGGCGATGCCCTGGCGACCCCCATCCGAAGCCGCCACGTGCCGGAAGCTGCGACCTTGCTGGAAACTGCGACCCTCGCCGGACGCCGCAACCCTGCTGGAAGCCGCGATCTTGTCAGGAGCCGGTGAAGGGCGTAGTTTCCCAGTACCTGTTTGCAGTGTCGACGCCACCGGGATGTTGCGCGTGGATGAAAATCACCCTGTAGTCGATACCTGGCAGCGGCAACTCAAAGTCAAGATCGTCTGGGCACTTGCCGCGAAACTCCTGGCATTGACGCTGCTTTGGTTGCTGTTCTTCAGAGCGCACGGCGCATGATCGATTTCGACGTCGTGACGCTCTCGCGGCTGCAATTCGCGCTCACCGCCATGTATCACTTCCTGTTCGTGCCGCTCACCCTCGGCTTGTCCATGATTCTGCTCATCATGGAGTCGGTGTACGTGATGACCGGCCGAGACATCTGGAAACAGATGACCAAGTTCTGGGGGGTTCTGTTCGGCATCAACTTCGCCATGGGTGTCGCCACCGGCATCACCATGGAATTTCAGTTCGGCACGAACTGGGCCTACTATGCACACTATGTCGGCGACATCTTCGGCGCACCCTTGGCTATCGAGGGCCTCGCCGCTTTTTTTCTCGAGTCGACTTTCGTGGGGCTGTTCTTCTTCGGCTGGGACAAATTGCCGAAAATCGGGCACCTCGTCGTCACCGCGCTGGTGGCGCTCGGCTCAAGTCTTTCGGCATTGTGGATTCTGATTGCCAACGGCTGGATGCAGCATCCGGTCGGTGCGCATTTCAACTACCACACCATGCGCATGGAACTGACTTCGTTCGGCGCCGTACTATTCAATCCCGTGGCCCAGGCCAAGTTCGTGCACACGGTGGCCGCAGGCTATGTGATGGGTTCGGTATTCGTGTTGTCCATCAGCGCCTGGTACTTGCTGCACGGGCGCAACATTGCCATCGCCAAACGTTCGATGGCGGTGGCAGCCAGTTTCGGGCTGGCATGCTCGATTTCCGTCGTGGTACTGGGGGATGAGTCTGGATACCTGGACGGCGAGAACCAAAAGATGAAAGTCGCGGCGATCGAGGCGGAATGGCATACGGAACCGCCACCCGCGAGCTTCACGCTGTTTGGATTTCCCGACATCGCGGCTCACGAAACCCGCGCGGCCTTGAGAATTCCCTGGCTTCTGGGTCTGATCGCCACCCGTTCGCTCGACCAGTCGGTTTTGGGTATCGAGGATCTGGTGGCCCGTGCCCGCGCACGCATCCTCGCGGGTCGGCAAGCGTACACGGCGCTGCAGGAGCTGCGCGCAACCCCAACCGAACCGGCCGATCCTGCCCTGCTCCGGCGCTTCGAGGCGGATCAAGCCGACCTAGGCTACGGCTTGTTGCTGCTGCGATTCACCGATGACCCCGCCACGGCCACGCCTCGGCAAATCGACGCGGCGGCATGGTCCACGGTGCCCAATGTACCCGTGCTGTTCTGGTGTTTTCGCTTCATGGTGGGATTGGGCCTGTTTTTCATCGCGCTGTTTGCCGTCGCGTTTTACTTGGCCACGCGGCACCGCTTTGAACGTCATCCCTGGTTTCTGAAGCTGGCATTCTTCAGCTTGCCGTTGCCGTGGATGGCCGTCGAATTGGGCTGGGTGGTCGCCGAGTACGGCCGCCAGCCATGGGCCGTCGACGGCGTGCTGCCCACATTTCTCGGCGTATCGCGCACGCCGGCCGGCAACGTCTGGTTCTCGCTGCTGGGATTCGTGATTTTCTATTCCGCCTTGGCCTTGGTGGACGCCTTCCTGCTCACGCGTACCATCCGGCGCGGCCCTGACGGTCTGGGCTATTCGCCATGACGAGCGCACTCCTCGACTACGCAACCCTGCGGGTCATCTGGTGGCTCATCATCGGCGTGTTGCTCATGGGTTTCGCCATCATGGATGGATTTGATCTTGGGCTGGGCGCGAGCTTTACCTATCTGGGGCGAACCGAAGCCGAGCGGCGTGCCTTGCTGCATGCGGTTGAACCTGTTTGGGAGGGCAACCAGGTATGGTTCGTACTGGGCGGTGGCGCCGTGTTTGCCGCATGGCCGCTGCTGTACGCGGCATCGTTCTCCGGTCTGTACTTGGCGATGTTTCTGCTGCTCGTCTCGTTGATACTGCGTCCGGTGGGCTTCGCATTCCGCGACAAACTCAGCGGTGTTCGATGGCGCGCGGTTTGGGATGCCGCTTTGACCGTTGCGGGCGGCGCCCCGGCGCTGTTGTTCGGCGTGGCATTCACGAATCTGTTTCTCGGCGTGCCGTTTTCCTTCGATGTCATGCAGCGGCCGGCGGCCACGGGCGGATTTTTCAATCTGCTGCATCCTTTTGCGTTACTGGGCGGCATCGTCAGCCTTTCCATGCTGGTTCTGCACGGCAATGCCTACGCCGCCATGAAGGTCGGTGAGCCCATGGCGGCGCGCGCCTGCACGGTGGGGCGCATCGCCTCCGCCACGTTTCTCGTGGCCTTTCTAGGCGCGGGCTTCTGGGTATCGACGCTGACCGGCTATGAGGTATCCGGCGCTATGGATCACGCGGGACCGTCAGATCCCACGCGAAAGATCGTCGGGCTGAGCGCAGGTGCCTGGCTCAAGAACTTTCACACTTGGCCGTGGATGTGGGCGGCACCGGTCTGCGCCCTGATCGGTGCGGCTGCGGCGCACACCCTGCTGCATCTGCGGCGGGGCGGGGGCGCATTCCTGGCCAGCGTCGCGGTTCAGGCGGGCACGATTTTGACCGGTGGGTTCGCGTTGTTTCCCTTCTTGATGCCCTCCTCCACCTTTCCCAATCAGAGCCTTACCGTGTGGGACGCCTCCAGCAGCGCCAAGACGCTGCTGATCATGCTCATCGCCGTTCTCATCATCTTACCCATCATTCTGGCGTACACCGCGTGGGTTTTCAGGGTCTTGCGCGGCCGTATTCGCGTCGAGGACATGCACGAACACCGGGGTGGCTACTGATGTGGTACTTCAGCTGGATTCTCGGCACCGGCCTGGCGCTCTCTTTCGCCGTGCTCAATGCGATTTGGTACGAGATCGTCGAACGGCAACCGGAGGCGGCGGTGGAAAGCACGGCGGTTCCGCCCCCCGGCGAGCGCTCGGCTCATCAGAACGGATAGTTGAGGCCGGTGAAAACCGCGGCACCGTCTTTGCCGTAGCCGACGTCGACGTAACCGACCACGAAGGGTCTGGCGATACCGCGAAATCCCACTCCCCCGACGGTATGCAAGTGATCCAGCGGATTGGTGCTGGTGCGCGAGAAGACGCGGCCGAGATCGACGAAGGGCGCAATCTCGACATCGAGCTTGGTGGTGACGGCATCGAAGGTGAACGCCTTGTGGCGCAGTTCGACCGTGGTCGAAAAGGAGTTCCGATCGTAGAACCGCCCGGCGCCGAAGCCGCGCAGCGGCTGCTCCCCACCGACCACACTTTGGCCGCCGCCGATACTGCTCAACGCCCAGAACGGTGCGTCGCGCACCGTGGGTAAGTAGCGCAGCGACACATGGGCAGCCAGCACCGAGTCGAGGGCAAGCGGCCAAATTCCCCTCCCGTCAATGCCGGCCTCGCTGTACGAAGAGTCGTTGATCAGGCCGCCCTTGGCGGCGGCACCGACATAGGCCACCCATGCCACGCCACGGGTGGGCACGGTCAAATCGTCGCGGGTATCATAGACCAAGGAAACGCGATTGAGCAGTTGTTGATCGGTGCCGAGCGTACCGGGAAAGCGCGTTTGAATCGAAGGAACGCCGCCCAACGTACCCGGCAACACGTCCACCACCTGCAAATGCACGGTGTAGAGAATCTGCCAGGTATGGCTCAAGTTCAGGCCGACCTGGACCTGCGCCAGGTCCTGTTGATCCGTGTAATTGGTTTGCGCGCGTTCACGCGTCCGGTTGCCGATGCCGAAAAATCTCGTGGTCCCGTCCCGATCGTAGATCAAGCTGTAGTTGATGGACCACCGATCCTCGCGCGAGCGTCCGATTTGATATTCACCGTCGAATTCTCGCTCCACCCTCTCCTTGATGCCCGCCACCATCGACCATTGTTCGTCGGCGGAGGAGAAGGAAAAGACGCGCGCGTGGACTCCGAATCCGAAATTGGGGTTGTAGAGCACGTCGGGCGCAACGATGCGGCTCACGTCATTCTTGTCATCCGTGGTGACCCAGGTGGGAATCACTCCCAGCGTCAATCCGCTGTTGGGATCTGCGGAGATCAACGGCACGGGGATGAACGGCGCCGTGGCCGGGTTGAACCACTTGGTCCATGACGGCGTGTCCGTCGGCGCCGCCGGCATGGGTTCACCCAGCACTTGCGCACCGACGTCCTTGGGCGGTGTATCGGACCAACAGGGAGCGGCGAGCGCCATCCAACCGGCCACCGCGATCGCGGTCGTCGAGATTCTCACCGCAGAGGCCGCGCCATGCAATCCACGAGCCCAATGACCGCCGATGTCAGGCCAATCGCGCCCATCATGAATTGACGCCCGATCGCGATGGATCGGCACTCGATAACGGTTGAAGTTGCGGCAACACTTCTTCGGCGGCACGCAGCACATCGCCGGGAAAATCGATTTCGATCCAGGGTAACCCGGTGACATCGGCTACTTCAAACATATCACCTCTCTCTCGGAGCAGATCACGCACGGCTTCTTCGTGGGGCATGTGCGCTCGCCCACTATCGATGTAAGCGGCGACCACGGTCGCCAGCCGGCGCGCGCAGGTCTGGTCAAAGCGGAAAAATCCTACGGATTCGCCAATGGTGTCGAATTTAAGGTCGGCTGCCAACTGCTTGCGCAGCTCGATCGGCACCCTGTCCTTGAGGCACAGCTTGACCGGTTCATCGCCGGCTTGATAGTCGCGATCGATCAGCAACCGGTTCACCGGACGGCTGTCGGCCAGCAGGGCCCCTAGCATGCGCTCGTCGTACAGCACATCGGCATCCATCAATAAGGCGTCGCCGCCGCGGCACAGAGCCGCAGCGGCGGTATGCACCGTCAACATGCTGCCTAGTTCGAACTGTGGGTTGAGCACGACTTCCGGCTTAGGTTTCCAGCGCAGGCGGGCAAGTTCGTCGGCGATGAGCTCGTGGCGAAAACCGACCGCCAGCACCACCTCCTCGACGCCGGCCTCTTTTAGCATGCGTAAATGCCGCTCGAGCAGCGTCAACCCGCCGAAGCGCAGTAAGCACTTCGGCAGCTGATTGTCCTCGGGGAGCTGCAGGCGCACGCCTCGTCCCGCCGCCAGAATGATCGCACGCATCAAACTCCTTCCACGCCCACGCGCCTCGCCACGCGCAGGTACAGTAATCCCGGCAATCCCAACAACAGTTCACGCGCGCGCTTGGCCAGCGACAGCGCGAGGGCCGCATCGGGCGGCAATCCTGCCAGGGGAGCGAGCAGGAAATATCCCCCCTCCTGAACCCCGAGGGCACCAGGAATGGCAAAACCAGCGCCGCGAATGGCCTGCCCCAGACTCTCCAGCAGCAGCGCATCACGCCAGCTTACCGGCGTCCCGAGAAACCCGGCAATGAAAAAGACCTCGCCGGTGCCGACAATCCACCCTACCAGACTGAGCAAGAAGCTGGCGGTGACGGCCCCGTTGCGCCGGTAAGTACCCGCGACCTTAAGATCGATGGCCTGCGCCTCCGCAATGCGCTGCGACCAGTCGCGATTGCCCAAAAAGTGCCTGGCCGCGCGCATGAGTTTACCGAAAAGACCGCGCCGCTGAATGAGATAAAAGCCGCCCACTTGCACGGCCAGAAACGCGCTTGCGATCAATGCCGAGGTCCGCAGTGCCGGGTATTCCAAATGGGTGGCCTGCGCGCCGAGCAGCATGACGCCGCACAGGGCAAACACGATCTGTGCAAAGGTTTGCAAAGTCGTGCTGACCGTGATCGCGGCCGCGGCCTCATCCATCCGCATGCCGCGTTGGGTCAGGTGCCGCGCCATCAGCACCGGACCGCCGAGCTGACCGGCCGGCATGAGGCTGTTGGCGGACTCTCCCACCCACCGCGCCAGCAATGAATCGCGGAAGCCGCCGCGGTGGGATTCGGCTTCGAACAGCACGCAAATGGCCCAGGCATCGAGCAGCAGCGGCAGCAAATGAAACAGGGTCACCGGCAGCAATCCCCAACCGGCATGGACCAGCATGGCCAAGATGGCAGGCAGGTCCTGGGAGAGCAGCACCGCGACGAAAAGCACCACCCCGGCGCCCAGCAGCCAGCGGGCCGTCCTCGTCACTTGCGGCCGCTCAGAAACCGGTGGAATACCTGGCGAAAACCGAAATAGCCAAAGGCGTCCTTCATATTGGAAATCAGGCGCCAACCAGGATGCATGTACGTGTCGGTCACGTACTCGAAGGTCAAGGACACGCGCGTCTCTCCCGGCAGCGAGGAGGTGATGCGATGCCGAAGGGCATCGCCATCGAACACCACCAAGCCGCCCGGCGCGATTTTGATGGAGCCCGATACCGTCGGGATTCCTGCCTCGCGCGTGTGTAGCTGATAGTCAAGGCGGCACGAGGAATCATCGATCAGACCCAACAACAAGGTGTAGCGGCGGCCCGCATAGTACGACGTGTCATAGTGCCAGCCGATGTGATCGCCGGGGCGCGTATAGAAATACAGCGCGTAGGCATGCGGATCGCCGCGAGGCGATAATTGGAGGCGCTCTCCCGTCAGCTGCTCGAGCCACCGCAGCAGCGCCGTGGAACGATAAAGCTCGGCGATGATCGGGGCTTGGGCATCGATGACATGCCGGCTGACGCTCCCACCCCGCTTATGTCCCGGCAAATAATTGCGATTGACCAACCCTGACATGCCACCGACGGCGGCAATCAGCCGCGCGGTAAGTGCGGGCGGCAGAAAGTTCTCGACATACAGGAATGAGCCCTGCCTGGCATACTCGCCGCGCAACCCCTCCAAGTTCAGGGAATTCAGGCGGGAGATTAAGTCCGGACCGTCGCCGGTTGCCGATGCGAACACGCTTATCCGGCAATACCGGCGGCCATGCGGCGATTTCGGCGCACCGCCCGTTGATAGTCGATCACGACCCAAACGGCGTACAGGGGCGCACAGATGGAAGCCACGAGCAGCGTCGGGGCGAGCGCGTCGCTTAGGGTCGCCAAGGGGAATAGATACAGGACATCTTCCGTTTCAAAACCACCCAATGACGCCTGCTGCGCGGCATGCTTACCGTGCAGTTCCTCGATGCGCATACGCAAGAAGAAAATCAATGCGATCGCCGTGCCGGCAACGATCCCCAGCAGCACCGATGATGCACCCTGCAGCACGCTGAGCAACGCCATATCGGTGTCCATCCCGGGTTTGCCGGACAGGCCGACACCGATTGCGATGAACAGCAGGATGGTCACCAGCGCATCGCTGGCCAAATCGTACCAATGTCCCGTTCGGCTGGTCTTGCCGCTCAGTCGCGCAAGTTCGCCGTCGGCATGATCCAGAAAGTTCGATAGCACCAGCAACAAGGCCGCGATATTCGACCAGCCATAACGTCCCGGGACGAAAGCCGCTGCTGCGCACAGTCCGACGCCCAAGCGCAAGGTGGTCAAATGATTGGGCGTCACCCAACTCTCGGCCAGCGGCGCCACCATGCGGCTCGCCAATCGTGCGTCCCAGAGACGGCGCGCCGATGTGAGGGGATGGGCGAATCGTTGTGGGTTTAGCATAAGTGCATCGCGTATCATCCTATTTTACGTCAGATCAACCTTTGTCATCAAAATGAAATGCAGCGAACACGTGAGTCCCGGATTCCACAAATTGGGCGCCTGGGTGGCGGCACACCCTCGGCGGGTGCTGGGATTCTGGGCAGCGGCGATCCTCGTGGGTGCCGTGGGTGCCTACAAGCTACCGCAGGTTGCCGTGGGCGGCGCCGGGGGTATCGACGGCAGCCCATCGCAGTCGGCCAGCGACAGGCTGCGCACGGATTTTGAAAATCCCTTCATCGATCCTCTGGTGGTCGCAGTCTCGGCGCCGCGCTTGAATGTGGATACGCCGGTCTATCTGGACTGGGTGAAGCATACCGCCGAGGTGCTCGGCGCCTTGCACGAGGTGCGGAAGGTCAGCAGCTATGCCGATTCCCATGAGACGCGCATGCGCTCTACCGATGGCCACGTGACGCTGCTGCTGGTCGGCCTGGCCTCGCCCAATGCGGAAGCGCAGCAGCGGGCGGTCGCCGTGGTCCGCGATACTCTCGCCCCGCTTCGCACCGAACTGACGGCGCTCGACCCGAGCGCGCTCGTCGCCTTGACCGGAGGACCCGCTGGAGATTTCGACGTCAACGCCTGGAGCGCCACCGGCGGCCGCGATGGGGAGCTGTACGCCCTGCCGCTGACACTGATCATTTTAATGGTTGCGTTCGGTACGCTGGTCGCCGCCAGCTTGCCCTTTCTGATGGGCCTTGCGACCACGACCGTTGCCTTGGGCATGGCCTTCCTGCTCGCGGAACTGGTGCCGGTTTCCAATCTACTCAGCAATGTGGTCACCATGGTGGGCCTGGCGATCGGCATCGACTATTCATTGCTCATGGTCACCCACTTTCGCGAGCATGCGCGCCAAGAGACGGCGGCGCAGACAGTCGCCGGCACGGTGGCTCAGGCCGGCCAGACCATCACTTGGTCGGGTGTGACGGTGATGGTCGGGTTTCTCGGTTTGTTGTTCAGCCCGATTCTGGAGACGCGCTGTGCCGGCATCGGCGGCGCCATGGTGGTCTGCGTCTCGGTGCTCGCCGCGCTGACACTGCTGCCCGCATGCCTGGTTCTGCTGAGCCCCTACATCGATCGGTGGCCGGTCGTGCCCAAGGGGCTGCGACGCCTGGACACCGTTGCGTTCTGGCACCGGTTGGGCAATTGGATCGTGGCTCATCCGCTGCCGATCTTGATCGTCTCTGCCTGCTGCGTGCTGGCGCTGGCAACGCCTTTGCTGCAGGCCAAGAGCGGTGTCACCAATGAGCGCTGGTTTCTGCCGCGCGTCACCGAGTCGCGAATGGGCGCGGAAATACTCACCGCCGTGCGCAACGACAACGCGTCGATCCCCATCTATGTCATCGTGACCGCCGCCGATGGTTCGCCGTTGCTCAGCGGCGCGCACATCGATCCGCTGGTCGACTATGCCGCGCGATTGCAGCGCGACCCGCGGGTCGCGGCGGTGGCTTCGCCTTTCTCGCTGCGCAAGGGCTTGGGCGTGGCCGAATACTCGATGCTATACCAAGATCCCGAACAGGCGCTGCGCGACTACCCTTCCATCGCCGAACTCTATCTGAGCCGCGACCGCCGTTCTGCACTGTTCGAAATCACCCCGGCCAACGGGCTGTCCGTCAAGGACATCGAGCGCCTGACGCGCGACATCGAAAAGATCCTGCCGAGGGGTCGCTTCAATACGACGATCGGCGGTACGCCGGCCGAACACAATGATTTCAACGACTACATGTTCAAGAGCCTGCCGCGCATTTTTGCATTCGTCGTGGGCGCGACGCTGCTGTTTCTCTTCCTGGCTTTTCGTTCCTATCTCTTGCCCATCAAGGCAGTCATCACCAACCTGTTGGCGGTGGCCGCGGGCATCGGCGCCGTCGTCGCGGTATTTCAGCTGGGTTGGTTCAACGGCCTCGTGGGACTCGAACGTCCGTTCACCGCCATCCCGCTCGAAGTCCCCATGATGGTTTTCTGTCTCAGTTTCGGCCTGTCGATGGACTATGAGTTGTTTCTCTTGTTTCGCATCAAGCGCCAATACGACCGGGACCGCGACAACGACCGCGCCACCGTCGAAGGATTGGCGGCGGTGGCACCCGTGATCACCGGCGCCGGGCTCATCATGGCGGTAGTATTCGGGGCCTTTGTGGGCGCCGATCTGCCGGTGCTCAAGATGATGGGCGTGGGGCTGTGCGTTTCGGTGCTGGTGGATGCGACGGTGATTCGTGCCTTCGTCGTGCCGGCCATCATGACCCTGGCCGGCCGCTGGAATTGGTATCCGGGGCGCCGCTGACCGCCGCCGCTCTGGCCGCCGGTCGTTAACTCATCGGCAGGCCGCAGCGAGCCAGGACGCCGCGCAAATCCTTGATCGGCGGAAACACCTCGTTGTTCCAGTCCGCGCCCTGGGCATCGTAGGCGCGCTGCTCGTGTTCCACGATGTCCTTGTCTTCGCGAAAAATGTTTTCGGTAAACCAGGTGACGAAGGGCCACACGGCGTGAATGAGACCGGGAAAGCTCGGCTTCTTCACCGATAGGTAGCCGTAGGTGCGATTCGTGCGCTGCTCGGCATCGAGCGGCGTGTAGCCCAACCATACATCGAGCACGGGATCCTCGGTCATCTGGATATTCCGTCCCACCCAGACCTTCAGACTTTGGGTCGGGTAATCGGTGCGAATGCGCATGTGATCGCAAAAATCCTGTTTGGCCTCACCGCGCTTGCGCATCAGGTCGACGATGACTTGCTCACCGACCGAGGATCTTCCCTCGGTCCGGCTGAAGCTGTATTCGACTTCCGCCCAGTTGTCGCCGTGATTGCGACCCAGGCAACGGGCCCTGATCGAGCCCATTTGCTTGCGGTGCATGAACTGATGGTTCATGTCGAAAAGATTCTCGTGCATGAAGGTATAGTGGCAAGCCACCTCACGATTGAGCCGGCGGGTCTTGTAGTCGCCGCGCTGCGATGAGCCCAGACTCGCCGGAACACGGGCGTCGGCGAGCGCCGCATTTCCCGGGAACACGAAAATCAACCCATCCACTTCACGCGCCGGATAGCCCTTCACGCCGGTGGGCAATCGCTCCGGTCCCATGTAGGGCACGTTGATGCACTTGCCGCTGCAGTGATAGACCCAACCGTGGTAGTGGCACTTCAGGTCATCGCCGCTGACCACCCCTAGGTGCAATGGAACCTGGCGATGGGCGCAGCGATCCTCCAACGCGAACACTTTTCCACTGGTACCGCGGTACAGAACAATGGGTTCACCGGCGAATCGCCTGGCCAGTGTCTTGCCCACTTTAAGTTCGTGGGACCACGCCACTGGATACCAATGGTCGGGGTGCGCTCCGATGCGGCGCAAATCAACCGGCTCGGGCGCAGGTGCCGCGCGCAAAGCCACCAAATTCGAGCCTTCCTCGGACATTTGCAAATTCTACAGACCTTTTGTATGAAAGCGGCTTTTATGTACGGAGGAGCGGGTCCGCAAGTAGGATTACGCCGCATAATGCGCTTGAGATGGGCTTGAACACCGCAGGGTGGGCGAAAGAGGCATCCATGAGTACATCGCACCGGCAGACTTCTTGCCCAACCATCGCTTATTCTGCGGTCATGCAGCGAGTGACGCACCCTGATCCGGACCTCGAATTGGAATTCATCCGAGAGTTCTCGGTCCGCGGAGAGCAACTCATGGCTGCAGCGACCGATGACCGTCGAGAACGGATTCGCATCGCCATCTATGTGCAGAATCTGGTGCACCAGCCTTTCCGCGACACCGGCATGGACTATGCCGCCGCCTATCACAAGTGCTATGGGCGGCCGATTGAAATGCGCCGCACCGTGAGACCACAGCTCAAGCCGCGGGCGGACACGGCGTCTGAGCATTAGAATTTGGTGGAGGCTAAGGTCGGAATCGAACCGGCGTACACGGCTTTGCAGGCCGCTGCATGACCACTCTGCCACTTAGCCCAACGTCAAAAATAGCAAACCCCGGACTGGCCGGGGTTCCAAGCTTTACATGTGGAGCGGGAAACAACACTCAGACCTTACGAACCGCAAACATCATGCCTTGCGATCCTGAGGCCATTAACTCATTGGTTTCCCAGCCAATTTTGAAGTCTAGCAGTTCGCGCCAGGTCGCACAAGAACGGGCCGGCCCGATCGGCCGGCCCATCCTTGATATGACGTCTTAGAACGATGCCTCACGCACGCTGTGGCCGATTTCACGTCGGCAACGTGGCGCGCACGGGATTTCTCGTTCCATGTTGTCTATCGACTCTCCGGCAATGCTATCGGTCGCAATCCCCCGCCTCGCATCGCACGGCGGCGAGCAGATCCTGCGCTTCGTCGATGAGATGCCGTGCATCGTCACTATCGATCGCTTGATCGTCGAACGCGGCGGCCTCGAGCATTGCGATCATGCGGCTTGCAATGGCGTTGCGTCGCGCGGTCAGGTCATTGAGGCCGTCGTCGATACCGCCCAGCGTGGTGGCATCGCCGGTGAGCGCCCGAGTGGAGATCTTCAGGGATCTTCGGCCAAGCTCGCCGCGCGGTGCATTGATCGCCTTGTAGGCAGCCGCCAGTTTCGACAGCAACTCATGGTTTTTGTGCAAAGCATGAGGCAGCGCGTCCTTATCGAGAACCTCGAATAACACACGACCGTCGTGGCTATAGTCGTCGCGCAGACCCGCCAGCGAAATCATGGTCGGCCTCACATCGGTGTGATCCGAGAACACTTCGCCCGTGCTACCTAAGCGCCGCACGCCCGGGCCTGCCAGCCCCAGCCACGTATGGGTGATGTCGTTCTGGAAGTCGCCGTGATTCCAATTGAATCCCGGCTGCTGATTGGAACACGCGGCAATGGATGCGCACGGCGCTGCCTTGGCGCTGGCCGTGATGAAGAAATCATCATTGGCAAAGTAAGTAAAGGTCGGGGTGCGCGCCGGATCCTTGGTCACCATGTGCAGCAGCGACATCTCGGCGCCATCGGCCATAGCTTTCATCAGGGGCACGTTGGCGCCCACCACCGAATCGAAGGCCAGCAGCGCCCCCATATTGTGCTCGAGCGCACGCGTCGTGGCGTCTGCCGGACCCGGATTCCCGGCTACATAGACCGTGGGCGCATCATCGCTATGCACGGCAAAGGACGGCAGCAAGAAAGTCGGGTTCTCCGTCTGCAGCAGCGAGCGGACGTCGACAGCGACCTCGCCTAAGTTCGTGGTCGCACAGGGAACGAAGTCTCCGTCGCAACCCGCGGGCAAGCGCACATAGGTGCATGGCGTGTGCACACCGTCGCACCCCGCCGGGGAACCCGCCTGTCCGACGAAGTGATCGTTTTCATCGGCGGTGACGATGAACAGCGTGTTCTCGGTGGTGATACCGTCGGCCGCCAATCGAGCGAAGAATTTGCCGAACGCGGCATTGTAGACGGCAAGCTGCTTCACGTAGCCTGCCTCGCCGGGACCAAAGCTGCCCGGGCCCGAGTGATTGTCGTGCGCGTCGGCGATGTAGGCATAGACCACGGGCACGCCCGCCTCCAGCATGGTCGCAAGGTATCCTAGGGACTGCGAGGCCGTCGGGTCAAAACCCGGAAAACCGACATTGCCGTTGCCATCGGTGATCGGGGTTCCATCCAGATCGTTGACTACCGGCTGACCACCGTTGATCTGCGGTGCGACGGCGACGTTGCCGAACAGCGCGTTGAAACCCACGTAACCGCCCGGCTCATCGGGCAGAAGGTCAGGCGCTGCGCCTTTGCCGCACAGCCGGCTGTCCTTGGCACAGTGAATCGCGATACCCTCGAAGTCGGCGACCGCCTTTTTCGGAGTCGCCTTTGCCTCGGCGGCTTGCGGGGAAGCGGCCCCAAACACATTGGTAATGTCGCTGCCGATGTTCTCGAACTCGATGTTGGCGGTAGCGAATGCACCGACATCGCAACCTGCGCGAGTAAACGGCACCCAGGGGGCCGGATGCACCTTGCCGCGCTGATCGATCATCTGGGGCTGGCCATCCGGGGCGATATCGGTCCAGTAGGCAAAGGAGCTGGAAAAGCCGACAGAGCCGTCCGCGCGGAAGAAGCCGTAGGAATTGGCCACCGGCTGGCCATGCTTCTCGGGGTAAACGCCGGTGAGAGTGGTGATGATGTCATCCGCCGTATGCGAAATCAGCGGCGTGTGGTGATTGGTCAGCATGGTGCCCTGCCCTTCCAGAAGATTCAGAAGGTTGGGCATTTGCTCGAGATCGGAGGGTACGTTGGGGTTATCGCGGCGCAGATGCACATTGTCGAATTGAATCTGCACGATGTGAGTAATGCCTCCCCCGAGGCGGCAGCTGTCGCCCGTATGCGGCGCATTGGCAGCATGGGCCGGCGCACCGCACATTGCGGCGACGATGAGCGCGGGTAGAGCACTCGCGCGCAGAGGAATTCCGAGACTTTTCATGGTTGTTGCCCCCAAAGTTATTTGCTTGAATCGCATTTGCCGAAACGGCTGGGGGACTGTGCGCCGATCGCGCTACACGACTATGTCACTGTGATTGCAGAACCATTTCTCGCTCAGAGGCGAGTCGTGGCAACACCGTCATATATCTGGTTGTGCAAACTCAGCTTGCCGTTGAATTATTTACAAGGGAGAGAGATCCATGAAACCGGCAACTTCGTCGATGTCAAGCCGGTGCACAACGATAGGAACGTGCAAGCGTACGGTCCACCTCCGATGCCGTGTTTGCGGAGGATGTTGATCTTTGAGAATTTACAGTTGTACTTCGCAATATCACAACACTGTACTATCATAAAATACAAATGAAGTAGAACAGTTCGGGGCAAGGACGCGAAGCAAGGCGCGCTGCTGTTGAGTACGATAGCGGAGCGCATGCCACACTTTCCGCTCGACGATGCAATTCGCGATGAACTACCCTCCGAGTTGAGCCTCACTTTCGATCGGTGGCGCAAGGAAAAGTATTAAGAATGGTTGCCAGCGACAGCCTTGCCGAGTTCTTGCACGAGGTGGGCCTATAAACAAGTCCTCGCGATCCGCGGATTCAGTGCATGCCTATCGTGGAAAGCGTTCGCAGCGCCGCGCGGCCGATGAATGGACGGTGCGCGAGCTCTCTCTGATCGAACAACACTACGGCCGCACGCCACGCAAGGAACTGGTTGTGCGCTACCTGCCGAACCGCACCATCAAGGCCATCGAGTATCGCGCGCGCCTGCTCGGCGTTTGCCGCAAGAGAAAACCCGTCACCTATTGGACGTCGGCCGAGGTTGCGGTGCTGCGGCGGCATTTCGGCACAATGCCACGCAAGGAGCTGATTGCGCGCTACCTGCCTCATCGCTCGATCAAACAGATCGATTTTAAGGCGGGCCAGCTGGCCTTACGCCGCCGCCGGCCTGCCGTCAAGTCGTGGAGCACGGAGGACCTGGCGCTGTTGCGCCGGCACTATGGAACGATGCCGAATGCCGCGTTGCGAGCCCGCTATTTCCCGCGTATCAGCATCCCAGCGATCCGTCATCGGGCGGTGCGGCTGGGCTTGCGCAGCAAAGAGCCGAATTGGACGGCGGCGGAAGACCGTTTGATAAAACGACACTATGGACAAATGTCCAATCCGGCGTTGGTCGCACGTCATCTGCCGGGTCGCTCGCCCGAGGCCGTGCAGAGCCGCGCCCGTAAGTTCGGGCTCACGCAAGGGGTGCATGACGTGTGGAGTGCAAGGGAGCTACGCCTGCTGAAGAAGCACTACCCCACGCATACCCTGCCTGAGATGGCGCGGTACTTGCCGAATCGCACGTTGTTCGCGATCCGCTCGCGGATACTGATCGAAGGGCTGCGGAAGGCGCAGCGACACCTTGTATGGACCGCGCCCGAACATAAGCTGATTCGCCGCCACTATGAAGCGAAGAACGGCCTGCAACGGCTGGTGCGCGAACTCGTCGGTCGCACCCGGCTGGCCATCCAGCAGCAGGCCCGCAAACTGCACTTGTCGCGAGCCGGTAATCCGTGGACGGCGCAGGACGATGCGCTGTTGCGGCGACTTTATCCGCGCGACGGGCTCAAGACCCACATTCCCGGCCACACGCAGGGCTCGATGCGCGTGCACGCGCAGAAGCTTGGCTTGCGAATAAGGCCACGCAAAGCGCGTAAGTCCCGCTAAGCACTTCGGCATGCCCAGCCGGTCCACGCATACCGTCTCACTGATCGATTCAGACGGCAGCAGGCTCATCCCGCAGTCTGCGGACACGTCAGTTTCACCAGCTAATTACAGTCTTTTGACATTGCCGGTCACCGGGGCCTCAAATCCGACGACACTGGTTTCCTATACCGACGCAACCTCTACATAGTCCAAGACCCGACCGATACAATTCGGATTGTCGTCGTCGAACTACTTAATTATTTGATTTTACATGAATTATCCTTTATAAATTCATAATTCTAAATAAAGGATAATTCTCTTGATATCAAATAGTTACGAGATTGACGACGAATCTCTGCGATTGCAGGCCAATCTCGAACAGCACTACGCAGCGTGGATCGATGCCGAACGCATTTTGCTACCAGGCCGGCTTGCCTGGAAAACGGTGGCGGGTCGGGACTATTTGTACCGTCTTACCAATGGCCGCGGTCACGGCCGCTCTCTAGGCCCTCGCTCGCCGAAAACGGAAGCTCAGTATGAAGCCGCGCAGATGGCACGCCAAAGCACGGAAACGCTCTGGCCGCTCCTGCGCCGCGAGGGAGCGATGTATCGCACCCTCCGCCTGCCGCGTATTTCTTCCGCAGCGGCCGATCTCCTGCGAGAATTCGATCGGCATGAATTGCTCGGCAGCAGCCTGGTAGTCGTCGGTACCAACGCGATGGCCGTCTACGAAATTGAAGCGCGCCTACGCTTTGCGACAGCGGCCGGCGTGGACGGCACATTGGATTTCGACATGACCTGGGTTGCCTCAGAAGCCAGGCAAACCACACTTGCCGCGGTAGGCGCCGCACCTCGCACGCTCTTGGATGTCATGAAGCGCGTGGATCTGACTTACACAGTCAACACGGAGCGCAGCTTTCAAGCGCGCAACTCGAGTGGATATGAAGTGGAGCTTCTGCTGCCGCTGAGCCTCGCAGGAGCTTTGCCACGCAACGAAACCCTGTTTCCCATTGCGCTGCCCGAGCAGGACTGGCTGCTACCAGGAAGAAGAGTGGAGCACGTCGTGTGCGGTCTTGACGGATTGCCCTCGCGAGTGATCGCGCCGGATCCACGACGCTTCGCGCTGCAAAAATTGTGGCTGGCGGAAAAGCCCTCGCGCAATCCATTGAAGAAGACCAAGGACGCGAAACAAGGCGCGCTGCTGTTGAGTGCGATAGACGAGCGCATGCCACACTTTCCTCTCGACGATGCATTTCGCGACGAACTACCCTCCGAGTTGACGCCTTACTTCGATCGGTGGCGCAGGGAAAAGGATTAGGAATGGTTTGCCGGCCACGGCTTTCCCTAGTTCGCCAGGGCGCCGGCAAGCGTGGTCATTCCCCCTGTCAGCTTGAGGTATTCCTTGATGTTCGAACAAACCTACCGCATGGCGGGCTATGCTGCGATCACGCGGTTGCGGCCTTGGTGTTTAGCCTTGTACAGGCGTTCATCGGCTACTCGCAGAATGTCATCGATAGTGTCGCCGTCGCTGCCGGACTGCGCTATCCCGATGCTCACCGTAACTCCGGTCAACCGCTGCACGCCGCTCTGAAACGAAGCGCTTGCAACTGCGATTCGCAGGCGCTCTGCGACGACAAGTGCGGCTTCGAGTACGGTTTGAGGGATCAGTACCATGAACTCCTCCCCGCCCACACGAGCGACGCCATCATACGGCCTGATCTCAGAGATGCATGTCTGCACGAACTCCCTTAGGACGTCATCACCTACCCGGTGTCCGTAGCGGTCGTTGACAGATTTGAAATGGTCCAGATCGAGTGCCAGCACGCAGAACGGTGCACCGCCGCGCCCGACGCGCTGAAACTCCATTTCGACGTGCTCGATGAACCGGCGTCGATTGTCCGCGCCCGTCAGCGGATCGGTCGCAGCCAGAATCTCGAGCGTTTCGTTGGTGCGCCGGAGTTCCCCAAGTACCGTCTCGGTACGGGCCCTCGCCTCGGCAAGTCGCGCCATCATCTCCTCTTGGCTATAGATCGTCGAGAACGAGCGCGTCGTCAGGAACGCCCGCACCACGCCGAAGCTCAAGAGGAAGAATCCGGCGGCGAAGATCGCATGAGCGAGCCACCACATATGATTCCACGGTTTCGCGAGCACGAACGCGAGAGACGACAACGCGAACGCCGTAACCGAGATGGTGAAAATCACCATCAGCGGGGAACGGATACGACGCAGCAGAATCAGCGTTACGTTGACCGAGGAAAGTACGAGAGCCCCGCCTTCCATCGAGAGACGCACCGCAGGGTTGCCCGCGATGGGCGAATTCGCGAGGTACGCCACGGCCAGGTCGGCAACCAGGAACAGACCTATCCACGTCAACCACGGGCGGAGCTTCACGCGCCGGACCACCGCATCGGGCGGCCGGTAGAACGACAGCAGCGAGATGAACAGCAGGATCGCCATCACCAGCCGTGAGGCCGGCCCATAAAACAAAAAGAGCCAGATGTTCCGGTGCGCCAGCCCGGTGAACGCGCCGTGCAGCGCATAGATCAGCGTAAAGCCGAGAAAACTGAGCGTCATCCATCGCAACAAAGGCTCCCCGGATGACCTGTAGCAACACCACGTCACATAGCAAACAAAAAGGCCTTCCAGCGTGGCGACCGCGATCGCAATGACATGGAACGCATGGTTCTCGAATTTGAGGGAGGGATCCTGGAAGAAGAACATGTAGCCGATCAGAGCGGCAGGAATCAGTGCGGCGCCTGCAAGGAGCAATCGTGCATAAGTCTCGATCACGAAAGTGATTGCGAGCCCTTCGAACTTGGTCACGAGGGGGACTGGCTGCAGCGGGTCGGCTACCAGCACAGCGCTCATGTGCGAGAGCCTCCCAGAGCGGTCGCCGCTACCGCCGCCAAGTCGGCGTCGGCTTCGTGGTCACGGCCGAACCCACGGAGCGTGCGCTGCGCAACGAAGCGCAGCGGCCACAGGTTGCGCTGCGGGCATCGAAGTTGGGTTTGCGCAGTCGGTCTGTTGGTCGATGGTAGCACCCTGAACAGGGTAGCCGCAGCGCAGCCGCCGGTCGGTGCGCCAGCGAACATGGGACGACCTAGTGCACCAAATCATAAGACGAAGTGTTGAGCGCTCACATTAGACCGGCAAGATCGAATCAAGCGTCCAAACTAAAGGCCGTGATATGCAACAGCGGGTGCGGCCACGCCCGACAGGTCCGGGACAATGACTCCGACGCGCAGCAGCGTCGTCATCGCGGCAACCCGCAGAGGCTCCGAGAAGTAGAAGCCCTGGATCAGCCTGCCGCCCCAGGATTTGATGAGCGCGAGTTCCTCGGCGGTCTCCACGCCCTCCACGACGACATGCAGAGCGAGGTCGTGCGCCAGATGGATGGCCGCTCTCACGATCGCCGCATTGCGCGGGTTCGTCGGCAGACCGAGAATGAAATTTTGGGCGATCTTGATGTGGTCGACCGGGAAATGGCTGAGATATTCGAGCGACGAATACCCGTTTCCGAAGTCATCGATCGCGAGCTTGATGCCGCTGTCGCGCAGCCGGAGCAAGATGTCATGGTGGGCCCGGTTCACTTCCATGAGCACGCTCTCCGTAAGTTCCAGCTCCAGCATCTGCGGCGGCAAGCCGGTTTTGGCCAGGACCGCCGCAATGTCGTTCTCGAGTTCGAGCGGCGTCTTGAACTGGAGCCCGGAAAGGTTCACCGACATGAGCGCCGGCGCTATACCCGCATCGAGCCATAATTTCATCTGGCGACACGCCTCGCCCAAGACCCAATGCCCGAGTGCCACGATCAGGCCGCTATGCTCGGCCACTGGAATGAACTCGCCGGGCGAGACCAGCCCGCGCTTGGGATGATGCCAGCGGGCCAGCGCCTCGAGAGCGACGATGCGGCCGGTTCCGATGTCGACTTGCGGCTGGTATACGAGATAGAGCTGGCCCGCGGTGATCGCCGCGCGAAGCTCCGCCGCAAGGGCGACCCTATTGCGGACCTCCGCGTCCATGGCCTCGGTGAAAAAGCGGTAGGTGCCCCGCCCATCCTGCTTCGCTCGGTATAGAGCCACATCGGCACGCGACAGTAACGTTTCGGCATCGGGCGAATCCGGCCCGAACACCGCGATTCCGACGCTGGCTCCGGGCCGAACTACCTTTCCACCGATTGAGAATGGTCCACTGACGGCATTCAACAGCTTGTTGGCGAGCACAACGGCGGTCTCGGGGTCCCCGGTGCCGACCTCAATGACGGCAAACTCGTCGCCACCGAACCGCGCCACCGTGTCCGTCTCGCGCACGGCTGCCCGGAGGCTCTGCGCCACAGCCTGAAGCAGCAGATCGCCGATCGGATGGCCAAGCGTGTCGTTGACGTCCTTGAAGTGATCCAAATCCAGATACAGCACGGCGAAGCTGCTTTCGCCCTGGCGCGCGCGGGCGATCGATTGCTCGAGCGCCTCGACAAAGACACCGCGGTTCGTCAAGCCGGTCAGCACGTCAAACCGGGCCATGCGCATGATGCGCTCTTCCGCGCACTTGCGCTCCGTGACATCGTGAAAACAGCCGACCATATACATTCGCCCGGCAAGAATCATGGTCTGCCCGGTGATATCGGCGAAGAACACCGAGCCGTCCTTTCGTTTTACCGGAAAGTCGGCAGATACCTTTATCTTGCCTTGCGAAAAGCTTGCGAAGTCTTCGCGGGCTCGCGCATGCGTCTCCGTCGGATGAATGTCCGGAACACTGAGCGCCGGCACCTCCTCGACACCATAGCCAAGCATGTCGCAAAACGCCCGGTTCGCGAACTGGAACTTCTTCGTCTCCGCATCCACCACCACGATGCCATCGCCATTGGTCTCCAGAACGGCCCGCAGCCGGATCTCCGAGTCCGCCAGTCCCCGTTCCGCCTTTTTCCTGTCGGTGACGTCGCGGACGAAGCAGAGGAACTGTGCCGCGCTCCGCCACAGCGAGATGCTGACTTCGGCCTCGAAGACGCTGCCGTCCTTCCGGCGCTGGCGGGTCTCGAAGCGATCGAAACCGGCAGCCACGACCTTCGCCAGATGGTCGGCCGCCGCCACGGGCGATTCGATGGCATCGATATCCGTGACATGCAAAGTCAGAAGTTCGTTGCGGGAATAGCCCGTCATGCGGCAATAAATGTCGTTCACCTCGACGAACCTGCCATTCGTGTCCAGAATCCAAAATCCGTCTGCCGTCGTCGACAACATCGTCGCGTACTGGTCCGCCTGCCGCCGGATGGTCTCCTCGTCATGCTTGCGCTCGTCGATATCCCGCCCGGTGGCGAGGACAAGATCGCGCGAGCCGAACGTCGTGGAGCGGATGGAAAGCTCCACCCAGAAATGCCGCCCACCCTTATCCTTCGCCTGCCACTCAAAGGTTTGCGGTCCGTTCGCTTGCGCGCGCCTGAGCGCCTCGCTCACCGCTTCGGGGGTGTAGGGATACACCTCCGACGACAGCGACGAGATTTTTCGGCCGATGATTTCCTCCCGCAGATAACCGAACATCGCGCAGCCACGCGGGTTGGCATCCACGAATTGGTCCGTCGCGGGATCCACGAGAAAGATCCCTTCATTCACGGCGTCATAAATCGTGCGGAACCGCTGCTCGCTCTCTTGCAGTGCTGTTTTGGTCTCTGCGGCAGCGCGGTCGTATGCCCTGCGACGCGCCGATGCATAAAGATACAACCCCGCCAAGGCGGTCATGAGAAAGCCCACCAGCAGCGCCCCCCAAGCGTTTGCCGGCACCGCTCCAGGGTGGGCTCCCGCAAGGGATACTGACGCGGTGGTCCAGGCTTGACCGGAGGACGTCACAGTCCGCGTGAAGAGCAGGCCGATCCCGATGACCGCGGCAACCGGCCAATAGCGTCTCGCGCCTGCGCTATCTAACACTTTCATCTATACGATCATCCGGTGGAGTGATGATGAAGTGCAGTGCAGCACATCCTAATCCCACACCCCTGCCCTGGCCGCCGTACAAGCGTCTTGCCGAATTGACGCACGGATTCGCCGACCCTGGCTCGTCGTAATCGCCTACCCAACCGCTGGAGCAAACACGACAATTAGTTGCGTGTCAACCATGGTCCTGGGGATGGCCCGCAGCAATCGATTCACCCCATACGATTGTCTGGCCTATAAGCGTTGCCAGCACCGCGATGCCCTAGATTCCCTACCTATTTTCGTTTAGCGAATCTATTTCGCCAATTCTCCCGCGCTTGGCGACGTACTTCCTCAAGATCGAATTTCGAGGGCTGCTGCACTCGCATACGTTTCCATACTTCCCTGGCTCTTAGCTGGATTTCCGCGAGTCCCATTGTTCGTTTCGAACCAACGCCATGAGGTGGTTTCGCCGACCGATTGCTTTCGGAGTCGACCGACGCCGCAAATTTTCTGACCGGTAGCGGTGGTGCCGGATACCTGCCCATCTTGGAATTCCAGTAAGCCCAAGATCGAGGATCGATGATGCCGGGAGGAGCCTTATCGAGCGCTTCACGAATATCGTCATCGGTCACATGGCGGCGTATCAGCTGCATATCTTCGTGACGAGCGTAAGTCATGGCATAAGCCATGAAACGAATCGGCTCGGCGAGCGCTTGCTCCGGCGGTTCAAACCAAATGATCCGCCGCGCTATCTCGCGAGTTAGCGCCGTCAGCGGGATGGCGTTCATATTTCCTGCTCGTAGTCGTCATCGGACCTGGAGGAGTTGCGATCCAGAGGCGGCAAATGATCCAAGTCCACTTGCCTTACGGTATCAACCAAGCGCTGCTTTAGGTCTTTCGGCAAGTCTTGCAAATTCCCGTCATCGAAAAAGGATAAGGCCTTCAGCGTGACCTCGGGATTGAAGCTGGGACCGTACAGCATTTGCGCCGCGGACAGGGCAGTAGGCAGATCGATCTTGCCGGAAGTTAGGAGCGCGTCCATATCCACGTAATCCTTGGCTTCGGCGCGAACCTGAATCACAGATGCTTTGGCGCCAGCCAGATCGAGCAACGAGGCAATTTTCAAATCGTTCTCTTTCACCACATGAGGCTGTGCCAACCTTGGCAATTTCGGCACGCCAAAAAAGGAAACCTTTACAGGCTCGCCTCGGTCCACTATCGCAGTCAGCGTGTTCTTTTCGCGCTGAATTGTTTTTGCGTCTCTCAGGAAGGGAATGCTGCCCTCCAGAGCTTCCAGATTTAGCGGCCGGTTGCAAAAAAAATCAAAATCAACTGACGTCCGATGCCCGAGGTGCAGAGCAATGGCAGTTCCACCATACAGAACAAATTCATCGGGCACCGCCGACAATTCGCGCCAAAGACGCAGTTGTGCTGCGGGAAGAATGTCCGTGCGCGGAGAAAACTCCTTCATCTAAGGGAGTTTAAAGGCACGGCCGCGCGCGCGGAAGGCTGATCTTGCCGATCAGTTGCTTGCGCCTCCCCCGATAGGATTAACCGGAGGGAATGCCGCCTGGGAGCGCGCTGTGAAAATTTTGGAGCGGGAAACGAGACTCGAACTCGCGACCTCAACCTTGGCAAGGTTGCGCTCTACCAACTGAGCTATTCCCGCCTCAAACAGAGGCGCAATTGTAGGGCCGTACTGCCGGGAGTCAAGAAGAAATCACCGAAAAATGCGGCTAACGCCTTGAACCGCCCGACAATTTCAGTGGACAGCAGTCTCGGCGCGTGCTCCAGCCTGGTGGGGCGGCTCAGTCGCTGATTCTCGCCGCCGCCGGGGCGTCCATGCCGAAACGGGGTGTCCTGTCGAGCCAGACGCCAATGCCTAGCCCTTACCCTCGAGCCTGTACGCCTGAGGCAGGGTATCCATGCTGAGTGGGGTGTCTATCCCGAGTCGCGGCGCCCATACCAAGCCGACGTAAACCGCGTCGGGGTTCACATGCCGTGCGGCGGTGCTTATGAGGTGCCGCGACGCTACAGACGCGAGCTATTACGCAATTCCGGCCATGCCAAACGCAGGTACAAAACCATGGACCACAGGGTCAGTACCGCCGCGACGGCGGTGAGCACCAGCCCCAGCTTGTAGATGGGAATCCCGAGCAGCGCATGCCGGAACAACATCATCGACAGCCCGGTGATTTGCATGATGGTCTTGTACTTGCCCAGCATCGACACCTTGATGCGGCCGCGCGCGCCGATCTCAGCCATCCATTCGCGCAGCGCCGATACGGCGATCTCACGGCCGATGATCACCGTAGCCATGATGGTGATGAACCAACGCGGATCCGCGCTGACGATCAGCACCAGGGCGGCGGCGACGATCAGCTTGTCGGCGACGGGATCCAGGAACGCGCCCAGCCGTGAGGTCAATCCCAGTTTGCGCGCGAAGTAACCGTCCAGGGTGTCGGTGATGCCCGCCAATGCAAAGCCCACGCCCGCGGCCGCGTGCGCCCACCAAAAAGGCAAATAAAACAGGACCACGACGCCTGGAATCATCAGTATGCGCAACCACGTCAGCGTGTTCGGCAAATTCCAGTGGGATTTGGGTTCAGCGTCCGGGATGGAGGTGCTCATAGACTACCTGCGCCAGTTCCCGCCCAAGACCCCGAACCTGAATGAAGTCCTCGATGCCCGCACGGAGTATTCCTTGTAGGCCGCCGAACCGTTTCAGCAGTTCGCGCCGTTTCACCGGCCCCAAACCCGGGATGGTCTCAAGTATCGACTGGCTATGACGTTTGGCCCGCTTGCGGCGGTGACCCGAGATCGCGAAACGATGCGCTTCATCGCGCACGCGTTGAACCAAATGCAATGCGCGTGAATCGGGGGGCAGTATAGTGGGCGTGCTCTCCCCCAACAAGAACAGTTGCTCCTGGCCGGCGCGCCGGTCGGCGCCCTTGGCAACGCCAACCAAGGTAATACCCTCGACGCCGAGCTCCTCCAGTACTTTGGCTGCCTCCGCCAGCTGTCCCTTGCCGCCATCGATCAAGAGAACATCGGGCTTGATGAATTCACCCTCCCGCACCCGCTTGTAGCGCCGAGTCAACGCCTGATACATCGCCGCATAGTCGTCGCCCGGTTCAATGCCGGAGATGTTGAAGCGCCGATACTCGCTCTTCAGCGGGCCCTCAACGCCGAACACCACGCAGGAGGCCACCGTGTCCGTGCCTCCGGTGTGGCTGATGTCGAAGCATTCCAGCCGATTCGGCGCCTCCGCAAGGTCGAACGCCTCGCGCAGATCTTCCAGGCTCGACTCGATGCCTGCGCGCGCCAGCCGCCGCATGGTGAGGGCCTGTTCGGCATTGTTGTGCGTCATCTCCAACCAGCGTGCACGAATGCCGCGTACCGAAGAACAGATGCGCACCTTGTGCCCCAGCCGCCCGCCTAAGGCGGATTCCAGAAGCGGCATCTCATCGAAATCTTGCTCGACGATGATCTCGGCGGGCGCGTCGCGTTCCAAATAATATTGCATCACAAAGGCGGAAAGCACCTCCTGCGGCTCCGCCAACAGTGCCTTCGGGAAAAACGTCGTGCTGCCGAGGCTCCGGCCCGCCCGCACGAACATCAGTGCCACGCAGTACTCACCGTTGGCGGCTGCAATCGCGATAACGTCCGCGTCGTGATCCGCGCCCGCGGTAACGATTTGCTGGGCCTGAATGACTTTGAGCTTCGCCAGCTGGTCGCGCAGCGTCGCGGCTTCTTCGAAGTCCAGGCGCCCGGCGGCTGCCTCCATCCGCCGCCCGAGATCTTCGCTGACTTCGTCATTGCGGCCCTCGAGCACCTTGATGGCCGCACCCACATCGCGCGCATAGTGCTCCTTGGACACGAGACCTACGCAAGGTGCCGTGCAGCGCTGGATTTGGTACTGCAGGCAAGGCCTGGACCGATTGGCAAAATACGTATCGTCGCAGTTGCGGATGCGAAACAGTTTCTGCAGCTGCTGCAGCGTATCCCGGACCGCGCCGGCGGAGGGGTACGGCCCGAAGTACTTGCCCGGTTCCTTGCGCGAGCCGCGGTAGAAACTCAAACGTGGAAACTCATGCTGGGTTTCCAGATGCAGGTAGGGGAAACTCTTGTCGTCGCGCAGCACCACATTGAATCGCGGCCGGTGTTTCTTGATCAGGTTGTATTCAATCAGCAGCGCTTCGGTGTCGGAATTGGTGATCGTGACTTCCATGCTGGCCGTCTTGGCGATGAGGGCCTGAACCTTGGGCTGCACGTTGCTCGGCTGGAAGTACGAGGCAACCCGGCTCTTGAGATTGCGCGCCTTGCCGACGTAGAGGATCTGCCCTCCCGAGTCGAGCATTCGGTATATCCCGGGTCGGCCCGGCAGGGTATCGACGAACACCTTGGCGTCGAAGCGTTCCGCGGGTATGGAGAACTCGGTACTCACGGCGCTCCGCCTGAGCCCTCCCGGGCCCCTGGGTGCGCGAGGTCCCGTGCCCTTGCGACGACGGCCTCGAACATCTCAGTGGTGAGCCGCCGTGTCTGCGTGTTGTAGCGGCTGCAGTGATACGAGTCGAGCAACACCCGCCCGGCGCCCAGTGAGTGCTCTGCCGCATGGGCAAAACGATATCCTGCAACGGGCAGACCGTACGCACGCAGCACCGCGACGTGCGCGATAGCACCGAGCGCGAGTATGACGCGCGCGCTACGGCTGTGTTCGAGTTCCGCCTTAAGGTACGCGTTGCATTCCTTGATCTCTGCGGGCAGCGGTTTGTTGGCGGGTGGCAGGCACTTGACGGAGTTGGTGATCCGCGCATCCTTGAGCATGAGCCCATCGTCCGTGGCGATCGACTCAGGTGCCGAGGCCAGTCCGAACTTGTACAGGGTGCGGTATAGCAATATGCCGGCATGATCGCCGGTGAAGGGTCGCCCCGTGCGGTTGGCACCGTGCATGCCGGGCGCCAGGCCGACCAAAACAATACGCGCCGCAGGATCGCCGAACGGCGGCACCGGCCGGCAGTAGTACTCGGGCTCCCCGACGTGCACGGCATCCAGAAAAGCCGCCAGACGCGGACAGCGCCGGCAATCGGCGTCAAAAATAGAACTCATACAGCGAAGATGTATCACAACGCCGGGCTCATGATCAGGTGGGCCCCGCCGAGCGCACAAAAAAAACGGGCTACGCGGATCACGCGTAGCCCGCCATCGATCGCGCTTGGACTTTGGACTAACCCGAGCGCAACTGAACCTGAAGCCCGGTAGGCTTAGAACCCGTCAGACCCCCATGTCGGAGGAAAGGTTTCTCGCAGTTAGCCAATTATTTTTGTTGGCTGTCCCTCAAGACTCGAGCGGTCTCGAATCGCTCAAGTATCGGGCTGCGGGATGGTTCCAGCGCAGAATAGCACCTGCTGGCACTGGGGCAAGCCGGCTTTTCAAAAACTGCCGGCCGTGAATATTGTTAAATCGAGATATACGCTGTAAGATATTGATTTAAATCAATTATATGGCAATTTACATTTGGAGCCAATGGTCACCTCCGCCACCGCTAACCCAGGAGGGCTAGCCCCCGGCGCGCGGGCCTCCCCTGCCCGTCAGGAGCATTTTCATCCCATGACGGGCCCGTAAGGTAATCAGACCTTGAGGTTCGACCGGGTGCCCCGGCACCATCCGTAAGGTATACCGCTGCGCCAAGGTCGCGAGCAGAATCGTCGCTTCCGCCAACGCAAAAGCAGCCCCGATGCAGATTCGCTTGCCGCCGCCGAACGGCAGATAGGAGAATCGCGCCCGTTCGGACGAGCGTTCGGGAGAAAAGCGTTCCGGATCGAAGCGTCCCGGCTGGTCCCACAACTTGACATGACGATGCAGCAGCCATGGCACGATCATCACGGTCGAACCCTTCGGTATGCGCCGGCCGACGAGTGTGTCCTCGGTCATGGCTTGGCGTGCGATGGTGTGTACCGGCGGATAGATGCGCATGGATTCCTCCACCACCATCCGCGTGTAAATGAGCTTATTCAGATCCTCGTTTCCCGGCGCGCGTCCGCCGAGCACCGTATCGAGCTCGGCGTGCAGCTTCGCCTCCTCCGCCGGATGCTGCGACAGCAGAAACCAAGTCCAGGTCATCGCCATGGCCGTGGTCTCGTGGCCGGCCAGAAAAATCGTGATCACCTGATCGCGCACTTCCTGCGCCGTCATGCCCGCACCGCCCTGCTCGTCGCGTGCCGCGATCAGCCTTGCCAGCAGATCTTTCGGATGGCTTCCAGGATTACGCGTGCGCTCCTCGATCAGACGGTCGATGATCTTGTCGAATTCGCCTAGGGTGCGCTGTGCAACCCCGGAACGCGCAAGGCCCGCCAGCCACTTGGGCCACCCCATCATGTCGAAAATATTCGGCCGCATCTCCAGTTGGTAATCACCGGCGCTGCGAGCCATGATCTCGACGATATCGTCGGAATCGTTGGAAAACATGGTGCGTGAAATGATATTGAGCGTCACCTCCATCATCGCCGTCGAAACGTCGATACCGGTGTCTGCCGGGACCTTGCTCCATTCGGCCATTAGCTCTTCCGCGGCACCGGTCATGATGGGGGTGTAGGCGGCAACGCTTCGATGATCGAAAGCCGGCGACATGGTGCGCCGATGCTGCCGCCAGACCTCGCCTTCCGAGGTGATCAGCCCTCTTCCCAGGCCCGGTTCGAGTATTCGTCGGGTAAGTTCGGTCTTCCGGTAGTTGGCTGCGTTGTCGATGAGAACCTGCTTGATGGCCGCCAGATCGTTCACCACGAAAATACGGCGCCCAAACATCTTTCGCTCGATAATGTCGAGTTCGTAGGCCTCTTGCGCAAAGGACGTTATGGCGCTGTCGCGCAGCGCGCGCACGAACTGGAAAAAGGGCAGGCGACGTGGCCGTGGTATGGGTGCGGGTAGCGCGGGCGCTGCCACCGGATTGCCGAGGGTGGTCATGGCCGCAATTTAACACGAGACGTCAGGAAACTCGCGCCTGGCCGAATTTGTCAAATATCCGCCCGACGGTTAATTCGGGGTTAATTATCATGGATGTTCGCCCGGCATCGCACGCAAAGAGGATAATCGGCTCATGAACAAGGAGCGCGGTCTGGCCTGGATCTTGAGCGGTCTCACGCTGGCGACAGCGGCGGCCGCCATGACCATGGTCATTGCGCGCAGGCAGGTGCCGGCTTGGCTCCCTTCAAGTGCGGGTGCGGCACAGATCGCTGCTGAACCTGCTTCGCTGCCGTTGAATGCTGCGCCGGTGGCACTCCCCGCAACGGCGAGCCTTGCCCCGCCCTCTCCTGACACAGCGCAGGCGTCCGCGACAGAGGGCCCCACTTTCCAGCCGCCGGATCAGACCCAGGTCGCAGCGACCGAACCGCCGGCGGACAGCGGGCAGATTTGGGAATGTACGACGAACGGCATCAAGACCTTCTCCGGCAATCCCTGCGGTGAGAAGTCGACCCTGCTCGAAGTGCGCGCCATCAACACCATGAATCCAGCGCCTGACGCGCATTACGCGCGGGCGTACGCCGATCCTCATTACGCCGATCCTCATTACGCCGATCCTCGTTACGCCGACCCACGTTACGCCGACCCACGCTACGCCGATCCGCGTTATGCGCCGCGCTACACCGATTCCAATGCCTATGGCGATCCGAACGGCTATGACCAAGATAGCCCGCCCGACCAGATCAACGGGGACTACAACGGCGGCTATGCCGGCAATTCCTATGTCATCGTGCCGGGGTACGCATTCCTGCCCCACAGAAGGCCTGAGCATCCGCATCGGCCGGACTCGCACCATAATTCCGCACCCGTGCGCAAGAATTAAGCTGACAGGCGATGCGGCTGGGAGATTCTCGCGAGGTGCCTGCCCGGTAATCTGCGCCGTTCCCGTGGCGTTGGAAGCAGTCGCGGCGCCCAAAATAACCATGGAGCAAGACATTGCACGCTGATCTCAAGACCGTTGCGCTCGTTACCGGGGCCTCGCGTGGCATCGGCAGAAGTATTGCCATGCAGCTCGCACAGCGAGGCGTGCGCGTCGCGATTCATTATCGCGGCAACAGGCCTGCCGCCGAGGAGTGCCTCGGCGCTCTTGCAGGCAGCGGCCATGCCCTGTTCGCGGCCGACCTGTCGCAGCCTGCGGCAGCGCCGCTTCTCTGGCAGCAGGTTGTCGAGCGTCTGGGCGCGATCGACATTCTGATCAACAACGCCGGTCTGTATCTCGATCATTCGCCGCTGAAAGCGGGCTATGACGCTTGGACTGCGGCCTGGCAGCAGACGCTGTCGACCAATCTCGTCGCGCCGGCGAATCTTTCGCTGCTCGCGGCACAGAGCATGGCGTCTCGGAAAACCGCGCGAGCCGAGCCCTTCGGCCGCGGCCGCATCGTCAACATTTCCTCACGCGGGGCATTTCGCGGCGAACCCGACGCACCCGCCTATGGCGCGAGCAAGGCGGGACTGAATGCCCTTTCGCAATCCCTGGCCAAGGCACTGGCCCCAAACGGCATCTACGTCTACTGCGTCGCTCCCGGCTGGGTCGAGACCGAAATGGCCACCAGCCATCTGCAAGGACCCGACGGCCCGTCGATCCTGGCCCAGCATCCGCTCGGGCGCGTGAACCAAACGGACGAAGTCGCGCATGCCGCGGTCTACTGTGCTCTGGATGCGCCGGCCGCAATGACCGGCTGCGTGATCGACGTCAACGGTGCGAGTTACCTGCGGACCTGAAGCGAGCGCGACGCAACCGCTCCTGCGCCCCGCCGGTCGCTTACTCGAGCAGCGGGTCCTGCATCAGGCCGGTGAGCGACAGGGCTCCGGTCAGCTCGAGGTAGGTCAGTACCGGCAGGAGCAGCAGCGTGAGCACCGCGGAGATGCGTACCACGCGCGCCAGCAGCGGTGATTTAGAATTCTTCGCGCACCGATACGTGGCGAGGGTCACGTACATTCCGAAAAAGAAACCCAAAATGGTGTAGACGCGCATGACGAACTGATTCTCCGGGTCGAGAAACAATTCGACGGCGCCGATGAGTAGCGAGCCTACGACCCCATACAACCACACCACCCGCGAGAGCGAGGTCTTGCCTTCCAAGGGTTCCTTCAGAAAAGCGCTGAGGGTCATAATGAAAAAGATCGACGCGCCGGGCGCGGGTCAACCCAATCGCGGCGCCTTGCCCGGCCGGTAGCCGGCCCCGGCCCGGCGGGCAATCAGCATGGCCAGCTCCAGCGCCTGTTCAGCATTCAGGCGCGGATCCACCTGAGATCGGTAGGCACGAGCCAGGTCGTTCTCGGTCAGTCCCCGCGCACCGCCGGTGCACTCGGTCACATCCTCGCCGGTAAGCTCGATGTGCACGCCGCCCAGCATCGACCCCTCCTCGCGGTGAATGCGAAATGCGGCCTCCACTTCGCCCAAAATATTGTCGAAGCGCCGCGTCTTGACCCCGCCGGCCGTGGTTTCGGTGTTGCCGTGCATGGGATCGCACACCCACAGCACCTGCGAGCCCGTCGCGCGAACCGCATGGATCATGTCGGGCAGTCGTTTCTCGATATCCTTGATGCCGAATCGATGAATGAAGGTCAGACGGCCGGGCTGATTCTGGGGGTTGAGCGCTTGGATCAGTTCCTGCAGCCACTCCGCGCTCATGGAGGCACCTACTTTCACGCCGATCGGGTTGGAGATCCCTCGAAAGTACTCGACATGTGCGCCATCGATGTTGGCGGTGCGCATGCCGATCCATGGCATGTGCGTGGATAAGTTGTACCAGCGCTTCTGGCGCTCGATGTAGCGCGTTTGAGCCTGCTCCGAGAGTAGATGCAGTCCCTCGTGGCTGGTGTAAAAATCCACGCGTGAGGCGGCGTGCACCCGCTGTCCGCTCATGGATTCGAAGAAATCCATCGATTCTGCAATCGAATCCACGATCTGTTGGTATGCATCGCGCAGCGGCGCGTGGTGCAAGAATCCCAGGTCCCAGTATTCCGGGTGATGCAGGTCCGCGAAGCCGCCGTCGATCAGCGCGCGCACGAAATTCAAAGTCAGCGCCGACCGCTCGTAACCGCGCAGCAGCAGCTGTGGATCCGGCTCTCGATCCGCCGGCGTGAAACCGGGGCGGTTGACATTGTCGCCGCGATACGACGGCAGCGTGATCCCGTCACGGGTTTCGGTATCCGCGGAACGCGGCTTGGCGTACTGCCCGGCAAATCGCCCGACGCGCACGATGGGCTTTTTCAGGCCCTGCAGCAGCACCAGGCTCATTTGCAGGAGAATCTTCAGCCGCCGCGCAATATTGTCCGATTCGCAATCCTCGAAGCTTTCGGCGCAATCCCCGCCCTGCAGCAGGAATTGCTCGCCGCGCTGCGCCTGGGCCAGCTTTGCCGTCAACGCCTCGACCTCCCAGGACACCACCAAGGGCGGTAGACGGCTCAGTGAAGCCACCGCTCGCTGCAGCGCCAGGCCATCGGCGTAAGTAGGCTGCTGAGCGGCAGGCCGGCCGGCCCAAGTCGCCGGATGCCAATTCGTCAAGGTGGGGGAGTTCGACATCGCGGGATGCTAGCGTTGTAGCCCAGCCCAAGTCAAAATGCGCCCCCCTATCATTGACCGTGGCCCCACATGAAGCACAGCAGCAATCCGCTCGAGTCCCTGGGACTCAAGGACATCAACGCCGGTACCTGGTCGGGAAGCCGCGGCTGGAGCACTGAAACCAACGGCCCCCTGATCGAGTCGATCAATCCCGCCACCGGTCAACGCCTCGCGCACGTGCGCGGCGCAACGTCGGCGGATTACGAACAGGTCATGGCTGCGGCAGTGGCGGCGGCGGCCGCATGGCGTGCCGTGCCCGCGCCGAAGCGCGGTGAAACAGTGCGACTCGTCGGCGAGGAACTTCGGCTGCACAAAGATGCACTCGGCAACCTGGTGTCCTTGGAGAACGGCAAGATCAAGGCGGAGGGCGACGGCGAAGTCCAGGAGATGATCGACATCGCCGATTTCGCGGTCGGGCAGTCGCGCATGCTGTACGGCCACACCATGCACTCCGAGCGCACGCAGCACCGCATGTACGAACAATGGCATCCGCTCGGCGTCGTCGGCGTCATATCGGCATTCAATTTCCCCGTGGCGGTATGGGCCTGGAATGCCTTCCTGGCAGCCATCGCCGGCAATGCCACGGTGTGGAAACCCTCACCCAAGACTTCATTGTGCGCACTGGCGGTACAGCATGTCTGCAATCGCGTGATGGAACGCCATGGACTGCCTGCCGTGTTTCAGATTTTCATCGACGCGGGCACGGAGCTCGCGGGCCGATTTGTCGACGATCCACGCGTGGCGCTGGTTTCGTTCACCGGCTCGACGCACGTCGGCCGGCAGATCGGGGTGCGCGTCGCCCAGCGCTTGGGAAAGAGCCTGCTCGAACTCGGCGGCAACAATGCTCTCATCGTGGATGAAAACGCCAACCTGGACCTTGCGGTGCCGGCGATCGTCTTCGGCGCCGTGGGAACGGCCGGCCAACGCTGCACCACCACGCGGCGCGTGCTGGTCCATCGTTCGCGCGCCGCGGAACTTGAACGGCGCTTGGTGGCCGCCTATGCCCAGGTGCGCATCGGTGATCCGCTCGACAGCGATACCCTCATGGGCCCGCTGATCGATGCCGGCGCGGTCGCTCGCTATGGCGGGGCGGTCGCTGCCGCGCAGGCCCAGGGCGGACAGTTGCTGTGCGGCGGCAAAGTCCTGAAGCGGCCGGGGAATTTTGTCGAGCCGACCATCATTCGTGCCAAGGCCGGCATGGCCGTGGTGCAAACCGAGACCTTCGCCCCCATTTTGTATGTGATGAGCTTCGACACCCTCGAAGAGGCGCTGGCCATGCAGAACTCGGTGTCTTATGGACTGTCCTCGGCCATATTCTCCGACAACTTACAGGCGGCCGAACGTTTCTTGTCCGCGGATGGCAGCGACTGCGGCATCGCCAATGTGAACTTGGGAACATCGGGCGCCGAAATCGGCGGTGCCTTCGGCGGCGAGAAGGACACCGGCGGCGGCCGCGAAGCGGGTTCGGATTCTTGGAAGGCGTATATGCGCCGCCAGACCAACACCATCAACTGGAGCGGAAAGATGGCGCTCGCCCAGGGCATTCGCTTCGACGTTTAGCGCCGTAACCAGGCTTCAATCTCGGCGGCCCGCTCGCCCAAGCGCGCCGCCGAGATGGGCACCAGGGTTTTCAGCTCCTGGGCGTATAGCGACACCCGGTATTCCTCGATCCAGTGTCGAAGCTCATCGAGCTTGGAAGTCCAGCGCCGTTCCGCGGCGAGCTGGGTTTCCAACCCTTGCCAACGCGAGGACCATTGCAGGAGTTCGCGCGCCACGGCCGGCGGCTCTCCGCCGCGCACCGCGTTGCGCTGCCAGCGGCGCTGCTCGGCTTTGAAATAGCGCGGCCATTGGCGCAGCCAATCCGGCGGCGCGGCCAGTATCACTCGAGGGTCCAAGAGGCGGCGCAGATGTTGACGCGTTTCCTCGGCGGCATCGGATAGGACCCGAAGGCGGGGGTCATCCAGCGCCTGGCGCACCGCACCTGCCTCCTTCAGCCATCCCGACACCATGGCGATTGCCGCGTCCAGACTGGGATAGAGGCGTTCGCGGCCGGCATCGACGGCGGCTTCGTATGCTGCGCGCGTGCGCGGCGCGTCGGCCTCGCCGAAACATGCGTTGCGGAAACTCAGCTGCAGCAGCATATCGGTGAGCTCATCGCTGTTGACATAGGGGCTTGCACTCAAGAGCAATGGAACCGCGCCGGCAATCGTCTTGCCGAGATCCCGTGCCTGCCGCTCGAGCATCGTCCTTGCCAGGCGCACCGCACCCTCGCGCCAGGTGCGCCGCGCCTCTTCGGCGGACCATTCGTAGTGAACCTGCAGCGCAGTCCCGTGGCACATGAGCGTGGGATACACCGATACGGTCCCCTGCTCCACCGGCAGCGCCACGCTCTCCGGCAATTCCTCCGCTTCGAATCGGCGCCAAACCCCAAGCACCGCATGGTTCTCGCGCGCGCGACGCTCGAGTTCCGCTCGCCCCGCAGCCGCGCAGCGGCGGCGCAACTCCGCAAGATCGCTGCCATGCGCGACTTCTCGGGTCTCCTGCGTGACGCGCAGGTGCACCGTCAGATGCGCAGGCACCGCCGCCGGATCGAAGCGGATCTGCGTATCGGCAAGGCCGCGCCGCTCCTTGAGCCAGGCCTTCACGTGCGCGGCGTCCGACCCGCCCGCGCCGGCGTCCGCCACGAAAGCCGCGGCCGTTTCCGCTATGGGGATCAAATTGCGGCGTGCTTCCTTGGGCAGCGAGCGCAACAAGGCCTCCACCCGAGGCGCCGCGAAGCCGGGAATCGCGGCATCGACCATCGCACGGGTCAGCCCGGGCAGTGCCAGCAGCGGCGCATTGAGATTGGCGCCATCCTGCCACTCCCCGGGAGAGAACCGATATTCGACGCTGAGGTTCAAAGCCTGCACCCGGGTGCTCTCGGGAAACCGTGCCAGGGCATCGGCGTCCGGCCGACGCGCGAAGATTACCTCGGGCGTCAGCTCGAGCGCGCGCTGCTGCTCATCGGACAGGTGTCTGGAGAAGAACTCCAGCGACGCCGCGCTCGACACCTGGCGCGGCAATCGCCGGTCATAGAACTCGACGAAGGATTCGGCGCTCTGCACAAGATCGCGGGTACGCAGGCGCTCCTCGGCCTGCTGCGCCTCGCGTATCGCGGCATCGTTGGCCAAGATCCAATCCGGCCGGCGGCGCAGCCGTTGATATACGATCGCCTCGCGCGCGAAGATCCGGCGCGCCTCCTCAGGTGCGATGGGCCCGTAGTTCACCGGCCGCCCGGCGCTCAACACAAGGCCGAGGAAACTCACGCGTTCGCGCGCCATGACTTCCTCGCGAGCCTCATCCCAATCGGGCTCGAGATATTCTCGCTTCACCAGATGCGCTGCCGCGGACTCGATCCACGTCGGTTCGACTTCCGCGACGCGGCGCGCAAATACCCGCGAGGTCTCGACGATGCTGGCGGCCATCACCCAACGAACCCGCCGCCGCGCGAGCTGCGACCCGGGAAAGATGTGAAAATGCACGCCCCGCGTGCCGGTATAAACGCCGTCCTCGCCACGGGTACCCACCATGGTGCAGAAACCCGCCAACAAGGAGCGGTGCACGCCGGTGTAGCTGGCCGCCCGGCGCTGCGCCACGATGCCGATTTCGCGCGCGCGATCGATCACCTGGGTATACACGTCGTCCCACTCCGACAGTCGCAGCACGGACAAATGGCGTTCCTGGCACCAGCGACGCAGTTCACGCCGGCTGCTCGCCTCACGGGCGGCGCGATACGCGCGCCATAGTTTCAGCAGCGCGGAGAATTCCGATTTTCCGTCCTCGAACACCGCGCCGGCCGGAGGATCCTCGCCCACGCGCACATCCGGCACGCTCAACCCCGACACGATCGCCAGCAGTTCGCTCTCGGCGTGGAAGCGCTTGCTTTCCAGCAACGCCCGCCCAAGCCTCGGGTCGAGCGGCAACCGCGCCATGGCGCGGCCGCGGCGCGTGATACGGCGTTCCTCGTCCAGTGCTTGTAATTCCTGCAGCAGGCGATACCCATCGTTGAGCGCGCGCGAATCCGGCGGATCGATGAAGGGAAAGTCCTCCGCTGCACCCAGCCCGTCGGCGGCCAAGCGCAGCAGCAGCGCGGCCAGATTGGTGCGCAGCACTTCCGGCTCGGTAAAAGGCGCCCTGCCATCGAAATCCTCTGAGCTGTAGAGCCGCATGCAGAGCCCCGGCGCCAGCCGGCCGCAGCGGCCTTTGCGCTGATCG
Source organism: Gammaproteobacteria bacterium (assembly GCA_021323735.1). Lineage (GTDB taxonomy): Bacteria > Pseudomonadota > Gammaproteobacteria > Steroidobacterales > Steroidobacteraceae > Bog-1198. Next base: position 201,079 of record JAJPKM010000021.1, read on the forward strand.
GCACCGGCGCGGGAAACCGGCTCGATGGGCAGACGCTGCAGGCGATTGCGCACGCTGTAGCGGCTGATGCGCGCCAGTCCCGAATCGATCACCGCGCGAATACCCGGCACGGTGATCGAAGTCTCGGCCAGATTGGTGGACAGCACGATCCGCCGACGGTCGCCGCGCTGAAATATCTTGCTCTGCTGATCCCACGACAGGCGCGAGTACAAGGTCAGTATCTCGACGCCGGATTGCAGTTCGCGCTCCAACAACTCCCCCACATCGCGGATCTCCCGCTCCCCCGGCAGGAAAACCAGGACATCGCCGCTGCCGATGTCGCCGGGTTCGGTCGCGATTTCCCGGTAGGCCTCGAGGACCGCCACCGGCAGATCGGGATCTTCCCGATCTTGATCCGCCGGGCGATAGCGCACTTCGATGGGATAACTGCGCCCGCTCACCTTGATGATCGGCGCACCGCCGAAGAACTCCGCGACCCGTTCCACGTCCAGGGTCGCCGAGGTCACGATGAGCTTCAAGTCCGGGCGACGCGGCAGCAAGCGCTTGAGTACCCCCAGCAGCAAATCGATATTCAGCGTGCGTTCGTGCGCTTCGTCCACGATGATGGTGTCATAGCGGCGCAACAGAGGATCGGAGGCCAACTCCGCCAGCAGCAGGCCATCGGTGAGCAGTACCAGGCGTGTTGCCTCGGACACTTGGTCCGCAAAGCGCACGCGAAATCCCACGGTTCGGCCGACAGGCTGGCTCAACTCCTCGGCAATTCGCGCGGCGAGAGCGCGCGCGGCCAGCCTGCGCGGCTGGGTATGCGCGATCCTTGCGGCAATGCCCCGCCCGAGCTCGAGACAATATTGCGGCAGCTGCGTGCTCTTGCCCGAGCCGGTATCGCCCGCCACGATGAGCACTTGCTCCGCTTGCAGCGCTTCCAAGATCGCTTCGCGCCGCGCGGTGATGGGCAGTTCCGGATCGCGCTTGAATTCGAGCCGCGGTACCGCACGGGCAGCGGCTTCACGCTCCGCAGCTGCTTGTTCTGAAGTTTCACGCGCCGAAGCTTGGCGTTCCGAAGCTCCACGCCCGGTGCGGCTCCGGTCCTCTCGGTCCCGATCGGCGCTCACTCGCCACGCTTGACGGCTTGCCAGAGACCTTCCTGTGCGGCCAGGTCCAGCCGGGCGAACACCAACCCGCGCTGCGCGGCAAGCGATTCCATGGCGCGAAAGCGGCGCTCGAATTTCGCATTGGCGGCACGCAGCGCGGCCTCCGCGTCGATATCGAGTTTGCGCGCGAGGTTCGCGGCCGCGAACAGCAGATCGCCGATTTCCTCGAAGATCTGCGCGGACTCGCCCGGTGATTCGAGCGTGCCGGCGGAATCGCGGCACGCGGCGCGTACTTCGGCCAGTTCTTCCTCGACCTTCTCCGCGCATTGACCGGCATGCTCGAAATCAAACCCGACGTGTGCCGCCCGCTTGCTCAGCTTATGGGCACGCGCCAGGGCCGGCAGCGCGTTCGGCACGCCCTGCAGCGCCGATGAGTCCGTTGCGGCACGCTCAGCCGCCTTGATGTCCTCCCAGGCCACGCCTTGCTCGGCGATACTCATGGGACCTGCAGCGCCGAAGACATGCGGATGGCGCCGGGTGAGTTTGTCGCAAATGGCGGCGGCAACGTCCTCGAAATCGAACTCACCCGCTTCGCGCGCGATCTGCGCATGGAATACCACTTGGAACAGCAGATCGCCCAGTTCGTCCTTGAGGTTAGCGATATCGCCACGCTCGATCGCGTCGGCCACCTCGTAGGCCTCTTCGATGGTATAGGGCGCGATGCTGGCAAAGGTTTGCCGACGATCCCACGGGCAACCGTCCGCGGCGCGCAGCCGCGCCATGACGGCGAGCAATTCAGCAACCTTGGAATTCACCGCGCGGCAGCCGTGAGCGATTGCAGCCGCCGCCGCAAGGTCATCAACATACCCGCAGTCGCGCCCCAAATATTGCGTTCCCCGTAAGGAATATCGTGGATATCGATGGTCAACTCACCGATCTTGCGCTGTCGGGACTTGTGATTGGCCGCATCCAAGATAAAAGCCAGCGGGACTTCGAAGACATCGTGCACTTCTGCCGCGGCGATCTGCAGCTGATATTGCGGCCGGACGAAGCCCACCACGGGTGTCACTTGGAAGCCCGAAATCACGATGTGGTCCGGCAGATAGCCCGCGAATTCGACCAGCTCCGGCTCGAGGCCGATCTCCTCGTGTGCCTCGCGCAACGCCGCATGCCACGCGTCGGCGTCCTCAGGTTCGATGCGGCCGCCGGGAAAGCTGATCTGGCCGGCATGATCCTTGAGCGTGGTCGCGCGCTGGGTCAGCAGTACGGTCATCCCGTCCGCATGCTCTACGAGCGGCACCAGTACCGCCGCCGGCGTGCGCCGCGTCGTGAACGTGGCACGCACCTTGGCGGCCACTTCGGGCGAAGCACCGGCAAGCCAATGGATGTCTTCCTCGGGCGTCGAGGGCTTAAGGTCTAGCGCATCGCGAATATGCGATTTGGTATACACCGGATCCATCGTCATCCCGTGCCTGCGCCCTTGATGCCCCCTTCGGTCAGGGATCTAGGATCCAGCAGTCGGCGCAGTTCGTCGCCGCTCAAATCCGTCATCTCCGCCGCCACCTCCAGAATGGGCCGGCCCTCTCGATAGGCTTGCTTCGCGATGGCCGCCCCCTTTTCATAGCCGATCAACGGATTGAGCGCCGTCACCAGAATGGGGTTGCGCGCCAGCGCGGCATTCATACGCTCACGATTGACCGTAAAGCCGTTGAGCGCATGGTCCGCCAGATTGCGGCAGGCGATGCCCAGCAGTTCCAGGCTCTGCAGTAAATCATAGGCGATCACCGGCAGCATCACATTGAGCTGGAAATTTCCCGACTGACCGGCCAGCGTAATGGTCGCGTCGTTGCCGATCACCTGCGCGGCGATCATGGTCACCGCCTCCGCAACCACCGGATTGACCTTGCCGGGCATGATGCTGCTGCCCGGCTGCAGCGCCGGCAGTGCAATCTCGGCCAATCCGGCCAGCGGTCCGCTGTTCATCCAGCGCAAATCGTTCGCAATTTTCATCAGGCTGACGCTCAAGACCTTGAGCTGGCCCGATAATTCGACTGCGGTATCCTGGCTCGACAGCGCCTCGAAGTAGTTGTCGCTGGGGCGGAACGGGATCCTGGTGCGCTCGGCCAGATGGCGCGCAAACACCGCGCCAAATTGCGGACGTGCGTTGATGCCGGTGCCGACGGCGGTACCGCCTTGCGCCAGTGCGTACAAACGCGGCGTCACCGACCTCAAGCGCGCCTCGGCCGCGGCGATCTGCGCGCGCCAGGCCCCCATCTCCTGCGCCAGCGTGATGGGCATGGCATCCATCAAATGCGTGCGCCCGGTCTTGACCACGTCGACGAACTCCGCGCAGCGCACCGCCAGAATCTCCCGCAACCGCTCGAGCGCAGGCAGCAGATGTTCGTGCAGCATCAAGGCAGACGCGACGTGGATCGCGGTGGGAACGGCGTCATTGCTGCTCTGGCTCATGTTGACATGATCGTTCGGGTGCACGGCGGTTCCCAGCGAGCGCGCCGCCAGCGCGGCAATGACCTCGTTGGCGTTCATGTTGCTGCTGGTGCCCGAACCGGTCTGGAATACATCCACCGGAAACTGATCGTCGTAATCCCCCGCGGCCACCGCGAGCGCGGCCTCCTGAATTGCGGCCGCCAGCGGTGCCGGCAGATCGCCCAGCTCGGCATTTGCGCCGGCAGCGGCGTGCTTGATGAGGGCAAGCGCGCGAATGAACGCGCGCGGCATGCGCAGTCCGCTGGGCGGGAAATTCTGGATCGCGCGCTGCGTTTGCGCGCCCCACAGCGCCTCCGCCGGTACATCCAGAGGCCCCATGCTGTCGCGCTCGACGCGGGTGGTTGCGGTCATCGCGCCTTACTCCGCTGCTTGTTTACGGTAGAATCAGCGCATTCTACCACTCCAGCCGCCGGCGCTTTCAGATGCACACCTCTTTCACCGACGCCCTGTCGCCCCTAGATGGCCGCTATGCCGGCAAGCTCGCCGAGGTACGGCACATCTTCAGCGAAGCGGGCCTCATGCGCGAACGCGTGCGCGTCGAGTGCACATGGCTTCTCGCCCTTGCCGCCGGACCCGCCGAGCAGGCGCTGCGCGAACTGCCGGACGCCGCCAGGCAGCTGCTGGTGGAGCTTTCCCAAGATCCGCGCCGGGCCGATGTTGCGGCCATCAAGCAGATCGAGACGCGTACCAACCACGATGTCAAAGCCGTCGAAATTTGGTTGCGCAACGAACTGAGCTCGCGCGGTGCGAGTGCCGCCGCGCTCGAGTGGACGCACTTCGCCTGCACCTCCGAAGACATCAACAACTTAAGCTATGCGCTGATGCTCAAAAACGCCCGCGCGACGCTGCTCGAGCCGATGCTGGCGGATCTGGGCTCGAAGATCGACGCACTGGCGGCCCGGCACGCCGCCGTCGGCATGCTGGCACGCACTCATGGCCAGACCGCCTCGCCCACCACGGTGGGGAAAGAGCTCGCCAATGTCGCCGCAAGGCTCGAGGCTCAGCGTGCGGGCCTTGCCCGAGTGGCGATTCTGGGAAAGATGAACGGAGCGGTGGGCAATTTCAACGCACACGTGGCCGCGTTGCCGCGCGTCGATTGGCCGGCCTTCAGCGCCGCCTTCGTCGAATCGCTGGGACTTTCGTCCAATGCCTACACCACGCAGATCGAACCTCATGATTGGATTGCCGAATACTGCCATGCGCTGATGCGCGCAAACACGGTGCTGCTGGATTTTTCGCGCGACATGTGGAGCTATATTTCGCTGGGCTATTTCAAGCAGCGCGCCATTGAAGGCGAGGTGGGTTCATCGACCATGCCGCACAAGGTCAATCCCATCGATTTTGAAAACGCCGAGGGCAATTTCGGATTGGCGAATGCGTTACTCGGGCACTTCGCCGACAAGCTACCGGTGTCGCGGCTGCAGCGCGATCTGACCGATTCGACCGTCATGCGCAATCTCGGCGTGGCCGTCGGACACGCCGTGCTGAGCTTCAAGTCGCTGAGCGTGGGGCTGTCGAAAATCGACCTTGACGGCAAGCGCGTGGCCGAAGATTTGGACCGCGCCTGGGAGGTATTGGGCGAAGCGGTACAAACGGTGATGCGCGCCCATGGCATCCCCGATGCCTACGATAAGCTAAAGATCTTCTCCCGGGGCCGACCCGTGGACGAATCCGCCTTGCGCGAATTCATTGCTTCCCTCACCCTGCCTCCTGAGGACAAGGCGCGCTTGCTGGAGCTGACGCCCGGAGCCTACGTCGGTCTGGCGCCCCGCTTGGCGCTGCGCGGACGCCGCCCCTGAGTCCCGTATGACGTTTTCCGCGTGTCGCGTTTGCGATAGGGGAACGGATGGTACGGTAAGGCGGGTTTTTCAGGCTTATGCGAAACGTGACGCAGTTGGCACGGCATCCTTTGGGCCAAACGGTACTATCGAGTTCAAAGTACGCGGGGTCAAAGTCAAGCATATGGCGGGTAATACGGAAGAACGCTCGAAACCGGTGGCGCGCAAGATCCTTGCGCCCGGCAGCGATGCTTCCATGGGATCGGGCACCCGCACGATCTTGAGCACGATGCCCGAAGTGCGCGACGCCAGTCTCAAAGTGGCCAAATCCGCGCAGCGCCTGCTGTCGATTTTCACTCAGGATTTGGAGCCCTCGGTGTACGGCGAGGAGCCCTTTCTCGAGGCCATCAAACGCCTGGTGTTGGCGCGCTCCTATGCCAAAGTCAGGGTACTGCTCGCCGACCCGTCGCGCGCCATGGTGGACAACAATCGCTTTCTCGCGCTGGCACGCCGGCTGACCAGCTGCATCGATCTTCGCGCGATGAGTCCGGAATATCCGGCCAGCGCTGGGGCGTTCATCATTGCGGATGACAAGGCGCTGGTGTACCGATTGCAGGCCGACCGCTGGGACGGCATTTCGGACATGAACGATCCGGCCGTGGTGCGCCGCTACCTGAACTTCTTTGACGAAGTCTGGCAGACGAGCATGCAAGAATCGCAAATGCGGCAAATGCTCATGTAAATCTTCGTCTTCCGGCATTGCCCGTATAATGGGCGGATGCAGAAGATCCTGCCCGATCCTTCCTCAGGCGATACCGTGATCGTCGGCATGTCCGGCGGCGTCGACTCGGCCGTTGCCGCGTTGTTGTTGCGCGATGCCGGCTACTCGGTGCAGGGCCTGTTCATGTCCAACTGGGAGGACGATGACGGCTACTGCACCACCGCCGCCGACTTCCAAGACGCGCGCCGGGTTTGCGAGACGCTGGGAATAGCCCTGCATCGCGTAAGTTTCGCCGCTGAGTATCGCGCTCGGGTCTTCGGCAATTTCCTCCGGGAATATGCGGCGGGCCGCACCCCGAATCCCGATGTTCTGTGCAATCGCGAGATCAAATTCGGCGTCTGCCTGGATTACATGCAGCGTTTGGGTGCGGCGTGGATTGCAACCGGCCACTATGCGCAGATTCGCCGCACCGCCGGCTATCCTGAATTGCTGAAGGCCGCGGACGGCGCCAAGGATCAGAGTTATTTCCTGCACAGCCTCGCGGCTCCAGCCCTGTCTAAGACGCTCTTTCCCATTGGCGGGCTGCACAAGGCGCAGGTGCGCGGGATGGCACATGCGGCCGGCCTGCCGGTGTTCGACAAACCAGACAGCACCGGCATCTGCTTCATCGGCGAGCGGCCGTTCCAGGAGTTCTTGAGCCGCTATCTGCACACCGCACCCGGTCCGATCGAGACGGCCGAGGGCATGGTCGTCGGCGAACATCGCGGGCTCGCCCTGTACACCCTGGGGCAGCGCTCGGGACTTCGGGTCGGCGGTCGCATCGGCGCCGCGGCCGCACCGTGGTACGTGGCGGACAAAATCATGGCGCGCAACGCGCTCGTCGTGGTCCAGGACCAGGATCATCCCCTGCTGCAATCGGACTCTTTCGACGCGGAACAGATGCATTGGATCGATCCCGCTGACGCAGATGCGCCGGCCGACTGCATGGTGAAGACGCGTTATCGCCAGGCTGACATGCCCTGCGCCATCCGCTTGGGCGACGCGGGGCGCTGGCGCGTGACATTGAAGCGTCCGGCGCGCGCGGTCACACCGGGTCAGTATGCCGTGTTCTATCGCGGCGAGCGCTGCTTGGGCGGCGGCGTCATAGCGCGGCGCTTCAATGCGCAGCTCGCGCCCGGCGCGCACAGAATCACTTATAATTCTCCTATTTCCGCGGAGGGATCATGACGGACAGCTTCAAGGCACGAACCACGCTCAACGTGGGCTCACGGCAATACGACATCCTGAGTCTCGCGGCGCTCAAGGGGCGCAACGTCGAGCGCCTGCCCTTCTCCTTGAAAGTGCTCCTGGAAAATCTGCTGCGATTCGAGGATGGAGTCAACGTCACCCAGGATGATATCGAGGCTCTGCTCAAGTGGGATCCGAAGGCTGCGCCCAGCCATGAAATTGCCTTTACACCGGCGCGCGTCATCATGCAGGATTTCACGGGAGTCCCCTGCATCGTCGATCTGGCCGCGATGCGCGAGGCCATCGTCAAACTCGGCGGCGACCCGCAGAAGGTCAACCCGCTGGCGCCCGCCGAATTGGTCATCGACCACTCGGTTCAAGTCGACGAATATGGCGCCGCCGATTCCTTGCGGCACAACAATGAGATCGAGTTCCAGCGCAACGGTGAGCGCTACATGTTCCTGCGCTGGGGACAGACGGCATTCAGTAACTTCAAGGTCGTTCCGCCCAACACCGGCATCGTGCACCAGGTCAACATCGAACGGCTGGCCCGGGTCATTTTCGCCGACGACGCCGGCGGCAAGACGACCGCCTATCCGGACACGCTGGTGGGTACGGACTCGCATACCACCATGGTGAACGGCCTGGGCGTCTTGGGCTGGGGCGTGGGAGGGATCGAAGCGGAAGCGGCCATGCTGGGTCAGCCGGTGACGATGCTCATTCCGCAGGTGATCGGCTTCAAACTCTCCGGCGTGCTGCCGCCGGGAACGACCGCAACCGACCTGGTGCTCAGCGTCACCGAAATCCTGCGCAAGAAAGGCGTGGTGGACAAGTTCGTCGAGTTCTTCGGCGACGGCCTCAAAGGCCTACCGCTCGCCGATCGCGCCACCATCGCGAACATGTCGCCCGAGTTCGGTTCGACTTGCGCAATTTTTCCGATCGATGGGGAAACCATTCGCTACCTGGAACTGACCGGCCGGCCCGCCGAGCAGATCGCGCTGGTCGAGGCCTATGCCAAGGCACAGGGACTGTGGCGCATCGACGGTGCACCGGCCGCCGACTACACCGACGTCGTGGAACTGGATCTGTCCACGGTGGAGCCGTCGCTCGCCGGACCGAAGCGCCCCCAAGACCGCGTCCCGTTGCGCAACGCCAAGAGCGTGTATCGGAACAGCGTCAAAAAGATGGCCGAGGAACGGGCGCAGAAGAATCCTAACGCTACCGGCAATGCGGCAATCCAAGTAGGCACGGAAAACTTCGAGGTGAAGGACGGCGCGGTGCTGATCGCGGCCATCACCAGCTGTACCAACACCTCGAATCCCGCGGTGCTGGTGGCCGCCGGGCTGCTGGCACGCAACGCCGTCGAGAAAGGCCTCTCCTCCAAACCCTGGGTCAAAACCTCGCTGGCGCCGGGTTCGCGTGTGGTGACGGATTACTTGACCAAGGCAGGCCTGCTGCACGACTTGGAGCGGCTCGGGTTCTACACCGTGGGCTACGGCTGCACGACTTGCATCGGAAACTCCGGGCCCTTGAAGCCGGAGATCTCCGACGCGGTGAGAAGCGCCGATGTGATCGCATGTTCGGTGCTGTCCGGCAATCGCAACTTCGAGGGACGGGTGCATCCGGAAATCAAGATGAATTTTCTCGCCTCGCCGCCGCTGGTGGTAGCCTATGCCCTGGCGGGTAGCTTAGACATAGACATCACCACCGAGCCCCTGGGGAAGTCCAAGGACGGCAAGCCTGTCTATCTCAAGGACATCTGGCCGAGCGCCAAGGACGTTGCAGCCGCCGTCGGCTCGTCGGTCGATTCCGCCATGTTCAAGAAGGGCTATGCCAATGTATTTGCCGGCGATGCCAACTGGGCGGCGATCAAGACGCCGGCCGGAAAGATTTATGCCTGGGACGGAAAATCCACCTATGTGAAGAATCCGCCTTATTTCGACGGCATGACCATGACGCCGGCGCCGGTGAGCGACATCAAGGGCGCGCGTGCGCTGGCCGTGCTCGGCGATTCGGTCACCACCGATCACATCTCACCGGCCGGCAACATTTCAAAGTCCAGCCCAGCGGCGAAGTACCTGGTGTCGCAAGGCGTGCAGGCGGCGGACTTCAATTCCTATGGGGCGCGCCGCGGCAATCATGAGGTCATGATGCGCGGCACATTCGCCAATATCCGGTTGCGCAATCTGCTGCTGCCCGGCACCGAGGGCGGCGTGACGCTGCACATTCCCAGCGGCGAGCAAATGTCCATATTCGACGCCTCGGTCAAATACAAGGCTGCCAATACCCCTCTGGTGATCCTCGCCGGCAAGGAGTACGGCACCGGCAGCTCGCGCGATTGGGCCGCCAAGGGCACGATGCTGCTCGGCGTGAAGGCGGTGATCGCAGAGAGCTTCGAGCGCATCCATCGCTCGAATCTGATCGGCATGGGCGTTCTGCCGCTGCAGTTCAAGGACGGACAGAGCGCGCAAAGCCTCAAGCTCACGGGCCGCGAGACCTTCGAAATCGCCGGGCTGAATCGCGGCGCGGCGAAGTTCGTGACCGTCATCGCCAAATCCGATGACGGCACGCGGACGCTAACCACGCAATTCGAGGCCCGCCTGCGCATCGATACCCCGAAGGAACTCGACTACTACCAACACGGCGGCATTCTGCAATACGTATTGCGGCAACTCGCAGCGACCACCAAGGCAGCATAAATCATGACTTTGACGATGCATCAAGCAACCGTATTACCCTGCAGCCGGGCCTTGAACAGCTTGGCCGCGATTCTCGACAAGGCAGTCGCCTACGCGCAGGCGCGAAAGATCGATCCTGCGGTATTGCTCCAAACCCGGCTGGTTCCCGACATGCTGCCCTTGAGCTCGCAAATATTTATTGCGAACGATATTGCCGGGGGCGGCGCGGCGCGACTCGCCGACGTGGAGGTACCTACCTTCGATGGCAAGGACAAGAGTTTGCCGGAATTGATCGCCAATACCCGCCGTACGGTTGCGTATCTGGGCTCATTGAAACCGCAGCAGTTCGAGGGCGCCGAAGACAGAACGATCAACTGGCAAACCCGCAGTGCCAGCAAGAGCATGCAGGGCATGCCCTATCTGCTCACCCATGTGCTACCCAACGTGTATTTCCACGTCACCACCGCCTACGACATTCTCCGGCAGGCAGGCCTGGAAATCGGCAAGCAGGACTACCTGGGCACTGTGAATTCGAGCGGTTAGCCTGTCGCGAAGGGTCACTCAGGGCGGTGCTTTGGCGCTCGCTGCGACGCTGCCGGCTTCCACCAATACCATGGCGCCGGGATTCAGATGCGCCTTGATGGCGGCATTGACTTGTTCGCGGGTGAGCGCCTTCACCGCCTTGGGATAGGCGTCCAGCCACGTGGGGTCGAAGCCCCTCTGGGTGTTGACCAGAATGGTCTCGGCCAGCCCTAGGGTGGTCGACATACCGACGAAGTAGCTGCCGACGGCGCCCTGCTTTCGCGTCGCCAATTCTTGCTCGGTCACGCCATCGCTCCACCATTTGCCGACTTCGCGGCGCGTCGACTCCACCCCCTTGGACAGCAGCGCCGGCGCGAAGGAGGCGGAAATCTCCCAAACGCCGTCGACGATGCTGTCATCGGCCACGGTGGCGCCGATGTTGTAGGTCAGGCCCTCCTTGTCGCGCACCGTACCCATCAGCCTTCCGGTAAATCCACGGCCGAGAATCGCCGTGCCGACCCGCAGCGCCAGCGTATCGGGGTCGCTGTAGCGAAGTCCCGTCGCCTGGCCGAGCAGCACCGAGACGCTGGGCTTGTCCGCCAGCGGCACGGTTGCCTCGCTCGCGGCAGCGGCGATGGCAGGTTTGGCAGGCCGGATGTAGTCCTGGCCGCCGCTCCATCCCGCAAACGCCTTGCTCATCTCGGATTGCGTATCGGCATCGGAAACATCGCCGACCACCACCAAGGTCATATGCGCCGGACCGTAGTATTTCGCTTGGAAATTACGGATCTCCTCGATGCTGGCCAGGCGCGCCGCGGCGAGGTATTCATTCAACGTATGCGGATGATTGGGGTGACCCGCGGGAAATACCGCGCGATTGAACGCCTCGGTGGCGCGAGCCCCGGTATTCTGCGCGGAGGCCTCCAACTCGCCGATGAATTGCTGCTTCGCCTTGTTGAACTCCGTAACCTGTAGCGCCGGTGTGCGCAGCTCCGCTGCGATCGTTTCTATGATCAGCGGCAAGTCCTTCCGCAGACACTTGGCGCGGATCTCCAGAGACTGCACGCCCACGGTGAAGCTGATCTCCGCGCCGACGTTGTCCAATTTATCGGCAATCGCAAACTTGTCGAGTGCCTTGGTGCCGCGATCGAGCATCATGCCGGACAGCGTGGGAACGGCAATGTTGCCGGGCTCCGCCATGGCATCGCCCGCAGGCAGTACCCCCAGTAGGATGACCACGTCCTTGACGTTGGTGCGGTATGTGATCAGATCGATGCCATTGATCTTCGAGCGCTGCGCCTGATCCGCCATATTCGCCGCGGCGGTACTGCCTATCAACAGCAGCGCCATCATGGAAAGTCGAATCACGAGCCCTTCTCCGTTTTGGACGCCACGGGCACGAACCAGCCGGTCGTACTTTGATCCGCGACGAAATATTGCCTGGCCACGCGCTGCACGTCCGCGGGGGTGACTTGCTGCACCTTTTGCGGAAAGGTCACATACAGCGTCCAATCGCCGACGCCGATCCATTCGCTGATTTCGCTGGCCACCGCGGCCGTCCCATCGCGCTTATAGGCATCTTCGGCGATGTATTGCTGCTTCACGGTGGCCACTTCGGCCGGCGTGACGCCGCTGGTCTTGATCTTGTTGATTTCCGCCAGCAGCGCCTTCTCCACCTCATCGTGGCTCGCCCCGGGGGTCAACGCCGCGAACAAGGTATGCAGCGACAGGTCGTGATGCAGATCCGTACCGGCACCGGCACTCAATGCCAACCCTTGATCCACCAGGGCACGGTACAGGCGCGCGTTCTTACCCGAACTCAAGATGGCATCGAGCATCTCCAGAGGTGCCTGGTCGGCATCTCTGCCGTTCGGCACCTTGTGCGCGACGATGATGGTGCCGAGTTCCCCGGGACGCTTGACCACCACGCGCCGCTCACCGCTCTGCACCGGCTCCTCCGTGTAGACCGTCGGAATGGGCGCGGGCGAACGAGGATACACCCCGTAGTACTTCCTGATCAGCGCCAAAACCGGCTCGGTCTCGATGTCGCCCACGACCGTGACCGTGGCATTGTTCGGCCAATAAAATGTGTCGTAGAACTCGCGCAATTTGGCAATGGGCACGTGCTCGATATCGCTCTTCCATCCAATCGTCGGATGGTGATAGGGCAAGGCCACGTAGGCTGCCGCGCTCACCTCCTCCAACAGCACATTTTCCGGATCGTTCTTGCCGCGCTCGTACTCATTGCGCACCACGGTCATTTCGGATTGCCGGTCCGCATCGTGCAACCAGAGGTGGCGCATGCGGTCCGCTTCGATGGCAATATAACTCTCCAGGCTCTCGCGGCCGATCGTCGCAAAGTAGTTGGTGCGATCGAAGGATGTGCTGGCGTTGAACTGCCCACCGACGCGCTCGAGCAATTGCTTGATACTGTTGCCCTTCGGATCATTGAACGCCTCGCTGCCCTTGAACATCATATGCTCGAGGATGTGCGTGGCCCCGGTGGTACCGGTCACCTCGTTGCGCGATCCAACCTGGTAGGTGACTTCGAACGTAACGACGGGCGCGGAATGATCCGGTACCAGAAGCACGGTCAACCCGTTGCTATCGAGCCGGTACTCGTCGATACCGCCCAAAGATTTGACGTGCGAAAAACCGGCGCCGGGCGAACTCTGAGCGGCTGCGGAAGCGGGCGGCGGCGCCTGTTGAACTGCGGCAGCCCCCTTGAGGGGCGCGGCTTGAATGGCTGCGGCCAGGAGACAGCCCACACCAGCCCAAACCAGGCACGAATTGTCAATGCCGATCTCGCGCATGCTCTCTCCAACCCTTGCGGAAATCGGTAATTCTAGTGCTTTCCTGCGTGCGAGTGGCTACATTCGCGCGGCCAGCGTGGTCAATCCCAGCGCCGCGCGCAGAAAAGGCACGGGAATGTTCAACCAGCGCGCGATCTCGACTACCGCCCCGAGCTGCGGCTGCAGTTCCAAAGTGCGGCCGGCCTCCATATCCGCGAGCATCGAAGTCTTGAAATCGCCCAGCCGCTGCGTCACCGCGATGCGCTCCTCCGCCGACATGTCGATCTCGAGGTGCAGCCGTTCTGCACAGCGCTGCATCTCCTGCATCATGTGAATGCACAGCTCGCGCACCTCGGCATTGGCGAGCATCTTTCCCGTACCGCAGCGGGTCAGCGCACTTAAAGGGTTCATGGTCATGTTGCCCCAGAGCTTGGTCCACACGTCGCGCCGAATGCCATCCGACGCATGAGTGTTGATGCCGCCTGCCCGCAGCACGCTCACCACGGATTCAACCCGTGCCGAGAGCGTTCCGCGCGGTTCGCCCAGGATGATTCGATCGGCGGCCACGACTTGGACATCCGCCGGCGCAACGACACGTACCGAGGCATGTACCACGGATCCAAGCGTGCGTTCGCGCGGGAAGGTCCGCTCCTGCGACCCATCAGGATCCACGGACCGAAGGCATCGATTGGACAGCGGTCCCCCAAAGTCATGGAAGAACCACCAGGGAATGCCGTTGGTGCCGCTGATCACCACCGTCGAGGGGCCGATGAGGGAACTCAAGTCCGGCGCGAGCTGCGGCAGCAGGTGAGCTTTGACGGCGAGAAACACATAGTCATGCACGCCAAGCTCGGCGGCAGAGCCCGCGCGCGGACGGCTGGTGCGGCTCACGGCGCCATGGGTGACGCGCATTCCTGAGGCGCGCAAGATATCGAGCGTGGCACCCCTCGCAAGCATGGACACCGGCCAGCCTGCACGGTCGAAGGCATCGCCTATCCACACGCCGATTGCGCCTGCCCCCACGATGGCCACGGATGCACTCATCGCGGCGACAATTCCGGCGGCGACAACACCGGCGAACTCATGAATGAGCCCATCCTCGACGGACCGATATAGACTAGCTGGGACAAGAGCGCCGAATTCATGCCGTCATATCCAATCGAGATAATATTTATATGCAATTGTTTTTAAAGGTAATTATCTGAATAAAAAAAAGACAACCGGCGGGGCCTCGACGCCCTGGGTGGCGCTGTTCGATCTGGACGGCACCCTGACTTGGCAGGATACCTTGCTGCCGTTCCTGTTGGGATTTTTGATGCGGCGTCCGCATAGGGCCTTGGGTCTATGGCGGTTGCCTTTCACCCTTGGACGCTACTGGCAAGATCGTGACCACGGCATGCTCAAGTCACGTGTCATCCGCATGATCATGGGCGGCGAGCGGCGTTCCGTCATCGATGCCTGGGCCGAAACTTTCGTTGGCAGCCTCGCGCCGACCCAGCGCTTTCGCCCGGTTGCCCTGGCGGTCGTGGAAGCACACCGCGCGGCCGGCGATCGCCTGGTGCTCATGTCCGCCAGTCCGGATCTTTACGTTCCGCTCATCGGCGAGCTTCTCGGCTTCGAACGCACCGTCTGCACCGAGTTGACCTGGCAAGGCGAGCGTCTCGATGGACACCTCAAAACTCCCAATCGCCGCGGCGAGGAGAAGCTGCGCTGCATGGCGCTGTTGCGCGAGCAATACCGCGGCCTACCCATCATCGCTTATGGAAATTCAGCCTCGGACTTGGATCATATGCGCGAAGCGGAGCGAGCACTGCTGGTCAACGGCAATGATGCCGCGCGCCGCCTCGCCGCGAAGTGGAATATTGCCGTCTCCTACTGGAACTAGCCTGAACAAACCATGAAGTGAAGAGGGCCGCATGCCTTCTCAAGGCTTTCCCATTGTTCATGAATTGTTGAGGCTGGGAGCCTGTTACCGCGCTGGCCCACCCTGGAGCGAGTGGTGCAACTTCCGCAACAAGCTCTCCGTGGTGGGCCAGTCGATGCAGGGATCGGTAATGGACATCCCGTACTCGAGCTTGCTCAAATCCTTCGGGATGGATTGCCTGCCGCCCTTCAGATGGCTTTCGAGCATGAGTCCGACGATGGAGCGGTTGCCCTCGGTGATTTGGGCGATGCAGTTTTCGGCGACCAGCGGCTGCAAATCCGCATCCTTGTTCGAATTGCCATGACTGCAGTCGACCACGATGATGGGCGGCAGCCCGGCGGCGGTCAGTTCGCGCTCCGCGACGGCAATGCTGACGGCATCATAGTTGACCCGGCCTCCTCCACCGCGCAATACGATGTGCGCGTGCGGGTTGCCCTTGGTCCGAAACACCGCCGATTGCCCCTGCTGTGTGATCCCGAGGAAATGGTGCGGATGGCGCACGGAGTGCAGCGCATTGATGGAGGTGGCCAGCGCACCGTCGGTGCCGTTCTTGAATCCCACCGGCGTGGACAAGCCGCTGGCCATTTCCCGGTGCGTCTGCGATTCGGTGGTGCGCGCACCGATCGCGGTCCAGGTAATGAGTTCCGACAGGTACTGCGGCATGATCGGATCCAGCGCTTCGGTACCCGCGGGAAGCCCGAGTTCCGCGACGTACAGCAGCAGTTCCCGCGCCAGCAGAATGCCTTTTTCGATATGGAATGAATCGTCCAGATCCGGATCGTTGATCAACCCCTTCCAGCCCACGGTAGTGCGCGGCTTTTCGAAGTACACGCGCATGATCAGCAACAGCGTGGAGCTGACTTCGTCCGACAGCTGTTTCAGGCGCCCCGCATATTCGCGCGCCGCGGCCACATCGTGAATCGAACAGGGACCTACGACCACGAATAGGCGCGGATCGCGCCTCTCCAAAATCGCGCGCACCGCTTCACGGGACTTCACCACCGTCTCCGCCGCTCGGGCGGTCAGCGGCAAACGCCGTTTGACTTCCTCCGGTGTCGCCAACAGGTCGCTGGAGGTGACATTGACGTTCTGCAATTGTTCTTGAATATTCGCCATGCTCGCTCTACATCGAAGTTCGAATGGTCCAAAGCTCGGGAAAAAACTTCAGCTCCAGCGCCTTGGTCAAGTACGAGACGCCGCCGGTGCCGCCGGTGCCGCGCTTGTCGCCGATGATCCGCTCAACGGTCTTCACGTGCGCAAATCGCCACAACTGGAATTTGTAGTCCAGGTCGACCAGGCGCTCGGCCAGCTCGTACAAGTCCCAGTCCTTGACGGAATTGTGGTACACGCTGAGCCATGCCGCGGCGACCTGCTTATTGGCCTGATACGGCTGGGTAAAGTCCCGATCGATGGCCTCGGCGGGCACATCCAGCCCGCGCCGGCTCAGGAGGCGCAAGACCTCATCGTACAGGCTCGGTGCGCGCAGCGCCCGGTCAAGCGTCTCATGGACCTGCGGATCGCTGCGGAACACTTTGATCGTGTCGGCATTCTTGTTGCCGATCAAGAACTCCAACATCCGATACTGCGGCGACTGAAATCCGGAGGATTTTCCCAGTGAATTGCGAAACGCGGAGTAGTCGTAAGGCGTGATGGTCGCCAGCACATCCCATGATTGCAACAGCTGTTGTTGAATAGTGGAGACGCGTGCCAACATTTTAAAGGTCGGTCCGAGATCATCGCGCCGCACGCAGGCGATCGTGGCATTCAGCTCGTGTAAACATAGCTTCATCCACAGCTCGGACACCTGATGAATGATGATGAACAGCATTTCATCGTGCTGGTAGGACAGCGGGCGCTGCGCGCCGAGCAACTTATCCAGCCCTAGGTACTGCGAATAGCTCAAGTCCGCGCTCAAGTCCCAGTGGACTTGCTCGTCGCTCAAGTCCACGAATGGTTTGACCCGTGGCGGCGTTTCATTCATGTCGTTCGGGGGCTAATTCTTGAACACCCAGGCCGGAACCGTGCGCCAACCGGCCAACAACTCGCGGTCGAGCCGCCGATAGTCCGGCTCGATCTTTTCCACCAGTCGCCAGAAACTCGCGGAATGATTCATATGCTTGGTGTGCGCCAGCTCGTGAATGAACAGGTAACGCACCACCTCCGGACGCAGGAACACCAGGGAACAGTTCAAACTGACGGTTCCGCGCGTCGAACAGCTGCCCCAGCGCGTGCGCTGGCAGCGGATCCTCACCCGCGCCACGGAGTACTTGAGCTCATCTGCCAGTTCGAGCAGCCGCGGGGCGAGCCGTTCCTCTGCCGCGGCCTTCAGCCAGCTTTGCAGCAGCATCCGCGCCGCCGAATCATCCGGCGCCTGCAGCACCAGACGATCGGCGTGCCGCTCGAGCCTGCGGCTAGGCCCACGCCGCCATTCCACCGCCAGTTGTTCTCCCGTGAAGGCGAACGCGATCGACGGCGGCACGGGTTCCGCGGGGGCGACGAAGCAGCGCATCGCCGCCACCTTGCGATCGATCCAAGGCGTGAAGCGCTGGACGAAGTCGCGCACCGCATGTGCATTGACACCTACAGGTACCACGATCTCGACACGGCCGCCCACGTGGACCCGTGCCGTGAGGCGCCGCGCGCGGGGACTTACCCGTACCGCGAACGGGTCGCTCAAGCTTCGCGTCTCGAACAAGGACAGCTGCGTGCCGTGTGGCTTCATCGCAGCGAATGATACCAGGTTGGGAGCGCCGACCGGCGCGCCGCCAGGAGGCTCCTATGGCTTTGCCAATGATGCCAGCTGCCGCTGCGCCGGTTTATAATCGGGCGCCGCGATGAGGGCCTTCTCGATCCAGTTGCGCGCACCCAAGTGGTCGCCGCGCGCCCGCAGCTCGCGGCCGAGGGTCAGGTACGCCTCCGCATGCCCCCAACCCGGCGCATCGATCTGGGTGCCGGAAGATTGCTCGAACAACTGTGCCGCCGTCTGCAACTGCACGAAACCCTTCTGGCTTTCGGCGGAACCGGGTTTTGCACCGCGCATGTCCTGTATCGCCAGCAGCAGCACGGCACGCGGATTGCGAGGCTCCAGTTTGAGCGCGGCCCTCAAGCGATCGGCTGCGCGCGCCCGGAGCAGCACGGCCTCCAATGACTTCAAGTCCGCAAGGGCGGCATAGCAGGCCGACTGCAGCACCATGGCTTCGACCGAACCGGCATTCTTGTCGAGCACGGGTTTCAGCTCATCGATGCAATCGCCGAACGCCGCCTCCGCGCCCCGGGCGCGGCCCTCGTGCGACGCCTGTCCGAAGCGGTATTGTGCATGCGCGAGGTGATAGCGGGCGTTGATGTCCTGAGGATCGTTCTTGACTTGCGTAGTCAAATTTTGCACGAGATTCGCCAGGCTGTTCGCATCCTCGGTCTGGTAGGCATACTCGATCCGAGCTTGAGTATCGCCGCCCTCCTGCGCTTCGGGCGCATCGGCGGCGCCGAGCATGATGGCCAACAAAGTGAGTCGGGCAATGCGCATACTATCGAAGATATCACAAAGGGGATTGCAAGCTTGGTCCTGGATCTGATCGATATCGGTGCGAATCTCACCCACGACAGTTTTGCGCAAGATCGTGAAGAGGTCATGACGCGTGCGTTACAAGCCGGTGTGCGCCGGCAAATCGTCACCGGAGCCGACCTGCCCAGTTCCCGCCAAGCCGCGGCACTCGCGGCCTCCCATCCGTCGCTGCTTTGGAGCACGGCCGGCTTCCATCCACATCATGCGCATTCATTCAATTCGTCGGATCGCAGTGAACTCCTGGACCTGGTGAACGCCGACGGCGTGGTGGCAGTCGGCGAGTGCGGCCTGGACTATTTCCGCAACCTCTCCCCGCCGTCCGCGCAGCGCGCAGCCTTCGTGGCGCAGTTGGAAATCGCCGTGCAGCTGCGCAAGCCGGTATTTCTCCATCAACGCGAGGCGCACGCCGATTTTGCCGCAATCTTGAACGAGTTCGGCGGCAGACTGCACGGCGGCGTCGCGCACTGCTTCACGGGAGGCAAGCTCGAACTGGAAGCGTACTTGGCGCTCGGCCTGTACATCGGCATTACCGGCTGGGCCTGCGACGAGCGCCGCGGTACCGAACTGCGCGGCGTGGTGCCGCTCATCCCCGCCGACCGGCTGTTGATCGAGACCGATGCGCCATACCTGCTGCCGCGGGACATGACCCCGCTGCCGAAGTCACGGCGCAACGAACCGGCCTATCTGCCGCACATCGCGGCGACGGTGGCGCGCCTGCGCGGCGAATCCCTCGAGGCGATTGCCGCTCACACCACGCGCAATGCCGTGGCGCTGTTCGGCCTCACAAATTCGTGAACAGGTGCGGGCTCGGCCGCAGCTGCGCAAGCAGCCGATTCCAGGCATCGGCGTACGCCTCGGAGTTCGGCATGGCGTGGACGCCGCGATGGACCAGGGGAAATTCCATTTCGATGCCATCCAGCATCACCACCCACTTCGGGATACCCTTGGTGAATTTACCCACGTTGGAGAACAGCAGCCGACCCTCGACCGGCACCTCGCCGACCAAGGCCTTGACCGCTGCGATCCGATCGTACAGCGCGGGCTGCGGATTATCGAAGGTGTAGCGGTGCCCGCGGCCCATGACGGTCCAATCGCTCATCTGATCGCCGCCGAAGATCAGGCCCACCACGCGTCGTGTATCGAGGACCACCAATCCGCGCGGCGTGAGGAGAATGTGATCGATGTGGATGAAGCCGCCCATCCCGTCCGGAACGAGCACTTGATGCGTGGCCGCCAAGGCGACACGCTCCAATCGCTGCAGCAGGGATTTGCGGCGCGCACGGCGCCCATAGGCGCGCAACCCCCAAACCGCCAGCGCAACCGCCAGCAGCAGCGCCGCGCCAAGACCTATCCACTGCGGTTCGATGTGCAAGTCCGTCATGCCAGCACGGCGGCCAGCGCGTCGAGCGTTGGAGGTAGGTCCACGCAGCGCTGAGGCAAGCGCAAGAGCCTCCCGAGACTCTCCGGCACTGCGATGGGCTTGCCAATGACAGGCTCGACGACTTCATCGAATTTTGCCGGGTGCGCCGTGGCGACCAGGACCCAAGGTGACGCCCGCCGCTCCGCCGCGCTCAGACGGCTGTAGACCTCCGCCGCGGTCGCGGTATGCGGGCACCATTCGCGTCCGTACTGCATGAAATCCTCTCTCATACGAGCGCGAATTGTAACGTCATCGACGCTGTCCGCGCTCAAGTGTTCGCGCATGCTCTTCCAGTTCGGATAAAGCGCGCGAATGCGCTCCATGTTGCTCGGGTTGCCCACATCCATGGCCGACGCCAAGGTCGCGATGCTGGGGCGAGGTTCCCACCGTCCGCTGCTCATGAAATCAGGAACGGCGCGGTTGATGTTATGCGCCAGGACGATGCGCCCGAGGGGAAACCCCATGGCGCGGGCCCACAATGCCGCGCAGGCATTGCCCAAATTGCCGGCCGGAATGATGTAGGACGGGGCCAATCCGGTGCGCCCCGCAATTTCAAGACTGGAGGCAATGTAGTAGATCATCTGCGGCAACAACCGGCCGACATTGATGCTGTTGGCCGAACTGAAGCGAAATTGCCGGCTCAGGGCCGGATCGCGGAATGCCTTCTTGACCAATCCTTGACAATCGTCGAAGGTGCCGGCCACGCGCAGCGACAGCACATTTCCTCCCCAGCAAGTCAATTGCTGCTCCTGGCGCGGACTCACCAATCCCTTCGGATAGAGGATGACGACTCGGACCCAGGGACGGCCATGGAAGGCGGCGGCCACGGCGCTTCCGGTATCGCCCGACGTCGCCACCAGCAAGGTCATGGGGCGCGCCGATGGCGAGGCCTCGAGCCGCTGCTGGCTTTCGGCGAGAAACCGCGCCCCGAAATCCTTGAACGCTGCGGTAGGACCGTGATAGAGCTCTAGCACGAACAAAGGGTCGGAGCAGGCCTCAACCGCCGTCGTCGGGGCGGGGAGATCTAAAGCGGCATCGGCAATTTCTCCCAGCGCGTCCTGCAAACCATCCCCTGCGAAGAAGCCGGCGAGCGCCGCACGCGCGATTTGCGGCAGGCCGGAGAGGGAAGCGAACGCCCCGGCGTGGAGAGTCGGCAGCTGGGTAGGAATATACAGCCCACCGTCCGGCGCCAGGCCCTGTGCAATGGCATCGCTCAAACTCACCGGCGCATCCGCGCCTCGTGAGCTTGCAAATTTGAGTCCCGGCATCAGGCCTTTACCACTCGAGCGCCGTAGTTCTGCATGAGGGACACCCACGAGTCCGACTGCAAATCATGCCTGGCGAAGGCGGCCACCATGGCACCGCGCACCGCCTCCGCATGCTGAATCGCGGACCATGCAAAGACCGCCGGACCGGCCCCGGATATCGAGCAGCCGAGAGCACCCGCCGACATGGCCGCGCGCTGCACATCCTTGAAGCCGGGAATTAGGGAATGCCGCTGCGGCTCGATGATCACGTCGTTGAAGGAATCGCGGATCAGCTCCAAGTCGTTGGAATAGCAGCCGCTGATGAAACCTGCGAGATTCGCGCTCTGCCAAACGTAGTCCGATCGGCTGACGTTGATGTTGAGAATGGCCCGCGCCTCGCGGGTCCCGAGATACATGTGAGGGTGCACCAGGACGCAACGTAGGCCGCGCGGCACGGGTATTTGCTTCACGCGCGGATTGTCGATGCCCACGGTCAGGGTGAGGCCACCGTACAAGCACGGTGCAATATTGTCGATGTGTGCCGAGCCGCTCGCGACTATCTCCCCTTCCATGGCAAATTTGAGCAACTGCAGCTGCGCGGCGGGCGCATGCAGCAATGCATTGGCGGCAACGACGGCGGCGACGGCCGACGCGGCCGACCCGCCCATGCCGGATCCTAAGGGAATGCCTTTTTCGATGTCCAGCTCAAATCCAAAGCCCGGCGACAATGTCGCGTGCATGGCTTGCACCGCGCGGCCGGCAGTGTTTGCCTGGGGTTCGACCGGCAACTCACCGGCAACGCCGGTGATGGATCGAATGCGCACCTCGTTCTCCTCGATGCGGCGAATCCGGACCCGATCGCCGACCTCATCGACGGCATGCCCCAGAATGTCGAACCCAATCCCCACGTTGGCCACCGTGGCCGGCGCGAAAGCGGTAACGTCAGTGAGCACGGTCCTCGAGCCTCCTAAAGGTGGGCGCCAAGATAAGCCGACAGGCGCAGCAGATCCGAAAACACGCCCGCGGCTGTGACCTCGGGCCCCGCACCGGGACCTTGCACGATGAGCGGATTGTCGCAATAGCGGCGCGTGGCGAAGCGCACCACGTTGTCGGTGAGTGCGATATTGGCGAAGGCATGCTTGCCGTGCAGCCGCATCAAACCCACGGTGGCCCTGCCGCCGGCATCCACGCGTCCAACATAGCGCAGCACCTGATTCTTGGCCCGTGCATCGGCGAGTGCCGTGGCCATGGCGGCGTCGGACTCCGGCAGCCGCGCCATGAATTCCTCCACGCTGCAGCGGGTGAGCGCTTCCGGGACCAGGCCCTCAATCTGCACATCCGATATTTCCAGCGTAAGGCCCATCTCGCGCCCGAGGATGATGAGCTTGCGCGCCACGTCCACGCCCGACAGGTCATCGCGAGGATCCGGTTCGGTGTAGCCCTTCGCCCTAGCTGCGCGCACGATCGAGGAGAAGGACTCGCTGCCGTCGAACACATTGAACAGATAAGCCAGCGTGCCGGAGAATATGCCCTCGATCTGGGTGATGTCGTCGCCGGTGCCGCGCAGGTCGCGCAGAGTGTGAATGACCGGCAGCCCGGCGCCCACCGTCGCCTCGTACAGATAATGCGTGCCTGCCGCCCGTCTCGCCTCTTGCAGCGACCGATAATAGGGAAGCGTGCCGCTATTGGCCTTCTTGTTGGGCGTTACGATGTGAATGCCGCGCGACAGCCAGTCCCGATACCGGTCGGCCACCTCATTGCTGGCGGTACAGTCGATCACCACGGTGTGCGGTACGTAGTCCGCCTGCACATGGTTGATGAATCTTTGCATATCCAGCGGTTCGCCCGCCTCGGCCATGCGCTCCTTCCAGCGGCTCAAGTCCACCGAAGTGTCCTCGAGCAGCATGCGGGTGGAGGTGGTGATGCCACGCACGCGCAAGTCCAGCTTCAGATCCCTCAGGCTCTCGAGCTGAGTGGCAATCTGCCCCAGCAGAGCCCGGCCGACGGTGCCCGGCCCGATCAAGCCGATCGAGAGCGTATTCGGCGACAGATAGAAGGCAGCATGCACCGCGCGCAACGCTTTGGCGGCCCCCTTGCCGTCCACGACCACCGAGATATTGCGCTCGGAGGCCCCTTGGGCAATCGCCCTTACGCTGATTCCCGCGGCGCCAAGCGAATTGAACACCTTGGCGGCGACGCCGTGCACTCCGGCCATGCCATCGCCGACCACTGCCAGAATACTCATGCCCAGCGCCACTTCCACATGTTGGATCTGGCCATCGCGCAACTCGGCATCGAATGCCCGGCGCACGGCTTCCTCGACGCGTACCGCCTGGCCTTCAGGAATCGCGAAGCAGATGGAATGCTCCGAACTGCCCTGCGAAATCAAGATGACCGAGATCCCCGCGTCGCGCAATGCGCCAAACAGCCGGTGGGCCGTCCCCGGCACGCCGATCATGCCCGCGCCTTCGAGATTCACCAGCGCCACCGAATCGATGCTCGTAATGCCCTTCACCTTCAGCGCCGAGACCGGATTGGCGCATATCAAGGTGCCGCGCTTTTGAGGCGCGAAGGTATTGCGAATGAAAATGGGAATGTCGCGCGCCACGGCCGGCGCCATGGTCTGCGGGTGAATGACCTTGGCACCGAAGTAAGCCAGCTCCATCGCCTCGTTGTACGACAGCTGGTCGATGACCTGCGCATTCGGCACCAATCGCGGATCGGCCGAGAGCACGCCGTCGACGTCGGTCCATATGCTGATCTCAGAGGCATCGAGCAGAGCTCCGAAGATGGAGCCCGAGAAATCGCTGCCGTTGCGCCCGAGAGTGGTTTGCTTTCCCTTGGTCGTGGTGGCGACAAAGCCGGTGACAATGAGGCGCCCGGTAAATTCCGGGGGCACCAGTTTCCGCAGATTCGCTTCGCTCTGCGGCCACTGCACCGCCGCTCCCAGCGATCCCCATTCGACCACGATCACCTCGCGGGCATCGACCCACAGTATCTCGCCCCGGACGAGCCCGCGCTCGTGCAAAAAGGGTGTGAACAGGCGCGTCGACCAGATCTCGCCGAAGCCGGCGATCACGTCGCGCATCGAATAGGTCGATGAGCGGATGAGCCGCACGGTCTGCAGCATGCCGGCAATGTCCAGACAATCGCGCTCGAACTGCGCCTTGTAGGTGTCGTAGGCACCGGGCGATATCAATTCCGCGGCCAGGTTCAAATGCCGCGCCTTCAGTGCCCGGATGGCCGCTCCGAATTCCTGGTGGGGCTGCTCGGCCAGCGTGACCAATTCGAGCAAGGAATCAGTGACGCCGCGGCAGGCGGAGAGCACGATGGCCTCGCGCGGGTTCGATGAGGCCTCGATGATGTCGGCAACCTGGCGGAAGCAGGCGGCGTCGGCGACGCTGGAACCCCCAAATTTATGTACTACCCACTTGTCCATTCTGCACACGCGCCCTGACAGCCCAGGCGTGCTCGCGCTCCCAAACCGTAAACGTTGATGAAATACGGCGGCATAGCCGCCAGCCTGAACCATTCATGAGCAACGGGAAAGCTCGAAGAAGGCCTGCAAAAATACCGCTCATTCATGAATAGTGCAGGCTAGACAGCCCGGAACTCTAATCGCATCAAAGGCAGGCAGGCAAGCGATTCCGTTCGCGTTTTATCTTCGACCTCGCCGTGAGGTGGTGCCGCCCTTGCCGGATTTAGGCAGCCCCGTGTGCTGCGTGCGGAACGGGCGCATCGGTGCGGCACGACTCGTTGTGACCGGTTGGTAGGCGGGAATGAGATGCTGCTTGCCGTTGCCGATCAAATCCGCGCGGCCCATGCGCTTCAAGGCCTCGCGCAAGACGGGCCAATTGTCCGGATCATGATAGCGCAAGAAGGCTTTGTGCAGACGCCGTACCTTCATGCCCTTTGGAATCACCACTTCCTCGCTCGAACGGCTGACCCGCTTGAGAGGATTCTTGGATGAATGATACATCGCGGTGGCCGTGGCCATGGGCGACGGCAGGAACGCTTGCACTTGATCGGCGCGAAATCCGTTCTTCTTCAGCCACAGCGCCAGCTCCAGCATGTCCACATCGCGGGTACCCGGGTGAGCGGCGATGAAATAGGGTATCAGATACTGTTCCTTGCCCGCCTCCTTCGAGTACTTGTCGAACAACTCCTTGAATCGGTAGTAGCTGCCCACGCCGGGCTTCATCATTTTGGACAGTGGCCCATCGCCGATGGCCTCGGGCGCAATCTTCAGATAGCCCCCCGTGTGATGAGTCGCCAGTTCCTTGACGTAGTCCGGCGATTCGATGGCCAGATCGTAGCGCACGCCCGACGCGATCAAAACCTTCTTGATCCCCTTCAGCGTACGCGCGCGGCGGTACAAACCGATGAGCGGCGCATGA
Source organism: Gammaproteobacteria bacterium (assembly GCA_021323735.1). Taxonomy (GTDB): domain Bacteria; phylum Pseudomonadota; class Gammaproteobacteria; order Steroidobacterales; family Steroidobacteraceae; genus Bog-1198. The sequence goes on from JAJPKM010000021.1 coordinate 226,946, forward strand.
TCGGTGTTGAGGTTGGGACATACGCCCGGAAACACACAGGACGGACGGCGGCAGGCCGACTCGATAGCGGTGCTCTTGCAATGCAGGCGATACATGTTGGCCGTCGGGCCGCCCAAATCGGAAATGACGCCGGTGAATCCCTTGACCTTATCGCGAATGGTTTCGATCTCGCGGATGACGGAATCTTCGGAACGGCTCTGAATAATCCGGCCTTCGTGCTCGGTGATGGAGCAAAACGTGCACCCGCCGAAACAGCCGCGTTGGATCGATACCGAGAAGCGGATCATGTGGTAGGCGGGAATCTTGGCATCCCCATAGCCCGGGTGCGGCCTGCGCGCGTAGGGCAATTCGTAAACGGCATCCATGTCGGCGGTCGCCAAGGGAAGCGGCGGCGGATTCAGCCACAGCTCCTGCGTTCCATGTCGCTGCACGAGCGCGCGCGCGTTTCCCGGATTTGACTCAAGATGCAGGATGCGCGAGGCGTGTGCATACAGCACCGGATCGCGGCTGACTTGCTCGAAGGAAGGCATGCGGATGACACTATGCTCGCGCTGTGCGTTCGGTACCTTGCGATAAAACTTGACGACCTTTTCAGAAACCGCCGGCGCGGACGACGCAACCTGCGTCATCGCCCCAGCGTGCGCCGTTGCCCCAGCCTGTGCCGGCACGTCAGACGGCATCGACATTCCGGTCTGGATCGATGGCCCGGCCTGCGCCGATGGCGCAGCCTGAACCGCGACGGCTGTCGCCGACAGGCGCCTGCGCTCTTCCTCGCCGGCGTACGGATCGACGGGCGCGCTCAAGGGTCCCGGGGTGTCCAATTCGCTGGAGTCGATTTCCACCCAGCCCGCGGGCATCCCGCGCCGCAAATACGCCGTGCCGCGCAAATCCGTGATATCGGCCATCGACGAGCCCTGGTCCAGGCGCCGCGCGATCTCCCCGATCTGGCGCTCCGCATTGCCGTACACCAGCAGATCCGCCTTCGAATCCACCAATACGGAACGGCGCACCTGTTCGGACCAATAATCGAAGTGTGCGATTCGCCGCAGGCTCGCTTCGATACCGCCAATGACGATGGGCACACTCTTGTAGGCTTCGCGGATGCGCTGCGAGTACACGATGACGCAGCGGTCCGGCCGCTTGCCGCCGATCCCACCGGGTGTGTAGGCATCGTCGCTGCGCACCCGGCGGTCCGAGGTGTAGCGATTGACCATCGAATCCATGTTGCCGCCGGTGACACCGAAGAACAGGCGCGGCGCGCCCAGGACTTGGAAATCTCGGACGCTGTGCCAATCCGGCTGCGCAATGATCCCGACTTTAAATCCTTGCGCCTCGAGCACCCGCCCTATGATGGCCATTCCGAAACTGGGATGATCGACGTAGGCATCGCCCGTGACGATGATAATGTCGCATTGCGACCAGCCGAGAGCCGCCATTTCCGCGCGCGACGTGGGCAGGAAAGCCGCCGGGGGTGAGCCGGCGGCACGTGAATTAGGACTGGGGAACAGGGGGGCCGCGTTTTGCACGCCGGCGATTAGGCCTGATTACAAGGCTTAAGTACAACGAAACTCGTCAACCCCACCGCGGCGTCATCGGCTCCATAGGCCATCTGCCAGGCTGCTTCAGGGCTCTTGGTGCCTGCCTGATTCCGCATGTCGCGTAGGCAAAGGGAGCGGATGCATCACGCGGGGCCGGCCATGGCGGAATCCACGGCCAGCCCCGCAAAGCGTTCAGCCCAGATCGATCGGAAAATAGCTCTGAGCATCTTCGCGCTGTACCAGCAGAGCCACGTTATGCCCCGCCCGCGCGACTTCGCGCTTGAGCTCAGCCACAGTGGCGACGCCCACACCATTGACCCCCAGCACCACGTCCCCGGGCTGCAGGCCGGCGGCCAGCGCCGGGCCCGTCACATCCTCGATCAACAGACGGCCCTTGGTTCGCAATTCCTGCTGCTCGCTGGGCTGTAGCGACCGCAGCACCAGCCCCAGCTTGCCGCCGCCGTCCTCACCTCCTGAATTGCGCGCCACCTGGGTGGGCGAATCCTCCAGCAGTACGGTCTTCACGGTCACTTCGGTGGCCTTCTTATCGTGCCAAATCCCGAGCCGCGCCTGTGAGCCGGGCGGCAATTGCGAAATCATGGCGGGCAAGTCCCAGGAGTGATCGACGTTGCGCCCATTCACGCTGGTAATGACATCGCCGGTCTTCAAGCCGGCCTTTTCGCCGGGGCCCGTGGGGTCCACCGCGCTGATCAAGGCACCATGCGGCGTGGTCAATCCGAATGACAGCGCGAGTTGCTGGCGGATGTCCTGCACCGACACACCGATGCGGCTACGCAGCACTTTGCCGTTCTTCTGTAGTTGGTCTTTGACATTCAAAGCCAAATCAATGGGGATGGCAAAGGAAACGCCCATGTAGCCGCCGGTGCGGCTGTAGATCTGCGAGTTGATGCCGATGACCTCGCCATCCATGTTGAACAGCGGACCACCGGAATTACCCGGGTTCACCGCCGCGTCGGTCTGAATGAAGGTCACATAATTGGAGTTGCTGCCATCCAGCAAGGGACGCCCGATGGCGCTGATGACACCGGCCGTCACGCTGTTCGCGAAACCAAAGGGCGAGCCGATGGCAATGGCCCATTGGCCGGGACGCAGTTTGGACGGATCTCCAAAGCGCACCGTCGGCAAGCCGCTTGCCGCGATTTTGAGCAGCGCCACGTCGCTGGCCTGGTCGATACCAATCACTTTGGCGGTGAATTCGCGGCGGTCCGTCAGGGTGACGACGACTTCGGAGGCATCGGCAACCACATGCGCATTGGTCAACACATAGCCGTCGGAGCTGACGATGAACCCGGAGCCCACACCTCTGCTCGGCGGGGTGCGATCGGGACCCTGGTTGGGCGCCTGAAAGCGGCGGAAGAACTGCGACAGCGGATCATCCCCGTCGCCTGGGCCCTGCCCCTGACCTTGCCCAATGAAGCCCTGAACTTTTTGCGCCTTCTCCGTGACGCTGACGTTCACCACGGCACCCCCGGCATCGGCCACCAGACCGGAAAAATCCGGCAGTCCCGTCACACGCCCCGGGGAGGCCACCGGAGCGGCTGCCACGGCCGGCGCGCCGGACGGGGCCGTCCCCGCATCGGCGTTCGAGCGCTGATGAACCACGACCATCACCGAGATACCGGCCACAGCGGCCAGCGACCAAGTTCTGATACTTCCCATGAAATCCGTCCTCTGAAGAAGATTTGACTGAAATACCTGACCCCGGAAATGGGGTGTTGGTTTCAATTTTCCAGGCTAAAGGGGCAAAAATTCAAGGTATTCGGCCTCCCAGGGGGTCGAAATGTGAATTCCCCACGGGCAGCCGGATGCTATCACCACTACCCTTCGGAGTATGGCAGAGGCAGGTCCAATTCTGGTGGTGGTGGGGGGCGAAACCAAGCGTCTGCAATGGTTGACCCACCATGTGACCAGCCACTGGCCGAACGCCCAAGTGACCACCCTCCGTGCCGGCGAGTCGGCGCCCTTAAGCCGGCTGATCAGCGAACGTAGCCCCGATGCCGTCATCTTACAAGCCGATTTCGCCAATGAGTCTTTGGCCAGCGCGGTGCTCAGCGTCATGGGCCAGCTGCTGCGCATGCAACCCGCCTTGCACTGCATCCTGTTGGCGGACAACGGCAATGAAATGTCGGCGGTCCGTGCTTTGAAGGGCGGTGCCAAGGACTACCTGCCGCTGGCGCAAATCACGCGCGACCATCTGCTGACGGCCGTCGGCGAGGCCTGCGCAAAACGCCGGATCGCCGCGCAGGCTGCAGCCATGATGGCCAACAGCGAAAATTCCACGCTCATCGAGGTCCCCGGCTACTCCATCGTGAAGGAAATTGCGACCAGCAACTTCTCGTCCGTGTTCCTCGCGCGCAGCGAGCGGCTGCGCCGGAACGTGGTCCTCAAGGTGATGACGCGCGGGGAATCCGATCGCGAGATCGGCGATGCCGAACGCTTCCAGCGCGAGTACGAAATCATTTCCAGCATCACGCACCGGGCAATTGCGGAGATTCATGACTTCGGTTCCCAGCCCGGACACCTTTACCTGGCCATGGAATACTTTCCCTGCGGAGACCTGCGCGATCGCCTGCGCAATCCCTTGAGCGTGGAAGAAAGCCTTTACTACTTGCGTGCCATCGCAGAGGCACTGCGCGTCATCCATGTGTTCGGCATCTTGCATCGGGATCTTAAGCCCGCGAACGTCATGCTGCGTGAGGACAACTCCCCCGTCCTCATCGACTTCGGGTTGGCCCGCCGCTCGCTCGATGAAATCGGCAATACCGGGGTGGGCCAGGTGCTCGGTTCGCCGTACTACATCAGCCCCGAACAAGCGCAGGGTCAAAGAGTGGACGCGCGCACCGACCTCTACAGCCTGGGCGTGATGTTCTACGAAATGCTCACCGGTCAGCGTCCCTATGGCGGCCGAAGTGCCGTCGCCATCATGTCGCAGCACACCAACTCGCCGGTACCCATTTTGCCGGAGTCAACGGCGATGCAGCAGCCGCTGCTCGACCGGCTCATGGCCAAGCAGCCGAGCGCGCGCTATACATCGGCGGATGAACTGCTGGCGGACTTGGGACCCATCGCCGCCGTGGCGTAGGACGGCATGGAGGCCTGACCGGTTCGTCTAACGGTGCCGGGCACTTCCACCTATCGCATCGGCAGCGAAGGAGCGGATGCAAGGCGCAAGCGTGACGCGTGTCACAGGCTGCTGCGTCGGCGCGCACATTAAGTCAATTGCGCCGCTTAGGCTGTGACAGCCATCATCCCCCTGATGCGCGGCGTTTGGCACCCTGTCCTATGTCATGTTCATCTCCGCCAAGCGCCACGAACGCGAAAAACAGGAACTGATCAGCGCCGGCAATCGGCTGGCGGATGCCATCCTGAAGACCAGCGCGATCGGGCTGTTTCTGATGGACGCCAAGGGCAAGATTCAGCCGCAGGTTTCCGCCTCGCTGGGCACGCTGTTCCGGCGCCAAGATTTTGCCAATCTGACGGTGGAAAAATTGCTCGGTCCCTTGGTATCGGCGAAAACATTGAGTGTGGTTCGCACTCACATGGCGCAGTTTCTGGAGACCGGCGGCAGCGAGGCAGCCGATGATCCGTTGCAGGACGTGGAAGTCAAGTTGACCAACGTCGACGGCAGCTTCGTCAGCGCTCATTATTCCTTCGAGTTCAGCCCCGTCGAAGTCGCGAACGAAGCCCGCTCCTGGATGGTGCGCGTCAGTGACATCACGGCGCGCACACAGCAACAGCGTGAGCTCGAGGACTTGCGCGTGCAGGTGCTCACGCAAGGCGAAATTCTGCGCAGCGTTCTTCAAGTGGGCGGCACACGATTCGGAACGTTCCTGCAAAGGACCGACGCCTCGATGAAAACCATCAACGGCGTGCTGAAGAAGCCGGCGCGCGAGGCCTCCGCCTTCCGCCACAAGCTGGAGGAGACTCTCGATGAGGTCGATCGCATCCGCCGTGATGCCGCGGCCCTCCAACTCACCGGACTGCAGGACTCGGCTCGAGACTTCGAAGACGCGCTGCAGGAACTGCGCAGCCGCGAAACCTTGAGCGGCAGCGATTTTCTGCCGCTGGCCGTCAAGCTCGATGCGCTGTACGGACAGTTCGCCAATCTGCGATCCCTGACGTCGCAGGCCGCTCCCGTGCGTGAGGCCGAGAGCACGGCGCCCGAGGCACGAGTGACGCAAAACGGCACGCAAATCATGGAGGCGCCGAAATTTTTCGCCGAACTCGCGGCGCAGAGACAGGCGCCGGCGGCGCAGCGCGTGGCCGCCGCGGGCAGCCTGGAAAGCACTCTGGCAACGCTGACCGACGTGGTCGCACAGGAGAATCAGAAATCCGTCGTCCTCGTGTGCAGCGGCTTGGATTTGGTACCCATGCGCTACCAAGCGACGGTGAAGAATGTGGCGATCCAGCTCATTCGCAATGCGGTCGTGCACGGCGTCGAATCTGCCGCCGAGCGGGAGGCCGCGGGCAAGCCCGGAGATGCCACCTTGCGTCTCGAGTTCAGAGCCGTAGCGGGCAACGGTTTCGAACTAGCTTTCCAGGATGACGGACGGGGTTTGGATCCGGAGAAAGTCCGCGGCGTCGCGATCGCCAAAGGCCTCGTTACCGCGGAAGAAGCCAGTCTCCTGCGCGACCGTCAGGCCATCAAACTCATTTTCCGATCCGGCTTTACCACCATGGCCGCTGACGGCGAAACCAAACACGGCAGCGGCATGTCGCTGGTCCGCCGTTATGTACACGAAGCCTGCGGCAAAATTGCCCTCGCCAGCGTGGTGGGTCAGGAAACCCGCTTCAAAGTCACTCTCCCCCCGCTAGATATCGCGAGTGACGCGCAAGTCGCCTGACCGCGAAGGCCGTCTGACTGCGAAAGTCGTCTGAGCGTTTAAGTCGCCGACTGCCTGTCCGCGTTACAGCGGCGAAAGCTCCACCAGAACGGCACCCGCCTGAACCCGATCGGTTAGCCCGTAGGCAATGCGCGATACCGTACCGTCATAAGGAGCCGTGAGGGTGTGCTCCATTTTCATGGCCTCGACGGTGACCAAGGGTAGGCCGCGCGCAACCTGCTGACCCACCGCGACATGCACGGCCACCACGGTTCCCGGCAGCGGCGTGAGCAATGACCCTTGTTCGATGCCGCCTGCGGCCTGCAAGGTGTCGTCGGTGCGCACCCGCGTCAGCGTCACATGCCGCCCGCCGAGAAATAAATGCAGCTCACGGCCGGCATCGAAGATGCCTGCACGGTACACCTGACCCTGGCATTCCGCGTGCAGCGTCTTTGCGCCACGTGCCAGTACTTGCACGGTGAACCGCTCATCGCCCACTTGCACCGAATAGGTATTCGGTGCCAGGCACTCGACACCGGCCGTACCCTCGGCGAAACGCCACGTCGTCGTCGGCGCCGCCGCGAGGCGCCAGCCCCGGCTGTCTTCCCACAGCGCATTGTCGGCAGTGTTATTGCTTGCACACCACACCGCGGCAAGCGCCATGTCAGCATGCGCCGCGTCGGGTTCGCCGAATGACAGCTGCGCGCGCCGCAGATGCAGAAAATCGGTGCCCACGGCCCCCGCGCGAAACACCTCGTCGGCGAGCACGCTCGACAGCAGCGCCCGATTGGTGGTCACTCCGGCTATTTCGGTCTCGCTCAAGGCGCGGCGCAAGAGATCGATGGCCGCGGCTCGCGATTCGCCCCAGGCAATGATTTTCCCCAGCATCGGGTCATAATAGGTCGACACCTCATCGCCCGCCTCGACCCCGGTATCCAACCGCAATCCTGCCGCGTCCTCCGGCCAGCGTAAGTGGGCAATTTTCCCGACGCTCGGCAGGTAATCCCGCGCCGGATCCTCGGCGTACAAGCGCGCCTCGACGGCAAAGCCGCGTTGCGTGATGTCCGGCTGGGCGCGTGGTAGGCGTTCCCCCTGCGCAATGCGCAGCTGCCATTCGACCAAGTCGATGCCGGCAATGAGTTCTGTGACCGGGTGTTCTACCTGCAGGCGGGTGTTCATCTCCATGAAGTAGAAATTCTGGGCATCGTCGACCAGAAATTCCACGGTGCCTGCGCCGACATAACCCACGGCCTGAGCGGATTTGACGGCTGCCCGAGCCATGGACGCACGTACCTCGGCGCGCAGACCCGGTGCAGGTGCTTCTTCGATGATCTTCTGATGGCGGCGCTGCACCGAGCAGTCGCGATCGAACAGACTCAAAGTTTGACCGTGCGAGTCGGCAAAGATCTGCACTTCTACATGGCGCGCCTTGGGGAAGTAGCGCTCCATGAGCAAGCGATCATCGCCGAAGGCGGTGCGTGCCAGGCGCTGCGCCGATTCCACCGCAGCGGCCACCTCGGCGGCGGAATTGACCACTTGCATGCCCTTGCCGCCGCCGCCCGCGCTGGCCTTGATGATCAGGGGAAATCCGACGCGCGTCGCTTCCGCGGCGAGGCGCTGCGGTGTTTGCTCATCCCCGTGATAGCCCGGCGCCACCGGTACTCCCACAGCTGCCATGGCAGCCTTGGATTCGCTCTTCGAGCCCATGGCCTTGATCGCCGCCGCGGGGGGGCCCACGAAGATCAAGCCGGCATCGTGGCAGCCTTCGGCGAATTGTGCGTTCTCCGAGAGAAATCCATAACCGGGGTGAACGGCATCGGCGCCGACGCGCTGAGCCAGGGCGATCAGCTTGTCGATATGCAGATAGCTCTCGGCCGCGGCAGCCCCTCCCAGATGGTAGGCCTCGTCCGCGACGCGCACGTGTTGCGCTTGCCGATCGGCGTCGGAATATACCGCAATCGTGGTGATCCCGAGGCGCCGCGCGCTGCGCACGATGCGACAGACGATTTCTCCGCGGTTGGCCACCAGCAGCCGTCGGATCATGGCCTTGCTCACATCCGAAACACGCCGAAGCGTGTTGCCACGGGGTCTTGGGTTCGAGTCAGTGCCAGCGCCAGTCCCAGCGCTCGCCGCGTGTCCAGGGGATCGATGACCCCGTCGTCCCACAAACGCGCGGACGCATAGTAGGGATGTCCTTGGCGCTCGAATTGCTCGCGAATGGGTGCCTTGAGTTTTTCCTCCTCGATGGCACTGAAGGTTTCCCCGTTACGCTCGAGTGCCTCGCGCTTGATCGTCGCCAAGACGCTCGCGGCCTGCTCGCCGCCCATGACCGAGGTGCGCGCGTTCGGCCACTGGAATAGAAAGCGCGGACCATAGGCACGCCCGCACATTGCATAGTTGCCCGCGCCGAAACTGCCGCCGATCACCACGGTGTACTTCGGCACCGAGGCACAGGCCACGGCGGTGACCAGTTTTGCCCCGTCCTTGGCAATGCCGCCCGCTTCGGCGGCCTGGCCCACCATGAAGCCCGCGATGTTCTGCAGGAATACCAAGGGGATGCCATCGCGGCAGCACAGTTCGATGAAGTGCGCGCCTTTCAGTGCGCTTTCGGAGAACAAGATGCCGTTGTTGGCCAGGATGCCGACCGTGATGCCATGGATATCGGCAAAGCCGCATACCAACGTGGTGCCATACAGCGCCTTGAACTCATCGAACCAAGCACCGTCGACCAGGCGGGCGATGAGTTCATGGACGTCGTAGGGTTTGCGGGAATTTTGCGGAATGATGCCGTACAGCTCGGCCGGGTCGAAGGGATTCTCGATGCCGCTTGCCGCCGAACTCGAGGTCGCGGCATGCACCGTGGGCGGCCGCAAGCGCGCCACGGCGCGGCGCGCAAAAGCCAGCGCGTGCGTGTCATTCTCCGCATAGTAATCGGTTACCCCGGAACGACGGCAATGAACATCCGCGCCGCCCAGGGATTCCGCATCGATCTCCTCGCCCGTGGCCGCACGCACCAGTGGCGGGCCACCCAAGAACACTCGCCCTTGATTGCGAACGATGATGGCATGATCGGACATCGCCGGCACGTACGCCCCGCCTGCCGTGCACGAGCCATGCACCACGGCGATCTGCGCGATTCCCTGGGACGAGAGCCTGGCCTGATTGAAGAAAATGCGGCCGAAGTGGTCGCGGTCGGGGAATACCTCGTCCTGCCGGGGCAGAAATGCGCCGCCGCTTTCGACCAGGTAGATGCAGGGCAAGGCGTTGTCCGCGGCAATTTCCTGCGCCCGCAAATGTTTCTTCACCGTCAGCGGGTAGTAGGTGCCGCCCTTCACCGTGGGATCGTTGGCCACCACCATGCATTCTCGCGAAGCGACCCGGCCGATACCGCTGATCAATCCGGCGCCCGGCAGCTCTTCCCCGTAGACCCCCTGCGCCGCGAGCGCCGAGAGTTCGAGGAACGGAGAACCGGGATCGAGCAATGCGGCTATGCGCTCGCGCGCCAACAGCTTGCCGGCCTTGGTGTGCTTGTCGCGGGCCGCGGCACTGCCGCCGGCCGCATTGCGGCGCAGCGTGAGCCGCAGATCATCGACGGTCGCCTGCATCGCAGCGCGGTTGGCGGCGAATTCCTGCGAGCGGACATCCAATTTGGAGACTAATTTGGCCATTGGCTTTGGCGCCTCAAGCGTGGCAGAATTGTCGGACAGTCCGATTATCCAACGATCCTGTGCCTCTGACAATGGGGGTCGGTAAAAATGCCCAATTCCGCATATCGCGAGTTCAACTTCGGCCTGGGCGAGGTCATCGACACCGTGCGCGACCAGGTGCGGCGTTTCGCCGAGGAGCGCATCGCCCCGCGCGCGAATGAAATAGATCGCAGCAACCTCTTCCCGAGGGATTTGTGGCGCGAAGCCGGCGACCTGGGGTTGCTGGGACTGACCGTGACCCCGGAGCACGGCGGTGCGGGTCTCGGCTATCTCGCCCACACGATCGCCATGGAGGAAATCTCCCGTGCATCCGCCGCCGTGGGCCTAAGCTACGGCGCGCATTCGAACCTGTGCGTGAATCAGCTGGCGCTCAACGCCACCGATGAGCAGAAGCGCCGATACTTGCCGGGACTGCTCAGCGGCGAGCATGTCGGCGCGCTCGCCATGTCCGAGCCCGGCGCCGGCTCGGACGTCGTGTCCATGCAGCTAAAGGCGCTGCGCGACGGTGACCACTATGTGCTGGACGGCCGCAAGATGTGGATCACCAACGGCCCGGAAGCCGATGTCTTGGTGGTATATGCCAAGACGTCGCCCGACGCAGGCGCGCGCGGCATCAGCGCCTTCATCATCGAGAAAGGGTTCAAAGGGTTCACCGCCGCCCAGAAACTCGACAAACTGGGCATGCGCGGCTCGAGCACCAGTGAATTGGTGTTCGATAAGTGCCGGGTCCCCGCCGAGAACCTGCTGGGCACCCTGAATCAGGGTGTTAGCGTGCTGATGCGGGGGCTCGACTACGAGCGCGTGGTGCTCTCCGGCGGCCCGCTGGGCATCATGGCAGCTGCACTGGATGTGGCCGTGCCATACGTGCGCGAACGGAAGCAATTCGGGCAAGCCATAGGCACCTTCGAGCTGGTGCAGGGAAAGCTGGCGGACATGTACGCCTCGCTGAATGCGTGTCGCAGCTATGTCTACATGGTGGCCGCGGCATGCGACCGCGGCGATGCCACCCGCAAGGATGCCGCAGCGTGCATCTTGTTCTGCGCCGAGGCGGCCACTCGCGCCTCCCTGGACGCCATTCAATTGTTGGGCGGAAACGGCTATATCAACGACTATCCCACCGGCCGGTTGCTGCGCGACGCCAAACTCTACGAAATCGGCGCGGGTACCTCAGAGATTCGCCGCATGCTGATCGGCCGCGAGCTCTTCGGGGAGGGCTGATGAGCGATCTGTTCGCGCCGCTGGACGACCATCCCGCCTACCGGCAGATCGCCAACCTGATCGAGGAGCGTATCGTCGCCAGGGTCTTGCGCACCGGCGATGCGCTGCCCTCCGAGACCGATCTCGCGCGGCAGTTCGGCGTGAACCGCTCGACGATACGCGAGGCCATTCGCGAATTGGAAATCCATGGATTGCTCGGACGCGGGCGCGGCGAGAAGCGCCTGCGAGTCACCCGGCCGGAGCCCGGCAGTGTCAGTTCAGGCGTCAGCCGTGCATTGGCCCTGCATGATGTGACGTTCATGGAACTGTGGGAAGCCATGATGGCCATCGAGCCGGCCGCCGCACAATATGCCGCCACGCGGCGCACCGCTGACCAATTGCGGAGCATCACTCGCGCCCACGCGCGCTTCAATCGCGAGATCGCCGACACCGCCGCGACCGTTTCCGCCGTGCTCGACTTCTTCACGGCGGTTGCCGCTGCCAGCGGCAACCAGGTGCTGGCGCTCTCGCAAGCACCTCTCAACTTATTGCTGGAGCCCGCGCTGTCGAGCATCGTCGACCGTGTGCCGCAGGCCCGCGCACGGATTCAAACCGCGCAGGGCAAGATCATCGATGCCATCAAGCTCAACAAGAGCGAGCAGGCGCGCAGCTGGATGGAGAAGCACATCCGAGATTTCAAGCGTGGCCACGAACTCGAGACGTCCATGGCTTGAAGGGGGAGCTGTATGCTGCCTACCCCGAGACAGCGTCCTACTGCCCGGGACACGCTGCGCGCGGGCCTCGAGCCAGGCTGCGGAATGGACCGGCTCCTAAAGGATCTGCTCCCGCTGCGTATCGGCGCCGGTCGGATCGTGCAGATTCGTGCTGAAAGATACCAACACCATTGCTGACTCGCCGATGTTGTGAAAGGCGTGCACGACGCCAGGCGGAATGGTCAGGCGCAATATTTCACCCGCCGGCACCTTGATGTCGCGAACGATCCCCTGCTCTTTCAGCCTGATCAGCGCCGGTCCGACCAGCGTGGTGGTCTCCACCGCCGTGCGATGCACGTGATTGCCGCGAATCTCGCCGGGCTGAGTAAGCACCACGTGCACATTCCTTTGTGCTTGCAATTCAGTGTCGGTCAACGGTTCGAAGAGCACGCCGCGCGCATCTCGGTGGGTTTTCACCGCTTGCACGCTGGCCTCGCGCGGCTGGGACTCTTTCGTGAACTGGCCTTCCATACGCTGGGTTTTCATACGCTCGTCCGTCATAGCGTGGATTATACCCTGCCGTATTCCCATGTCCCGGGAACCGAGAGCCTACTTTTCAGGCTCTTCAGCTCTCAAGGCCGCCGCCGCGCGGCATGGCCGCGGACGACGAGCAGCACGCCGGCCAGCAGCAGGATATCCATCCAATCCATCGAGCCGCCGCCACCTCCGCTTGCGCTGGCCGCAGTGACCGTCAGGGTGGCCGATGCCGGCGCGGCATTACCTCCGGCGGGCCCGGTCGCCAGTCCGTTCGCCGCCACCGACGCCACATAAGTCCCGGGTGTGGCGGTGTTTACACTCAATGAAATATTGCAGCTGCCGCCGGCGGGAATATTGGCGTCGGCGAGCGTGACGCTGCCGGTGGCGCTGGTCAGCTTCAGCCCAGCGCCGCTGCAAGTGCTGGCGGGTGCCGACGAAGCCAACGGCGCAAGACCGGCGGGCAGCGATAAGGTGATCCCCGACTGAGTCAGCGCGAACGCATTGGTATTGGTGAAGGTCAACACCAGCGTGGCAGGCGCATTCACGGCCACGCTGGTCGGGGAAAAGGCCGCGCCGACGGTCGGCGCTACCGGTGTCACCGTCAGGGGCGAGATGCAGGCCGAGGAGGCGCCGCCGGCCGCTGCGGGTGCCGTGCTGGTGGCGCCGTTCGCCGTGAAATTCACGACGGCGGTATCCGTATTGCCGGCCGAGTCCTTCACCACCAGCGTCAAGGTCCCCGCGCCGCTCACCAAGGCATTGACCGCAGAGCTGCTGCCGCCCGATACGATGCGTACCGCGCCGGATGCACTCCACGCGTAAGAGGCAATCGTCGCGTTGCACGCAGCGGCGCTGCCGGCGCCATCGAAAGTTGCACTGCCCGAGGTGAAGCCCGCCGGTATCGACACTGCCGCAATCGGATTGAGCGCGGCGATGACGGCGCTCAATGCGTTCACCATGCCCGCGCCGCAGGTGCTCGTGGTGCAAGCGCACTCGACGCTCGAGGAGGATCCAGCGACACATTGCGGGGTCGGCGGGTTCGTGACCGGCTGCGGAAACGGGGTCGCGCTGGCCTTCATGCGTGCGATGATCTGCGGCGGGGTGAGATTCGCGTTCGCAGCGCGCATCAACGCGGCGATACCGGTCACTATGGGCGCCGAAAAGCTCGTACCGAGATTGGAGTTTGTCTGGTCGGTGTACGAATTGATTCCCGGGACGGTGGCCCCTTCGTTCGTCGTGGTATCGATGGACCGCAGACAGGGGTTGCCGAGATTCACGCAGTTGCCGGCGGGCGCCGCGATACCGACTTCCGGCCCCAAACTGCTGTAGCCGACCTTGGTGCCGACGTTTCTCAATCCGGCGACCGCCAACACGCCCGGGCAGTTGGCGGGTATGTCGACGGGGCCGCTTTCATTGCCGGCGGATGCCACGACCAGCACACCCATGCGCGTGAGCGTCGTGAGCAACGTCTGGTAGGAGCTAGGACAGGTGCCGGTGCCGCCGAGACTCAAGTTGATGATGTCGGCCGGATAGGGATTGTCCGGCACACCGCTGACGGTCATGCCGACGGCCCACTGAATTCCGGTAATGATGTCGGAGTCCAGGCCGCCGCACTTGCCCAAGGCACGCACCGGAAGCAAGTACGGATTCCAGGTCATCCCCGCAATACCGACGTCGTTGTTGGTCGCCGCACCGAGCAGGCCTATGACCCGGGTGCCATGCCACGAGCTGCCCTGCACGCTGCAGCTCTTGCTGGGAAAAACTTTGCTGTTGGCGAGATCCGTGCTGTCGATCCAATCACCGGGGTCGGACGGGTCAGGATCCCAGCCGTCGCCGTCGTTGGCCACCAGAAACGTGCCCTGCGGACTGCCGTTGGTCGAATCCACGTCCTCGCTGACGAAATCATAGCCCGGCAACAAGCGGCCACCGAACCCGGCACGCAGCAAGTCCGGATGGTCGAAGCGAACCCCGCTGTCGATATCGGCGATGACGCTGCCGGAACTGCCCTTGGTGATGTTCCATGCGGAGACCGCGTCGGTCGCCGCCGCGTCGCTGGTCGGCGTGAGGCTGCTCGGTGTCTGCAGGTACCACTGTCCGCTGGCCGTGGCGGTAGGAACGAACAACGGATCGTTGGGCAGGACGTGCGCATAGCGCCGTTGATCGACGTCGGCAAACGCCACCGCCGGATCCGCTCTCAGCCGCTCGAGCAGGCTCTGGACGTCCGCCCCGTAGACGGCGTTCTGAAGGAACAGGACATGCATGCTGGGCGTGAGCTGCCGCGACCGCGACATGGCGATGCCGGTGCGTTGGGTCAGGCTGCGCAGATCCGCGTCGGTGGTCTGCGCCTGGACGCTCAGATATTGTGCCTTGGAGCGCAAGCGAATGGCCTTCGTCACCGCGTTGCTCGAATTCGCCCGAAACCCGACGATCAGCCGGCTGGCCTGCGGCCCAATCTCAGTCGGATGCGACCGAATCGGGTTCCATTCCACGGCCGCGACTGCGGCCGTGACCCAGCAGAGGGCCATAAGTCCGGCAATCACAGACTTCGGGAGCGGAATTCCGGCGTTTTTCATGGACGGCAAGCCTAGCAACTAAAGTAGGGTCAAGATGCGAACCACGACCATAAACTTACGCGAAATCACGACCGTCGCGCAGCCCCCGTCCCGCGGGGTAGAATACCGGCAGTCAAACAACCGCATTTCCGAAGGGGCTTTGCAATGACATATGACAATCGACAGTTCTATATCGATGGCGCTTGGGTGGATCCGGCCGAACCGAAGGAACTGAAGGTCATCAATCCCGCGACCGAAGAAGTCGCCGGCGTCATCTCCATGGGAAGCAGCAAAGATGTCGAGCGGGCGGTAATGGCCGCGCGGCGCGCATTCGACAGCTATTCACGCACGACGCCCGCGGAGCGCCTCGCCCTCCTGGAGCGCATGCTGGCTGCCTACAAGGCTCACTACGATGAAATAGCGCAGGCCATGACCATAGAGATGGGCGCACCGGTGACATTGTCGAAGGGCGCACAGACTCGAATCGGCGTCGGTCACATCAGCGCCATGATCGATGTGCTGAAAACCTTCAAGTTCGAGGAACTGCGCGGCACCGTTCGCCTGGTACAGGAGCCCGTCGGCGTTTGCGCGCTGATCACGCCGTGGAATTGGCCGATGAATCAAGTGGCGGCCAAGGTCGTGCCGGCACTTGCGGCCGGCTGCACCATGGTGCTGAAGCCTTCGGAGTACTCACCGTTCAGCGCCATCATCTGGGCCAAAGTCATGCACGAGGCCGGCGTCCCCGCCGGTGTCTTCAATCTCATCAACGGGGATGGCGCGAGCGTCGGCGCACCGCTGTCCTCGCACCGGGAAGTGGACATGGTCTCCTTTACAGGATCCACGCGCGCGGGCACCGAAGTGGCCAAGAACGCAGCGGCATCAGTCAAGCGGGTGCACCAAGAACTGGGCGGCAAATCGCCGAACGTGTTGCTGGACGATGCCGACTTCGAGCGTGCCGTCAAACAGAGCGTGCTGCATGTCTTCCAGAATTCAGGACAATCATGCAACGCGCCGACGCGCATGCTGGTGCCGGCCGCCAAACTGGCGCAAGTCGAAGCCATTGCAAAACGTGTCGCGGAATCCGTGGTCACGGGCGATCCGTCTTCGGACAAGACGAACATAGGCCCCCTCGTGTCGAAAGTGCAGTTCGAACGCGTTGAAGGGTACATTGCCAAGGGCATCGCCGAAGGCGCGAAAGTGGTCATCGGCGGCTCAGGCAGGCCGGACGGCCTCGCCAAGGGCTACTACGTCAAGCCCACCATATTCTCCAATGTGCGCAACGACATGACCATTGCACGCGAGGAGATCTTCGGACCCGTGCTCTGCATCCTGCCCTATGAGAGCGAGGAACAGGCGGTGCAGATCGCCAACGACACGCCCTATGGCCTCGCGGCCTACGTCTGGTCGCAGGACAATCTGCGCGCACGCCGGGTGGGCGGACAGATTCGCGCAGGCCAAGTGACGCTCAATGGCGCCTCGGGTAATATGAATACGCCGTTCGGCGGTTTCAAGATGTCAGGCAACGGGCGCGAGTACGGCGAGTTTGGATTGCGCGACTTCCTCGAGGTCAAGGCCGTGATCGGAGTCGACGCCGCTTGAGGTCCCTGGACCGCGGGTGATTGATCCCATCCTCCAGCTCGAGGGCCTCAGCAAGCGGTACTCGAAAGATCGGCCGGCGATCTTCGAGGACGTCGATCTTACGCTTCGCAGCGGCGAGTACCTTGCCATCATGGGCGAATCCGGCGTCGGCAAGTCGACGTTGCTCAATCTCTTGGCGGGACTCGATACTCCGGACACCGGACGTGTGGTGCTCGAAGGGGTCGATCTGACCACTCTGGACGATGACGCCACGACCCGGCTGCGGCGCCGCACCGTGGGCTTTGTATTCCAAGCCTTTCATGTGCTGCCCTATTTGTCGGTCGAACAAAACGTTGCCCTTCCCCTGGACCTGCTGGGAGTGGCTGAGCCCGAGCGCGGCCGGCGCACGCAGGAAATGTTGACGGCGGTGGGGATCGAGGCGCTCTCGCAGCGCCATACGCGAGAGCTGTCGGGCGGCGAAGTGCAACGCGTTGCCATTGCACGTGCCCTCGTCCATCGGCCCCGCCTGGTACTGGCCGATGAGCCGACAGGCAACCTCGACGCGCGCAGCGCCGCGCAGACGCTCACGCTGCTGCGCGCGCAGATTAAGGCGAATGCCGGCGCGGGCATTCTCATTACGCATTCCAGAGCCGCGGCGGACACCGCGGATCGCATCGTGGTGCTCGAGGCGCGCGGACTCAAAGCGCTGGAAGCGGCGTGAGCCGCACGGGCTCCTATGGGATTTGGCGGATCCTGCTGCTGGCGCAGCTAAGAGAGCAGCCGGGACGATTCCTGGTCACGGTGCTGGCACTGGCGCTGGGCGTGGCGTTGGGTTCATCGGTTTACCTGGTCAACACGTCCGCGCTCAATGAATTCGGCCTCGCTACCAAGCGCTTGGTCGGCGAGGCCGACATCGTGGTACGCGGTCCGCGCGACGGCTTCCCTGAGCAGCTGTTCGTCGATCTTGCCCACACCCCATCGGTCAGCGCATTGAGCCCGGTGCTGGAATTGGAAGTGGCGCTGTCCGACCGCAAGGAAACGCTCAAGGTGCTGGGGCTCGATCCCTTCAGGGCGGCCGTTTTGCAACCGGCCATCATGGGGGATATCGGCGAGGCCATGTTTCAGCTGTTCGATACGGATGCAATCTATCTGAGCAGCGCCGCCGCGCAGGAACTGAAGCTCAAGCGCGGTGAGCAGCTGCGGGTCACCGTCGGAAGCACCTCCAAAGCGCTGCGGGTGATCGGCATCCTGTCGCAGAACACTTATTCGCAGTCGCTTGGGCTGATGGACATCGCCTCGGCGCAGTGGATTTTCAATGCCCTCGGCCGCGTAAATCGCATCGACATGCGACTTTCACCCGGCACCGACGTGAATTCGTTTCGCCGGGATCTGGGCACGAAGCTTCCGCCCGGTGTTCTGGCACTGGCGCCGCAAGTCGAGCGCGACAGGGCCGTCACCGTGACCAAGGCCTATCGGGTAAATCTCAACATGCTGGCGTTGGTGGCCTTGTTTACCGGCGCCTTCCTGGTGTTCTCCACCCAATCGCTCTCCGTGTTGCGCCGACGCCGCTCACTTGCACTGCTGCGGGCGCTCGGAGTCACGCGCAGCCAGCTGCGCAACGCCTTGCTCGGTGAAGGCCTTGCCTTGGGAGTACTGGGCTCGCTGCTCGGCGTGGTTCTCGGCATGATCATTGCCGCGGCGGTCCTGAAGTTCCTCACCGCCGATCTCGGGAACGGCCAATTGCGCGCGGCGGGCGCCTCGTTGCGCAGCGCGCCGCTGCAGACGGTGGCCTTTTTCGCCATCGGCGTCGCAGTCGCCGGCATCGGCGCCTGGGTACCGGCTCGCAATGCCGCGCGGCAGCCGCCGGCTCGCGCGCTGAAAGGCGGTGATGGAGATTTCAAGGCCGCGGCACGAACGGGCTGGCGCTCCGGTCTTGCGATGCTGGTACTAGGTTCGGCTCTTGCTTGGCTACCGCCCGTCGGCGGCCTACCCCTATTCGGCTATGCGGCCATCGCCGCGCTGCTGCTGGGCGCCGTCCTGCTGGTGCCCACGGTCACCATCCAGGGCTTGAGGCTGGCTCCGCGGACCCATCGCATCGTGTTGGACACGGCCGTGTCCCAGTTGCGCGAGAACGTGAGCCTGTCCGCCTTGAGCCTTGCATCCATCATCGTGAGCTTCAGCCTCATGGTGGCCATGGCCATCATGATTCATTCATTCCGCATCTCCTTCGATCATTGGCTGGGCAAGCTGCTGCCCGCGGACATGCTGCTGCGTGAACCGCCGGGCAATGACACGGCATTCTTGTCCAAGGACGACCAGGCGAAACTCGGCACGGTGACCGGCATCGCTCGCGCGGAATTTCGCAGGACCCTGCAAGTGCTCCTGGATCCAACACGCGCGCCTATCACCTTGATCGCTCGCGGCATGAGTGAGGCAGATACCGCCGCGGAATTGCCGCTGATACGCAGCGTATCGGCCAAGGAATCACCCACGCCCACTGCGTTTATTTCAGAGGCTCTGCAGGATGTTTATGGCTACAAGATCGGTGACGTGCTGCAGATTCCGCTGGGCGGCAGGAACCGCGCCTTCCTGATCGCAGGCGTCTGGCGCGACTATGCGCGGCTGTCCGGATCGGTGGTCGTCTCGCGGCATGCGTACACGGCCGCTACCGGCGATGACAGTGCCAACGAGGGCTCGCTCTGGCTCAACACCGGGACGGACTCCGATACCGTCGCGCGGATGCTGCGCCAAACGGTGGGAAACGGCGACGCGCTGGAAATTACCACCAGCACCGCGCTGCACGAGCGCTCGTTGCAGATCTTCGATCGCGCCTTCGCCATTACCTATGCGCTCGAGATCATCGCCGTCATCATCGGCTTGACGGGCGTGAGCTTTGCGGCGAGTTCCACTGCCCTCGCCCGCCGCGCCGAATTCGGCATGTTGCGGCACATCGGCATGCTGCGCCGGCAGATCATCGGCATGCTGGCCGACGAGGGAGTTCTGACCAGCACGTTCGGCGTGGTCTACGGTCTTGGCCTCGGCGCGGCGCTGAGCCTGGTTTTGGTCTACGTCATCAATCGGCAGTCTTTCAATTGGAGCATCGATTTTGCCGTTCCGGTGTTGCCGCTGGTATTGCTCAGCGTCGTGCTAATCGGCGCCGCTGCCGTCACCGCCATTTGGAGCGGCCGCGCCGCCCTCAGCCAGGACGCGGTACGCGCCGTGCGAGAGGACTGGTGAGGACCTTCATGCGGCCTGGCGGATGTCTGCTGGCAGGATACCTGTTGACCAGGTGCCTGTTGACCGGATGTCTGTTGTCCGGATGCCTGCTGGCCATGCCCGCTGCCGCCGGCACCCAATATGCGCCCGTCGTTCCCGGACACCCGTTCCGATTCCCGGCGGACTTGGGCAGTCACCCTGAGTTTCGGACCGAATGGTGGTATGTCACCGGTTGGCTGATGACCGAACAGGGCGAGTCCCTGGGATTTCAAATTACCTTTTTCCGCTCCAAACCCGACATCGACGCCAACAACCCGAGTGCCTTTTCGCCACGCCAGCTTCTGGTGGCGCATTGCGCCCTGAGCGATCCGAAACGCGGCCGGCTGTGGCAGGATCAAAGGATTCGTCGGGCGGGATTGAACCTTGCCGACGCCGCCGAAGGCGATACCAACGTTTGGATCGATACCTGGTCCTTGCGCCACGCGGGTCAGAGTTATGCGGCGAAGATCGACGCGGATGGGTTTTCCTTCGATCTGATGCTTGCCGAGACACAGGCCGCGTTGATCAATGGACAGGGCGGCGTGAGCCGCAAAGGACCGCAGCCCGAGGCGTCGAGCTACTACTACAGCCTGCCGCACATGCGGGTCGCGGGAACCCTGTCGCGCAACACCGCCAAGACCAGGGTGACCGGTGAAGCCTGGTTCGACCATGAATGGTCCAGTGAATATCTGGACCCGGAAGCCACCGGCTGGGACTGGATCGGCGTCAACTTCAACGACGGTGCCGCCCTGATGGCATTTCGAATCCGCAGTCTCCATGGTGAGCCGCGCTGGGCGGGCGGCACGCTGCGCGGCGCCGACGGCGACATGCGCGTTCTCGAACCGGCCGACGTGGACTTCCACGCCGGCAGGCGCTGGATCTCGCCGCGTACCGGCATTGCGTATCCGGTCGAGTGGACGGTTCGGGCCGGCTCGCACGAGATCAGCCTACGGCCGCTGCTCGACGATCAGGAGAACGATACGCGGCTGTCCACCGGCGCCATCTACTGGGAAGGCGCGGTGCAGGCTTACGAGCGAAACTCAATCGTAGGCCGGGGCTACCTGGAATTGACTGGATATGGCGAACGCTTGAAATTGCGGTAAAACCGCGCGGCGCGGCCCGACGCCGGGACGTCGCGGGAGCACATCTTTGTCCGCGCAGTACTTCACCAAGAACGCAATCTTGTGATCATCGAACGCGCTGTCGCGGTAATAGCCAAGATCCTGGGGAAGATTAGCTCCCTCCAACACCCGTGCTCTAGGTTCAGTGCCCAACATAGAGCTACTTGAACAGGCTGCGCAACCTATTGATCCGGCGGCGCAGAAGAACGACAGGAAATGCCGGTGAGAATGCCGGTCGGACCGCAGCACCCGCAGCAACTCGGGGAAGATACCACCGTGCATCAGATAGCTCCTGCGCTGCTGCTGATTGGCGCTGCGTAGATGCTCGAGCCAGGGAGATGGGCGGATGTGCCTGCTCATTTTCACCGGCGTGGTGTACTGCAAGATGTAGGCGAGTCTCGATGACGCGGTCTTATTGCCAAAGGATCCGTGTACGGTCAAGCCATGATGAATGATCATGGCACCGGCCGGGATGGGGCGCACCGCCGCGGTCTGTGGATCGAATCCCTCGTAACATTCGATGGTGTTGGCATCCTTCGCTCCGCCGTGCAACCGATGCGGCAGCAATCCCAAACGGTGCGATCCTGGGATGTATGCCATGGCACCGTTGTCCAGCGTGCTCTCCGTCACCGCGATCCAGATACTCAACTCGTTATAGTCGAAGCCCGGCTCTCGGAATGCCTCGTCCTGATGCCAGGGCGTGGGATGGCCCTTGTGGCTGGGTTTGAAGATGGCATGATCGCCGGCAAATTCGGCATCGTCACCCAACAGTTGGCGCGCCGTAGCCAGCGCAGTCTTCCGATAGGAAAGCTTCCGGAGTTCAGTGGCGTACAACGATGGCTGCAGCACACTGGGCGAGGTCATGTCCCCGGCACCGTCCTTGGCGGTCAGATCCAGATTCCTGCCTTCGCTGCGCCGCTCGCCGCCGAGGATCATGCGCATGAGGACATCGCGGCACCAGTCGAGCTCCGCCGGTGCTATCTGGGGTTTCTCGATGACGAGAAATCCCAGCCGAGAAAACTCATCGACTTGTTCGGCGGTAAGCGGCTGTTGATGCTGTAAGCTTGTCACTTTCGCACGAGTCAACATCGGTCAACGATCCACACGCCGCGACCGCGGCGATACCGAGGGTGAGAGTATGTTGCGCCCATATACCGCCATCAATGTTTCTATCGCCATTGCTGCTTGCCTATGTTTGTTGGTGTTTCCCGCAGCGCAGGGCACTGCCGATTCGTTGCATCAAAATTCGCGCATGAGCGGCGACGATTCCTGCCTGCCATTCACCATGCCTGCCTCGGACATACTGTTCAGCTCGCAGAAAAAAGTTTTCGCCCACTATTTTTATCCATTTCCATTGTCCGTGGAGAACAAACCGGCGTCAGACGATTACTACAACCGCAACTACCTCAGCCCCAACGGCGAGAAGGGTAAGTGGGCCGCGAACGGAGGTTTTTTGCGCCAACGGCCACTGCCTGTCGGCGAGAATTCCGACCATAATTGGCAGTTATCAAACATGCAGCGCGAAGTGCGCATGGCGATTGCGCGTGGCATCACAGGTTTTACTTTCGACGTGCTCTCCGCCAAGGAGGCTGTAGGCGCAGACTCGCATCTGCAATTGCTGTTGAACGCCGCCCACGCCGTCGACCCGCGCTTTAAGATAGTCGTCATGCCGGATATCTCGGCCCTGAAGTCCGATGCCGAGGCGGTGATCGGCAGTATCGCCACCGCGGCAGCAAGTCCTGCGGGTTACCGCCTCGACGATGGCCGGCTCGTGGTCACGGCCTTCAATGCCGGCGCCAATTCGCCGGATTGGTGGGCCACGGTTCTTGCGCAGCTCAAGGCCCGCGGCATCGCGGTCGCTTTCGTTCCCACCTTTCTGGGCTGGAAAGGGCAAGCAGGCGCATTTTCGCCGCTCAGCCATGGCTTTGCGGATTGGGGCACAGCCACGGCGGAGGTTTCGGGGAGCATGAAAGGCGATGTGCAATTGGCGCACAATAATTACGGCAAGATATTCATGCTGCCGGTCGATCCCCAGCAATATCGTCCCAAGGATTCGATCTACTGGGAAGCCGGCAACAGTGCGGCCTTCCGCAATGCCTGGACGAGCGCCATCGATGGCAATGCCGAATGGGTCCAGCTGGTCACCTGGAGCGATTTCTCGGAGTCCAGCGAACTGGAGCCCTATACCGATGCCACGCTGCGCACGGATATCGGCACGGGCTTCTACGATCTGAACGCTTTTTACGCCACCTGGTTCTTGACCGGCAACCAGCCGCCCATTACCCACGATGTACTGTATTTCTTCTACCGTCGCGAACCCGCCGATGCAAAAAGCCCGGCACAGTCAACGCAGAATAAGCTTGTCAGCGGTACGCCCGCGGACGACATAGAACTGCTGGCATTCCTCACCTCGCCCGGGGAACTGAAGATCACGATTGGTGGACATACCTCGGTGCAACAGGCGTCTGCCGGCATCACATCTTTCAAGGTGCACACCGCAGCCGGCACACCTACTTTCGCACTGGCACGCGGCGGATCGGACGTAATCTCCTTTGCGGGGCCCATCCAAATATTCGGCGGCGGCGGCCTCCCCTCGGGGGTGATCGACATGACGTATTGGAGCGGAAGCGCGTCGAAGGCCGGAGTTTGTTCGCTTTGAGTGCTCCCGAAATACAGGACTTGAGGAGCTTCAGACTGCCGCCCGATTTTCGCGGCCGATCCGGCCTCGCCGTACAATTGTGGTGGTTGGTGCAAGCCACGCTTTTCCGCGGCTCACCCCAGGTGTTGTACGGATTTCGCCGCTGGCTGCTGCGCCTGTTCGGTGCCCAAATCGGCAAAGGCGTCATCATTCGCCCCAGCGTTACCATCCCCTATCCCTGGAAGCTGCAAATCGGGGACTATTCTTGGATTGGCGACCACGCCGTGCTGTACTGTTTTGCAAGAATTACAATCGGCGCGAATGTCGTCGTCTCGCAAAAGAGCTATCTATGCGCCGGCACCCACGACTATCGTTCGAGGACCTTTGATATCGAGGCCTTCCCCATCGTCATCGAAGACGAAGCATGGCTTGCGGCCGACGTATTCGTCGCACCGGGCGTCACCGTGGGTCGGGGCGCGGTCGTCGGTTCGCGCAGTTCCGTGTTCGGCGATCTGCCGAGCATGATGGTGTGTGTCGGATCTCCCGCACGCCCCGTCCACGCCAGACTGGCTTGAACAACGCAAAAACATTCTCATTGAATCGCGCCATAACGGAAGAACCGATAGGCCACGTTGACGCTGCCCTGGAAGTCATTGTATTGGAATGCCGCGATATTCGAGTCGCGCTTTACATAGGCCGCCGAGAAGGTCAATGCGATCGCTTTGATGGGCGTGTACACCAGGCTGGCGGTCTCGCTGGTTACGGTGTCGTGCCGGGCTTGGGCGAGAAAATCTATCGGTATGGGACCGACCGGATTCGAGCCGACATAATTTTGCGTGTCATGCGCCACGGTGGCCGAGAACGTGAGTTTCTCCGACGGGGTCCACTGCGGCGTGAGGCTCACACCTTTATCGACGAAGTAGTCGGTCTGCGACGTCAGGTCCGCGGCGAGCTGTTGCCATGCACCCACCAGCAGCTGGGTTTTTGGGGTCGGTTGCCATTGCAGTGCGGCACGCCACACCTCGCCTGAAAAACTGCCGATGGCCGCGCTCGGATACTCGCGCTTCAAATACCCGGCGCTGGCGTCGAAAATCGTCTTTTCCGACAGCACATGACTGAAGAGGATTCGCGCCCTCTCCTCACGAAAATCCGGATCGAATACCACGCCGTTCAACAACGCACTATTGGGAGCGCGCGAATCATTGTAGCGGTAGTCCACACCTATGCGATTCAGTTCCGTAGTGAAGTCGGCACCGATCTCGCCGCCCTTGGAGGTCGAATTGTTGAAGGTGGCCTGCGGCGACGACACCGAGTAAGTGGTACCGAGCAGGCCGCCGAATATCCCCCATCGCGGGCCCACCTGATACCGCACGGAACCGAAATAATCCGCCCGGTTCACGACGTCGCGGGAGTACACCTGTACGTTGACGAATCCTCCGAGCAATCGGGAATAGTCGGCGCCCAGCATGCCCGACAGCGCGCTGCCGAGACTCCAGTTCCAAGCCACCCGGTCATTGGTCGACACATTATCAAGATCCTTGTCCCGAAAATATCGATTGTCATCGACGCGCAAGCTTAGGTCGACGCTTTGCCGGGCGCCCGTGAGCCATGTGCCGTCGAGGCCGCCGGTAACGCTCTCGATCGAGTCATGCCGGCTGGGATTGGGCCCTATACCCGGGAGAGTGGTCAGATCGGTGGTGCCGGACGGCAGCCGATATATATTGTCGTCGTAAGTATAAGTATCGGCGACGGACAGGACCAGCCGATTGGTGCGCTGTTCCTCCGTGAGCTCCTCGGGCGGCGCAACGGCGATATCCAGCGCATCCTTGTACTCGATGGCGCTGCCCATCGATGTCGATGCCACGGCCGCCATGACCAACGCGGACGGAATCCGGCAAGCGTATTTCTTCATGGTATTGTTCTCGCGGGTTCAGGCATGCCCTGCATACAAGCCAATAAATCCTCCAATGCCACTTGGCCGGCGTAACGTACTCGCCGGGCCTGTTGCATCGAATTGCGTTTGGCCGCCGCCAGCGCTTGCCGGTCATCATTGAGTTTGGCGATGTGCGCCGCGGCCGACTCCACCATCTGTTCGCGGGCAAAGGCGAGTCCGGCACCGTTGCTGAGCATCTCCGCGATGGCCCCCCGATCGCATGCGATGACATGCACCCCCTGGCGCATGGCCTCATAGATCACCAGAGGTTCAGCTTCATTGGCGTAATTCGTCGGGAATACGAACACGTCCAACTGGCGATAAAACCGCTCTTTCTGTCCGCCGTAAACGGGCCCAACGTACTCCACATCGCCGGCCGCACCGAGCAATTCATCGAACGTTTGGCGCGCATCGGGTGCCAATGGGCCTGCGATATGCGCCTGATAAGGCACGCCCGCTCGAGTCAACCTCTCCAAGATGCCGAAGAACTCGACGATGCCCTTCTCGAAGCTGATGTTCGACAAAAATCCCAACTGCAGAGGCGCGCCATCATTGGCCGCCGCGTACGCTTCCTCGTCTGCCTCGTAGAAGGCCGCGTTCGACAACACGATGATCGCCGACGACTTCAGCCCGTACACCCGTACCAGCGCACGGCCCATCTTGGGACTGAGCGCGATATGCGTTGCATCGCGCGTCAGCGCGAAAAAGCAGCGATTGAACCAAGACGGAGAATTGATATAAATGAAACTATGATGGTGAACGAAAATCGGCTGCCTAAACAGCTTGCCGATGAGCACATAAATCAAATCGATGAACTGGCCGCGTCCGCCCGACAGCGCCAGGTACAGAATGACTCCGTCCCGTCTCAAGGACACGCCGAAATATCGGGCCGGATGGAGGAATTGCAGAAAGATACCCCACAATCGAGCGTGCAATTTCGGCGCCCGATTGAACACATCCACCGGAATTTTCGTTCGGAGCCGCTCCAGCATCATCGCGCACACGCTGGAAAAGCCGTTCACGGGGGGCGGTAGCGGCCCCACGAAGGCCACCCGGCGCCTCATCCGCAATTCGCCGCGGCGCGCATACATTGGCATGTCATTGCTCGCATACATGGCGCGCACCACGGCGCATCAAGACACCATCGTCGGGCGCGCGCCCATTCTTCGGTCAACCCGGCGTCGCTCGCCGAATCTTGCGGACAGCAGCACCGCGGCGAAACAGAATGCCAAGAACGCCGCGCTGGCGAACCCTAGGGCAATCATCAGTGAGCCGCGCAATATAATCATCAAGAACACCGAGGCGTAGACGGCCATCGGAAATGCAACCCAGCCCGCCCGCCGCAAGGCGAGCCGGTTCAAGAGCACCACGAACCAGGCCATCGCCGCCGCGTAGGCGATGACACCTCCCGGCCCAAAGTCCAAGTAGCCTTCCGCCACCAGGGGCGCCGACAAATTCGTGAACCACATGCTGTAGTTCGCGATCAAGTATTGGGCCAGGAATATTCCCGTGGCGAGCGGCTTCCCGCCCCACATGGAGCTGGGCACGAAGAACAGCAGAGCACCGAGTAGTTGATGGCCCCACTGCATGCCGTGGACTTTCACGATCTCGACGGCCGTATATATATTGGCCCACGAATCATAGTTGATGGAAAAATAGTGATCGGCGATTTCCGCGGAGAATTGGCTCAATGAAACGCCGCTCAACGTCTGTTGGCGATTGTGCGTGAATATCGAGATCGCGGGGAACACCAGCACCATGCCGCTCACCAGCAGCAGCAGGCGCCTGCCTTCCGTGTAAAACCAATTCTGGAACAGCACCAGCAACAGCGCGATGTATACCGGTCCGATGGCATTGCGTTTCTCGGTGTATGGATTCTCCGTGATCATCACCAAGACGAACAGCAGGAGCAGCGTACAGACACGGCTGAATAGCACCTTGCGCCCCGAGCGCACCGTTTCGTTCAGCAGAATCAGAAGCGTCGCTGAAGGAAGAAACAACAGAAACCTCTGCATGACCAGCGACGCGGGAGTCGCGGCCTCGGCGTTTTCCACCATCGCGTAGGCGCGCGGGGCCGCCACGGCCACGACAACCAAGCAGACAGTGAGCGCCAGTCCCACTGCCACCGCGGTAAACCCGGGCCGCGCCTCGTCCTGCTCGCTGTCGCCGGCGTGATACGGTTCGGCGTCGAATGCCGCCGGTCCGGTCGGCGACGCATTGCCGCCGCGCCTGCTCAAGAGCCCGTAGAGAAACGTAAAGGCCACCATGAAGAGCGCGCAGACCAGATTCGTCACAGCCACTCCGTCGACGGTAACCGAGGAGGTGTTGATGAGGCGCTGCGGCAGATCCATCAACTGAACCTTGGGCGCCAGGTCGAGAAACAGCCAATTGAAAATGAACACGACGATGTCCGCCGGGGAGCCTGCGGCCTCGCGAATCCCGAATCGCAGCTGAATCAACAGCGCCACGGTCACCACGACGCTGGAGAGGATGAATTCCATGCCCGCCGACGCCAGGCTATTGATGAATACCACTTCGATCAGCACGATGGCCAGCGCGAGCGGCACGCGCAGACTCAAGATGTCGATCGGTGTTTTTATCGTCTTCTTCATCGTTGGCAAACCCGGGGCGGCCACGGCATGCCTGCGCAAGACGGGGCTACCGTTCAATGCTCATTGAGAACACTCCCGATGACGTTCACGCCGGTGTCCGTCAATATCTCCACCGCCGCGGCCAGCCTTGCCTGCCGCGTGTGATTGCGGCGCGCCACCATCACCGCGCTGCCGGCATTCGCGGCGAGGATTTGTGCATCGGCGGTTTCCGATATGGCCGGCGTATCTATGATCACCAGTCCGAATTGAGCGGCAAAGTGATCCAAGATCACGTCGAAGACCGGGCGCGCAAGCAATTCCTGAGGGTTCGGCGGAATGATTCCCGCCGGCAACACGTACAAACGCAGTTGCGGATGAATGCGGCGCGCAATTTCCCTGCCCGCCCGGCCCGTCAAAAGGGCGGACAACCCCACCGAATTATCGATGTTGAACAAGCGATGTTGGCGGGCATGCCGCATGTCGGCGTCGATCAGCAGCGTCCGCTCGCCGAGCTGAGCGAACATCGTTGCCAAATTGGCGGCCAACCAGCTGCGCCCCTCGCCGCGTTCCGCGCTGGTAACGACAAATACTTTACGTGTGGCGTTGTTGAACCAACGCAGGATCAACTGGCTACGCAGCGCGCGTAACGGCTCGACCGCTTCGCTCTGCGGTTGATGGGCCGCTATGACATCGTCGGCGACCCCGCCTTGGCCGCCCCGCGCCAAGATTGGATAGTTGTATTGGTGGGCAAGCGCCAATTCGATGTCGTGTTCCGCGATGCGCTTCATTTGCACTGCGGCTTCACCGAATCTCACGCCCTGTGTATTGGCGAAGCGTTGAATCTCATCCACATCGTGCGTCGTGAGCCGGCCTTGCTCGACGAGAATGGCGCCTATGGTGCGACCGCGATCCTGTGGCGCACCCCGGAGTGTGATGGGCCTGTCGGCGACTTTATTCACT
Organism: Gammaproteobacteria bacterium; assembly: GCA_021323735.1. Lineage (GTDB taxonomy): Bacteria > Pseudomonadota > Gammaproteobacteria > Steroidobacterales > Steroidobacteraceae > Bog-1198. The sequence continues at coordinate 256,107 of JAJPKM010000021.1, forward strand.
GTTGACTCTCATTGATCATGTTTGGCTCTTCGTTGCGACCGCGTGCATTCCGGCGCGTCCATTCAAAGGACCGATGGTTCGAGCCGGCCGATGGTGGCCTGTGGAGCTCGCGCATCGTTGATCGGGACTTGGATGAAACCGATTTTCCCCAGCAAGGGAACGCCCAGCACCTCCACCATATCTTCATCTTCGCGCACACGGCGGTCACCCATCTCGGTTGCGACGGCCGCGCCGATTCCCAATACCGCCCCCAAGAATACCGCCAGTATCAGATTGATGATGATCTTGGGGCTCGAAGGATTCTTGGGCACGAATGCCGTGCTCAATTGCACCACGTTGGTTTGTTGCGTCAGACTTTCCAAATTGCTTTGTGCCAGCCGCTGCGATACCTCATCCAAATCGCGCTGCGCTGCGTTGACGTCGCTTTGGAAGATCGCGGCCTGATCGTGTTGATACTTCAGTTCTAAAACGCGCTTCTTCTGTGCCTCCAATGCCTGCCGCACTTCGTTTTCGCGGCGCACGTTCACCTGGGTGGTGCTGCCCAGCGACGCCGCGATATTGGCGCTCTCTTGCGCGATACGGCTGCGCAGATTGCTGATCTCACCTTCCACAGCCTGGTAATCAGGATGATTCCTTCCCAGCCGGGCGGCGATGTCCGGGCGCTTTGCCTCCGCCTGCGCCAGGGCGGCCTTGAGGGATTGGATTACCGGGCTCTGCAGTACCTCGGGCAGGGAATTGATGTCGGCACCGACCTGACGTTGGCGCGATTGGCTGTCCTGCCTAAGCCCTTGGATGGTGACCAGTTCAGTGGACAGTTCCGCCAGGCGCGCATTCTCGACGTCGAGTTTTTCATCCGTCGCAATGATCCCATTCTTGCTTTGAAAATCCGACAGCAGTTTTTGTTTCTCTGCCAAATCCGCCCGAAGTGCGCGCGAACGCTGATCGAACCAGCTCGCATACTGTTTCGCGGGCTCCACCTTCAACTCGATATTCGTCTCGATGGCAGATTGGGCGAAACCGTTCGCCAGCGCCGCGGCGGTGACCGGATCCGACCACTGCACCGATATGTCTATGACGTTGCTGGCATGTGTCGGGCTGTCGTGCGCCGGTGCCACGGCAAGCTTCTTCTGCAGAATGAAGTTGGCAATCGTGACGCTGATGTCGTCGTTCGGGCCTTTCGCCCATAGTTTTCGCGCCTCGGGTTGCTGGTCCAACTTCAGCATTCTCACCACTCGCTGCGCCACTCGGTAGCTGGCGACTATGTCGGCTTGCGTGTTGACATACGCAGTCTGCGGCTGGCCGTTCGCCGCCGCCCCGCCCGCGGCCGCCACGGGATCGGATTTGCTGTCGATGACGATGGAAGCGGTCGCCGTGTACTGCCTTGGCCAAATGAGGCTGGCAAAGCTGATAAGGGCTACCACCGCGAGGAAGATGCCCAGTGCGATCCGCCATCTGGCACGCAGTATCACCAAGAATTGATTCAAGCTCATTGACTGAAGCTCATTTGGAAGATGCCTCGGCTACCATCTCGGCTACCATTGCCCATTCGAAACGATCAAAACAAACTTTCCTTCACGTAAATGACGTCCCTATCCTGGACATCGTCGTCCATGGAAACGCCCTCTTCCTTCACCTTGCCATTGGCATCCCGTCGGTGCCGGACGATGCCCCGCTGCGTTCCCTTACCCGTGACGCCGCCTCCCGTCGCAAGCGCCTGAATCACGGTCATGCCCCTTTCCAGGCGGTACTGACCGGGCTTCTGTACTTGCCCGTAGATGTAGAACATGGGCGCGCGATTGACATAAACGGTGTCGCCGCCGTAGAGCTCGATGTCATCGGCCGTGTTTCCGGTCGAGGACATTTTGACGATATCGACGTCGCGCCGAAAAGATTTGCCGTTGCGCATACCGGAAACCGACACCAGTTCCCCACCGGTCGGCGCGACCCCTCCGGCCGCCGCCAGCATTCCCGAAACATGACCGCCTGCGGAATCGACCGAGTATCGGCCCGACTTGTTCACCTCGCCGATCACGGATACCAAATTGCCGAAGCCCTCGGTCAGCAATATATTTACCTGCGGATTGACGACGAAACCCCCATCTCTGAGCATTTGCGCAATCTTCCCCTCTGCGGCAGGCAGGGTAAGGCCCTTGACCGGCACTGAACCGATGAGCGGATACCCTATGGATCCGGATTCCGATACGCGGACATCGAGGCTCAAATCGGGATTCTTGAACACGCTGATCTTCAAAATATCCCCCGGCGCCAAGAGATATTCCGGCTGTGCAGTCGCCGGTGCTGCGCCGAACCAAATGCTGCAGAGAAGGCAAATGGCCGGGAACTTAATCCAGCGGCCAACCCGTTCTAAGTGCGGGAGGTTTGGACCCATGGCTGCATGCGCTGCGCTCATAAATTCTTACTTCTTACTGTGCCGAACCTAATCAAAGAGTGCTCAAAGGGGCACTTCACAGTTTCGTTTGAAGACCTGATGTTTGGCTCCCCTCATGCAACCGCGTCATTTGATGCCGCGGCCTCATCGTCCTCGGCCCCCGCGGCAAACACATGGTTCAAGACGGCTTCGCGCTCGAAGTTCTCTTCCGCGAATCTCCGCGCCCGCCGGCCCAGCGCCGCTCTGACCGGTGGGTTGTCCGCAAGCCTGGTGATTGCACGGGCAAGCTCCGCGCTGTTTTCCGGTGCCACCACCAAGCCGCACCTCGAGACAATCTCGCTGATTTCCGTTTCCGAACGACAGGTGGCGATCACCGGCCGGCCGCTGGCCAGCATGCCGCAGAGTTTCGAGGGAAGTACCAGATCTGAAGCGTCAGGACTTTGCGGTAGCAGATGAATGTCCGCCATCCCCAGCATGTCCGACACCCGCCCGGAAGGCTGCAACGGCATGAATCTCACGTTGGCCAAACCCGCCGCCGCGGACTCCAATTGCGGCTTCATGACCCCGTCGCCGCAAACGACGAACACGATGTCCCTGCGCGATACGAGTAGCTTCGCCGCCTCGGGTATCACCATCAATCCCTGCTTGCCGCTCAAGGTCCCCGAAAACAACACCACGATGACGTCCGGCGCGATACCGAGCTGCGCACGAAAGCCGCCATTCTTCGGGGGCTTGATTCGGGCAAGGTCTACCCAATTCGGGAAGTATCGAGCCTTGCCGGCCAGCACCCCCTTGGACAGCAGATGTTGGATCATTCGCCACGAAATCGTCGATACGGTATCGAACCGCCTCAGCAGAGATCTTTCCATGCGCAATATGATTCGCCGCAGAAACCTGCCCCGGAGCAGCCCCATGCTGAACGCGACATCCACCTCGAAGTCCTGCAAGTGCAGCCAGCGTTTGGCACGGCACAGCCACGCAGTCAGCAGCCCTGCAGGTGCGCACATGAACGCCGGCGCCACCGTCAGTACCATGTCGGGCCGCCAGAGTATCTGCCACAACATCACCGGGAACGAACTGATCGCAAACGACAGCAGGTGCAATATTCGAGTGAGTCCCTTCGGCGCCCGAGGCACCCAAAGCGGGGTTCGCCATACATCGACACCCCGCCATTGTTCGCGCCGGAAAAGCGGCCAGCGATACTTCTCATCTATCTGCCACGCCGGATAGTAAGGCGGCGCGCACACCACTCGAACTTCGTGTCCATGCTCAGCAAGCCACCAGGCCATCTCGCCCGAATACTTGCCGATGCCGGTAGGCTCCGGCGCAAAGTTCGCGCTGTAGATGAGTATTCGCATTGCCACCTCTGGATCCGCACTCGGATCGTTGAAGTGGCTAGTTCGCCAGACACACCGCAACAAAGATGCCAGACATCTGCCCTGCTATTCGTAAGGTCTGGTCTGACATATGTCGTTCACTCATGTTGACGTTCCCGCATCGTCAAGTTTCGCGCCTCGATCGTCTGCACTTCGCGACCTCGGTCCTGCCATTTTGGGTCTCGCGCTTCGGCCCGTCACTGTCTTGACCCTCGCTGTCTTTGCCTTCCCTGTTGCCACTTCACTGTCGTTGCGCAATACGGCATTGATGGTCGCCATGTGGCGACGACCGTGCACTGGTCTTGCACGCCTGCCGTCGCGGAAACATCCGGCCGAAGCAACTCAATCACTGCAATTCGGCCGGCAGAAATCGAGCGGCATTTTTCCGGCGGTTGGTAAGCCAATTTCTGCTTGACATGGAATCAATTTTGGCATTGACCGCCGGCCGACTGCTGGCGCCGAATTTGATCGGTGAAATCTGAACGGAAAATATCGACTTTTTAGGCGTCAAAACGCCATTTTTCCACACCGCCGCGGCGCCGCCGCCCCTCCGTGAGTCGTCGGTACTGAATCACATTTCCGAGCTCGGCATTTTTACGTCTGTCTGCACACCACGACAGCATGCCCCATCGCATATCGCGTGATCTACTCGCGCTCGTTCAAGGGCATACCCGGCGCAAGCCGGTGACGCAAAGCTTCCGGTCTGTGAGGAGCAGATAGCGGGGTTTCCGAGGACGGCCGCTGCCGTCTTTGTGAACTCACGCGCGGCTACCTGCAATCGGCGTGAATCACAAAGAGATAGGAACAGGTAGCCATGGTATATCGGTCGGGCGCGTTGACGGCATTTGCTCCGCTTGCTTTTATCGTGGTCTCTGCCATGAGCGGCTGCGGATCCAGCAGTAACTCCAGCAGCGATACATCAGCAGCCGCGGCGGCATCGCCAGCCGCACAGACAGCGGCGCCCGCACCTGCTCCCACACCGGCACCTGCGCCCACACCGGCGCCGACGCCCGCACCTGCTCCCGCACCGGCACCCGCGCCCACACCGGCACCTACGCCGGCGCCGTCACCAGTCGTTTTTTCCACGGCGATCAATGCGGGGGACGCTTGCCTTCCCTTATCGATGCCTTCGTCGGCCACCTTTTTCAATGCGCCCAAAAAGGTCTTCGCACATTACTTTCACCCATTCCCGGTATCGATCGACAATGCCGTGTCCGCGAATGACTACTACAACACGCAATATCTCAGCAAAACCGGCGAATCGGACAAATGGATAAAGCAAGGCGGTTTCCTCCGCCAAAGACCTTTGGGCGTGGCCGTTGGCACCGGCACGAGTTGGCAGCAACTCAACATGGAGGCCGAAGTACGCGCCGCGATTGCGCGCGGCATCACCGGTTTCACCTTCGATGTCCTGGCGGCGACCGATGCCACCGCGACCAACGGTTCATTGCGGACGATGCTGGCTGCGGCCCACGCCGTCGACTCTCGCTTCAAAATCATCGTTATGCCGGACATTACGACACTCGGCTCCAACAGTAGCGCCGTGATCTCCGTTATCGAGACCGCGGCCGCAAGCCCAGCCGCCTATCGGTTGAGCGACGGACGCCTCGTCGTCACGGCGTTTGACGCCGGGCTGAATTCACCCGCTTGGTGGACATCGGTGATCAACACATTGAGCTCGCAAGGGATTCACATCGCTTTCGTACCGACATTTTTGGCCTGGCCTGCCAATCCCGCGGCCTACGCCGCCATCTCCTATGGCTTTGCGAACTGGGGAACTGCCACGGTAGCGGCCGCGATTGCGATGGAGGGCGATCCGAAAACCGTGCATAGCACTTACGGCAAGATTTTCATGATGCCGGTCGATCCCCAGCAATATCGGCCCAAGGATTTTCTCTTTTGGGAGGCGGGAAACAGCGCGACGTTCCGAGATGCGTGGACCGGTTCCATCCAAGGGGATGCCGACTGGGTCCAACTCGTGACCTGGAACGACTTTTCGGAAAGCAGCGCAGTATCACCCGTGACCGATGCGACCTTGAACCGAAGCATCGGAACCGGGTACTACAATCTGACCGGGTACTACGCATCGTGGTTCCTCACCGGCCAGCAGCCCCCAATCACTCATGACGTCCTGTACTACTTCTATCGCCGCGAAACGACCACGGCGGCCGGGCCGGCACAAAGCCAGCTCGACACCATCGCCACCGGTGCGGCGCAAAACGAAATCGAACTGCTGGCCTTCTTGACCAGCCCCGGCGTGCTGAAAATCAGCATCGGCGGAAAGACTTACACTCAAAACGCGCCCGCCGGCATGGTTTCCTTCAGCGTGCCATCTCAGGCCGGAACGCCGGTATTTACGCTGTCGCGAAGCGGCGCCGACGTCTTTTCATTCCAGGCTGGTGTGCAAATCTATGGCGCCGGCGGTCTTCCGTCCGGAGTCCAGGATCTGACCTACTGGAGCGGAAGCGCCTCGAAAACAGGTACCTGCTCGCTGTAAGCGCTGCTGTGTAGGTCGCTGTTCGGCTGCTCGCCGCTGGTCGCCGGTCGCTTGGTCGCCGTACTTCGCCATCGCTGCAGTTCACTGTCGCCGTTGTTCGCTGTTCGCCGTCGCCGTAGTTCAGAGCAAGCCCGTGCCTTCCTTGCCCGAGTCACCGCTGATCATGCGCCTGACGCGGCGAACCAGCTGCCGGGCGAAGGTCAGATAACCCGGAACCGGCGTACGGCAGAACGCCAATTTTCGGACATAGTTATCCACGGTCCATTCGGCGCGCGATCCCGCAGGGAAAAAGATAGTATCGCCGGCCACGACGCGACGAGTGGCTCCCGAGGGAAACTTAAGGGTGACCGAACCCTCCAGGATGTGCAGGGTCTCGTCGAAGCTATAAAACCAGTTGAAACGACCGGCGGTACAGTCCCAGTAGTAAGTGCTGGCCGTTCCGTCCGCACTGCTTGACAACAATTCCAGTCGCGCGACCGGATTACCACCCAAGATCCATGCCGGAACGATGGGGTTCGCTACAAAATTTGCGGCGGCAGTCCCGACCCTGATTGAGGTTTCAACGACCATCGCAATGCAATCTATCATTGGGGTGCGGGAGCGCGTGTCGGCAAAATCCGCACTCAGTGCTTCAAATCGTCCTACAGCATCTGGCGCGCCCCTTTCGAAATTCGCCGGGTATAAATGGCAGGTCAACAATGGATGAGTAAACCGGAGTTCAAGGGAGCGCAAAGGAGCGACGTTCCAAACTGCGTACGGCAGAAATATGTCTATAATAAAATATGTCAGGCTCGAGCCTCGACCACGGTCGCCTCTTCGAGAGTTCTCAACCGCCGGCGCGAGGCCGCTCATGAGCGCACCCTTGAGTACCGCCTTGCCTCGCAACACCAACGCTCTATTCGCACACGCCTCGCGCAATTCCGAGCGCACCATCGTGCCGATCAACGATTGCGCTCTTGCGACGGACGCACCGCGCCCCGCCTTTTATTGCGTCCACTCAGCCTCAGGAGTCGCGGGTACCGATTTCCTGGACTTGGCGCGACTGCTCGAGCCGACGATTCGCTTCTATGGAATCCAAGCACCGCCCAAGCGGATGCCTGATATCGAATTTGGCACCTCCGTGCAATCGCTGGCGGAGCATTACGCCGTTGCTTTGCACAAATTCCAGCCCGAAGGCCCTCTGTTGTTGGGCGGATACTGCGTTGGGGCGGTTATCGCGCTGGCCATGGCCGACAAATTGCGCGAGCTCGGCCGCGAAGTCGGACCGCTTCTCATGATCGATGGCGTACCGGAAAACACCGGTGTCGCACTGTCCCGCTGGAAGCTGCGCTACTGGTTTGAACTTGCCCGCAACGTGCGAGGTTGGTTCGCGCATGGAGACCTGATGAGGAGTCGAACGCTTCGCTCGTTAATTTGGAGCATCAGCAACAACGCAACAGCCATCGGCAAGCGAGCAATCGGGCTGAAGCGGGGGCAGAAACTGGGGGGCGGCTACGCCATAGAAGGGATCATGGATGTCTCACGCTATCCACCGGTGCATAGATCGTTTGTCAATCGCTTGTTCCAGGCTTTGTTCGACTACCGGCCGAAAAGCTATTCAGGCAGCGTCATCGTCTACGAGGCAACCGTAAAGCCGCTGCTGTACCTGCCGCAGATTGGCCGCATTTGGCAAAAATTCGCGCCACAAGCTGAAGTCGTCGAGGTCGTGGGAACCCACATCAGCATGATGCACGATCCCTACGTCCACGCACTGGCGAATGACATGCACAAGCGAATAACCGCGTTTTTCTCCGTCAATGCAGCCTAGCCCCGTTGTCCGGATTTTCGTGGTGTTTGAGCCAAGCTACGCGTTCGGATGCCTTACCCTATTGAGCTCCTTGGCGCGCCATGCGTCGCGCCCCGTGGCCGTCGATATTCTGATGCGCCGGCAATATCAGCCAGCTGCCAACAAGGTCATCAGCCGACTCAAGAGCGAATATGGCGAGCGGATCATCTTGCGCCGGATCATCGTGCCGCCGGTGATTCTAGAGCAGTGCGAGGCCTTCGAGTTCAAGGCACACTTCATCCCGGAAATCCTGTTCCGGCTCTATTACTTCGAGCTTGTTGCCGAGCCGTGCGACTACGCCATCCATCTCGATCTCGACATGATCGTTCTCGGCGACATCTTCTCGATAGCACAAGACCTATCCCCACCTGCCTTGCTGCATGCGGTCGAAGATGTCATGACGGCCTCTTCGCGCAGCGCTTTACCGCCGCACATGACGCGCTACTTGAATTCCGGGTTACTGGCATTCGATGCCACCGACCGCAAGGCACTCGTGACAACCCTGCGAACGGCGCGCGAGAAGGTGGCGGAAATCGCCGGGACCGCGCTGTTTCTCGACCAGGACGCGATCAATATCGCTTTCCATGACCGCACGCACTATCTGCCCGGCAAGTGGAATTTCACCCTGGGTCGCTTCGAAGGTCACCCGATACCTGCCGATACCATGGTGCTTCACGCGACAGGTTCGCGCAAACCATGGTTCTTCAGGGGTGGCCATCCCTACTCCGCTTGGTATGAGAAAGAGGCGGATCTGCTGCGGTTGTCCTTTTCAGAACGTTATGATTTCAAGTGGATGCCCCGACGTTTGGTGAAAAAAGCAAAAGGCCTCTTGGCGGGATACGCGGCGTCTTTGCAAACACAGTGATCAAGGCAAAATCCTTCAGCGCATCGGCAACCTCGGGAATGGTATGGATGTCGATTTCCGTGCTGTTCACCAGGGCGACATTGTTCGCCATGCAAATCGTCCTGGGATTCATCCTGGATGCGCGGGACTACGGCATTTTCGCCGTGGTTTCCGTCGCGCTCGCCTTTGTCGCCGGGCTGCAAAACGCCGGCGCGTCCAAAGTGCTCATTCAGAAGCAAGAGCAGTACCATTCGCTGGTCCAGGACTATACCGATTTCTCGCTGTATGTGGGCCTCATCGGCGCCTGCGTGCTGGTCGCACTTGGGGCGGCCTTCGGCCAGTTCTATCGCAATTCGGAACTGGTATACGTCATCGGCCTCTCCGCCCTGTCGGTCCCCTTTACATCGCTGATCTCGATCCAGTTCGCGCGCTTGAGCATCGATCTGCGCTTTCGCGAACTTTGCATGATCGATTTTCATGTGGCCGTGATGAACGTCGTCGTCGTTCTGGCTTCAGCATATTTGGGTGCGAGGTACTACAGCATCGGCCTAGGGCTGGTCGCCTCGACCACCTTAAGATACTTTCTCAATCGGCGCATTACCCCCACCTTGAGCGCCTCGTTTCGCTTGTCTTTGCCGAGCTTCCTCATCATTCTGGGGCAGGTCAAATGGCTGATCGTCACGGCCTTTCTTACCGGCCTTGCTCAACAGGGCGCCTATTTCGTGCTGGGGCGCGCCATCAGCGCGGAATCTCTGGGCTACTTCTATTTCGGCTTTCAGCTCACGGCCAATATCGGGCAATTGCTGGCACAAGGCATCGGCAGCACGCTGTTCCCGATCTTCACTGCCATGAAGCACGATCCGCCGGCGCTGAATCGCGCCTTCTTGAGAGCGACCTCGGTACTTCATTTCGCATGCTGCATACTCTGCCTCGGCGTGGCCGGCTTTGCACCCTGGCTGATGCATTTCGTATGGCGCGGAAAGTGGGACATGGCGATTCTGACCGCGATTGCCCTCGCGCTGACGCTGCCGATGCGCATGCTGTCACCCATCGGCGCCGTTACCCTCGATTCCTTCGGCAAATGGAGACTGCGAACCGGCCTATTGGTCCTGGACTCGGGCACCATGATGCTCGCTGCCTTGATCGGTGCGCATATCGATGACTTACAGGGTGCAGCGATTGCCGTCGCGCTGCAGCGCTTGTTCAGCGGCATGGTCGACTTCTCGTTCGCGGTTCGGATTCTAGGCGGCCGGCCTCGTGACATCGCCGCATTTGCAAGCCGGGCATTCATTCCCTTCTGGCTGCCCGCCGCGGCCGTGATCGCGCTGAACCAGGCGCGGCCACTGCTGGTCGCCGACCTGCGCTCCGGGGTTCTCTCCGCATTGCGCACGGCGGCGGCGATCGGCATTTTTGCTGCACTGGTTTACATGACAGATCGTCGGGTGATCCAGGAGGTACTTGGTGTGCTGCGCAACCTGGTGTTGAGGCGAACTCGCGCTACTTGACGCGGATCCGGCCCCCAGCCGCCAGTCCGCGTACGGGGGAACGAACGGTGAGCGCCGCAAGCAGCGATTCCGCGGCCGGCAATGTCGATGCGGGTATCATGAGATCGCGCAGCTGCCGGCGCCGCGCCTGCCAGCCATCATCGCCCGACAACCAGACGTCGAGATGGCCCTGGAGTTCGGCAAAGGTACGCGCGATGGGTCCTGGGGAATAGTCCTCGAGCGGATGCAACAGCAGCCCCCGAGTCTCCTCGTACCGTTCCATATCCGGGAAATACAGGATCTGCGGGCGCTGAGTAACCAAGAAATCGACATAAACGGAGGACACGTCGGTAACCAGTAGGTCCACCTGCGCCAACAATTCGTACAGTCCAAGACCCATGTCGAAGAGCATCGGCTCGCTGATCATCGACCACTGATCGTCATCTTGAAAGGGCTTTCCGGCATTGATCGACATGGGATGCGGCTTTACGAGCAGTTTGCAGCAATTCTTCTCCAGCCAGGCATGCAGCTGGCCCGCGTCCGTCTCGCTCAACCCCAACACCGTGTTGGTTTCGATTCCATCGTGAGTGATGAATCCGCTGGCCGAGCTGCGGTATGTCGGCATGAAAAGGATGAGGCGCTGCGCCTGCCCGCGCAGGCGGGCCGCATAGTCGACGGCAGCGGCGCGAGGCTCAGTCAAGAAGTCGTTTCGCGGCAGCCCGGTCACGAGCAACTGACTGGGCCTGAAACCGCTGGCTTTGATGAGCACATTGCTGAAGAACGCAGAGGTGCTGATGAGATAGGTCGACAATGGCACATCCGAACCGGGGACACCCTGCCATATCTTCTTGATCGGCATGCCGTGCCATAGGTTGACCACCAGCTTGCGCTTCGGTGGGGAATAGTTGAACACGGCACCATGCGTATAGAAGACGTAATAGGCTCTGAAATACGCCCAAATCCCCCGCAACGAATAGAGATCCAGGAAGCAGATGTCGACGCCGCCCAAGCCTCGCCGCCGTTGCCAGGCGCCGAACGGTGCCGGGTCCTGATGCACCAGCCAATAGATCTTGCCCTCCCATCTGGATTTTGCCAGCCCCAAGCACAATGAAACGCCTTGGTCGTCTCCGTCCGGCTGGGTGACCAGCACGATCCGATCATCCTTTAGAACCAGATAGTCGAAAGCCGAAAACACACCGGCCGCAAAAAACCGCAGGCTGCTTTTGATGACGTCGGTGGCCTTACTCATTGCTCGGCAATTAGGTACTTGATGTAAGTCGTGGAGATGCCGGCCGTGCGCGGCAGATACGCCACCTCACAGTGGGATTTGAGAAAATCGAACTTGCCCTGCCAGTCGTCTCCCATGACGAAGACACCAATTTCATTCCCCCGCACATCGTCCAGTTTTTGCTCCCAATTGTCCTCCGGAATAATTTTGTCGACGTGTCTGATGGCGCTCAAGATCGCGAATCGTTCCGCGTAACTGAAAACGCTCTTCTTACCCTTCCCCAAATTGAACTCGTCCGTCGACAGTCCCACCACCAAATAGTCACCCAAGGCTCGCGCGCGCTCGAGCAGTCGTATATGACCCACATGCAAAAGATCAAAAGTGCCGTAGGTAAGAACCCGCTTCATGGCGTGGTTGCGCGCATGCTACGGCGCGTCATTGAACAACCGAGACGACGCAACAGGTGGTGCGCAGGCGCGGCGTTGTATTGGAATTATTCAATCGCTTGGCCCTCATCGATCTGCCGGGCGACCGCATCGGGCGGAACAAACCGCTACGATAAATTTATTGTGGTGTGTTCAAAATAGAAACGCAACCGCGCAAGATCTCCGCCGCGGCATGTTCTGGTGTAAATTTTGCAATCACGTCCATGCAACGATTGGCCACTTCGTCTCGGTTCTTGGAGAGCAGAGAGGCTGCCATCATGGCTTTGGTGAGCGCATCCACATCGCCGGCCGGAAATGCGTAGCCCGTGATGCCGTCACGAACGAGCTCTGGAACGCAGCCGCATATGTCGCTCACGACCACCGGGCAACCGAAGCTCAGTGCTTCGTTGACCACCAACCCCCAGGGCTCCCTGCGGCTGGGCAGAATCATCGCGGCGCTGCTCATCAGCAACCGCCCGATATCCTCGGGGGTTTTGGTGCCTAGAAATGCCACCGCAGACTCGACCTTCAACTGTCGCGCCCGCTCCCGCAGCGCCTGCTCGAGCGTACCGGAGCCGACCAGATCGAGCGTGGCCGAAGGCTCCTGCTTGCGGACGCGGCAAAATGCGTCGAGCAGATCGAACAGCCCTTTCTCCTCCGCCAATCGCCCGACATAGAGGAATTTTAAGGAGTCGGCGACATTGAATGATTTGCTCGCGTAATACGCGCGTATTGCCGCCGCATCGTAGTCATGCGCCAGCGCGGCCGCCTGACAACCGGCGTAGATCTTCTGCGGGTCAATCCCATAACTCGCCACGTATTCCTTACTCCGGGTGCCGTAGCAGAAAAAGCCATCGCAACGCCGGAAAAAGAATGCCTTCGCTTTCTCCTTCCACCGGCTCTTTTCACGGTCGAGGGCGGTCGAATCGCAGAACACCGCGCGCTTGCGACGCCGCAGAATACATATGAGCAACATCGCCCAATATTCCGGCAGGTGATAGCCCGGCAACACCACCAAGTCGCTGGGGTTTCTGATCAGATCCGCGGATAGCGAGGTGATCAACTTGTACGGCGGGATCTTTTCGTACGACTGGGGAAACATGAGCTTGTAGGGATACTGATGATAGGAGCGATCTGCACCGCCCAGCCCCTTACGATCGATTGACGTTTCCCCCACTTGGATGAACGCGGTGGACACACCGCAGCGAGCGCTGTTGGCAAAAATTTTGGAAAAGATGACGCCCTTGTATCTGGCCCAAAGATTGTTGTGATAGATGCGAACGCTTCGAACGTAGGATGTGCTCATGGGAAAACAGTGGATGTTGTGCCTGGGACCGAAGGCAATAACATACAGATGCGCGCGTAGCGTTGCCAGCACCGATTTTCCGTCGTGACCGCGCACGCGATTTACCGTCGAGAGTTCGACAGTGCTAACTTCAGAGAAAATCAGTGTGCCCGTGCATGTGCCGGTCTTTTGCCTACAAGATGTGCCGTCACGCGCTTACAGCAAGCTGCGCCAGTACGGAAGATTGCGCAGCTGCATCGGACCGCATCGGAGGAATCTATAGGCGCGGGGTGGACCACTGGAGTGCGCAGAGCCGCTTTAACTAGCTCTCCGTAAGCCACTGACGTACGTACGTCAGTGGCGTATGATCGGGTCACATGGTATTCATCGAAACGCCCGTCTTCACCAAGCAGGTGCATGACCTGCTGAGCCATGAGTTGAACGCGGAGTTGCAGCAGTATCTGGCTCAATGTCCCGACGCCGGCGATGTCATCCGGGATACCGGCGGCCTGCGCAAGGTTGTATGGAGGGAACAATCCACATGAACAAAAAACTGCTTGCTGATCTCGTGGAAAGCATGACGCAGATGAACGAGATCGTTCGTGGGGAGCGAGCTGCATCTCGTGAGTTCCATATCGACGCGGTTGGCATCAAAGAGATGCGCTCCAAACTCGGATTGAGCCAGCCGAAGTTCGCGGCGCTCCTGCATGTGGACGTAGGTACACTGCGCAACTGGGAACAGGGTCGACGTGAGCCGACCGGGCCAGCAAAAGCATTGCTCGCTGCGATCCGCAAAGATCCAGTGCACGTGCTCAAGGCGTTGGCGGCGTAATCGACCACGGGCACTCTCTGCGGCACCCTCGCCGACTGATCAACTGCTGCAAATCCGAAGTTTTGTCGCCACCGCCGTCAAGTTCCGGTCCATACGTCTTTAGGCCGCCGCCCGCGGTTTGATCTTCGCAATCACGGCTCCCGCGGCGTCTTCGACGCACTGTACATCGTAGTTGGCCTGAAGATTCAGCCAGAACTGATGCGAGGTGCCGAAGAAGCGCGCCAGGCGCAGCGCAGTGTCCGCGCTGATGCCGCGCCGGCCGCGCACGATCTCATTGATCCTCGCGGGCGTCACGCCGAGCGCGCGAGCGAGTGCATTGCTCGAAAGACCGAGCGGAACCATAAACTCCTCGCGCAGTTGCTCGCCGGGGTGGATGGGCTTCAGTTTCTTGGCCATAGAGTCACTCCTTCAGTGGTAGTCAACTATCTCAACGTTGGCCGGACCTTGCGCTGTCCACATAATGCAAATGTGCCATTGATCGTTGATGCGGATGCTGTGACCTTTGCCCCCCCCTAAGCAACCGAAGGATGTCTCGGCATTGCTGAGATGCTTGACGGGATTCGTGAAGATATCAACAACCTTGCTCAGCCGGCGTCGGAAAACACAGCCTGATCCGCCCGGCCGGCGTAACCCGTCACTCACAGGCCGCTTTCGGGCGGCCTTTTTTGTTTCAGGCAGGCGGGCCGCCTTCAGCCTGTCCCTTGGTCGTGAGCTGTTGAAGCATCTTTTGCATTTGCTCGGCCTGCTGTTGCTGCGCCTGTTGCTGGAGTTGTGCCTGTTGAGCCGCGGTGGGCGCTCTCAATGAATCGATGAAAGCCTTGGCCACCGCAAACACAGGCACCCCTAAGCAGGCGGTGGCCACAATAGTCTCATGAAGGGATGCGCAGAACACCGCGCCCGCGATGGCCGCCAACGAGATGGCCAGAGCCATCCAGTGGACGCGGGCCGTATCCTGTCTCTGTGCATGTTGGACGAACCGCACCGTGTCGGCCTGATCGCTTTGCGCCTTCTCCGCCATCTTGAAGATGCGATCGAAGGTACCGGGTAAGATCAACTCGTATTCCTTGATCGCAGCGGGAGGCGGAAACGGCCCATGCGCTTGCATCTGCATTACGGCCTGCATCTGCGCCTGCAGTTGCTGCTGGATCATCCCTTGTGGAGTTTGCGCCAGCACTGAATGCACCGCATTCGCGACAGAGGCTAGCGGAGCCTTCGAGGTCGGCGGGTTATTGCCCGGGGGAGACGGAGGGCTGCGTTGCGTCACTAATCTGCGCTGCCCAGGCGGAGGACAGGTAGAAGCCGGCGGCGGCGAAACTTCGCGCCACACTACCCGTGGCCAGCATATAGGGGTACGGCTCAGGGGCAGCATATAGCGCCGTCGGTGCCGCGAGGCTTGCCCATATGGCCGAAACGAGGCGGTAGGTACGAGCGCTGTCCATTGCGATAGTTTGCACGTGTACGCAGTCCAAATCCATACCCCCTGCTATGCCCGGTGATAGCGATGCAATGTGCCCCGCCCCGGGCCGGAATCAGCGCCATCATCTACCCGGGGTACCGGGTTTGGGGGCCGAGGCTCACATGCCATTGCCGCCGGCAACACGCGTCGCTGCGTTTCTCAGCAATCGCGCCGGGTGGAACGCCCCCACCGCTCATGATTGCCGACGGCGGTTCCTGTTCCTAGGTCGACCCGACCTGATGAACGTCACTATCGTGACGATGCTTGCGAGCGTGCATAAGACTGCTGGTGAAGGAGTGACCTGGCCGCAGGGGTTTTAGCCCTCGCGCTTCATTTCTGGCCGTATTGTGGCTGTACATTTGGGCTTGCCGCATTGCGAGCATCGGAGGCGCCGCACCACATCGCGGGCGCGTCCATACAGTAGTGGGACGAGTCGAATACTGTATGCGGTCCTTCGGTGACCTTAGGAGACCCTCGGTTGCGCTACTCTCCTGTACGCATTTGGAGCATGAGCGTGCGCGGCCTTACAATCAGCCATGGAAACCGTAAACATTTCTGTTGTAGATAGCGGTGACGCGAGAGCAATCGAAGACCGCGCATTTGAATGGTACAAGAGTCAAGGCGACAAAGGCCCCGTAATAATGCCCTTGCAGGGTACTAGCGCCGATGGCCGCATATTGCTTATCCGCGTACCCAGGGCCGTGTTGTCTCTTGTGACTGAATGCGGCATCAAATTCGAACTGCATACGTCATAGTTTCAAGTAGGCCGATGCGCACTCTGCTTTTAACGCTCGCGGTACTGACTACAAATGTAGCTCTGTCGAATCCTCCGACGCCTCAGGGCACTGGGATGGACCTCAGATCGATAGGCTCGGAGTTATACGTCGATAAGGATGACAAATTCCAGTGGTTCGATCAGAACGGGAGTTCATGCGACCAAACTCAAAAGGCGTGTTCGGTAACTTTTGTGTCGGTCTATTCAAAGCGAGGCATCCCGACCGGAGATCATAGATACATTTTCGATGATCACGATACAGCCCTTAAGCAAAACGGATTGAGCTACAACAGCGGGAAGCTTGGGTCGCTTACGTCAAATGAAATCACGCTCGATTGCGAGTACAAAACCTACGAATTGAAAGACACTCGCACTGGCGAGCATGTATGGAAGCCGCAGGTTACTTTGCCTGCGCTCGCGCCAGTTTTTCGATACGTGTGCTCGCACCGGGGTAGCTAGCGGATTTCGCCCACAAAGCTGGCACGGACCCGGCGGCCGTGCCGCACTGACTAAGAGCCCTTTGGTGTCGAATTCCAGTCCTCGACAAGTAGCAGTACGGTGATGTGTCCGCTCCCACCCCAAACAGTGCTCTCCAGCTCCAGCGTTTCCAGCAACATTTTCTGCGCGCCGGGTGAGCTGAGTTCTTCTCAGTGAGTTACGCTTGACGCGCGATAACGCGCGGCGCGAAGGACAAGTACCGTCATAACGGTCGTATTCTTCGTAACTCTTCAGATTTAATTGGTCGGGGCGACAAGATTCGAACTTGCGACCCCTTGCACCCCATGCAAGTGCGCTACCAGGCTGCGCCACGCCCCGACCGAGTTGTGAATGATAGCCCAATTGGGCTTTAAGATCTTGGCTCGCTTGCGCCGATGCCGATTTTCTCTCCGCCTAGCGGCGCAGAATCTTGATCAGCTCTTCGAGCTCCAAGCGCATCTGATGAATCAGCTGCTGGCTCTGATTCAGGTCGACTTGCGCATCGTCGCCGGTGAGCCGATTCCGGGCTCCGCCGATGGTAAACCCCTGCTCATACAACAGGCTGCGAATTTGCCTGATGATCAACACGTCCTGGCGCTGGTAGTAGCGGCGGTTGCCGCGACGCTTGACCGGCTTGAGCTGTGGAAATTCCTGTTCCCAGTAGCGCAGCACATGCGGCTTGACGCCGCACAGATCGCTCACTTCGCCGATGGTGAAATAGCGCTTCCCCGGGATCGGCGGCAGCTCGCTATTATTGCTTGGTTCCAGCATATGCCTCGACGCGCGCCTTCAGTTTCTGACCAGGACGGAATGTGACAACGCGACGGGCGCTGATGGGAATTTCCTCGCCGGTCTTAGGGTTTCTCCCAGGACGACGATTCTTATCCCGCAAATCAAAATTGCCAAATCCAGAGAGCTTCACCTGCTCGCCGGAGGAGAGCGCTGCACGAATTTCCTCGAAGAACAGGTCCACGAGTTCGCGCGCCTCGCGCTTATTGAGCCCCAACTGATCGAACAGGGCCTCGGCCATTTCCGCCTTTGTCAGGGCTGCCATGCTTATTGATCTCTTATTGTGGCGCTCAATACATCCCGTAACCGCGCAGCCACTGCGGCCACCACGGCGTCGGCATCGACGTCAGTAAGAGTGCGTGAAGAGTCCTGTAAAATCAAGCCTAAAGCGATACTTTTTCGTCCAGATTCTATGCTGGGGCCACGATAGACATCGAACACCCGCAGCTCGCTCAATAGGCCTGACGCGCTAACAGTAACATTTTCCTGCAAAACTGCGAGGGGGACGCCCTCGTCCACCACGATGGCCAGGTCGCGGCGGACGCTGGGAAACCTGGATATCTTGTTGAATTTCGGTACATTAGCGATAAAAGATGCTTTAACTTCTAGCTCAAATAAAAATGCTGCGACGGGCAAATCGACGGCCTTCGCCACTTGGGGATGCAGCTCTCCTATCCAACCGATGGCAACGCCGTCGCGGTAGATTCTCGCGCTGCGTCCGGGACGCAGTGCCGGCAATGAATCTGCCTGGAATCGAATTCTCGA
Source organism: Gammaproteobacteria bacterium (assembly GCA_021323735.1). Taxonomy (GTDB): domain Bacteria; phylum Pseudomonadota; class Gammaproteobacteria; order Steroidobacterales; family Steroidobacteraceae; genus Bog-1198. Next base: position 274,554 of record JAJPKM010000021.1, read on the forward strand.
CGCATCCCCGGTCAGGGCGAGCGCGCTCAGCACATCGGCCTTGATGTCGTAGAAATCCGCGGACTCACTCTGACTCCCCCACTGCTGCGGCCAGCGTGCGCCGGTGGCAATACCGGCCAGCGACTCGATCTCCTTAAGTCCACCGGCCTCGCCATTTTGCGTCACGAAGTTGCTGCCGATCTCGAACAAGCGCACCCGCGTTTGCTGCCGGCGCAAGTTCTCGCGGCAGGCGTTGATGAGCCCCGGCCACAATGACCAGCGCATCTCGCTCAATTCGGCGGAGATCGGATTGGCCAGCTTCAGCGTCGGCGCCTCCGGAAACAGCTGCCGCTGCAGCACGGGATCGACAAAGGCGTAGCTGATGACTTCCCGATAGCCGCGATCCGCCATGGCCGCGAGGAGGCGTTCATTCGGGACACGGCCTTCCGCGGCAGCGCCTGGAATCTGGCTCACGACCGCATGAATCTCCGCGATACTGTCAAAGCCCCGGAGCCGGGCAACTTCTTCGATGAGATCCGCTTCGATGCGAATGTCGAAGCGATGCGAAGGCCTGCGCACGCGCCAGCCCTCGGCGGTGGTTTGGGCTTGCTCGCTGATCGCACCCAACACCGCCTGCACCTCCCCATCGGGAACCGGTGCGCCCAGAAGACGCGTCAAGCGGTCACGACGCAGCGGCACCCAGGGTGCCTCGGGCGATGCCACGTCGGCGCTGCGCGTCACCTGCACCGGTCCCGGCACCCCACCGGCGCAAGCCATCAGCAGTGCCGTCGCCCGCTCGATGGCAATCGCCGGCAGCGTAGGATCGACGCCGCGCTCGAAGCGCTGTGCGGCATCCGTAAACAGCCCGAGCCGACGCGCGCGCCCGGACACGGCGTCGGGTACGAAATGAGCCGCCTCCAACAACACGTCGGTGGTCGCATCGGAAATGGCGGTGGCCCGCCCGCCCATGATGCCCGCCAGGCCGATCGCACCGCGGCCGTCGGCGATCACCAGGAAATCCGGGTCGAGTTTGTATTCCTTGTCATCGAGCAGCGTGAGGCCTTCCTGGGCTCCGGCGGCGCGCACCGTGATGCCGTTGGTCAGCTTGGCCAGATCGTACGCATGCATCGGTTGTCCCAACTCGCTCATGACGTAGTTGGTGACATCGACAATGGCTGAAATGCTGTTGAGACCCACGCGCCGCAGACGTTCGCGCAGCCATTCGGGAGACTGTGCATTCGGCCGCACGCCACGGATGATGCGTGAGGCGAACACCGGGCATCCGCTCGATTCCAGCGACACCGGGAAGACTCCCTCGTGGCCGGGTGCGACGCCCGCTTGCGGGTAGCGGATGGGCGGCTGCCGGCGAGCGGCGTTGTAGTCACGGGCGATGCCGAAGACGCTCATGCAATCGCCGCGATTCGGGGTCGCGTTCACCTCGAGTACGCGATCGTCCAAGTCCAGCGCTTCACGCAGATCCTGATTCAGGGGCAAAGAGCGATCGAGCTCCATGATGCCGTCGTGCTCCTCGCCCAAACCCAACTCGCGCGCCGAGCACAGCATCCCGCGAGATTCCTGGCCGCGTAGCGTGGCGCGCTCGATGAGCACGTTCTTGGGCAAACGCGCACCCACCATGGCCACGGCCACCTTCAAGCCCGCGCGCACATTTTTCGCACCGCAGACGATCTGCAGGCGGTTCTTGCCGTCGGTGGTGACCTGGCACAGCGAGAGTTTCTCCGCATCCGGATGGCGGCCGGCTTCCAGTACCTCACCGACCACCACGCCGGAAAACGGCGGGGCGACCGGCTCGAGCGACTCGACCTCGAGGCCCGCCATGGTGAGCTGCGCGGCCAGCTCCTCGGGCGATACACCGATCGGCGTGAATTCCTGCAGCCAGCGATAGGTGACTTTCATGTCGGCAGCCCTACGGAAATTGCCTGAGGAACCGTAGGTCGTTTTCGAAGAACAACCGCAGATCATCGACGCCATAGCGCAACATCGCCAGGCGGTCGATCCCCATGCCGAAGGCATAGCCCTGCCAGCGTTCACTGTCGATCCCGGCCGCCTCCAACACGTTCGGATGAATCATTCCGCACCCCAATATCTCCAGCCACCCGGTCTGTTTACAAACGCGGCATCCCTTGCCGTCGCAGAAGACGCACTCGATATCGGCCTCGGCGGAAGGCTCGGTGAAAGGAAAATACGAGGGCCGCAGACGCATCCCCAGCGGCCGTTCGAAAAAGCGCTCGACGAAGGTGTGCAGCATGGCCTTCAAATTGGCGAAGCTCACGCTCTCGCCGATCACCATGCCTTCGACTTGATGGAACATGGGCGTATGCGTCATGTCCGAATCGATGCGATACACCCGCCCCGGTGCGATGATGGCCAAGGGCGGCGGCGTGGCGCGCATGGTGCGAATCTGTACCGGCGAAGTATGCGTGCGCAGCAGCCTGCCGTCGGGGAAATAGAACGTGTCGTGCATGGCGCGCGCCGGGTGATTCTTCGGAATATTCAGCGCTTCGAAATTATGGAAGTCATCCTCGACCTCCGGCCCCGACACCACGCTGAAGCCGGCTTGAGAGAAGATTTGCTCCACTCTCAAGCGAGTGCGCGTGACCGGATGCATGCTGCCCGTATCCGGACCGCGCCCCGGCAGCGTCACATCCACCGCACCCCGGGCAAGCTCCTTCTCCATGGCCGCCTGCTCGAGACGAATGCGATGCATGTCGAGCGCCGCATGAATGGCGGTCTTGGCCTCATTGATGCGCTGGCCGGCAGCCGGCCTCTCGGAGGCCGCCAGCGCGCCTAAGCCCTTGAGCTGCTCGGTGAGCAACCCCTTCTTGCCCAAGACCCTGACGCGCACCTCATCGAGCGCGGCCAAATCCGCCGACGCATCCACATCGGCGAGCGCCTGATTCACGAGCGCCGACAGGGGGTCCGCTGCACCCACAACTACGCCGCTAGGCTGGCTTTGGCTTTTTCCGCGATTGCCGTAAAGGCCGGCATGTCGTGCATCGCCAGGTCCGCAAGCACCTTGCGGTCGATGGCAAGACCCGCCTTGTTCAGGCCGTCGATGAGCGTGCTATACGTCATGCCGCAGAGGCGGGATGCCGCATTGATACGCGTGATCCACAATGCCCGGTACTCGCGCTTTTTCTCGCGCCGGCCACGGTAGGCATATTGACCGGCCTTGATGACCGCCTGTTTGGCGGTACGGAAGACTTTGCGGCGGGCGTTGAAATAGCCCTTCGCCTTTTTCAGAATTTTCTTGTGCCGCCGACCTGCGACGACACCGCGTTTTACTCGTGCCATGTTCTATCTCCTGACTTTAGGCGTGCGGCAACAATTGCTTGATGCGGTTCACGTCGGTTTCGTGCACTTGCATCTCGCGGCGCAGCTGACGCTTACGCTTGCTGGGTTTTTTCGTCAGGATATGACGACGGTGGGACTGACCGCGCTTGAAGCCATTCGCTGTTTTGCGAAAACGCTTCGCCGCAGCCCGCTTAGTTTTCAACTTGGGCATGATCGACTCCTAATTTATAGCCCTGCTC